>JAPPBN010000054.1:0-118779 GCA_026705025.1 Chloroflexota bacterium | reverse complement strand
GGGCCCTCACCCCAGCCCCCCGCATCAAGTGCGGGGCAGGCTTCTCCCTCGGGGAGAGGGGGTAGGAAAGCAGCGGGGTTCCCGACCGGGGTCGGGAATGACGGAGGGGGCGGGTCCCCGCTCGGGGGCGGGGAACGGGAAGGGCCCCGCCTTCGCGGGGCCGACTTTGGTTGGTCTAGCCGACCGGGGGGAGGCCTTCGGATTGGCGGACTTCGTTGATGGTTTCGTGGACTCTCTGGTCGAAGGGGGCGTATTCGATTTCGAACTCTTCGACGAGGCGGGAGTTGTCCATCAGGTAGAGGCCGGAGGCGTCGTGGCCTCCCTGTTTCTGGTCGAAGGTGATGTCGGCGTCGGGGAGGAACTGGCGGACGGCGGCGGCGAGGTCGGCGAGGCTGGTTGGGTGGCCTCCGGAGTTGTAGATCTCGTGGGCGGTCTGCTCGGCCAGGGTGACGCGGACGAAGACTTCGGCGATGTCCTCGACGTGCAGGGGCAGGGTCATGGTGTCGGCGTGGGGGAAGCTGACCGGCTGGTCGCGGGCGGGCAGGACCTGGCACTGGACGTGGTTCATGGAGCCGCGCACCTTGTCGGGTCCGGTGATGTTGGCCGGTCGGATGCCGGTGATGGCCATGTCGTAGGCGCGGTTGTACCAGTCGGCCTGGTGCTCGTTGAAGCGCTTGGAGACGGAGTAGATGCCGCGGCCGAGGCAGAGGTCGTCCTCGGTGACCATCTTGTCGCCGTGCAGCCGCTGCGGTCCGTAGACGGCGAGCGAACTGGCGTAGACGACGCGGCGGATGTCGAGCAGGCGGGCGGCCTCGAAGCAGTTGTCCATGCCGAGGATGTTGATCTTGACCTGCGGATGCGGGTCGGCCTCGGAGGCGCCGAGCACGTAGGCGAGGTTGAGCACGCGGTCGGGTTTGGCGGCGACGAGCGCCTCGACGACGTCGCCCATGACGGTGATGTCGCCGTGGATGATCTCCACTTTGTCACGCAGCGGGTCGAGGACAGGCGCGTTGGGGTTGATGTCCATGCAGTGGACTTCGTGTCCATGCTCGACCAGGCGTCGCATGACGCGGGGTCCGATGAATCCGCTGCCGCCGAGGACTGAGATTCGCATGGTGGGCCTGCTTTCGGCTGTCTCGTCGCGTTTTGGCGGCAAGGTAGCAGTCGGGGGAGAGGGGTCGGGCGGACTCCCTCTCCCTCTGGGAGAAGCCTGCCCCGCACTTGATGCGGGGGGCTGGGGTGAGGGTTCGGCCGTCGAAGGGCCCTCACCCTAACCCTCTCCCGCCGGGAGAGGGGACCGGAAGCGGAGGAGCGTGTGCGGACGCGCCTAGTCTGTCGGAGGATTGTGCACTGAGGGAGAGACCTATGAGCTGGCAGCAGGAAATTGATGAACTGGCGCGTCGGCATGCGCTGAAGGAACAGATGGGCGGGGACTACGGGGTCGGGCGGCAGCACTCGCAGGGCAAGCTGACCGTGCGCGAGCGGATTGCGCTGCTGGCCGATCCGGGCAGCTTCGACGAGCTGGGCAAGCTGCAGGGTCGGGGGACGTACGACGAGCGGGGCGAGCTGGTCTCGTTCACGCCGGTCAGCAGCGTGCGCGGTCTGGCGAAGGTGAATGGTCGGCGGGTGGTTGTGCGCGGTCAGGATTTCACCGTGCGCGGCGGATCGGCGCGGACCGACGACGGCGGGGTCGACATCGGGCACGGTCATCCCGGTCCGGCCGAGTTGCAGTTGCCGCTGGTCAACCTGATCGACGGGGCGGGCGGCAGCGTGACCGAGTTCTCGGACCTGGGGCGCACCTATATCCCCGACGGCGGCCAGTTCGAGGACTACTGCAAGATTCTCAGCGTGTCTCCGGTGGTCTCGGCAGTGCTGGGACCAGCGGCGGGCGGGCTGGCGCCGATCCCTCCGCTGAGCCACTTCAGCGTGATCGCGAAGGGCACCGGGCAGGTCTTTCCCGGCGGTCCGCCGGTGGTCAAAGCGGCGTTGGGACTCGAGATCGACAAGGAGGACCTGGGCGGGCACGCGATCCATACGCGGATCAGCGGCGTCGTCGACAACGTCGCCGAGGACGAGCCGGCGGCGATCGAACAGGTCAAGCAGTTCCTCAGTTTCATGCCCGACAACGTCTGGGAGATGCCGCCGCGCGGGGATACCTCGGACGATCCGAACCGGCGCGACGAGCGGCTGCTCTCGCTGATCCCGCGCAACAAGCGTCGGCCGTATGACGTGCGGGTGATCCTCGAGGGGGTGCTCGACGAGGGTTCGTTCTTCGAGATCGCTCCGGACTACGGCACGTCGCGGATCGTAGGATTGGGCCGGGCGCATGGGTATCCGGTCGGGGTGATGACCAACAACCCGTATCACCGGGGCGGTTCGATGGACGTGGCCGCGGCGGAGAAGTCGACGCGGCTGGTCCAGCTTTGCGACACGTTCCACATTCCGATGGTGGTGCTGATGGACGATCCGGGCTTCCTGGTCGGTCCGATGTCGGAGGAGCAGGGGATCGAACGGGCCGGGTCGCGTCTGGTCCACGCGATCATTCACAGCAAGATGCCCTGGATTTCCTTCATCTGCCGACAGTCGTTCGGTCTGGCCGGGAGTCTGCAGTACCGTCCCGGGCCGCATCTCTATCGGCGCTTCGCCTGGGTCTCGGGGCACTGGGGATCGATGCACATCGAAGGCGGCACCACGGCCGCCTTCCGGCGGGTGATCGAAACGGCCGACGATCCTGAAGCCAAGCGCGTGGAGCTGGAGGAGACGTTCCAGCGGATCTCCTCGCCGTTCCGCACAGCGGAGGCGAGCGGGCTGGACTTGATCGATCCACGCGAGACGCGGGCGCGGCTGTGCGACTTCGTCGAGCTAGCGCAGGGCGTGATCAAGACGCAGCTCGGTCCCGGTTCGGGTCCAACCTGGCGTCCGTAGGCGGACCTGAGGGTTCCTGCTGTCGGCGTTCCTGTTCCAACAGGTGCGCTTTGCGCTCGGTTCCCCAGCGGTACCCGCCCAGACTGCCGTCCTTCCGCAGAGCGCGATGACAGGGGATGATCAGCGCGACCGGATTGGAGGCGCATGCCTGTCCTACAGCGCGGCTGGCTGCAGGTTGCTCCAGTTGCTCTGCCATCTGTCCGTAGGTCGTTGTCTGACCCGCTGGGATGGCCTGGAGTTTCCGCCAGACCCGCCACTGGAAGACGGTCGCCTGAACGTCTAGTGGTAAGTCGACGTCCTCCCGGTTGCCATCGAGGTAGTTCAGGATCGCGCCCAGCCAGCCATGCAGTCCAGGCGATTGCTGGTCGCGTTGACCGCTCTCCAGGCGCTCGATCTCTGCGGCGGGGAACTCACCATGCAGTTCGGCGATGAGCGCGTCAGGATCGTCGCCGAGTTTGACGGCGCACACGCCTGTTACCGTGCCGGCGACCAGCACGTCGCCGAGAGCAGACTGCGAGACCATGAAGCGGATGACCGCTCCGGCGCCTCCCTTGCGATAGCTGGCCGGAGTCATGCCGAGTTGGGCGTTGGCGCTTTCGTACACACGGCTGGTTGAGCCGTAGCCAGCGTCATACATCGCATCCGCGACGCTTGCCTGATTTCGCAGCCTGGATTTGAATCGGGCGAGGCGGCGTCCGCGGGCGTACTGGATGGGCGTGAGGCCGGCGTGCTGCCTGAACACGCGCCGCAACCGGGCCGGCGTGACTGCCAGCTCAGTCGTCAGTTCTGTCAGCGACGGCAGAGCATCGTCAGCGTCGATCCGCGCGTCGATGTATTCGCGGGCGCGCGGGATCAGCCTGGCGTCCTCGCCTGCTTCATCGGGTCGGCAACGCCGGCAGGCGCGGTAGCCGGCGAGACGCGCTTCATTCGGTGTCGCGAAGAACGTGACCTGAGCCGGGCGCGGGCGGCGGCTGGGACAACTGGGCCGACAGTAGATGCCGGTGGAGCGCACTGCGTACACCAGGTGACCATCGTAGTTTGCATCCCTTGCCTGCACGGCGGTCCACAGTTGCTCGCTGTCCAGACTCAGCGCGTCCGGTTGCGGACCGGTTTCGAACGTATCTGTAGTAGACATCGCAGTGTGTTCTGGTGAGCTACGCGGATTCCGTCGACGGCAGTTGCGACGGAACGCGGACGAAGTGAGTTGAGTTGACGATCGCGAGCAACTTGCCCTCACCATCGGTGATACGAGTGTTCGCGGCGAGCAGAGTTCGGCCAGGATGGGGAACGGTCGCCTCGGCTACCAGCATGCCCTGGCTGACGTTGGCGACGAGCTGGCTGGAAATGGCCACTGCGACCGGCATTTGGTCGGGCTCCAGCTCACCACGATAGGAAGCGATCGCGGCCCAGGTTGCGGCAGAGTCGGCCAGAGCGATCATGGTTCCCGCGTGGACATGGTGCTGAGGGGTCAGGACGCCGAGACGCACAGGCAGTTCCACAACGACGCGCTCGGGTCCGGCTTCGACGACACGCATTCTCAGGCGGTTCATGAGCGTCTCTTCACCGCATTGCTGGTTGATCCATTCCGCAAGTTCCTGGGGAGATTGATTCCTGGGCCATCGGTCCATGAGCCACACTCGATTCGTTGAGGTGCTGATACGGACAACGTAGGCAGGGGCGAAGGGCGAATCTATCCGTTTTCTGCGCCCAAACTCCCGAGAGAATCAGGATTCTCCGCTGTCTGTGTGGGGCAGCCGTCGTTGAATGAACCAGGAGAAGTAGCCGTCGTACTTGCGCTGCAGTGAGGGTTGTTTCCAGTCGTAGCCGGTGATGGTGCTTCGGCAGCCCTCAGCTCCGCAGTCGCACGGCATTTCGTACGGCTCGTCGTCGGTCATGGCGTAGTCGATGGTTAGCTCTTCGCCTTCAGCGATATCTCGCATGGCGACGAAGACGATCTGTCCCTGTAGTCCCAGATTTGGCTCACAGGAGTGGTTGAGATGCATCATGCCGCGCTCGCGCTGCTCGGGCGTGATTGGGCCGATGTGCAGGTCCTCGGTGATCTGAATCTCGGCCGGGCCCAATTCCTGCGCAACCTGGTCGCGTTGCGTGCGGGTCATGACGTGACCGCCCTTGACGACGACGATCTCACCTCGGGAGATCGGCTTGAGGGCGAACAGGCCTCGGCCATGTATGGCACTGATGCGCTTTTCGACTTTTGCGGAGAAGTAGGTTTGGTCCATGGCCGGTCCGGATTCGCCGGGTTCAAACTCGAGCAGCCCTTAGTATGCCGCCATGCCCGACCTCGCTGCGAGCGTGTCCTGGATGTTCAACGAAGTCGCGTTGCCGGAGCGCTTCGCGAAGGCAGCTGCATCGGGATTCCGCGCGGTCGAGATCCAGGCGCCGTACTCGGAGACTGCCGAGCGGCTGGCGGAGCGTATTGCCGACGCCGACCTGCAGGTGGCGCTGATCAACATGCCGGTCGCGGTCGGTGCCATTCCTGGGGAAGAGCGAGCCTTTCGTGAGGGATTGGCGAAGGCATTGTCGTACGCAGAGGCGCTGGAGTGCGGGCGGATTCATTGCCTGGCGGGTCGGACGGACGATCCGAAGGCCCAAACGACCTTCATCGACAATGTGCGCTGGGCAGCCGACGAGGCGGCTGCGCGAGGTGTGCAAGTGATGCTTGAGCCGTTGAACACGGTCGACAATCCGGGATACTTCCTGACCGGCAGCGCGCAGGCTCGGCGGATCATTGAACGGGTCGAGCGCGACAACGTGCGGATGCAGTACGACATCTACCACATGCAGATCATGGAAGGCCGTCTGGCGGATAGCATCGCCGCCCACTTCGATCTGATCGGGCACATCCAGATCAGCGGAGTTCCCGGCCGGAACGAACCGGACGAGCAGCAGGAAATCAACTATCCGTACTTGCTCTCGAAGATCGACGAGCTGGGCTACGACGGCTGGGTCGGCTGCGAATACCGCCCGCGCGCAGGAACACTCGCAGGACTGAGCTGGGCGCGGCCGTACGGCATCACGGATGATGTCGGGCGAGAGACTGAAGGGACGGAACCATGACAGACTCAACCACTCAACGGATCGCCGTGATCACGGGAGCGGGTTCTGGCGTGGGACGGGCGTCGGCGCTGGGATTGCTCAGGCATGGCTGGACGGTGGTGCTCAACGGCAGACGGATCGAACGTCTCGAAGAAACTCAGGCGATGGCCGGCGATGATGCGGCTCGGACCCTCGCGATCGCCGCCGATGTCAGCAATGCCGACGGTGTGGCTTCACTCTTCGCTCAGGTGCGTGAGACCTACGGACGGTTGGACATGCTGTTCAACAACGCCGGCGGCGGGTCGCCGCCCGTGTTGCTGGAGGATCTGACCCTCGAGCAATGGCAACGCGTCGTTGATCTGAATCTGACCGGCGCGTTCCTCTGCACCCAGGAGGCGTTCCGGATCATGAAGGATCAGGATCCACGCGGCGGACGGATCATCAACAATGGCTCGATTTCGGCCGATCGGCCGCGGCCCAACTCTGCGCCCTACACCTCGACCAAGCACGCGCTGACTGGCCTGACCAAGTCGATCGCGCTCGACGGACGCAAGTACGACATCGCCGGCGGGCAGATCGACATCGGCAATGCGCTGACCGAGATGACCGGTGGCATGGGACGCGGCGTTCCGCAACCCAGCGGCGAGCGGATGGCCGAGCCGACGTTCGATGTCGAGCACGTCGCCGATGCGATCGTCTACATGTCGAATCTGCCGCTCGACGCCAACGTGCCGTTCATCACCGTGATGGCGACAAAGATGCCGCTCTACGGTCGGGGCTAATCGAGATCCTTGTTCGGATTGATCAGGTACTTCTCGCCCGTCGCTCGCTTGTTGTAGACGGCGATGTTGTCGAAGTCGAGGGCTTCGGCCAATGAGATCTCCCTGGCGTACTCACTCTTGAACGTGGTGGTGACCTCGTCGGCGACTCGTTGGCGGAGACGCTCGGCGGCTTCCGGGCCGATTCGCTCCAGGAACGGCGTGAGCAGCCAGCCGCCCAGGCCCCAGGCCAGGCCGTAGCTGCGATGCAGGACGGTCGGAGAAGTATCGAGGCCTCCATAGATGTAGACCTGCTTGTGTACGTTGGAGCCGTATCGATTGAATCCCGGATCCTTGGCTTTCGCCGCAACTTCCATGCAATGGAGCAGCTGGTTCGCCAGCGGACCGCCACCGGTCGCGTCGAACGCGAGCGTCGCGCCGGTCTCGGTCAGTGCTTCGATCAGATCGTCTTCGAAGCTGTCCAAGCTCGTGTCGCAGATGTAGCGCGCCCCGATCCCGCGAAGCAGTTCGACATGTTCCGGACGCCGGACTACGTTGACGAGCTCGATGCCCTCGTTGTTGCAGACCTTCTGCAGCATCTGGCCGAGATTTGACGCCGCCGCGGTATGTACGAGCGCGGTGTGACCCTCAAGCCGCATGGTCTCGACCATCCCCAGCACGGTGAGCGGATTGACGAAGCACGATGCGCCCTGCTCCGGGGTCGTGCCTTCGCGTAGCTCGAGGCATTGGCCGACCTTGACCAGGCGGTATTGCGCATACATCTCACGCGCGATCACGGCCACGGTCTTACCTAACAGTGCCTGGGCCGCATCGCTCGAACCCGCCTCCACGACCACGCCAGCGCCCTCGTTGCCGGCCGGCAGTGACATATCGAAGCGGTCGGACTGCGACGACAGCAGTCCAGGCGCAATCGGGGCGGTGACGACGGGATTCTCGGGCGGGCCCGACACCTGGGCCAGACTCATGTCGGCCGGACCAATCAGCAATCCCAGGTCGGACGGATTGATTGGCGACGCCTCGACCCGAATCATGACCTCGTCCGGGCCGGGCGGAGGGACTTCCGTGTCTTCGAGCGAGAGCACGAGTCGCCCGTCACCGGTCACCATGGAGCGAATCTGTCGTGACTTCACGCTGCACCGCGTTTCTCAGCTATCCGGGGACGAATGAGTTCCGTCGGACAGCCTATCGAAGCGCTTGCTGGCATTCGCAGCAGGCGCAATGGTCAGAATCCGGACGCCAGACTGCGGCGCGATCGATCGATCAGAAAGAGGAAGACCGGCGTGCCGATCATGGCTGTGAGCACGCCAAGGGGCAGTTCCGCCGGCGCGGCAATGGTTCTCGAGGCCAGGTCGGCGCCAAGCACCAGGATCGCTCCTGCCATGGCGCTGGCAGGCATCAGCCGGCGGTGATCCGGCCCGACCGCCAGGCGCACGATGTGCGGGGCAATCAGGCCGATGAATCCGACCACACCGGCGACGGCGACACCGGCTCCGGTGGCCATCGCGGCGGCCGTCACGATCAGGAGCTGGGTTCGCTGGACCGGCACGCCCAGGTGTCGAGCCTCGGAGTCGCCCAGCGACAGCAGATTCAGCGCTCCCGCCTGGCGAACCAACACAGCGATCGCAAACAGGATGAGCGGTCCCGCCGAGTAGACGTACTCCCAGAGCGAACCGGCGAGGCTGCCCAGCAGCCAGAAGACGATGTCGCGCAGTTCTTCGTCGTCCGAGAAGGAGATGATGAAGCTGATCGCCGCGCCGAGCAGCGCGTTGACCGCGATCCCGACCAGCAACATCGTGGCCATCTGAGCCCGGCCGCCGCGTCGCGCGAATCCGTAGATCAGAAACGTCAGGGTCAGTCCGCCGATGAACGCGGCGAGCGGCAGCGCAAACAGTCCCCAGGCAGAGATGCCGACGACCACCGACACCGCAATCGCGAAGGCAGCGCCGCTGGAGACGCCAATCAGTCCGGGATCGGCCAGCGGATTGCGAAACAGTCCCTGCAGCGCGGCTCCGGAGATACCCAGACCGGCCCCGACTGCGGCAGCCATCAGCATGCGCGGCACCCGGATCACCCAAACAACGGCCTCCTCGCGGGTCGTGTAGTCGATGCCGAGATCGATCCCGACCTTGCCGAACAACACGCCGATGATCCGCGGCAACTCAACATCGAACGCGCCCAGGGCCAGATTGACCAGCACCAGCGCGATCAGGCCGGCAGTCAGGATCCCCCAGGCAACTGGCTCCAGCAGACGAGGCAACGTCGACTCGGCCGCGCCGGCCAGGTCGGGGCGGCGCTCTCTGAGTTGAGCAAGCGGACGGTTGGCCATGGTGAATCGGCTACCACTTCATCCAGAAGTGAGCGTACTCGCCTTACCGAGACAACCGGGACACCGTCTCCGACACCTTGACGTCCTGCCAGCGCAACACGGGACGCCGCGCGGCGGTGGTTTCGTCGAGCCGGCCGATCGGCGCGCTCCAAGGGGCGCCGTGCAACGTGTCGGGGTCTTCGGCCGCCTCGTCCGCGATCGCAATCAAGGCATCGGCGAGCGCCTCAATCGCCTCAGGCGGTTCGGTCTCCGTCGGCTCGATCATCAGCGCCTCGGGAACAATCAGCGGGAAGTAGACCGTCGGCGGGTGGAATCCATGATCGATGAGGCGTTTGGTGATGTCGTACGTGCGTACGTCGTGCTGTCGTCGTTGGCGCGAGCCGGAGAAGACCACTTCATGCAGGACCGGGCGATCGTAGGGCAGGTCGTAGTGACCGTGCAGCAGCGTTCGCAGATAGTTGGCGTTCAGCACCGCCTGGCCAGAGACGGCGCGCAGACCATCCAGTCCCAGCGCGCGCAGGTAGGCGTAGGCGCGAACCAGCACCCCGACGTTGCCATGGAACTGCTGCAGTTGACCGATGCTGCGCTCCGGCGCGAGCAACCGGACGATGCCGTCGTCGCACTCCTCCAGCACCGGCGTCGGCAGATAGGGCGCCAACTCTTCGGTGCAGCAGACCGGTCCGGCACCGGGACCGCCGCCGCCGTGCGGCGTGCTGAAGCTCTTGTGCAGGTTGAGGTGGGCGACGTCGAAGCCCAGGTCGCCGTAGCGCACGCGTCCCATGATTGCGTTCAGATTCGCGCCGTCGGCGTAGAGATAGGCCCCGGCGTCGTGGATCAGTCCAGCGACCTCCTCAATCCCCTGTTCCCAGAGTCCCAGCGTGTTCGGCACCGTGACCATGACGGCTGCGACGGTCTCGTCGAGTTCTTGCTCGATCGTGGCGCGGTCGAGCGACCCGTTCTCGGCGGTCGGCAGATGGGTCACGGTGTAGCCGGCCATCGCCGCCGTCGCCGGGTTGGTGCCGTGCGCCGAGTCGGGGACGAGGATGCGGCGCCGCGTGTCGTTCTCTCCGCGGTCCTCCAGCGCCGACGAGATCATCAGCACACCGGCCAACTCGCCCTGCGCACCGGCGGCCGGGGCCAGGCTGACGTGGGGCAGACCGGTGACCTCCGCCAGACCATCGCGAAGTTCGAGCAACGTGCGTAGCGTGCCCTGCACGTCCTCTTCGCGGGCCTGTGGATGCGCGTCGGCGAAACCCGGCTGCGATGCGATCAGATCGTTGACCTTGGGGTTGTACTTCATCGTGCAGGAGCCGAGCGGGTAGGTGCCTGAATCAATGCCGTAGTTGCGCTCCGAGAGCGCGGTGTAATAGCGAACCAGTTCGCCCTGGCTTAACTCCGGCAGACGCAGGCTGGCGCGCAGCAGTGGAGAATCGGGAAGGGAAGTCTCCGAGCCGTTCCATGTGGGGACGTCGACCGCGCGCCTGCCGGGCACGCTGCGATCGATGCTCAGGCGCGCGCCAAAGTCCTCGCGTCCGGGCCCGGGCGCCGTCATACCTCGTCTCCGATCGCCACCAGCGCCTCGATCAGTGCGTCGACATGCGCATCCGGTGTCGCCTCGGTCACGCAGAAGAGCAGCGCATCGCGCGCTTCAGGTTCTGGCCGATCGGAAACGTCGAGGCCGGCCGTGATTCCGCGTTCGGACAACGCAGCGCTCAGCTCGGACGCGGAAATCGGACCGCGCACGAGGAATTCCTGGAACCATGGACCGCGCTCGGGAACCTCGTATCCGGACAGCGCCGAGGTGCGACGGGCCGCGTGATGCGCCCGCTGGTAGCAGAGCTCCGCGGACTGACGCAGACCGCGCGGGCCCAGCGCCTGTACCGCGATGGTGAAGCCCAGGGCGATCAGCGCCTGCGCGGTCGAGACGTTGGATGTCGCTCGTTCGCGCCGGATGAACTGCTCGCGGGCCTGCAGGGTCAGCACATAGCCGGTACGCGGCTCGCCGTCGTTGGACGGATGTAGTTCTTTGGTTCGGCCCACGATCCGACCGGGCATCTGTCGCAGGTAAGGCAACCCGGCAGCGAACAGGCCCAGCGACGGTCCGCCGAATGCCGGTGCGCCGGCCAAATCGCGCCCCTCGCCGGTGACGATGTCGGCCCCGGCGTCGCCCGGCGCCTTCAGCATGCCCAGCGCAAACGGATCGGCGACGGCAACCAGCAGCGCCCCGACCTCGTGCGCGGCGTTCGCGAGTGGTTCCAGGTCGACAATGGTTCCCAGGAAATCGGGTTGCTGGACTACCAGACAAGCATGCTCGTCGCTCAGATTCGCGGGCGAACCAACTGTGTCAACCCGCAGACCCGCCCCACGCGCGTATGTCTTGACCACGCCGGCGGTCCCCGGATGAATCGGTTCCAGCAGGCAAACCGCCTGACGCTTCGTCGTGCGCGCGGCCATCAGGCAGGCTTCGGCGGTGGCGCTGGCGACGTCGTAGAGCCCGACGTTGGCCACGTCCATGCCGGTCAACTCACAAACGACCGACTGGAACTCGAATCCCGATTGCAGCGTGCCCTGGCTGATCTCCGGCTGATACGGCGTGTAGGCAGTCGAAAACTCCGAGCGGCTGACCAGATGGGAGACGACCGAAGGCACCGAGCGTCGATACGCGCCCGCGCCGAGAAAGCTGGGTCGCGATGAGGCTGCATTCTGCCCCGCGCGATCGGCGAGCAGCCCGATTAACTCGGGTTCGGTCAGCGCGGGCAACAGGTCGATCGCGGGATCACGAAAGGCCGGCGGCAGGTCGGCGAACAGGGCGTCAAGATCGTCAACGCCGATGCGCTCCAGCATCCGCGCCCGATCCGCTTCGGTCGCGGGTATGTACGGGTGCGGCGAGACCACCGCTAGTCCTCCGGAATCAGCGCCCGATAGGCGTCGGCGTCCAGCAGGCTGTCCAACTCGTCGGCGTTGGAGATTCGCACGCGGACGATCCAGCCCTCGTCGAAGGGCGACTCGTTGACCAGTTCGGGACGGTCTTCCAGCTCTCCATTGACGCCGATCAGTTCGCCGCTGACCGGCGCGAACAACTCGGCCACCGTCTTGGCGGACTCGATCTCGCCGAACGGCGCGCCTGCCGTCAGCTCGGTCCCTTCGGCCGGCAGTTCCAGGTAGACCACGTCGCCCAGCTGCTCCTGGGCGAACTCGGTGATGCCGATCGTGACCTCGTCCTGACGGTCGGCATCGCGGCGCAACCACTCGTGGTCGGATGTGTACAGCAGCTCGTTCGGTACGTCGTAGTCCATCGTCATCGATCCTCCGGCTTTCGATAAAACGGGCGGCGAACCACTTCGACCGGCAGCGCCCGTCCCCTGACGTCAACCTCAAGCATGGTGCCCCGCTTGGCCAGTTCGACCGGCAAGTAGGCCATGCCGATCCCAATGCGCATGCTCGGGCTGTACGCGCCGCTACTCAGGCAGCAGATTGCTTCCGTCCCACCTGGTTCGCGTACCGCGAACCCGGCCCGGATCACGCCGCGAGCCCGCGCCGCCAGGTGAGCCAGACGTCGGGTTCGAGGCTGCGCCTTCAACTCGGCGAGCGCCTCGCGTCCCGTAAAAGGGGCGCCGTCATCAAGGCTCACGGCAAAACCCAGGCCGGCCTCGTACGGATGTGTGGTCGCGTCGATGTCGCTGCCGTGAAGCGGCAAGGCTGCTTCCAGTCGCAGCGTGTCGCGCGCGCCCAGTCCGGCCGGCGTCGCGCCGCCATCAATTAGCGCGTCCCACAGGGCTCCGGCATGCTCCGCGTCGACAATGCACTCCCCACCGTCTTCGCCCGTGTACCCCGTACGAGCAAACAACACCGAGGTTCCCCGCCAGTCCAGCTCGGCGCATTCCCTCGGCTGCATTGACGGGATCTGCGCGCTCAAGACGCGGCCCAGCAAGGCAATAGCCTCAGGACCCTGAACCGCCAGCATGACTGTTTCCGGTGTGACCTCTGACGCCGCACTGCCGGCAACAGCTTGCAGCCGTTCAAAGTCGCGGTCGGCGTTGGCGGCGTTGTGGATCACCAGCCAGCGCTCGCCGGGCAGGTGGTAGATGAAGACATCGTCCTCGATCCCGCCGGTCTCATTGCAGTAAAGCGAGTAATGCGCCTGGCCGAAGGGCAAGGTTGTGACGTCGAACGTAGTCACCGAGCGCAGCAGTTCGCCCGCCTCGGGGCCCTCAACCCACGCTCTGGCCAGGTGCGAAACATCAAACACGCCGACGCGATCACGTACGGCGAGGTGCTCGGCCACGATGCCCTCGTACTGAAGCGGCATCTCCCAGCCGGCGAAGGGAGCGAAGCGCGCTCCGTGGGCCATGTGCCGGTCGCGCAACGCCAGATGCACAAGCGGGCTGCTGTGTTCTTGGTCGGTCATCCAACACACTGTAGCCAGTGCTATTGAGCACGTCTTGCCGTTGCCATTGAAGTCTTCTATTCCTGTTCGCGCAGTTATGAATCCCGAACGGGCAGTGTTCAGCGCTTGCCAGTCGGTCGGACTATTGCAACACCATGCCCCCGTCGACCATCAGCGATTGCCCGGTGATGTAGTCGGAATCGCTAGAGGCGAGGAACGCCGCCGGACCGGCCATGTCCTCCGGAGTCGCGGTGCGTCCGAGCAGGATGCGTTCGCTGAACCGCTCCATCCCCTCGCCCGGACGCTCGGTGATCCCGAACCTCATGAAGTCCTCGTCCAGACCCTCCCAGAGCTCAGTCTCGACAATTCCCGGACAGATCGCGTTCACGGTGATCCCGTGTGGCGCAAAGGCGCGCGCCCCAGCCTGCGTGAGCGCCACGACCGAGAACTTGGTAGCGGAGTAGTGCGGCTGAATGTCGTAGCCCTCCTTGCCGGCGATCGAGGCCGTGTTGATCATCTTGCCGTGACCTTGCTCAATCATCAGCCGACCGGCCTCCTGCATGCAGATCAGAACGCCCAGGCCGTTGACCGTCATCAGCCGATTCCAGTGCTCTTCCTCGACCTCCATGAATGGACGAATCTCGGCGATCCCGGCGTTGTTGAAGATCACATCCAGCCCGCCCGTCGCATCGACGATTGCCTCAAGGGTCGAACGCACGCTGGCCCGCTGAGCGACATCACACTCCCAGGCGGATGCCACGCCGCCCGCAGACTCGATTTGCTCCGTCACCAGCAGCGCCCCGGCCAGGTTCAGATCGATCACCGCCACGCGCGCGCCTTCGCTGGCCAATCGCACTGCGATCGCCCGGCCGATCCCGCTCGCGGCGCCGGTCACGGCGCAGGTCTTGCCCGACAGCGATCCCTCGGCCATGAGTACCACCTGCTCTTCCGCTCCTTCTTCAAGAGTGTCGATGGCGCAAATCCTAGCCCAGCCGGGTTGCTGATCGGGGGCATCGAATGACCGTCGCTACCCTGCCGAAAAAGGAGTACATCATGGGTCAACGTCTGCAGGACAAGGTCGCGGTCATCACCGGAGGCACCAGCGGGATCGGCGCCGCCACGGCCGAGCTGTTCGTCGCCGAGGGCGCCAGAGTCGTCCTCACAGGACGATCCCGTGAGAAGGGCTCCGCCCTGGCCGATCGCCTGGGATCCAGCGCTGTCTATCACGAGTCCGACGTGATGCGCGAGGAGGACATCAAGGCCTCGATCGACCTGGCCGTGGAACGGTTCGGTTCGCTCGACATCCTCTTCAACAACGCCGGCGGACCAACCCGCGGGCCGTTCGACTCGATCACCAGCGAAGACATCGACTACGGCGTCCATCTCTTGCTGCGCAGCGCGATGCTGGGCATCCGCTACGCGATCGAGCCGATGAAGGCCGCCGGCGGCGGCTCGATCATCAACAACTCGAGCATCGCCGCGATCCGCTATCGCCAGGGCGACCCCCTGTACTCCGCGCTGAAGGCGGCGATGACGCACTACTCCAAACTGGCCGGCGTCGAGCTGGGACGCTTTGGCATTCGGGTCAACGTGATCTCGCCGGGCGCGATCGCCACCCCGATCTTCTACGGCGGCTCCGCCCGCGCCAACACGCTCTCCGACGAAGAGAACGCCCGCAAGATGACCAAGCTCACCTACAACCTCTCTCGAGCCACGCCGATGACCCGCGCCGGCCTGTCCGAGGACATCGCCGAGGCCGCCCTCTACTTGGCCAGCGACGCCGGCCGCTTCGTCAACTCCCACGACCTCGTCGTCGACGGCGGCCGCACGTCGATGTTCAACGAGTGGCACGACGAAGACCGACCACAGTAGGTCCTGTCTGACGACCGCTCACGGAGCCCGTCTGAAGATCCGACTGCCACACGGCCCAGTCTTCGGTATCATGAGAACATCTGAGCGATGCTAAATCCGAGAGCGCCAGCCCGTGTCCCGCCCACATCCACAGGCAAACCCGCACCATCCCGGACTCGCTCGGATCACGCCGGAATCACACTCACCAAACCCGGACTGGTCTGGACGAATCTGGACAAATCTGGACTCAAATCCTCAAAATCTGCTGTCCAGCACAGGAAATTGCGCTTAACTAACCCAATTCTCCTCCCGAACCCGCCGGCCCCATGCAATGAGCAGCGTGATCGAGCCTTATCACCCGGGCGTCCAGCCGTAGATCTGCTGCACCGATCCGCCCATCAGCGTCGCCCGCTCGTCGTCGGAGAGCGTGTCCGTGACCCGGAACGCTTCGACGCCCTGCTCAAAGGTGAGCAGGTTGGTCGCTCGCGTCCAGTCGGTGCCCCACATGCAGCGGTCGAGACCGTAGGCCTCGAAGATTCGGCTCAGCGGTTCCCAGATGTCCGAGTACGGGAACGGCTCGTGCGACAGCGTGCAGGCTCCCGAAATCTTGATCGCCACGTTGTCAAACTGGGCCAGCGACAACACCTCGCCGAGTTCCGCCCAGGGCTCGTCCGGCGCTGGCGGAGCGAACGGCTGCTGCAGACCGAGGTGGTCGATCACGAGCTGGGTCTGGGGATGCCGCCGCGCAAGCTCGGCCAGGACCGACAGCTGGTCCCAGCAGAGCACGTTGATCGGCAGTCCCGTCCGCGCTCCCGCTTCCAGCACCTGGTCGAGTCCGGGATGGTCCGCCGTGACACCCTCGAAGCTCAGGACGATCCGCGCCCCAACCACGCCCGGTCGCTCTGCCCAGGCGTCGACCTCCGCTCCGAGATTCGCAACGTTGAGATCAAACGGCTTAATCAGTCCGAACCGGTCCGGATGCCGGTCACGAACGCCCTCGCAGTAGCTGGAGTCGTATCCGTAGATCGTGTACGGCGAAATCAACAGCGCGCCGTCGACGCCGACAGCGTCCATCGCCGCAACCATTTCGTCGCCGGTCACCGTGGCCGGGCCGGCCAGCACGGAGCGATAGTTCTCCTCGTCGTTGCGGTCGTAGGCGTGAACCTGGCAGTCGATCGTCGGCGTGTTGGTTGGCATGAGGGACCTGCCTGCTCCAGATGGTTGATTGTCGAAACGGAGTCTACGAGAGCGCCAGCTGCTGTGGAGTCGGAGGGCGTGATACCGTTCCGCCCGACGATGGAGGCGGCAGTATGACGACCGAAGCGGACACCTCAACCTGGAAACAGACGCCGGACGGCATCCCCATCCCGCCGCCGTCGCCCGACGACGTGCTCTACGAATCCGCCGGCGGCGTCACGCGAATCACGCTCAACCGTCCACTCGTCCTCAATGCGATCAACCGCAACCTCATGCGTCTGCTCGACGCCGCCCTCGACCAGGCGGAAGCGGACGACGACGTTCGCGCGGTGATCCTGACCGGTGCCGGCCGGGCCTTCTCCGCCGGCGGCGACCTCTGGGCTTCCCTCTATCCCGACGACGAACCGGCACCTGATTCGCTCGACGTGCTGATGCGAATCTGGTCGTTCCCGAAACCGACAGTTGCCGCCGTGCGGGGCCACGCCGTCGGTCAAGGCTGCGAGCTGGCCGGCGTCTGCGACTTGACCATCGCCTCGGACAACGCCCGGCTCGGAGAAATCCAGATCCGCCACGGCTTCGGCATTCCCGTGTTGATCACCCCATTCCTCGCCAGTCAGAAGCAGGCCAAGGAAGTGCTCCTGCTGGGCGAAGTGATCGAGGCCCAGGACGCCCTCCGGATGGGCCTCGTCAACCGCGTCGTGCCCGACGATCAACTCGAAGACGCAGCCACCGAATTGGCTGCCAAGCTCGCATCGCTGCCGCCCTCGGTGGTCAGACTCAACAAGCGCCTCGTCAACCTGGTCTATGAGCAGATGGGTCTGATCGACGCGGTCCGCTATCGAGAGAATGAGCAGCTTCGAGATCTGCTCGAGGCCGAAGACGCAGTCGGAACCGGACGGCAGAGAATCCGGGAGGATCAAGGTTGGGCCGCGTTCAAGCGCGAGCGGGATCGGGGGTATGAGGACGCGCCTAATCAGTGATGTACGTGTGGGTGATCACTTCCCACACATGCCCGTTATCGCAGTCGAAGTAGAAGCCGCGGCCCTGGTGGCGGTGATTGATTTGACCGTCACGGCGTGATCCTGGACCGCTGCCGAACGCGATTCCTTCGTCCTTGACCCGTTGCAGGATGTCGTCAAATTCCTCGTCCGAGGCGAGGAACGCGTAGTGATTCGAGCCGGGATCGTCCGAGTGGTCGAAGTCCAACGTCAGCGTCTCGTTGATCTTGACCGGAGCGAAATGGCCCCAGGTTCCCTCGTAGCTGAGTCCGAAGATCCGGGCGATGAACCGGGCCGACCGTTCCTTGTCGAAGGCCGGCACGATGGTGTGATCGAGTTGCAACGGCATGGTCTCCCCCTTTGCCGGCGCGTGCGCTTTGCTCTGATTCCAAATCTACCGATTTGGGCCATCAATCGCCGTCGATGTCTGTTCGACCAATCCGCCAATCCATCTTCATATAGACATCGCCCTGTTCGAGTTCGGACAGCATCTGTCGCAGGCGGCGCTCCTTGGTCTCCGGTCGTTTGGCCCGATTAATCCAGCCCAGGTAGTCGTTGCGCTGGTACGGCGGTCGCGCCTGGTAAGCCGCAACCAGACCGTGCTCCTCCAATGCCTGCTCGACCGCCGCGGGCATCGGTTGAATTGGGCGTGACAGTCCCGACTCTGGCTTAGTCATGCTCGACGCTCCGCTCCGTCAGGCGGGATCAGCGACGCTCGCGTGCACGTCGAGCAGCGCGGGTATCGTCTCCGCCGGACGCCGGCCGAAGCCGCACTCCGTCGCCACGCCAAACTCGGGAACCGCCCGCCGCGCGGCGGCGATACGCGCCTCAGTGCCATCGACGCCATCGGTCAGATGCACAAGCCCGAGATAGAGCTCGGTTTCGGGCTGTAACTGCAGCTCGGTCAACGGCGCGAAGTAGGCGTCGTCATTACGACCGTGCGGAACCGGCATGTGCATCCAGTCGACCGATCGCTCGACGCCAGCGCACACGCCGTTGGCGACGGCGACCAGCTTCGTTGTGTCGACCGGTTCGATGAAGTGCTGATGCTCGACATCCCCGTAGCAGAGGTGGAAGCCGGTCTCGACGCCAGGCGGCACGTGTTCGGCCAACCGAACCAGTCGCTCCACGATCTCCAGTTCGGCGTCGACCAGGAACGACGGCAACAGCCCTTCGAGAATGGCGAACTCCACCGCCGTGTCCCACTGAATCGCCAGCTCGTCGGCCGGAATGATGTCCAATAGCCCGTCCAACTCTTCGAGCAACTGGCGCTCATAGGCCAGTTCGACGGCTTCCTGGTAACGAGGAAGAAATCGAACGTGAATCACCGCCAGCGGCGTCGGCAGGCAGACCTGGAATCTGACCTGTTCCCCAATCACACCCTGACGCTTCAAACGCGAGAACACCTGGTACGACTCCGCCGCAGCGGCGCGATAACCGAGTTCGGGAAACTGAACATCGGCAGCGATCGAGCCCGAGCGCAGCTGCAGCCGTGCGCCAAACGGTCCAGCCGGCTCATCGGCCGACTCAAACTCGGGAACCTCCAGCAACAGCGGAAACTGCCACTGAATCCAGTTGGTTCGGATCCCGGTCTCGCCGTCCGGCAGGCGCCGTAGCCGGTCTCCGACTCTCGCGGAAACTTCGCGGAAGACTGCCTCGCTGTTGGCCAGCGGCACGCTGCCCACCAGGTGGACGCCCCGCGGACGGTTTGAGGTCGTTGTACTCGCCATTTCCAGGATCCTCAGTCGTCTGGTCGTGGATCGTTTTGCACTGGACCGCGTACACATCATCACGTTCTCATCGATAGCCTTCAAGTCAGGACCGGAGGACCGCCATGAACGCCACCGTACGAGTTTGCTCGCTTGACGAATTGCAGCGCGATGGCGTGCGTGTTGTCTCGACCGGTCAACGCACGGCGGCCGTGTTCTGGCATCGTGAACAGGTCTTCGCCGTCGACAATCGTTGCCCGCACATGGGCTTCCCGCTCAGCCAGGGGACAGTGGCCGACGGCATCCTGACCTGCCACTGGCACCACGCCAAGTTCGACCTCTCAGGCGGCTGCGCCTTTGATCTCTTCGCCGACGATGTCGCCGCTTTCCGCGCCGAGATTCGAGACGGCACAGTCTGGCTCGATCCAGAACCGCAGGAGGAAGAAGTCGTAGCGCACAGCACGCGCAAACTCTCAGAGGGTCTTGAGCAGAACCTGCGGCTGGTCATCGCCAAATCGGTGATCGGCCTGTGCGAGGCCGGGCGGGAAGACCTGGTCCTCGCCGAAGCAGCACGCTTTGGCGTCAAGAACCGTGCCGCCGGATGGTCCAGCGGACTCTCGATCCTCACCGCGATGGCCAACGTGCTGCCGAATCTTGCAGCAGACGACCGACCGCGCGCCCTCTATCACGGCGTCGTGCACGTCGCCCGCAGCGTGGAAGGGCAGCCGCCCGACTTCGACATCGCCGCACTGGACACGGACGAGGATCGGCCCGAGCAGTTCCGCACCTGGTTCCGCCGCTTCGCCGAGGTGCGATCGCGCAACGCGGCCGAGCGTTGTTTGCGGACTGCCGCCGTCGCTGGCCTAAACGAGTCGCAGCTCGCCGACCTGCTCTTCGCCGCTTCAACCGACCACACCTTCATGGACGTAGGACACACACTTGACTTCGCCAACAAGGCCTGCGAGCTGCTCGACGTGGTCGGTTGGGACACCGCGCCCGACGTGCTCAGTTCGATCATTCCCACCATCACCGGCGCCCAGAGGATGGAGGAGACCTCCGCCTGGCAACACCCGGTCGACCTGCCGCGGCTGCTGGACGAGGCCGGCAAGGCGCTGGACGAGGCGTTGGCTGTCGGCGGCGAGCGCAACGAATCCTGGGACGAACACCGACCCGTCGCGGAGTCGATCCTTGACGATCCGCCCGACCGTTCGCTGCGCAGGATCATCGACGCTGCCCGCGTCGGCGCACCGTTGACGGAACTCAGCGCCACGGTCGCCTACGCCGCCGCACGTCGCCCGATGCACTTCCACATCTCCAACGAGTTCGGCGACTGGAACACCGTCCACCACACATTCACTTACACGAACGCGGTCGACCGAGCGATGCAGCGCGCGCCTTCGCGCGAACTGGCCCGCGGCATCCTCGACGGCGCAGCTTCGGTCTACCTGGAACGCTTCCTCAACATGCCGCGCCAGCCGCGACCCGAGCCGAACGGCGGCTCAACCTCAACCGACGACGTGCTCGATCATTTCGACCGCCAACAACAGGTCGACGAGACGGGACAGTCGGTGGCCGACCTGCTCGCCGGTGGTCATCGGGACGAGGTCGTGCGGACCCTGGGCACCGCGCTGCTGCGCGAGGACGCCGGCTTCCACTCGTTCCAGATCTACGACGCGGCGTTGCGCCTGGTCGAACGATTCGATGGGCGTCCCGAGGCCGACGATGTACTTATCGGAGCCAGCCGCTTCCTCACCGCGCACGCGCCGACGGTCCGCTCTATGGGCCAGACCTACGAAACTGCGGCGAGGCTGCATCGTGGCGAAGCGTTGCACGCCTAGCCACTGGGCCAGGTGTAGTCTGTATTTGGACCAAGGGACTCAGTCATGGCGAAGATCAAGCCGATCAGCTACTTGAAGGCCAACGCCGCCGAAATCATGCGGACGATCGCGGATGAGCCAGGCCCCTACATCATCACGCAGAACGGCGAGGCCAAGGCTGTGCTGGTGGACTACGAGAGCTACGAGCAGGAACAGGAAACGCTCGCCCTCCTAAAGATCCTCGCGCTCGGCGAACAGCAGGTTCGCGAAGGCAAGACAAGACCAGCAGCGGAGGTTTTTGAAGAACTGAGACGGCGCTGGCAAGACGACTGATGCCGTTCAGCGTACGGCTGACCGAAAACGCCAGAGTTGATCTACGAGGAATCGGCGATTACCTCTCTCAGAATGATTCTCCTCTGGCAGCGCGTCGTGTGCTCGACCAGATAGTCGCGCTGATCGAAGGTCTGGCGGAGTTCCCTGAGCGTGGCGCGCCTCTGAGGGACATCTCCGGCTCGAACCTATCGGACTATCGCAGTCTGACCGTGCGGCCATATCGAATCGTCTACAGAGTGACAGAGGGCACAGTCGTTGTGCACCTCATAGCCGACGGTCGGCGCGATATGCGCACGTTGCTCTTGCATCGCCTTTTGCAGGAGTAGATCCGTTCCTTCAACCCCAGGCGTTAGTAGTGGTCCCTTTGCGCTGAACAAGAGTCAACTCAGGCTCCAGCGCCGTCGGGTCCTTCCACGATCCGGTTGACCGCCGCAGCAAGTTCAACGCGGCGCCGGCTGTTGGTGTAGTGACGGCCGCCTTCTTTCGTCTCCACGATGACTCCACTGCGCAGAAACGGCACCGACATCGCCCGGCTGGCGCGACCTTCATCCATGCCCCAGCGCATTCCCCATCCGTAGTAGGAACCCCAGCGATACGTCTCGGCACGGACGGATTCGATCTGCTCGGCCGGGAGATTGAGACCCCAGGGCCCGAACCGAGCGTTCAGGCTTTCATTCTGAACCCTGACATGCAAGACAGCGAACAAGCGCAGAATCCCGGCCATCAGGGTGCCGGCAGCGAGCAAGCGGCTACCGTCACTCACCTGGTTGGCGACCAACAGCAGCCATACGCCGCCCACAACGCAAGCAATCGCTATGACAGCTACAACGATCGCGAACCGAAGCTGGGCAAACACCTTCTCCGAGTACAACACTGCTCAGCTGCTCTCACCGGCGCGATTACCGGAAGCCAGCACTCGACTGATGGTATCTCCGCTGAACGGTCTCGCGTAGCCACCATGGCCAGAACCCACCCGTGCATGTTCATACGCTCGCCGTACCACCTCGATCCCCGGCCCAACTATGGCCCCGCGCGAATCATGACGTTCCCGCGACCGGTGCAGGAGTTCGTCCAGACTGAGAAAGCCTGTGCCGCCCTGCTGGTCGTTCCCGACGTCGCCCTGTTCGTGGCCGACCTCGGCTTCAAGCTGCTGCCCGGCTGTCCCCGCCCTGTCCGGCCCGGCATTCTCCAGGAATCGCTCGATCCTGGCTCCCCTTCTGCGTCAAACCGCAGTCTCCCATTACCCTTGCAGCGTTATCGAAGCAAATCAGCAACACGCGCCGAGCGAAATCAGGAGCTGCGCATGGCACTCGACCCCGCCACCACCATGTTCATTCAATCGATGGCCGAAGCCGCCGACCCGGACGCCAAGCCGCTGCACGAAATGTCGCCAGAGGAGGCCCGCGGGTTCCTCAGCGCGATCGCGGATATGGCCGGTCCCGCGCCCCCAATGGCTCGCGTAGAGGAACACACCATCGAACAGGACGACGGCTCGTTCAGTCTCCGCGTGTTGATCCCGAACGACACTCCGCCCGGCGTGATCGTCTACTACCACGGTGGCGGGTGGGTGCTCGGCTCGATCGACGAAACCGACACCATGGCTCGCAAACTGGCTGAGCGAACTTCCTGCGCCGTCGTCAACGTCGAATATCGGTTGGCTCCCGAACACCGCTATCCCACAGCCGCCGACGACTGCTACGCCGCGTTGGAATGGGTCGCCGAACACGTCGAGGACATCGCAGGCCGAGACGTACCCTTGTTCGTCGCTGGTGACAGCGCCGGAGGCAACCTGTCGGCCGTGGTCGCTCGACGAGCCCGCGACCGGGGCGGTCCCGAGATCGCGCTGCAAGTCCTGATCTATCCGGTCACCGACGCCGACTTCGACCGAGCCTCGTACGTCGACCCGGAGAACGCATTGCTTCTGACTAAAGAAGCGATGGTCTGGTTTTGGGATCACTACGTGCCGGACGCCGAACGCCGCTCGGAGCCCGATGCGTCGCCGTTGCGGACTGAGGACCTGTCGGGGCTGGCGCCCGCAGTGGTGCTGACCGCGGAACACGATGTCTTGCGCGACGAGGGTGAGGAATATGCCCGCAGGCTCGAAGAGGCCGGAGTCCCGGTCAACTTCCAGCGGCACCCGGGTCAGATGCATGGCTTTTTCACCTTGCTGATGCTGCCCGGTAGCGAACGCGGCTTCCAGCATGTGGTTAAGGCGATCCGCGCAGTCGTCGTCAGAGAAATGGCAGCGGCCAGATAGTCGAAGGTAGTAGAATCCTGCTGATCGGAACGATCGTCTGCAGGTCCCACGTCTGAGCCTTGCGACGATGTCATTCAGAGCCCCGGGGCGCCAATGCGTCCCAGTCGGAGAGAAGAACGAAGATGTCAGAGACCACCGCAACCGAGCAAGTCGATGTCGTTGTGATCGGGGCCGGTTTCGCCGGCATGTACATGCTGAAGAAGCTGCGTGACGACCTCGGCATGACGACGCAGGTCTACGAGCGGGGCAGCGGCGTCGGCGGTACCTGGTTCTGGAACCGTTATCCCGGCGCGCGCTGCGACTCGGAGAGCTACATCTACTGCTTCTCCTTCGACGACGACCTGCTGCAGGAATGGAACTGGAGCGGGAAGTATCCCGAGCAGCCGGAGATCCTCGAGTATCTCAACCACGTCGCCGACCGCTTCGACCTGCGCAGCGGCATCCAGTTCAATACCAGCGTGACTGCGGCGCACTTCAACGACGACACCGGCCTCTGGGATGTCGAGACAGACCAGGGCGACCGCGTCTCGGCCAAGTATGTGGTCACCGCAATCGGCTGCATCTCAACCGGGCAGATCCCGCAGATTCCGGGACTCGACTCGTTCCAGGGTGACTGGCACCACACCGGCGCCTGGCCGCACGAGGGCGTCGACTTTGCAGGCAAGCGCGTGGCCGTGATCGGCACCGGCTCCAGCGGCGTCCAGTCGATCCCGGTGATCGCCCGCGAGTCCGATCACCTGACCGTGTTCCAGCGCACACCGCAATACACGATCCCGGCCAGGCACGAGAACGTTGACCAAGAATTCCTCAAGGAAGTCAAGGCCAACTACACCGAGATCATGCAGAAGTCGAAGGAATCCTTCGCCGGCTTCCCCGTCGAGTTCACCGAGGAATCGGCCCTCGACGTCTCCGATGAAGAACGACGGGCCAAGTTTGAAGAACTCTGGGAGGTCGGCGGATTCCGCTTCCTGTTCCAGTCCTATGGAGACATCGCAGTTGACCGCCGCGCCAACGACACCGCCTCCGAGTTCATCCGCAGCAAGATCCGAGAGATCGTCAAGGATCCGGTAACCGCAGAGAAACTGCTCCCCCGCGATCACCCGTTCGGTTCCAAGCGCGCGCTGATCGACACCAACTACTTCGACACCTACAACCGCGACAACGTCGACCTGGTCGACATCCGACACTTCCCGATCGAGGAGATCACTCCAACCGGTCTGCGCACCGCCGACGGCCAGGAGTACGAGTTCGACGTCATCGTCTTCGCCACCGGTTATGACGCGATGACCGGCACATTCTTCAACATCGACTTCAAGGGGCGCAATGGCGTCGCCCTGAAGGACAAGTGGAGCGAGGGACCCAAGACCTACCTCGGGATCGCCACGACCGAGTTCCCCAACATGTTCATGATCACCGGCCCCGGCTCACCCTCGGTGCTGAGCAACATGCCGGTTTCGATCGAGCAGCACGTCGAGTGGGTGTCTGACTTCATCGAGTACCTCAGCGAGCGCGATGTCGACACGGTCGATGTCACTCCCGATGCTGAAGACGAATGGGTCCAGCACGTCAACGATGTCGCCGAGCAAACGATGTACATGCTGGCCGACTCGTGGTACCTGGGCGCCAACATCCCCGGCAAGCCCAGGGTGTTCATGCCCTACGCCGGCGGCGTGGGGGTCTACCGCGAGCGCTGCGAAGAGATCGCCAGCACCGACTACCCCGGCTTCATCCAGAGCGAGGCCAAGGAGCCCGTCCTGGCCGACTAGGCAACTCTGCAGTCCCTTTGTTATCAGGCCCCGGCCTTCGGGTCGGGGCTTGTTGGTCCGTGATTTTGTGCGCTGAAAATTATGGACTAGTCTAGACTAGATTGGCAAGGAGGCGTCAATGGCTACTCAGCACCTGGACGACGTTACACAAGGCAAGGTCTGGACGATCGCCGAGGCGAAGGCCAGGCTCTCCGAGATCCTGCGTCTCGCAGAAAGCGAAGGACCGCAACGGATCGGTGTCCGCAAATCATTTGTGATCGTGCCAGAGAGCGAATCCGAACAACGTGAAGTTTCGGAAGAGCGGATGCCGATGGGAAGGTATCTCCTCGAAAGAATGCCGCGAGACATCTACTCCGACGGGCCTTATGAGCGAGGATTGGAGCGGCCTATTCCATTCGTCGACTACGCGACGGATGAGGAGTGGACGGACGACGAGGATGTGAAATGAGCAGCTATCTGCTCGACACCAACGTCGTCTCCGAGACCACGAAGAGCAATCCCAATCCGAACGTCGCTGCTTTCATGGCGGAGAACTCAGACCTCTGGCTGTGTTCCATCGTGATACACGAGTTGGAGTTCGGGTTGAGATTGCTTCCGCCAGGCCGACGGCGTGACGAAAAACGTGCCGCGCACATCGACTTCGTGACGCTCTATCAGGATCGAATATTGCCTGTCGAACGGTTGGCTGCTGAGCGAGCCGCTCGGTTCAGGGCCAGATCTCGTCGCTCGGGTCTCAGCGTCGCCCTGGGAGACACGCTCATCGCGGGTACAGCTGCCATCCACGACCTGACCGTCGCTACGCGTAACGTCCACGACTTCGAAAAGCTTGCGGCCGATTTCATCAATCCGTGGGAGTACGAGATCAGCTAGCGCAGCGTCAACCGCTCCACTGCCGCTTCATTCAGTTCGATCCCATATCCCGGCTTGTCGCTGAGCTGGATGCGGCCGTTCCTGGGAACGGCCGACTCTCCGTACAGCTCGGCCACGTCATCGATGGGGCCGGAGAATTCCTCCGAGTACTCGTGCGGTCGAGTCGCGTTCTGCACCGTCGCGTAGACGTGCAGCGAGGCCATTGAGTTGATCCCGGCCTGCGGACTGTGCGGCATCACCGGCTTGTTCAGGACCGTCGCCATGTCGAAGATCCGTTTGACCTCGCTCGGACCTCCAGCATTGAGGATGTCCGGCTGGAGGATGTCGATGTCGCCCAGCAGGATCAGGTGCTCGAACCACCAGCGAAAGGCGTCTTGCTCACCGGCCGACACGGCGACGTCCAGCGCATCGGAGATCTGCTTGAGGCCGGGCAGATCGTAGTGCGGGATCGGCTCCTCGAAGTGGTCGATGCCGAGTTCCTCAAATCGGCGGCCCTGCTGGATCGCGGTTGAGACCGAGTAGCCGTTGTTGGCGTCGAAGCCGAGATACTGGCCTTCGTCGAGGTACTCGCGGACGAGTTTGAAGATCAGGAAATCTTTCTCGGGGTCGATGTCCTGTCGCCAGCCGCGCCAGTCCATGCGAATCTTGAAGGACTCATAACCCTTCTCCTTGCCCTCTCGGACCAACTCCAGCATCTCGTCGGGCTGCATTCGCCAGCCCGAGCCCGTGCTCCAGTAGAGCGGGATGTCGGTGCGCCGCGCGCCCCCCATCAGCTTGTGCACCGGCAGGCCGGTCTCCTTGCCCATCAAATCCCACAACGCGACATCCACAATTCCTACGACCCAACCGGGCAACTTGTACATCCGCTCGCCTCGCCCCAGAGCCAGCGTCTCCCAATGCCGGTCAATCAGCAGCGGGTCCTCGCCCAGCAGAGCCCGTTTGATGTCGGTCTCCAGGTAGGCGTCGAACACAGCAGCCTTCGAGTTCAGGTTGTAGTTGCCGCCCGGTACCTCAGCCCAACCCTCGACGCCGGCGTTCGTGATGATCCGCAGCAGGCTCTTGCCAATCGTCAGCGGGGTACAGGTGATGTCGGTGATTTGCATGGCGGTGACCTCTCCACGTCAAGAGAGAGTAGCGGCGCGTATATTCGAGCTACCTGATCCTTGATCCGGAGGCAAGAACCATGACCCGCCCACTGCTCGACGGCATTCGCGTGCTCGACTTCACCCAGTTTCAGCAAGGGCCGTCGGCCACGGTGTTGATGTCCGACCTCGGCGCCGAGGTGATCAAGGTGGAACGCCTCAAAGTCGGCGATCCGTCACGTCACGTCGCCAAGCGCGAAGACGGATTCTCGCAGTACTTCCACACTCACCACCGCGGCAAGCGCAGCATCGCCGTCGATTTGCGCTCGGACGAAGGCCGTGACCTGATACACGAACTGGTCAAACGCGTCGATGTCGTCACCGAGAACTTCAAGCCCGGCGTGATGAATCGGCTCGGCCTCGGTTGGGACGACCTCAAGCAGCGCAATCCCAAGCTGGTCTATGCCAGCGCCAGTGGCTTCGGTCCTCAAGGCCCAAGGGCGAACGCGACTTCGTGGGCATCAGTCGCCGGCGCGGCCGGCGGCGGTATGTGGCCGAACGGTGTGCGCGGAGAGAACGGTGTCAGGCCGTACTCACAAGTGGCCGCGCCCGATCCCGACCAGACCGGCGGGATGATCTTCGCCTTCGCCATCGCCAGCGGGCTGGTCGCCCGCGAACGCACCGGCGAGGGTCAACTCGTGCAGACCTCTCTTTATGGCAGTCAGATCTGGGGTCGCGCCCCGGCGATCAACGCGATCGCCAACGGCAACATCGTGCCTTCGGCGCGCAACATGCCGATCTCGAACATGTTCACGCTCCAGGCCCAGGGATCCGACGACGACTGGCTCTTCGTCGGCTACATCACAGACCGCTGGGTCCCGATGTGCCGAGCGCTCGAGCGCGAAGACCTCGTCACTGACGAGCGTTTCAGCACGCTCGCCGATCGCAACGCCAACCTGGAGGAGCTGAGGAGCGAAGTAGCGTCCACCATCGCCACGCGCCCGGCCGCCGAGTGGCCATCCCGCTTCGACGAGGAAGAAGTGCCCAGCACCCTCATCCAGGACTACCCGATGATCGCCGAGGACGATCAGGCGGCCGCCAACGAGTACATCGTCCAGTACGAAGATGAGCGCTTCGGCACGCTGACCACGGTGGGATCACCAATCCGCGCCAACGGCGTGCAGGGTCAAGTGAAATGCCTGGGCCCGGAACTGGGTCAGGACACCGACTCCCTGCTTGAGGAGATTGGCTGTGCTCCGCAGGAGATAGCCAGGCTCAAGGAAGCCGGCGTCGTCGGCTAGGACTGCCTAGCACGGGGTGGCGGCTGGGATCTCGTCAATGATGTCGTTCGCCAGTTGCAATTCTCGCACGTAGCAGATGACCTGGTTGATCTCGCCGATCGACAGATCGGGGATCGCGGGCATGTTGCCGAAATCCCAGTGATGCGCCCGGACGCCCCGCGCGACGGCGATCACGAAACTAGCGTTGCCGTGATGCCCCGGTTCATAGATCTGATGGACCAGCGGCGGGCCCTGGTTGGTCCCTATCGCGTTCTCGCCGTGGCACTGTGTGCAGTTGGCCGCGAACAGCTTCTTGCCTGCGAGTCCTGTTTCTGAATGCTCGCCCGCCAGCACCGCAGTTGGGGCTGACTCGTGCGCATCGTGGGACTGCGACGCGGCGTAGTCTTCTTCGTCTCCACCGCCGCAGGCCGCGATCAACAGGATGGTCACGAGCACAAGGACTGATAGGGCGCCAAGGCCGACTGTCCGGCGAACAAAGTGGGCCATTCTCGATTCCACGGCTTATGAGCCATGGTACCGAGCGTCTGGCCTGGCATGCCCGGTGGACATCAGCCAGCAGCCAGGCGATCCTCCACCTGAGCCAGCAATCGCGCGGCATTCCCGCCGAGCCAGCCTTCCTTGACGTGATCCTTGAGCGGGAGTTCCTGCAGCTCCGACACGGCGCGCTGATACGGGATCATGTTGTCGGTGGCGAAGAGGACGCGGTCGCTGAGCAGCGATGTGTTGCCGTAGTGCAGCAGCGTCTCCCAGCCGGTGCCTGGTGTGCCGATGTACTTGGGCGCGACCGCACCAATCTCGATGTAGACGTTGGCGTGCTTCCAGGCCACTGCGACCAGTTCGTTGACCCAGGGCCAACCACCATGATTGGCGACAATCGTCAGGTCGGGGAAATCGCAGGCGATCTCATCGAGCACCAACGGACGGCCGTATGCGATGGAGCGGTCGTTGGAAAAATTGATCGACGAGTGAATCGTGACCGGAATGCCGAGCTCCTGGCACTTGGAGTAAAGCGGGTAGAAGCGCTTGTCGTTGGCCATCACTCGGTACGAGAACGGCTGCAGGTTGACGCCCGTTGCGCCGCGCTCGCGGACTTCCTCTTCCACAACCGCCGCCATGTTGTCGCCGGCGGCCGGATTGACGGTGACGTAGCCGGTCAGTACCTCTGAATGACCGGCCACGATTCGATGGACAGCGTCGTTCATGGCGCGATAGTCGCCGGCCGCCCACTCGGCTTGGAGCACGGCGCGGTCGATGCCTGCCTCCGCAATCGCCGCGACCATCGCCTGTGCGTCGGCGCCGCCGCCGCGCTCGCGCGTGTAGATGCGGTTGTAGTTGGCCAGGTAGTCGCGGTCGCTGAAACGTTCGTCGCCGTCGCCCGACGGGTCGGCGTACTCGCGCGGTGGCAGGGTGACTCGGAAGTCAATGATTTCTGGCATTTCTTCTCCACGGTCCCTATGGAATCACGCCCGACTGTTTCATTGCGGCGATCTCGTTCCAGTTGTAGCCGAGCTCTTCCAGGACGACCTCGGTGTGTTCACCGAGTTCCGGTGCGCTGCTGTGCGTTTCGGTTGGGGCCTGCTCGAGCTGGAAGGGCAGGCCGAAGATCTTGAAGTCCCCCGCGGTCCGATGCTGCATCGTACGCACGTAGCCGTTGGCGGCCGCCTGTGGATCATTGGCAATCTCGACGGAGTCCGCCGCCGGCGCCCAGGGGAAATCCCTGGCGTCGAAGATCGCGGCCCAGTGATCGCGGGGTTCCTCTCCGATGCGCCGCTCGATCACCTCAACCGCTTCTCGGATGTGCTTGCGGCGCACCGAGGCCTCGGCAAAGCGCGGATCCTCAGTCAAGACCGGCTGCTCGATCGCCTCGGCGAACGGCCCCCAGAAGCGCTCTTCCTGGATCATCGCAAGCTGCATCCACTTCCCATCGGACGAGCGGTAGGAGTTGTAGAGCGGATTGAAGGCGCTGTATCGGTCGCTGCGTGGGAAGTTCTCGCCGGTCGCCAGCGCGCCCTGGATGGCGAAGCCGTTGGCCCAGATTCCGCCGCCGTAGAGCGAGCAGGTGACGAATTGTCCCTCGCCTGTCAGCTCGCGCTGGTACAGCGCGGCGAAGATTGCGGTCGAGAGATTCATCGCGCTGGGCAGATCCCCCATCGCCCCGACCAGCCGAATCGGCTCACTGTCGGGCGGACCGAGCGTCTCCATGAATCCGCCGCGGGCCCAGTAGGCGAGCTCGTCGAAGGCCGGACGGTCGATGTCGGGACCTTCAGTGCCGTAGCCGGTCGCGTGGGCGTAGATCAGACGCGGATGGTCAGCTTTGATCGAGGCATAGTCAATGCCCAACCGTTCGAGCGCGCCGCGGCGCAGGTTGACGATGAACACGTCGGCGTCGGCCAGCAGTCGCCGCAATGCTTCAATTCCCTCGGGCGTTCGGACGTTGAGCGTCACGCTGCGCTTGTTGCGGTTGGGAATCTCGAAGACCCAGTCGACGCCGTCGTGCAGGCGGTGAATCAGGCCGCGCATCGGATCGCCTTCGTGGGGCTCGACCTTGACGACTTCCGCCCCCATCTCGCTGAGGATGCAGGCGCTCATCGGACCGAACAGCCAGGTCGCCATCTCCACGACTTTGAGTCCCTTGAGGAGCGGTTTCGGATTGGATTGGGATTCGGACACGGGCACTCCATCCACTGCCAGGCGCTGGCTCCCTGAGGCTAAGGCCTGTCGAGTCTCGCAAACGGTGACGGAACAGATCGGGGCGAGAATTCGACTGGTGTTGTCGCGTTCTCCTGTCCTGGACTGATGATCATGCGATCAGGTGTGCAGATTTGTCCAGATTTGTCCAGATTCGTCTCGATTCGTCTCGATTCGTCCAAATGTGGCTCGAAATCGATAGGTCAATTCAGGAACAATCCGGGTGAATCCGGGAGACTCGCGCTGAAACGCGGGACTTGGTCGAAGCATCGAACTCACCCTCGTTGCTACTGCTCATCTGTTCTATCGTACCGGGACCGTGAAGCCACGGCGGATCGGAGTTGCTGACCGTGAGGGCTGACGTGCTGGACCAATTCGTCTTGCTGTACCCACGCCTCTTCCACATGACCGAGGCGGGGAGCTGGCGGAGCGTACGTGAGCATGGGCTCCTGAGCACGACGGCGCTGCTGGATTTGTTCGAGATTCATGGTCCGATGCGACGGGAGATCGAAACACAGTGGCGGCCGAAGGGCGTCCCAATCCACCATCCGATTCACGGAACCGCCGTGATCCGCGACCAGTGGCCGATGCCGCCCGAGCATTTGGCGAAGGGGTTGGACGGCATTTCGCCTCAACAGTGGTACGAGTTTCTCAACCGCCGGACGTTTCTGTGGCTCTCAGAGCAGCGTCTGATGCGCATGCTCAACGCCGCCCCGTACCGGGATGCGACCCACGACGTCCTGACCCTGGATACTCGGGCCTTTGTCGACGAGTACGTGGATCGAATCATGGTGTGCCAGATCAATTCGGGATTCGCGATGCCCATGTTCGGCAAGGTGACCCCACGCTCTTTCGAGACGTTCCAGACCATCGAACAGCGTGCGGCGGCTGGACGACTCGGCGGGCTAGCCGAACTGACGGTTGAGTATGCGGCGCCGGATGCCTGGCGCTTCGTCACGTCTGTGGAGTCGTGGAGGGGCAAGGTCTGCCAGGGGACGATCTGGCGACCATGAGCGCTCAGCCGAGGGCTTCCTCGATCTGGCGGATGTGCTCCTCGCGATGCGGCGCACGGTCAATGGCATAGGACTTGCCGGAGTTCGCCAGCGCGTCGACTTGCTCCGAAGTCAGACTCTGGACAACCGCGTCGAGCTGCTGTGCCGCACCCAGGGCCGTCTGGCCGATGGTGTCCGGATGAAACGCGGCGGCGATCGCCTCCAGCGCGGCATTGGTTGCCAGGTCTTCGGAGGGAAACTCCTCGCCTCTCGCCATGCGCTGGAGCGCGGCGACCTGTCGCGCGTCCCAAAACGCCAGGTGGGCCAGCGCGAGGCCGATCGTCCAGCCGCCGCCGAGAGAACGCTGCACGTCATCCGCCTCGAGTCGGGCAACCAGCGAGGACAGTCGCTTGGTCGAATCTAAGTTGCCGGCTGCAATGCTGTCGGTCGCCACGACGTCTCCTCCGCTCCTGTGACCTCAAGTGCGATCAACCTGAGTCGCGTTCCGCACTCTGTCGTTCCGACGAATGTACAGCCGCGTTCCGGCAACGCCGAGCAGGATTATGCCCAATACGACGACCACCGCGATGGCAGCACGCCGGTCTTCGGTCGCCTCCACCTCGACGAGTCCTCCGTTGCCGGTGTTGGGCAGGCCAATCTCTGCGTCGGACGATGTGCCGGTTGCGAATGCCGCCAGGTCCTCGCCGGCGTGCTCGACTGGAGCGGTGCGACTGCAGCGCGCCACATCCACACCGTTCCATGAATAGACCACGTACTCGACTCGCTCCTCGAACGGATAGCCACAGGCCGCCGTGTCCTGCTGCGTGGTCAACGAAATCGTCTCCACCTCCGCACCTTTCCAGACCGCGGCGACATCAAACTCGATCTTGAGTACACCCGGTTCTGCAGACGGCCCGATCGAGGTCACCGTGCCTCGAAAGACGAGTTCCGACTCGGCCAGCGCCTCCTCGGGAGTGCCGGGAGGCGCGCACGAGCACGCGTAGGTGCTCGCCGGCGTCACGACGAACCAGAGACCAACAATCGACACCACCAACAGGATGCGCAAACCCACGATTGACTGCTCCGCGACCGCCAGACCCTCCCGCGCCAACCAGCCCACTGTACGCCGAGGCGAAGGGTCCGGGTTCCCGTCCTTCTCCGATTCCTTCCGACTTACCATCAGCGACAATCGCGGAATCGGTCCGGAGCAAACGTCGAGGGAATCTCAGGCATGACCGAGTTGCAGAAGATCACTCCCTACCTCTGGTACGACCACGACGCCCAGGCAGCGGTCGACCTATACGTCTCGCTGTTCCCCAACTCCCGAGTCATCAGCGTGGAGCGGATTCCCTCCGGTCCCGGCGAAGACGGCGCGATTGTCGAGTTTGAGCTGGATGGGCAACGCATGACCGCATTTGACGGCGGGCCGATGTTCAGGTTTACCGGGGCAGTCTCGTTCGTCGTCTCCTGCGAGACGCAGGAGGAGATCGATCACTACTGGTACGGGCTCTCGGCGGGCGGAGAAGAGCAGCAATGCGGCTGGCTCAAGGATCCGTACGGGCTCTCATGGCAGATCGTCCCGGCTGCGCTGGCGGAGCTGATAGCAGCCGCGCCTCAGGCGGTGATGGATGCTCTGTTTCAGATGGGCAAGATCGAGATCGAGCCGCTGCGTCGAGCGGCCAACGAATCGGCGCCCTAGACCGAGTACAGCAGCTCGCCGTCCACGTAGGTCTGTTGCACCGAGATCTCGCGAATTGACTCCGGATCGACCAGCGTTGGATCGTGGCTGACGACGACCAGGTCGGCTCGCTTGCCGACTTCGACTGAGCCGACTTCGTGGTCGCGAAACATGGCGACGGCGGAGTTGATCGTCTGGGTTCTCAGGGCTTCGATGGGTGAGAGGGTTTCCTCTTCGGCGATCACATCACCCTCCCGCGAGCGGCGCGCGGTGAGGCCGTAGAGGCCTATCAATGGTTCGACCGGGGCGCAGGGGAAGTCGGAGCCGGAGGCGACCGTGACGCCCGCGTCGAGGAAGGAGCGGTAGGGCAGCGGCGGGATCGTCAGGCCGGCCTCCGCGATGAAGTCGACGAAGCCCTGACCGACCGAGTAGAGGAAGGCGGGCTGGTGGGAGATGATCACGCCCAGCGAGGCGGCGCGCTCCATCTGGCCGGGGTCCGCGAAGAAAAAGTGCTCGATCCGGTAGCGGGCGTCGCTTCGCGGGATTTCGCGTTGGACCCGCTCGTAGGTGTTGAGCGCCTGCTCGATGGCGCGGTTTCCGAGGCAGTGAATCGCCGTCTGCAGACCGTGCGAGGCCGCGTTGAACACGAGCTGATCGACCTCGTCCTGGTTGTAGTAGGGCTCGCCGACATCCTCGAAGGTGCCGTCGGCGTGGCACTTGCGCAGCGCGTTGGAGGGATAGACCGGGTCCATGAACAGCTTGACGATCCCGCCTCGCAGGCGGTCGGAGACGTCGTCCTGGAGGAAGGCGCCATTGGCCGCCGCCTCGGGCGCGGCGAAGAAGCCGTTTCCGCCGCGCATCTGGTGGATGACGATTGGCAGCTTGCCGCGTTCGTCGGCGAGGCGGTACATCTCGGCGCTCTCGGGCATGACGACCGCGTCGCCGACGCTGGTCACCCCGTGCGAGAGGTGGCGCAACGCGTTCTGCTCGACCAGATCGGCCACGACTTCGGGACCGAGCGTATCGATGTGCGAACGCATAGAAGCGTGATGGACGAGGTCCGAAGCGCGCTCGTAGAGCATCCCGGTCGCCTCGCCGCTCTCGTCACGCAGGATCTGGCCGCCGCGTGGATCGGGCGTCTCGAAATTGATCCCGGCGATCGACATCGCTGCCGAGTTCGCGTAGCTGGCGTGGTAGGAGTAGTCCATCACGCAGACCGGATTGTCGGGCGCGACATCGTCGAGCTCGGATCGGGTGAGCCAGCCGCCGTTGGCGTGTCGGGCGCTGTATCCGAGTCCCCAGATCCACTGGCCGACGGGCGCGGCCTCAGCCGCGACGGCGATGGCATCGAGCACGGCTGGCTTGCCGGCGAGGGGCGGGATCCGGCAGTCGACCGAGACCGGCTCGAAGGTCGTCATCGAGAAGTGGTTGTGCGGATCGCAGAACCCGGGAATCAGGGCGCGGCCGCGGAGGTCGATATGAGTAGCGTCGGGGCCGACAGTGCCTCGCACCGCGTCGCCATCGCCAACGGCGATGATCTTGCCGTCGCGCACGGCGACTCCGGACACAATCCGATCGAGTCCGTCCATCGTCAGCACGCGTCCACCGGTGAAGAGCAGCTCCATGTTCGCCTCCCTGGGGAACGGACCCTGGATTGGTCAGAGGCTAACGAACCGGCTCCGCGACGCCATGACTCCCGGTCCAAGGCCGTAGCCTGAGGCGGCGGTTCGGTTCCGAGAAGCAAACCGCGTCCATTCCCGGCGGACGCGAACGCTCGGATTGATTGCCGCGGCCGGAGATGTACGGGACAGGCGACGACCGTGGCCAACGAACACATTCGTTACGAGCCCGACGAGCGCGTTCCGCCTCTCTTGACCCTCAATGTCGCGTTTCAGGGCATGGTTCTGATCGTGTCGAACACGGTCACCTTCGTGGTGATCTTCTCGGCGGCGTTCAACGACGACGGCAGCTACATGACCTGGGCGATTGTCGGCGCACTAATCGTGGCCGGCGTCTCCACGGCTCTGCACGCCTCAAAGATCGGCCGGCTGGGACCGGGACACGTCCTGCTGATGGGATCGGGCGTTCCGTTTCTGGCGGCCTGCGTGCTGGCCGTGGAGCAGGGCGGGCTGGCGTTGATGTCGAGCCTGGTGATCGCGTCCTCCCTGATTCAATTCGTCGTGGCTGCCCGCCTGGCCCAGCTGCGCCGATTGATCACTCCGGTCGTCTCGGGCGTTGCGTTCATGATGATCGCGCTGTCGGCCATGCCGATCGCGCTCGGACGGCTCAACGACGTGCCCGTCGGCGCTAGCGACGGGGCCGGCCCTGTTGTGGGGCTGGCGACCCTGGCCATCACGGCATTGCTGATGCTGCTCGGCAGTGGCCTGTGGCGCCTCTGGGCTTTGCCGATCGCCCTGATCGGCGGCTGCGCGATCGCGGTGCCGCTCGGGGTGTATGACATCCAGCGAGCACTCGACGCGCCCTGGTTCGATTTGCCGGAGGTTGCAGGCTGGCCAGGATTCGGTTCGGTACTGGAAGAAGACTTCTGGGCGCTGCTGCTGGTCTTCCTGGTCGTCAGCGCCGTGGTCGCGGTGCGCTCCAGCAGTGAGGGAGCGGCGATTCAGCAGGCCTCCCGGCGCGAGCCGCGCAGCATCGACTTCCGCGGCGTGCAACGGACGCTGAACGTGGGTGGGATCGCGATCTTCCTCTCGGGAATCGCCGGCACGCCGCCCACGATTGCCTATCTGCCGTCCACCATCTCGTTGTTCCAGTTCACCGGAGTGGCCGCCCGGCGGGTCGGAATCACCATTGGCGTGATGCTGATCGTGGCCGCGCTGCTGCCCAAGATCGTGGCCATGCTGCTCACGATTCCGCGACCTGTCAGCGGCGCGCTGCTGTTGGTGATCATGGGGCTGCTGTTCGTGGAAGGCATGCGTACCGTCTTGCGGGACGGACTTAACCGACAGCGCGCAGCGATTGTCGGGACGTCGCTCTCGATCGCGGTCGGCCTGCAGAGCCAGAACATCCTGGCGGACGTCATCGGCGGTACCTGGGGCGCCACGCTGGGCAATGGGGTGGTCTTCGGCGTGTCGGCAGCGGTGCTGTTGACCGTGGTGCTCGAGCTGGCCGGTTCCCGTCCCCGGCCTCGGCGGATGGAAACCGAGCTGGATGTCTCGGCCTTACCCGAGATTGAGGCGTTCCTGCGCCAGCTCGGCGCCGATTTGCGCTGGAACCGGGCGTCAATCGACCGTCTCCATGCGGCGGGCGAGGAGACGTTATCGGCCATGTTGAACCTGCGCGACGACTACGAATCGGACCAGCCGCCTCGCCTGGTGCTGATCGCGCGTCCGGCCGGCGGGACGGTCGAGCTGGAGTTCCTGGCGCTGTTCTCGGAGGAAAACCTGGAGGACCGAATCGCATACCTGAGTGAACAGGCCGAGGAGCCCGACGTGGGCGACATCTCCTTCCGCCTGCTGCGCTTCTACGCGTCGTCGGTGCGGCATCGGAAGTACTACGGTGTTGATATCGTGACGGTCGAGGTCGAGGGTTCGCGATCATGAACGCGACCCGTTCACGACTCATGTGCCCATTGCCGCGCAATACCGCGGTCGCAATAGAGAGGATTCACCGAGATGAGTAGTTTCCTGGTCATTGACACTGAGGTGATCGATGAGGACGCATTCTCTGAGTTCGCGGCGAAGATCTACGATGCCGTGACCGCACAGGGCGGCACGTTCCTCGTGCGCGGCAGCGACCTCGATGTGATCGAGGGAGACTGGAAGCCGCAGCGGCTGGTAATCATGTCCTTTGACAGCGACGACGGCGCCGCGGCATTTGTCCGTTCGGCCAGATACACCGAGCTCGACGAGCTTCGCCTGCGAGCGGTGCGATCAAGCGTTGTCGTGGCCGCCGGCTACGAAGGCTGACACAGTTCGCAGATTCCGGGCGCCTTCTGAGAGGCCAGGTGACGCCGTGCCGACCGATGTAGACGAACAACGCAGCAGCAATCCTCGCGAGGCCCTGCGCGACTACCACCAGATTCAGCAACTGAGCGAGTCGCAGGAGGACGCCGCGCGGATCGAAGAGCAACCGAAGCTGGTCAGTCGGTTCTACGACGCCGTCACCCGCTTTTACGTGTTCGGTTGGGGCACGACCTTCCACTTTTCGCCACGGCGTCCCGGCGAGAGCCTGGTCGAGTCCCAACGGCGGCACGACGAGGAGGTCGGAGAGATCCTCCAACTCAAACCGGGGATGGAGGTTGCGGACCTCGGATGCGGGGTTGGCGGTCCGATGATCACGATCGGGAGGGCGAGCGGGGCCAACATCACGGGGATCAACTTCAGTCCCGAACAGATTTCGCGAGGCGAGCGGCTGGTGGCGAAGGCAGGACTAAGCGAAACCTGCCGCTTCCTCTACGCCAACTTCATGGATGTGCCTCTTGAGGATGGGACGTTCGACGCCATCTACTCGTTCGAGGCCGTCTGTCACGCGCCGAACAACCTGCTGCTCTTCCAGGAGCTGTATCGCCTCGTGAAGCCAGGCGGCGAGATCGCGATCGTCGATTGGTGCTTCACCGACAAGTTCGATCCCAAGAATTCCCGTCACCAGCAGATTCGCAAGGACATCGAGACGAACAACGCGGTGCCAGACCTGCTCACTACGGAACGGCAGGTGGAGACGGTCGAGGAAGCCGGCTTCGAAATCATCCAGGCGATCGATCAACAGGCCGAGCACGGCAACCCGGAGACTCCCTGGTACATGGCGCTGCAGGGACGCGATTTCTCGTTCACCTCGTGGGCCCGGACGCCGATCGGCCGTGGATTCACGGCGACCGTGACCAGGCTCCTGGAGCTGGTGCGGATCGCTCCGGCGGGAACCAGTGAAACCGCCTCGTTCCTTAACGTCGCGGCCGATGCACTGGTCGAGGGAGGCGAACTGGAGATCTTCACCCCGAGCTTCCTGGTGCACGCCCGCAAGCCGGCCGGAGCTGGCGATGGATCATGATCAGCTTCAGGTCCAGACGCGAGGAACCATCCTCGCTTCTCATGGCGCGCCGAGCTGAGGACTACCCATATCCCTACCCGACGGGCTGGTATCGGCTGGCCTCGACCGACTCGCTGCGCCGCGGCGAGATTCGCTACCTCGAATGCCTGGGCAAACAGTTCGTCCTCTGGCGAGAGCGGGAGCGCGGTGAGATACACCTAATGGACGCGTTCTGCCCGCATATGGGCGCCAATCTGGCTCGCGGACGGATTCGCGCCGATTGCATCGAGTGTCCATTTCACCAGTGGCAGTTCGCAGGAGACGGCAGCGTCGAGCACATTCCCTACAGCGAACATCCTCCAGCGGGATCCCCAGCGCGGACGTATCCATTGGAAGAAGTGCACGGGCAATTGTTCCTGTATCACCGTGCCGATGGCTCTTCTGCAGGCGACGCCCAGGAGCCTCCGCCCTATCCGGTTCCGCGCATCCCTGAAATGGACGACGGCAGCTTCGTGTTCCGCGGTCACCGCAATTTCGGCAGAGTCGGAATGCACATCATCGAGATCGCCGAAAACGCCGTTGACACAGCACACTTTCAACCGCTGCACGGCCAATTCCGGCTGCCCTGGACACAGATTCCGATCCCGAAGGTCGACATTGTCCACACAGCGAAATGGACACTGGACGAGGATGCTCCGTGGATGATGCACTTCGATGACGAAGTGGCTCTACGCATCTTCGGACGCGAGTACGACTGGACGCACGCAAGAGCGCGGGTCTCGTACTACGGGCCCGGCAGCTTGCTCCTCTTCCGCATTACATTGCCTGGCCGCGGCGAGATTGTGATGTACCAGACCTTTCTGCCAATCAGCCCGCTGGAGCAACAGATCGACCTCCGCTGGTTCGCCGATCGCAACCTTCCCCGTTGGTTGGTCTGGTACGTGATCGGCAACTGGGCGTCGCAGCTGCCTCAGGATGCGGCGATCTGGCAGGACAAGGTGTATGTACCTCGACCGATCCTCTGTCGAGACGACGGTCCCGTTCACCAGATGCGGCACTGGTATCAGCAGTTCTTGCCCATCGAGTCGACGGCAGCCGACACCGACCGGACGCACTCGCCTCGCGAGCGCTCTACTCCCGCGGCCTGACCGGTCTCCTACACCGAGTACAACAACTCACCGTCGACGTAGGTCTGCTGCACGACGATCTCGCGAATGTATGTCGAGTCGACCAGCGTCGGATCGTGGCTGAGCACCGCCATGTCGGCGCGCTTGCCGACCTCGATCGATCCGACCTCGTGATCGCGGAACATCGCAGCGGCCGAGTTGACCGTGTAGGTGCGCATTGCTTCGAGCGGAGAGATTGCCTCGTCGGCGGCAATCACCGTGCCGTCGTGTGACGTGCGGGTTGTCAGTCCATAAAGCCCGAGCAGGGGAGGGACTGGCGCGCAGGGGAAATCCGAACCTGATGCGACGTGGACGCCCGCATCCAACATGGTGCGATACGGCATCGGCACCGAGTCAATCCCCGGCTGAGCGGTGATCTGCTCGAAGTAGTCGCCGATCAGATGCAGGAACGGCGGTTGGTGCGAGATCATCACACCGAGTGACTGGGCTCGATCGATCTGTTCATTCGTCGCGAACATGAAGTGTTCAATGCGGAAGCGGCGATCCTCGCCGGGCGTCTCTCGCAGCGCACGTTCGAATGCGTTCAACCCCTGTTCGACCGCCCGGTTGCCGATGCAGTGAATCGCGACCTGCAGCCCGCGCGAAGCCGCGTCGAGCACGAGATGGTCGACCTCTTCCTGCCCGTAGTAGGGCTCGCCGATCGGTTCGGTTGTGCCGTCGGGATGGCAAAGCTCCATCGCCGGAGATGGCCAGACCGGGTCCATGAAAATCTTGACAATCCCGCCCCGCAGACGGTCCGAGACGTCATCGTCCATGTAGGCGCCTGCGGCGGCGTCTTCGGGCGCAGCGAAGAAACCAGGCCCGCCGCGCATCTGGTGAATGGCGATCGGCAACCGTCCGCGCTCATCTGTGAGCCGATAGATCTCGGCGCTCTCGGGCATCACCAGCGCGTCGCCCACGCTCGTGATCCCGTGCGAGAGGTGGCGCATCGAGTTCTGTTCCACCAGCCCAGCCACAACGTCGGGGCCAAATGTGTCAATGTACGAACGCATGGTGGCGTGGTGGACCGGATCCATCGCCCGCTCCCAGAGCACGCCGTTCGGTTCCCCGCTGTCGTCGTGCAGGATGTTCCCACCTCGTGGATCGGGCGTCTGGCGGTCAATGCCGACCAGCGCCAGCGCCGCCGAGTTGGCGTAGCAGGCGTGATACGACGAATCCATCACGCAGACCGGGTTGTTCGGAGCCACCTCGTCCAGTTCGTGCCGGAACAGCATGTCGTCGGTGACGACGCCCGGTTCAGTCTGGGAGTAGCCGAGTCCCCAGATCCACTGCCCGTCGGGGCTGCCGGAAGCCGCTGCCGCGAGCGCGTCGAGCACGGCCGACTTGTTCGCCAGCGGCGGCCTGCGGCAGTCGACCGAGCGCGGCTCGAACGTGGTCATCGAGAAGTGATTGTGCGGGTCGCAGAATCCCGGCACGAGCGCGCGGCCGCGCAGGTCGACGTGCACTGCGTCCGGTCCTACTGCCGCGCGCGCTTCGGCGCTGTCGCCGACCGCGATCACTCGCCCATCGCGCACGGCCACTCCCGAGACAATCCGATCCATCGGGTCGATGGTCAGCACCCGTCCACCGGTGAACAGTATTTCCATTTCTAGCTCCTCAGAGTCTGCGCGAGTGCGCCCACCAGAGGCTACCGACTTTCGCTACGCGGGGAACCAGATGCCAGCCCCAGGATTGCCGGACCTGTATCCACTTCATCCACATTCAGTGTCAAATGGAGTCGTGACTAGCACCGGTGTAGCTGGAGACAACAGTATGTTCCTCATGCGGAGGTGGAAGTGGTGCTGACGACAGAATCGGTGTGGAACGCGCTCCAGCAATTCGACCAGCGCGATGGATATCCCGGACGAAGTCTGGGGCGACTGGTACAACTTGCCAATCGCGAACTGCGCGAATGGGGTCACGACGGACACCAGGTCACGGTGGAGCGAATCACGCCCTATTTCGGCGACTCGCAGGTTCTGCGCTGCTCCTTCTGGTGCGAGACGTGTCATGTCTCGCATCATGCGCTGATCAATATGCCGCTCAGCGGCACGAAGCCGAATGACGGCGGCACCAATAGCCCTGCGGAGGGCGATCCGCGACCCCGACGGGCGATTCAGCCCTCCACTCCGGGAATGAAGCAGCGAATCCTGGGCTGAAACGCGAGCGCGCGGCTAGCGGCGTACTCCGTTGCCGCCGTCGCGCTGCTCCATGCTTACTGAGGTCGGATCGCCGCTGCCGTCCTTGACCGGAATCAGCTCCCCGTCCGGACGGGGATGGTGAGCCCAGTGACCGGTCGGCTCTTCCCCGCGACAGATGATCGAGTTCTCGTTCCAACCGTTATAGGCACGGACATCCTTCGACAGATAGCGCATCGCCAGCCCACAGCGCCGGCGACTCGAATCGTTCGGCTCCGAGCCATGCAACACCCAGTCGCTGTGCAAAGAAATCTGACCCGCCTTGAGTTCAAGCGCAACCGGCGGATCGCCGTGCTCCTCCGGCTCCTCGACCGTCTGATTGAGCACGTTGTGCTCGTCGGCAGTGCTGTCGCGGAACTCGACCTGGGCCTTGAGATGCGAGCCGGGAATCACCTGCATCGCCCCGTTACCCAGGTCGGAATCATCGATCGCCAGCCAGGCCGAAACGACCTTGCTCGGCGTGATCGGCCAGTACGAGGCATCCTGGTGCCAGCTCACGCGCATCCCGTCGCCGGGCAGCTTGGCGAAGAAGTGACTGTGCCGCAGGATCACCGTCTCGCCAAGCATGTCTTCCATGACGTCGAGGATCCGGCTGTCGGTGACGATGTCCCACACGCCCTGGCAGTGCTTGTGCCAGTTGGTCAGCTCGTAGCTGTTCCAGCCCGCCTCCAGCGCCTTGGGCAGCAGTTCGTCGAAGTAGGCGCGAATCGACTCGATCTCCGACTGCGAGAAGATGTCGATCGGAAAGATGTAGCCCTTGTCGTTGTACCGCTCGATTTGTTCCGTCGACAGTTGCTCCGGCTGATCGACCCCCAGGGGGAAGAAACGAAGGTCGCGTTGCAGTTCTGGAAACGCGTCGGTCCGCTGTGTCATCAGTTGAGGCCTTCAATCCACAGGCTGGTTGCCTGACCTGAGCAATGTAGCCAATGAGTAGCCAACGACGCCGAGACGGTCGGCGAGCCTACGCAAGCAAGTGTTGCTTGAGGAAGTCAAGCTCGGCTCGAAGGTAGGCGCTGGCGCCATCGCTCAATCGCAGCAGATGCCAGCCGTTCTCGACCGTGTACAGCTCGGCGTCCCGAATCCCGGCCGCCGAGTGCTCGGCATGAGCGAACGGAACGTCCCCGTCGTGCGTCCCGTGGACGACCAGGGTCGGACAGCTCACTCGATCTAGCGGCAGCTGCTCGATTGAAGCAAACTGCTCCAGGTCGTTGTCGAATCCCGCGCGCAACATGCCGAAGGGCGGACCGTCGGCGAGCTGGCGCAGAATGCCCATCTTCTCAGGATCGCCAATAACGTCCGCTGTAATCCGCGAGATCTCCCCAGGCTCGTGCGTACTCTCGACCTTCATCATCTGGCTCACGGCAAATCGCGGGCACCAGCGCAGCAGCCGAGCCTGGATCCTGAACGCGACCGAGCTCCTCGCCAGCGCCATGATCAGCGGCGAGACATCCGGAGCGAACCGTTTCGAGATCGCCACTTCAAGCATCAAGCATGCGACCCGGGCGGGGTGTCGCGCCGCGAACTCAATGCTGCTCGGACCGCCGCCCGAGATGCCGTAGGCGGCCACCCGGTCGACTCCAAGCGAGTCCAGCAGGGCGGCCGCGGCGTCTGCCTGATCGGTGAAGGTGCGGCCGGTCTCGAGCGGCGTGCGCAGATAGCCCGGCCGGGACGGGGTGATCGTGCCAAATCCTTCTGCTTCGAGCGGCTCGCCGACGAAGCTGGCGTGGTGACCCTGAGGCGTGCCGTGAAAGATCAGGACGTAGGGCGCGTCGCCGTGCCGAGCGAACTCCACCGGCCCACGCGAGGTCTGAGCTACCTCGGAAGCGGCATTGAGCGCGTCCAACTTCCTCCTGTGACCTCTGCCGACTAGAGACACCATGCTCAGTGATTCCAACTGTCTCCCGGGTTCCGCTTCACATTTCGGTAGCCTAGCCACCCTGGAGTACCAAGATGGCTGCCGATTCCAGCGAAGGAGCCTCGGCCCAACAAGAACGGCGAGAGGCCGGCGCGACCGTCGTAGCGACCCGACTCCAATTGAGAGGCTGGCGCAAGCTTCGCCGGTTTTTCCAGGTAAACCGTGCGGTCGAACGGCAGCTGAGGGCCGATCCGGGGCTCGTCAGCTATCGGCTACGAGCCGATTTCATCAGGTTGCGATTCTCAACCATGTCAATCTGGACCGGAGACGAACCAATCGATGGGTTTGTTTGGACGGGCAACCACCTTGGGGCAGTGAACGCCTTCGACGAGATCGCGGTGCGGGAGCGGTCGGCCTTTGTCAGATGGCAAACGGCGAACCCGGATGACGTGACCTGGTCCGAGTGCCGCGAACGGCTGGCGGCCAAAGAACGGTCTTCGTGACGAAGGTCAATCGCTGATGTCCGAGGGTGCTCTGATGCCCCCGCGCATCGGACCATTGGTGCTTGGACCGTTCGGGCCGGCAATCGACCGCTGAGGCCGGATCCGTGCCACGGGCGCGGGGTCGTCCGTCCAGCCTGAGCCGGGCGCTCCATTCACGGCGGCGCCATTCCCCGCCACTGCGCCCGGTTGAGGTCCAAGCGCGCCTTCCGGTACCTCCGGCAGATCGTGCTCTCCAGTGCGCAACCGCTTCTCGCGCAACGTCACGACGGCGACCAGTGCAATCACGCCGACTCCGACGGAGATCCAGAAGTTGTTGGTGATGGCGACCGCCAGCGCCTCCGGCAGGGTGGTCAGGATCTGAACCAGACCGGCTTCGCCGATCTCGGCCAGCAGACCGGCTCGAGCTTCCTCGTTCAGCAGCTGCGTCGGGTCGGCACGCTCGGCGAGGTCCGCGGGCAGCCGCGCGGCCAGCTCGCTCGTCAGTCGACCGGTGACCAGCGCGCCGATCAGGGTCACGCCGATGATCCCGCCAATCTCCTGGAAGAACTGGGTCGCACCTGAGATCGTGCCCAGCATTCTCTGGGGCAGCGCGTTCTGCGCCGCGGTCATCACAGAGGGGAAGAGCAATCCCAACCCGCTGCCAAACAGCACCAGCCGCCAGACCACGTCGATAGCGCCTGATTCGGCGCTGAGCTGCGTCATCAACCATGCGCCGACGGCGATCACCACGCTCGCGATGATCGCGAGCATCTTGTAGCGACCGGTACGCGACATGACCTGACCGGCGAGCGAGGCCATGACCACCATCGACACAATCTCGGTGCTGAGCAGCAGGCCCGAGGCCGTCGGCGTGTAACCCAGCACACCCTGCATGAAGTACGCGAGGAAGAACGACACCCCAAACAATCCGCCGCCGGTGGCCATCATCACGATTGCCGCCACCCGGAACGTGTGATCGCGGAACAACGTTCCAGGCAGGATCGGTTCCTTCGCGGCGCGCTCCGCTGCCACGAAGGCGAGCACACCGATGATCGACACGCCGAACAGCGCCAGAGTCCTGATGTCGAGCCAGGCCGTGCCCGTCGAGACCAGCGCCAGCGCCAACATCGCCGGCATCAGCATCAGCAGCATCGCGGCGATGCCCAGCCAGTCGATCACCACCTTGCGCGGCGGGGGCCGCAGCCAGGGCATGATGAACGCGATCGAGGCGAAGGCCAGCGCTGCCAGCGGCAGAATCGACCAGAACACCCAGCGCCAATTCAGTGCGTCGACGATCAGCCCGCCCAACAGTGGCCCGACCAGACCTCCGACTCCAAAGACGGCGGCGAAGATACCCATGTACTTGGCCCGCTCGGCGGGCGGAAACAGGTCGCCGGAGATCGAGAACGAGTTGCCCATCAAGATCCCACCGCCGATGCCCTGCAGCGCGCGGAATCCAATCAACATCTCCATCGACGTCGCGAATCCGGCTAGCGCAGTGGCCACGGCGAAGATCACCAGTCCACCGAGCAAGAACGGCTTGCGTCCATACACATCCGACAAGCGCCCCGCGATCGCCACTGCCGGCATCGAGGTCGCCATGAAGGCGGACTCCATGAACGCGATCAGATCGAATCGGCCCAGATCGGCGGCGAGCACTGGCGTCGCCGTCGCGACGATCGAGTGCTGCACGGCGGAGAGGAACATCGCCACGACCGCGCTGCCCAGGATCAGCATCTTGGTTCGATGCGGCAGCGCAAACCCAACCGTCGCGGCCGTCGGAGTATGCGGGGCGGTGTGACTCATCAGGGGTCCAATGGGAGGGCCCTCGGGCGGCCCGAACCAGACCCGAACAGCTTACCAACGATCCCCTCGCCTCCCTATCGCGCGGTCCGCATCCAACAGCCCCGACCCAGCGACCCTATGATCGCGGCGGAACAGGGAGACCCCCACATGCCAGAACCCCTCGAAGGTCTACGTGTCGTCGAATTCGCGATCGCCATCCAGGGTCCGCTGGTCGGAGGCTTCCTCGCCGACATGGGCGCAGACGTGGTCAAGGTCGAACCGCCTGGCGGTGATCCCAACCGCTGGCACACCGGCGTCAACTGGACCGCACCGCCCGAGACGCCCGGCGCTCAGTTCCTCTCGGTCTCACACGGCAAACGTTCAATCGCCCTGGATGTTCATACCGAGATCGGCCGAGAAATCTTGATGCGCCTGGTCGATCGCGCCGACGTGTTCGTCAGCAATTTCCGGGAGGACTCGCTCGAGCGCATGGGGCTGGGCTACGAAGAGCTGGCGAAGCGCAACGAGCGCCTCGTCTACGGCATCGCCAACGGCTTCGGACACGAGGGACCCGACCGCAACAAGCGCATGACCGACCAATACGCGCAGGTTCGCAGCGGGATCGCCAACATGGTCGGCGATCCGGAAACGCAACCGATGATCGCAGGCTCGGTGATCGGCGACACCTCTGGCGCGATGGGCCTCACCCTGGCGATCATGACTGCGCTCGCGGCCCGCGAACTCCATGGCGTCGGCCAGAAAGTCCGCACCTCCGCCTATGGCGTGTTGGTCTGGATGCAGGGCTGGGAGCTGAACCACTCCTCGATCTCCGGCACGATGCTCTCGCGCGAAGGTCCGCATCATCCCAATGTGCCCGGCAGCGCCGGCACCTACCTGACCGCCGACGGCGGCGCGTTCCACGTCGACGTGCAGGGAGACGAAGCCTGGCAAGAGTTCTGCGAATTCGGCGGGATCCCCGAAATCGGAACTGATCCGCGTTGGAACGAGAGTCGGAAGCGCTCGCCAATGAACGATTTTCGCTGGGTCGACCAGGCCAGGCTCCTGCGGCCACACATGGCGCGAGCCATGAAGCACCGAACCACCGACGAGTGGGAGCGGTTCTTCGACGAACGCCGCGAGTACATCATGTATCAGCGCGTCTTCGACTACGAGGACGTGATCAACGACGAACAGGCCTTGAAGAACGGCTACATCGTCGAAAAAGACGTGCCCGGCGTCGGCAAGAAACCCATGGCCGGCAACTTCGCCCAGTTCAACAAGACGCCGCCCAGCGCCAAGCCGTGGTTCCCGGAGCTGGGTCAGCACACGGCCGAGGTGATGTCGGAACTCGGCTTCAGCAACGAACAGATCGCCGAGGTCGAAGCCCAGAAGAATCCGCGCCAACCGATGTCACGCCGCGCCCGCAATCGTCGGCGTTAGTCGCCCCGCGCGAGCGCCGCCATGTCTCGCGTCGTCGCAAGCGCGAGGTCCGTGCAGGGCAGGACCATGTTGTCGCCACCGTGAATCGTGCCCATCACCTGCCGACAGCGGGCGCGTTGACCGGCCCGCAACAGCAGCCGATAGAACTCGATCCCCTCGTCGCGCAACGGATCGCATTCGTTCACGCTGATCACGGTCTCGGGGAATCCCTGGACATGCTCCTCGGTCGCGAACAGCGGCCAGGCCTCGGGATCCTGCGCCTCGAACGCATCCATGCCGTAGCCCAATCGGCTGAAGTTGCTATGCGAGTCGAGCCAGACATCGTTGTTCTCGATTGACGACGGCAGGTCGTCGCGCGGCCTGCTTCCGGCAATGTCGGGGCACATCGCGTACAGCCCCTTGACCAGTCCCGCATCGCCTTCGCGAGTCAGCCGCAAGCCCAGCGCCAACGCCAGGTTGCCGCCGCCGCTCGAACCCGCGACGAGGATCCGCCCCGCGTCGATCCCGAACTCATCCGCTTGCGAGATCAGCCAACGCAGACCGGACACACAGTCGTTCAACCCCGCCGGATACGGCGCAATCTCGGGCGCCGATGACGGCACCACGCAGTTGCGAAAGTCGACCATCGCCACCGCCACACGCTGGTTCGCAATCATCCGCCCCCACGCCTGGTAGCCAACATCGAAGGCCGACGTCACCGCCATCCCGCCGCCGTGGATGTAGTACACGCAGGGCAGTGGCCCATCCGACTGGTCGCCCAACTGGGGCCGCATCAGCGAGACCTTGATCGTGTTGCCGTCCGGCTCAGAGACGAACGTCTCAGTCGTAATCGTCAATCCCTTGGATGGCGCGACAGCCTCCGCTTCTCTCGCCGTGAACAGCTGAGCCTCACGCAGTCCCTGAAGGACTTCCGGTCGGTTCATCGCCGCAACCAGCTCGTCCCGCGAGTCAAAGTTCGGCAATGGGAACGCCCGCATCTGGCCGAACGCCGCCTTGAACCGAGGGTCGATCCGAGGGTCCTCCATCATCCGACTCATGGGATGCTCCCTCGTCGCGGTAGATCGTATCTCACCACCGGCCGAGACCCCGGCCAATCCACCATCACCCCCGGGCAACCCACCCAGCTCGCGCCGCCGCCTAAGCTCAATCCAGGCCCAAAAGTAGGAGACCAGCAACCAGCCAATACTCGTCGAATCGGCCATATCTGGTCGGCCCTCCTGGAAATGGAAGACCATATTACAGCACGCCCGTTCGGTTGCAAGCGAAAACTCCAGAGGTGGCGTCCAACCACACAACAAGACCCACTACCACCGGCTCCCGCTTCCCGCGGAGACCCGCTCCGCATTGAACACCGGAGCCTCCCCAACGCTGCACCGTGCATCCCTATTCATACCTTTGGCTTGTTCTCTCCGCACATCGGCAATATACTACCCAACACATAACAATACATAGGACTGGAATGCTCATCTATGCCTACGCCTGCCGCAGAAATAATCCGAACACGCTACGACATGACAGAGTGGGCCCTGCATTTCATCCGTCCCACGAGTCCTGAGTCTCAGCCTAGTGACTCTCTACTTCCCTTCGAAGACTACGGTGGATTTCCCTACCACGAAGATGGTGACATCAACTGGAGGTTTGAACCTTGGGCCCGCATTGACGAGGCTTATCAATTGGACAGCGAGGCACCATCTCTGTCGGTGCTGCGCAAGATTCTCCTTGACGGTCATCTGAGAGCCTCGTGGGCGTTTCGCAATGGGCATCCTACAGTTTACGGACCGCGAGCCGCAGTTTGCTTCTCCGAAATGCCGTTGTATGCGCTCGTCGACTACGCGCGAGCGAGGAGGGGCAACATGGTCGATCGTTACGCCATCGGTCTGCTCAAGTCTGAACTTTTCGCAGCAGGTGGCAGGCCCGTGATTTACGGAACGAGCAGCATCCACTCAGAATCACCAGACACCGTCAACGGTGTCTGGCCTAGAAAGCTTCATTTGTCATGCGGTATCGCTGAAGCTGAGCAATATCGCTATGTGTACATGTCTCATGGCTCTTCCAAAGATGTTGATTGGTCTCATGAACGCGAGTGGCGTTGGGCCGATCATCAAGATCAGTATGATTGTCCGGGACTGCCTATCTGGTTGGAAGACGAATTTCAGGAAACCCCACCACTATTCTCTAAAGCACTCGTTGTCGTCCCAAGCAACGAAGAGGCAAAGGCAATCCTCAACTGGGTCAAACAACTATTCGATGCTGGGGGAAACGACTTTAGCATTCCCTTTGATAAAGACCTCCTCGAAGCGACCGCTGTCATATCCCTCGAGGATGTCGCGGACAAGTTGGGATCAACCGACTATGGCCACCTCCGTCTTGAGGACATCCCTAGATCTCAACTAAAGCACTTTGAGTCCCCAGAGGTGACAGAGGACTTTGTCGAGAAGGTCAGGGTCGTTCACTCCCAGGCGAAGCAGGCTGGGGACAAAGAAGCAGAACAGAAACTTGAAGTTGCGCCTCGGACCAAGGACGGCAAACACGTTGCTGATGTCGCGGGTTGGGCAGAACTCGTTGTGGTTGACCCACAATCTCCACTCGTGTCTGCGCTGCGGCAGCTGGACCTTGTTTACTCGGTTCCTGAGGAGGGATACTTCATAAGGGGTATCGGGGGGCTCGGTTGGAAAAGTGAACAGGCGCTCAGCTTGGCTGAGGCCGCAGTCCAAGGGGCGAAGAGAGTCTTCGAGGAGAACTTCCCTAACAATCGATTTCAAATGTACACACGTTGGGATTGACAGTGCCAATATGTGCGCTCCCGACTGACGACGGGTCAATGAAATGGCGCGCAATTCAAGGTCAAGTCAGCCGCACCACCACTGACCCCGCATCCCACAGCACCACCCTCCCATTGATCTCAGACGCCAGCGCCCTCGACCCCTCCAAATCCCGCCCCGCACCCGACACCAACACCACGAACTCCGCCGACTCCGGCACGCCCTTCCGACCTCCCTCCGGCGACATCAGCACTCTCGCCGCCAGCTGCGGTGTCACCTCATCCCCGATCTCGGCGGCGGCGATCTTCGCCACGACCTCCGGCCGATGCACCGACCGCTCGTCCAGGGGTCGACCCAGCACGCCGGCGCCGATCACCGCGGCAACGACGTCGACCCCTTCGGGAATGATCGGCTCGTGAGCAGCGGGCGCCTTGAACGGCCGACCCCGCGAGCCGTCCGCCTCGACGCCGACCAGGCTGGCCAGACCCGCGTCGACCGCCTGGCGCGGCCAGGACGGAGCCACCGCCAGGACCCGCTCTCGGTCGCCCCGCCCAGAGCCGACCACCGCCGAGGACAGCCCGCGCGATCGGATGTCGTCCAGCGCACCCGCGCGAAACGCGTCGTCGCGGCCGATCGCCAGCGGCATCGTTCGGCCCTCGCGCGGAATCGTCATTCTGGTCGTCGTGGTCAGTACGGTCAGACCCCCAACAGCTTCTATGCCTCCGGCGGCTTCCCATTCCGCCGCCAGCGCGAACAGCACCGTCGTCTTGCCGCCGCCGCCGACCGTGGCGAAGACCGCCGGCCGAGTAATCCCCAACGCCTCGTGCAATGGCAGATTCACGGTTCGCCTCCAGCCCGCAGCCTAAACTCAACCCATGAGCGAATCGTTCTCGGTCATCATCCTCGCCGGCGGGTTCGGCCGCCGTCTGGGCCGCGACAAGGCGACCACTGAGGCCGGCGGTCGTCCCCTGCTGCACTGGAGCGCACTCGCGGCCGCCCAGGTCACCAACGACATCGTCGTCGCCCGGCGACCCGATCAGCAGTTTCCGCCGCTCAGCGGCGTCGACTGGCGAGAGATCGTCGACCACCGCCACGACCGCGGCCCGCTGGCCGGACTCGAGGCCGCGCTTCCTGAGATCGAGCACGACCTCGCCGTCGCCGTCGCCTGCGACATGCCCTTCCTCAAACCGGATCTCCTGCGCGCCGTCGCGGAGGCCTGTTCCGATGTCGCCATCGCGATGCCGCGTATCGACGGCGTCGCCCAGCCGCTGCTCGCCGCTTACCGGCCGTCAATCGTGGCGCAGGCGACCGGTCTGCTGGACGAGGGCGACGGCCGCATCCGAGCGCTGCTCCCGCTCGTCGAGCACCGCATCCTCGACATCGAAGAACTCCGGGTTCACGATCCAGAACTAGAGTCGTTCACAAATGTCAACCAGCAGGAGGACCTGAACGCGGTCGAACACGCCCTCACATTGCGAAACCCGGCCGAACTCGTCTAGTCAGAATCGAACAGAATCGACCAGATTCGAACGAGACCGAACAGGTCCGAACAACAGAAGGGACGATCCGATGCCGATGTTCCGACGAGTGCTCACCGGCCGCGTGGCGCCGGGCAAACATGGCGAGTTCCTGCGCGCCGTCGAGGAGGCGCTCGACTACCAGTCAGCGCGTGGGATCGAGGCGCGTTTCTCAGTCTGGGACGCGATCACCGGCCAGGCCTCGACCGTCGAGATCGTGGCCGAGTTCGAAGACCTGCGGGAACTCGAACAGTTCGAGGAGCTGGCCGCGCAGGACCAGGAGTTCGCGAAGCTGCGCCGCGCCGTGCGCGAGGCCATGGTCTTCGACTCCGCCGTAATCAACATCTACCGCAACCTCGTCTAGGAAACGCCAACCAGCCATGGTCCGTGTCGACCCCGAACGCCAAACCGAGTACCGCGAGGCCTACGACGCCTGGCAGAAGCAGCTCTCGCGACTGCACGAGATCTTCCTCGACGGCGAACCGCTGGAGCCGCCCAAACTCAAGGGTTTGCTCAATCGCGAAGCACGCGCCAAGCAGCGCTACGACGCCGCCCGCGACGCGCTCCTCGGCATCGGAGCTCTCCCGGCAGCTCCGTCCGGCGGTCTGATTGGACGCTCTCCAGAGGCGTCCATACACTCAGTGAGAGCGGACGGCTCCGACGAGCAATGAGCACCCCATGAGCGACGACTACGGCGTCGACCTCGAAGAAGTCCTGCGCGTGATCGACCGCGCCGCCGTGCTGATCGTCCGCTTCGACGTGCTTGAACCACGCTTGCTCGTCGACTTCCGCGCCGACCCGCCCGACACGCCAATCATCCAGCTCGTCGACCGCGTCAACTCGGCAGAAGAGCGGTTCCGCCACCTCAAGTCGCTGCGTCCGAAACTGCCGCTGCCCGAGCGGATCATGTCCTTCCCCTGGCCCCGAGCGGTCGGCGCCTTCGAGGAGTCGGGCATCTGGGAGAAGATCGAGGCGCGCCTGGTCAGCCTTGGCGCCGAGCAGGAACGCATCGACCGCATCAGGCAACAACTCCTTGACGGCGAACGAGCCGTCACGGTCGCCGCCATCACGGGCGGCGAAGGCTTCCGCACCATCTGGGAACGACAAGGATCCGACGAGTGAGCGAACACAACGGCGAGATGCCACTGATCGACCTGCGTTCCGACACCGTGACTCGGCCGACCCCGGCCATGCGCGAGGCAATGTTCGAGGCCGAAGTTGGCGACGACGTCTTCGGCGAAGATCCAACGATCACGAAGCTGGAGCAGACCGCCGCCGAGCGCACCGGCAAGGAGGCGGCGCTGTTCGTCTCCAGCGGCACGATGGCAAATCTCGTCTCGCTGCTTTCTCAGACCCGCTCCGGCGACGAGGTCCTCGTGGGCGACCGTGCCCACATCGTCCGCTCCGAGGCGGGCGGCGTTTCGCGACTGGGCGGTGTCCTGGCGACCACGCTCCCCAATCAACCCGATGGCGGGTTCGACGCCGACCTGATCCCCGGCGCCGTCCGGCCCGACGACATGCATCAACCGCGCACCACTCTGCTGGCGCTCGAGAACACTCACAACTTCTGCGGCGGCACGGTCGTCTCGCTGGAGCGCACCGAGGAGATTGCCGGCACGGCTCGAGACCTCGGCCTGCGCGTCCACCTCGACGGCGCGCGCATCTTCAACGCCGCAGCTGCGTCCGGGCACAGCGTCGCCGAACTCGCGGGACCGGCCGACAGCGTCACATTCTGCCTCTCCAAGGGACTGGGCGCACCGGTCGGTTCGCTGATCTGCGGCGACGAAGCCTTCATCGCCGAGGCGCGGCGCACGCGCAAGCTGGTTGGCGGCGGCATGCGCCAGGCCGGCATCCTCGCTGCGGCAGGACTGGTCGCGCTCGATCAGATGGTCGACCGCCTCCACGATGATCATGCCAACGCGCGGCAGCTCGCCCGCGGTTTGGCTGAACTCGGCTTCAATATCAATCCCGAGAGCGTGCAGACCAACATCATCATCGTCCAGCTCGACGCCTCCACCGATCCCGCGCCCTCGCCGAAGCTCCAGGCGCAGATCAAGCGGATCGGCGTACTCGTGACCACGCCCGATCGCACGAAGATCCGCCTCGTCACCCACGCCGACGTGACCAGCGGCGACTGCGCCGAAGCTCTACGCCGCATGGCCGAAGCCGAAATCGGCCCCGACGCCAGCCGCGGCTCGTGATGCGGCCATCACCGTCATTCCCGCGCTTGCCGTGGGAATCTCGATCCCTCCGGTTCCTGCTCATCGCGACCGTCGCCGTCTGCGCGATCCTCGCCGTCGCCTGCGGTACCGACACCTCCTTCGACGACCCTGAAGACCCGGTCTCCCAGATTTCATGGCCCGACTTCGAGCGGCTCCATTACGACATCCTCGACCAGACCGACATCAGACGCGGGACGCTGATCCTGGAGACCGTCCGCGAAGGTGATGTCTACCTGCTCTCGCTGCGCTTCCGCCTCGACACCGAATCCGGGGAGGTCGTGACGGACGACGTGACCGTCTGGGTCGACGCCGAATCGTTGCAGCCGATTCGCTATGAACGCCGGGCGGAGTCTTCGGAGAGGACCGTGACCGCCGAGGCCGACTATCGCGCCGACGCCGACGGTGAGGTGTCAGCGTATGTCGTTCTTGATGAGGATGGCGAGGTGACCGAGGAGACGGTGGAGGCGGGAGTGTTCGCGTTTGACAACGATTCCTCGGCCTGGCTCTGGCGCTCGCTGGCGTTTGCGCAGGACCTGGAGCTGACCTATCGATCGGTCAACGTGGTCCAGCGGCGCAGCCAGCTAGTCCAGGTCGCGGTGCGGGGCCAGGACACGCTGCGCGGGCCCGAGGGCGACGTCGTGGTCTGGCAGGTGGTGGCCACGCCGGGGGTGGAAGTCTCTCGGGCCTGGTATGAGATCGAGCCGCCGCATCGGCTGATCCGCTGGGATCAGCAGCCGCGGCGATTCGTTCTGACCCGGATCGAGACGGAACCGTAGCGGTTGCTCGTCACTGGTCCTCGCTGGGGCGCGCCCAGGTTGGACGCTCGACGCCGGGCGGCGGGGCGAACGTCGCCTCTTCTTCGCTGGGCGGTTCGGCGTCGGGAATCTCCGGCCGCCAAGCCGCATCGGCTTCCTCTTCCGACTCCGAGGATGTGGCGACTGCCGCCGGCTCGACTGGTTCCGGCGTCCGATCGGCGCCGAAGACGTGCCGGGCCTGGTCTTCCGTGAGTTCCGGGTGCGCGGCGATCTCGGCAGCGACCCGCTCTTCTACCGTCGGAGCGAAGTCGGCGGCGTGCGTGCGAACGGCCGCGACTTCGTCCTGGACATCGGTCGGCAGCTCGGCCGCGAAGCGCGAGCGCTCGTCCCGAACCGTGTAGCGGAACAGTTCCTGCTCTTCCGGCTCAAGCAGATGGCCGTCGCGCATCTCCTCGACCCTCGGCACCAATTCCATCACGGTGCGGTCGTGCGTGGTCGTGATGATCGTCACACCCTGCTCCACGACGAGATCGTGGAGCAGGCGGAAGATCGAGACCGCGGTCGTCGAGTCCAACTCACCGGTCGGCTCGTCGGCGAGGATCAGCGCTGGTGAGTTGGCCAGCGCCCGAGCGATGGCGACTCGCTGTTGTTCGCCGCCCGAGAGTTCATAGGGCCGGTGACGCGCGCGTCCGGCGAGGCCGACCGCTTCCAGCAGCTCGTCCGCCCGGCGGCGGCGCTCGCGGATTCCGGCGCCGGCGATACGCAGCGAGAGTTCGACGTTCTCGTAGGCCGACAGCAAGGGCAGCAGCCCGAACGACTGGAAGACGAACCCCACTCGGTGTCGGCGCAACTGGGTGAGCTGGCGCTCGTTGTATTCGGTGATGTTCTCGCCGTCGATCATGACGTGACCGGATGTCGGCGAATCGAGCCCGGCGATCAGGTTGAGCAAGGTCGTCTTGCCCGATCCCGAGCGACCGATCAGCGCGACGAACTCGCCCTGGGCGACCTGCAACGAAGCATCACGCACCGCCCAGATCTCTTCACTGCCGACCACGAATCGTCGGGAGACGTTGTGTACGTCAACCACCAGGTCGGTCTGGCTGCGGGCCGCTATGCCATTGGTGGGAACTGAAGTGGTCATCGCTGTTCGGCCTCTTCTTCCGCCGCTTCGGCCTCGTGCGCCGGCGTGATCACGATCCGACCATCGCGCGAGTCCACGTACGCACGGCGGCCCAACGCGACCTGGTCCAGCAGCGGCTTGGGAATCTGCAATCGACCGGCGCCGTCGACGACCGCGAATTCTTCGTGGACGACCTCTGCGATTTCCGTTCCCGGGTTCTCGACACGGCGCACCGTTTCGGTCGCAATAGTGCCGTCGCGAATCGCCACGACGCGATCGACGCGAGCGGCGATCGCGGGGTCGTGGGTGACGATGATGACCGTCAGCCCGAACTGGTTGGAGAGGCTGCGGAAGAGATGGAAGATCTCCTCCGAGGTGTGCGTGTCTAATTCACCGGTCGGCTCGTCGGCCAGTAGCAGCGGTGGATCGTTGGCCAGTGCGACGCCGATTGACACCCGCTGCTGCTCACCGCCGGACAACTGGTCCGGGCGCTGCTTGCGCTTGTCCATTAGGCGGACCGCCTGGAGCAGCTGCAAGGCCCGCTCTCGCGCGTGTTTGCGCGAGCGCCCGGCGAGGATCATCGGCACTTCGATGTTCTGCTGAGCATTGAGGTAGGGAATCAGATTGCGGCCGGTCTGCTGCCAGACGAAGCCCACTTCCTCACGCCGGTAGTCAACCAGCTCCTGCTCGGTGAGCGCGAGCAGGTCTGCCTTGTTGACGTAGGCCTGTCCGGCGGAAGGCACGTCGAGACCGGCGAGCACGTTGAGCAGAGTCGACTTGCCCGAACCGGACGCGCCGACGATGGCCAGGACCTCGCCCCGACCGACCGTCAGGTCGAGGCCGCGCAAGGCGACGACTTCGAGGTCGGCGATTTTGTAGATCTTGAACAGATCGCGGCAGATCACGTGCTGTTCGGCCAGCATCTCGTCTGGACGAATGGGCGGGAGCGCCGCATTGGTCGTCATCGGTTACCTCAAGGTCTTGTGGAAACTTGGCAGCGTCGAACACACAACGTGAGCAGGATACCCCGAGTTCCGGTCGAGGGGTAACGGGAAAGAGCCGGCGGGCAGGGTGAGGCGGTCCGCGCCGGAATCTTGGTCGTTGGGCGGGCAGGGGGCGCCAAGGAGCGCGTCCAAGAAGGTGAGCTGGCGAGCGGTGGGAGAAAAACCGCGCAGCCGGTGCAGCGTCGCGAGCGCGGCGCGCACCGACGGGTCATGGGGATTAGGGGACATCGTCATCGTCCATCTTGGCCGCCTCTTCGTCGTCGTCTTGCTCTGATTTGCTTTTGGTGGCCAGCGGGGAGAAGTCGGCGAGGCTGGTGACGCCGGCCTCTTCCATGTACTGGTTGAGCTTGCGAGTGATCTCGGCGCCGGCGTCGTGGGCTTGGTCGACGTGGTCCTTGGCGGCGTCGCGGACTGCGTCGAACCGTTGTTTGGCTTCGTAGCGGGCTTCGGCGTAGAGGCTCTTGAGGTGGGCGAGGGCCTTGGTGGCGCTGTGCTGGACATAGGCGGGTCCGTTGGTGGCCTGTCGCTGGAGCTGGTTGATAATGGCGTCTCTGGTGAACGGCAGAGGCGGGTTGGCGTGGGTGGTGTGGTTGGCGGCGGTCAGGGCGGGCATGGGTCGGTTGTCCTTTCGGTTGCGATGGGGATCCATAGTAGGTACATATGTTCTGTGTTGGGTTGGTGAGGTTGTATTGGGGTTGTCGGAAGGGCGTGGTGGGGCTGAGGGGGTGATCAAAGTGTGGTCGCGAGTTGGGATCTCGGTCTGGGCCCCGCATCGAGTGCGGGGCATCGAACCCCCTCCCCGATCCCCCGCGCTCGACGCGGGGGCCAGACCGTGGTCGTTGAGCGCGACGAGGCTGTGATCTCTGGCAGGGATGCTGCTCGGTGGATCCGTGGGAGGGGCTGCACGTTGTGGGCCCCGCATCCCCTGTTCTAGCCAGGCGCAGGCAAGTGCGAGGCGTCGGAGGGGGCGTGGTGTGGGTGCGGGGATGATCGGGGTGTGGTCGCGAGCGATGATCGCGGTCTGGGCCCCCTGTCAAGCACGGGGCATCGAACCCCTCCCTCCGATCCCCCGCGCTTGACGCGGGGGCTAGACCGTGATCGCTGAGCGCGACGGGGCTGTAATCCCTGGTAGGGATGGTGCTCGGGAGGTCCGCCGGGAGGGGCGGCGTACTCTGGGCCCCGCATCTCGTGCGGGGCGTCGGAGGGAGGGAGCCTAGACCGGGCCGATGCAGTCGCTGAGGTTCTCGAAGAACTCGATCGGTGAACACCTGTCGAACCACTTACCGGTGTGCAGGGTGTACTCGTGGAAGATCTTGAGGGCGGCGAGGAAGAGCAGCCAGCGGATCGCTTCGGGGCGGGTGAGGGGGGCGGGAGTGCCGTCGGCAGCCTCGGCCCAGCCGGGGCGGAGCCTCGACGGCCAGTGCGGCCGTGCGGCGACAAACAGGAACCAGAACTCGAAGACGTGGGGGAAGAAGATCAGGACCTCGCGCCCGGCACCCGCGGCAAAGGCGAGGAAGCCGATGAAGCGCCAGCCGAACAGTCCCAGCGCCACCCGGCGCTCCCAGCCCGACCACTGCAGCGCGACGATCAGGAACAGCCAGATGTAGACCTGGTCGACCCACTTGTCCCATTCCTGGTAGTTGGAGAGTCCGCCGAGATCAATCGCCTGGCGCAAGAAGAGGTCGGACAGATCGATGAAGACGGCGATTAAGCCGCCGACGAACGCCCAGCGCAAGACCGGCAGCGAGCCGGCGACGCGGATCAGCGCGATGACGAGACCTTCCATGAGGGGAGGCTAAAGGCAGAAGATTGGGCGTGGGGTGCGGGGGCCCTCACCCCAACCCTCTCCCTCGGGGAGAGGGGGTCAAATGGCTAGTCGCTGCCGTTGTCGAGGGCGTGGTGGCGCTCGAAACGGCCGGTGACCAGGAAGATAGTTCGTTCGCAGATGTTCAGGGCCCGGTCGCCGATGCGCTCGAGGTTGTGCGAACACCAGATCACGTGAGTAATGGCGTCGGACTCCTCGGGGTTGCCCTCGGCGCGGGCGAGGCGATCAATCAGCCGCTCGTGAATGTCGCTGTAGAGCTCGTCGACTTCGTCGTCCCGGTCGATCGTGAAGCGGGCCAGGTGCTGGTCGCGTTCGAGGAACGAGCGGGTCGCGGACTGGAGCATTTCGCGGACGACGTCGGCCATACGCCAGAGGTCGGGTTCGGTCGCGGCGACCGGATTGTCTTCGAGGAAGATGGCGATCCGCGCGATGCCCTCGGCGTGTCCGGCGATGCGCTCGAGGTTGAGCGTGATCGCGACGATCGACATCAACTCGCGCAGGTCGCCCGCCACCGGCGCCTGCAGGGCGATGATGCTGGTGACCGCCTCCTCGATTCCGTAGCGAACCTGCTTGGCGTCCTCGTCGGCCTCGCTGACGCGACGGGCCAGGACAAGATCGCGGCGCAACAGCGCCTGCATGGAGTCGACAATGGAGCGATCGGCGCGCGCATGTTGTAGCCGCAGCCGGTCAAGGACGTCGGCACGATCAGCGGAGTACGTCAGCCGTACGGTCGACATCTACGCCTCGCTGTCCGATTGGCAAACACCGTGCATTCTGCACTATGCACGATGTATCGCCGGTTAGCCATACCTGCCGGTAATGTAGTCTTCCGTCCGCTGATCGAGCGGGTTCGTGAATATGTCTTGCGTGGGGCCGAACTCGACCAGCCGGCCGACCCGCTCCTCGCCGGCGAGCAGGAACGCGGTGTAGTCGGAGACGCGGCCGGCCTGCTGCATGTTGTGGGTGACCACGACGATGGTGTACTCCTCGGCGAGTTCGCGCATGAGGTCTTCAATTTTGAGGGTGGCGACCGGGTCGAGCGCGGAGGCCGGTTCGTCCATCAGGATGATCTCGGGCTGGACGGCGATCGCGCGGGCGATGCAGAGTCGCTGTTGCTGACCGCCTGAGAGGGCCAGACCGGACTTGTCCAGCTCGTCCTTGACCTCGTCCCAGAGCGCGGCGCGGCGCAGGGCGTCCTCGACCAGCCGATCCATGTCGCCGGAGTAGCCGTTGATCCGCGCGCCGAACGCGACGTTCTCGTAGATCGACTTGGGGAACGGGTTGGGCTTCTGGAAGACCATGCCGATGCGGCGGCGGACTTCGACCGCGTCGATGTTGGGGTCGAGCAGGTTGCGGCCTTCGAACGTGATCTCGCCTTCCATGCGCGCGCCCGGGATCAGGTCGTTCATCCGGTTGAAGCAGCGCAGCAGGGTCGACTTGCCGCAACCGGAGGGGCCGATCAGCGCCGTGACGCGGTTCTGGGGAATGGGCATCGTCATGCGATCGATGGCCTGGAAGGAACCGTAGAAGGCGGAGACGTCGCGCAGTTGCAGCGCGATGTCGACCTCTTCGTTGATCTCGTGGCGGACCGCTTCAAGCGTGAGATCGAAATGAACGCCGCCGCCGGCGTCGGCCCCATCGGTCATGTTGTTCGGGGGGACGGGCGGCGCGGGACGCTCGGCAGTCGCGGCGCCGGGCGCGCTCGCCGAAGGCGCACTTGAACGCATCAGCGTGAAGAAGTTGCGTGCCATTTGCGGCTCCCTCTCTCGGGTTCAGTGTATCTACCAGTCGGTGCGTGTTCGCTGCCGCATGATGATCGCGGCGGCGTTCATCAGCAGCAGGATGACCATCAGAACGATGATCGCGGACGCGGCGATCTCGTGGAATCCGGCCTGCGGCCGGGCGACCCAGTTGAAGATCTGGATCGGCAGGACCGTGAAATCGTCGGTGGGGGAATCGGCGAGGAAGGCGATGAAGGTGAGCGCGCCGATTGCGATCAGTGGGGCGGTCTCGCCGATCGCGCGGGACATGGCGAGGATGTTGCCGGTCAGCATGCCGCCGAAGGCGTAAGGCAGGACGTGGAAGCGGATCACCTGCCAGCGGGTCGCGCCGACGGCGTAAGCGGCCTCGCGCATCGATGGTGGGACCGTGCGCAGGGCCTCCTGGGCGGAGACGATGATGATCGGCATGACCAGCAGGGCCATCGTGCAGGCGCCGGCGAGGACGGAGCGCTCGAACTCGAGAACGCGGACGAAGACCTGCAGGCCGAGCAGTCCGTAGATGATCGAGGGAACGCCGGCCAGGTTGGAGATGTTGACCTGGATCATGCGGGAGAACCAGTTGCGTCGGGCGTACTCCTCCAGATAAATCGCTGCGCCAACGCCGAGCGGGAAGGCGACGGCGGCGGTGATCACCATCATGTAGAGGGTGCCGGTGACGGCCGAGAAAATACCGGCCTCAGGCGGCTGGCGTGACGGGAAGGAGGAAAGGAACCAGGGGTCCATGAACAGGTAGACGACCCAGCCGGCGATCATGATCGTGGGAATGATCAGGCTCGGTCTGCGCATGCGTTGGGCCCAGAACCAGCCGGCCGCGAAGACTGCGAGAGGCACCAGAATGCCGACGACGAGCAGACGCACGATCTGGAAACCGGAGGCCTCTCCGAGGACCTGGAAGATGTTGCCGCTCGCGCCGTCGATCCCGACCGCCCTGGCGTACTCGACGTAGTAGGCGGACTCGAAGCGGACGTAGAGGATGTGAACGAAGATCGCGGCAGGCGCGACGACGATGACGCCGATCACTCGTTCGGCGATCCGCGGGAGTCCAGGCGCCAGCGCGTTGACCAGCCTGGGCCCGATGAACGGCAGGAGGATGGCGACGGGCAGCGCCCAGGTCATCCAGCGCATGCCGTCAGGTGTGGGCAGATCGGCGATGATGGCACCCCCGCGCGCCTCGCGGCCGACGGCGGCGCCGTCGGTGAACAGGCGGGCGGCGCCGTCGACGGCGATCTCGACGATCAGCGCGCCGAGCATGATCATTGAGACGGCGATCGCCAGAAGGGCGGCAACCATGAACGCGACAGAAACGCCGCGCCGGATGCGCACTCGCGGTGAGAAGGCGGTGAGCTGAGCGGACGGAGCGGCCACGCTTACTCGGGTCATTCGTACTCCTCGCGGAAGCGTTGCGAGACCCACTGGGCGACGATGTTCATCGCCAGGGTGAGGACGAACAGGGTCATCGCGACGGCGAAGAGGACCTTGAACTCGATCGAGGTGGTGGGCGTGTCGCCCAGGGAGAGCTGGACGATCATCGCGGTCATCGTCTGCACCGCTTCGAGCGGATTGACGCCGAACTGCGGGTTGCCGCCGCCGGCGATGGTCACGGCCATCGTCTCACCCACGGCTCGCGAGGCGGCGAGGATGATCGAGGCGACGACCCCGGAGAAGGCGGCCGGCAGGACGACGCGGAGCGAGACCTCCATGCGGGTCGACCCGAGCGCGTAGGCGCCTTCTCGCAGTGAGCGCGGCACTGCCCGCATGGCGTCCTCGGACAGCGAGGCGATGATCGGTACGATCATCAATCCGACGACGATGCCGGCCGAGAGCGCGTTGTAAATGCCCACGTCCTCGCCGAAGATGTCGCGAATCACGGGCGAGACCGAGACCAGCGCGAAGTAGCCGAAGACGACCGTCGGGACGCCCGCGAGGATCTCGAGGATCGGCTTGACGATCGCTCGCAGACGCGGCGGTGAGTATTCGCTGAGGAAGATCGCGGCCATCAGGCCCAGGGGAATCGCCACGGCGAGGCCAATCAGGGCGATCATGCCGGTGCCCCAGACCAGCGCCCAGACGCCGAACTGCTTCTCGGCGAACAGCGCCGACCACTCGGTCGATCCGAAGAAATCGATGAAGGGGACTTCGCGGAAGAACTCCACGGTCTCGAAGATCAGCACCAGGACGATGCCGAGCGTGACGAAGGCGGACAGGGTCGCCGTGAGGAAGAGCGCCCCGTGGATCATGCGTCCGGTGAACGTCTCGCGACCGCTGCCCGGACGCGACGGTTGCAGCCGGTCGCGCCACAACTCGGCCAGCAACGAACGCACCGTGTCCTGTGGCGGTCCGTCCGGCGTGTGTGCTGCCATGTCGGAATTCTTCGCAGGTGGGATCTGTCGGACTTGGAGATCCCTCGCAGGGGAGCCTCAGCGCGTTGCAGGCAACGTACGAGCGATGCCCGCGGCGGCGGTTAACAGTGGGTAAGCCGTTGATCGAACTGACAACTGATGTGCTTGCGACGGCTGCACCCCGAGCGGTCGGCGGATCGATGGGGGCGCCTATGCATTGTCGAACTGTCCGTCAACATGCCGTCATTGCCGCGCTTGCCGCGGCAATCTCGCCGTGCCCGGCAAGTACGTCAATCCTGAAGGCGGCGAGATACCCGCGACAAGCGCGGGTATGACGAGGGTTGTTTCGAAGCCTCTCCGCATGCCATCAGGGCTACCCGTCCCCGTAGATCTCGGCGAGCGTCGCGCCTTCGTCGGCGGCAGCCATGGCCGAGCCGGTAATGACGTTCCGTACGCGTGCCAGCACCGCTGCGTAGATCGCCTCAGGGAACTGGACGTAGCCGACCTCGGGCGTGTCGACGAGCCAGACGCCGTCGGTCAAGTAGTACTCGACGAATGCCGCGACCTCCTCTCGCTCGAGGGAGGCAACCGACACGTAGATGAACAGCGGCCGCGAGAGCGGGTTGTAGGAGCCGTCGTTGATCGTCTCGTTGGACGGGATAATCGACTGGCCCGCGTCGTTGATGACCGGGACCGCCTTGAGCACGGCTGAATTGTTGGAGTAGTAGCTGAAGCCGAAGTAGCCGATTCCGCCGCGATCGTTCGATACGCCCTGGACGAGTACGTTGTCATCCTCGGAGAAGGTCGTGTTGTCCGAACGGTGGACTCCGCTGTCGCCGTTGATCGCTTCGGTGAAGTAGTCGAACGTGCCGCTGTCGGCGCCCGGCGCGTAGAGCGCAATCTCGATATCAGGGAAGCCGTCGCGGACATCGGCCCAGGTCACGGCGAAGTCGTCGGGTCGGAAGATGTGACTAATCTCCTCCACGGTGAGGAAGTCGACCCAGTCGTTGTCCGGGTTGATCACAATGGTCAAACCGTCGAAGGCGACCGGCACTTCGATGAAACCGATACCGGCCGCGTCGCAGAGATCGACCTCTGAGTCCTTGATCGGCCGGGAGGCGTTCGAGACGTCGGTTTCGCCGGCGCAGAATCGCTTGAAGCCGCCGCCGGTGCCCGAGACGCCAACCGTGACCCGCACGCCACGGCCGGTCAGGATGCCGAACTCTTCGGCCATCGCCTCGGTGATCGGAAAGACGGTCGAGGAACCGTCAACCTGGATCTCCCCCGTCAGCGCGTTGAGTTGCCGTGGCGCCGGGGACACCTGCTCGGCCTGATTCACGGTCTGTTGCTCGTCAACGGCGGGTTGTTCGTCACCCCGAAGCGAGACCCAGACCGCGACGCCCAGCAGGACCGCGATCACGAGCGGCAGGCCCCAGACGCTGATTCTGTCGGAGAGGAACTTCACTGGATCCTGCATCCCCTTCCACTCATTCAGCTTTGAAGAATCAGCCGTGAGTGCGTTAACGATGCGGCTAACGGCTGGTTAACGACCCGTTATGGCCCGGCTGTCACTGTCGGGCGAGTTCACAGGGACTGACCGGCAGCCGGGGACGTCGATACAGACACGCGCTAGGCATGTTGAGCGAGCGGCACACTGAAGCCGAAGGTCGAACCACGGCCGGGCGCGCTCTCAAGCGAGACCGCCCCGCCATGCACTTCGGCAATGTGCCGCACCACGGCCAGGCCGAGACCGGTGCCGCCGCCCGACTGCCGGGCGCGGTCGACGCGGTAGAAGCGCTGGAAGATGCGGCTTTGCTCGGCCGGCTCGATCCCGATGCCCGTATCCCGCACCCGGATCCAGACCATTGGCGCCGGATCCGCCGCGTCGCCGAACTCACACAGCACCTCGATCACGCCGCCCTCGTCGGTGAACTTGACCGCGTTGTGCAGCAGGTTGAGCACGGCCCGCTCGACCAACTCCGGATCAGCCATGATCAACGTCTCCGTACCACCATCGAGCCCCGAGTAGCTCAGAGACAGCCCTTCGCGCTCCGCCTGCGGACGGATGCTGTCGACGACGTCCGCCAGCAGCGACTCCATCCCAACCACCTCCATCGCCGGCTCGGTCAGACCCGATTCCAGCCGGGCCAGGGCGAGCATCTCTTCGACGAGCTGGCTCATGCGTCCGGCCTCGGACTGGATGATCGCGCGGAAGCGCTCCGAATCCTTCGGCCGGCTGACCGCTTCGAGCGTCTCGGCGGCGGCCGAGATCGAGGCGAGCGGCGTGCGTAGCTCATGCGAGGCGTTGATGAAAAAGTCGCGCCGGGCGATCTCCGCCTCGTACAGATCGGACAGGTCGTGCATGGCGAGCACGACCGACCAGGGCCCGCTCTCGGCGACGTCGGCGACCGGCGCGACCACCGTGCGGAAGCGTCGTTCTGCGCGCAGGACGACCAGCACCGCCGGCGTGCCGTCTTCGATCGCGAGGCGGACGGCCTCGTAGAGGTCGGGATCCTCGACCGCTTCCAGCAGCGGCGCGCCGATCGGCTCGCGTTCTCCCGAGCGCAGCGTCAGTTCCGCCGCCGGGTTGAGATAGCGAATCCGCGCGTCGCGGTCGAGCGCGATGACCATGTCGCCGGTCGAGGCCAGCGCGCGCTGGAGCTGGTCGCGCTCCGCCGTGCGCTCCGACAGCGCCTCCTGCAAGCCCTCGGCGGCCAATCCCTTTTCGACGGTCTGTTCGCGCAGCTCAACCAGCCCGCGACGCCCCAGGTAGCCGCCGAAGCCGCAGAGCGCCGCGCCCACCACGAGCGCCACGACGCCGCCGACCACCGAGACATCGGCCGCAAACAACCCAACACCAAGGAGAAGTGCAACAACACCGATTCCGACCGTACGCACGCTCAGCGCTCGAATCGATACCCCGCTCCCCGCACCGTGATCAGATGGCGCGGCGGACCGTCCGACTGCTCGATCTTCATGCGCAACCAGCGCACGTGGACATCGACCGTCCGCGTCCCGCCGGCAAAGGAGATGTCCCAGACGTCGTTCAACAACTGATCGCGAGTAAACGCCCGACCATCGCGCTGAGCCAGGTACGCCAACAGTTCGTACTCCTTGGGACGCAACGCGATCGGCTCCCCGTCCCGGCTCAGCAGGCGACGATTCAGATCAAGTGTGAACTCGCCGAACTCGAGCACCCGATCCTCCACCGTCACCTCCTGCTTGCGACGCAGATGCACCCGCACCCGAGCCTTGAGCTCGGCCAGCGAGAACGGCTTGGTGATGTAGTCGTCAGCCCCAAGGTCGAGACCCCGAACCCGGTCCGCCTCCGTCGTCCGCGCAGTCAGCAGCAACACCGGAGCCTGCGACTGCTCACGAATACCCCGCAGGACATCCAGTCCGTCCATGCGCGGCAGCATCAGATCCAGCAACACAAGATCCGGCTGCAGCGCCCGCGCCATCGAGAGTCCCTCGACGCCGTCCTCGGCCGTGCGCACGCGGTAGCCTTCCATCTCCAGATTGAAGCGCAGCGTCTCCGCCAGCGGCCGCTCGTCCTCCACCACCAACAACGTGCGCGGCACAGACGCCTCCTCAACTCGAACTCAGTCTATCGACGCAGCAGATCAATCGAATGCGATCCGCTACACACGACCTTCGCTAGCCTGCCTCCACGACCCCAATCCTGAAGGAAGACCATCATGCGATTCGGATTCTGGCCCGGCGCCTCCAACCCCTGGGCCGAAGTGCTCACCGTCGCCCGACACGCCGAGCGCACCGGCTGGGACCGCGTCTGGTTCGCCGACCACTTCATGCCCAACAAACCCGTCGGCGAGGACGCCTCCGACGAGATCATGCACGAGTCCTGGACCACCCTGGCCGCCTTCGCCTCGCGCATCCCGCGGATCAAGCTCGGACACATGGTCTCCGGCAACACCTACCGCCACCCGACTGTGACCGCCAAGATGGCCGCCCAGATCGACATCATCTCCGGCGGACGCTTCATCCTCGGCCTCGGCGCCGCCTGGCAGGAGAACGAGCACCACGCCTACGGCATCCACTTCGGCACGCTCAAGGAGCGCATGGACCGCTTCGAGGAGGCCTGCCAGCTGATCACCGAGATGTTCCGCTACGAGAAAACCAACTTCACCGGCGAGCACTACCAGCTGATCGACGCGCCGATGGAGCCCAAGCCGATCCAGACCCCGCTGCCTCTGATGATCGGCGGGGGCGGCGAGAAACGCACCCTGCGCATCACCGCTCAGTACGCCAACGAGTGGAACGTCTGGGGCACACCCGAGACATTAATCCACAAGCAGTCCGTCCTCGACGCCCACTGCGCCGACGTCGGCCGCGACCCCGCCGAGATCGAGCGCTCCGCCTGCATGCTGCTGATGATGACCGACAACGAGGACGTTCTCGGCCCCATCCGAGCCAGCGGCCGCCCCGTCCTCGGAGGCGCCAACGACGAAATCAAGCAAACCGTCCAGGCCTACATCGACGCCGGAGTCGACGAACTCATCCTCCCCGACTTCACCCTCGGCGCCAACGCCTTCCAGAGAACCGAGCAAATGGACCGCTTCATCGAGGAGATTGCCCCCGAGTTCCGCTAACCCGCAGGTCCTCTTCGTCATTCCCGCCCACCCCCGTCATTCCCGCGCAAGCGGGAATCTCGCCCGCCTCCCCGCTCCCTTCCGGCCCCCTCTCCCTCGGGGAGATCCGCGCGCAAACCAACCAAAGTCGGCCCCGCGAAGCCTGCCCCGCACTTGATGCGGGGGCGGGGCCCGCAACCACCATCCTCACCGTCAACATCATCCGAGCATGCCTATTCTCTAGCGCCACACGCAAAACCCCGATGCCCCGCACTTGATGCGGGGCCCAGCCCGCGATCGCCAAACTCCGCCGGTCCCCTCTCCCCGAGGTAGAAGCCAGCCCCGCACCTGCCTGTCGCTGGCTTGAACAGGGCATGCGAGGCCGGGGGTTGAGCGCCCGCCCCCCGTGCGGCAATCCACCCCATGAACACCGAAGCCGCCTGCGAGGAAGCCGTGAATCCCCTTGTAGGAAGACGCCTCCGCGCCCGCGGAATCAAACCTCGTGGCGACGCGCCACAATTGAGGACGTCGAGTTGACCCAAGGATAGATCCAAGGTCTGCTCGTACATAATGACGTAAAGAAGGTGGCATATGACAACTTGCGGCATTACTGCATTGAAACGTTTACGGAGCCAGCAGGACTCATTAGAGGAGTTGCCCAAATGTGGATCAAAGGACGACAGCACGAACGCCTGGAACATCGAGCGTGGCATGACGGAAGCGCCCACATACGAACCGATCAGCAGCGTGTGGACTGGGACCGACAGCGAACTCCTGGAACTCATGCTGAATTTCTATCCCTCGATCGACCCTCATCCGATACTCGATGCCACCTACAACACCGGACGAATCTGGCGAGGTTCGACTCGCCCCGTCGTCTCGATGGACATCGACCCGAGCCACAAGCCGGACATCGTCGCGGACAACCGAGAAATGCCCGAGGTGGCCGATGAGTCCTATGCCGTGGTCGTCTACGACCCACCCCACGTGGGTCCTCAAGGGCGCGACAAGAGCAGCAAGCGGTTCGAGGTGGACTTTGGGGCCACCGTTCCCTGCGGCAAGGAACACGACTGGAGCTTAAGCTATCTCTATCCGCCATTTCTCGAGCAGGCAATGCGAGTGCTCAAGCCCGATGGACTGCTGCTGGCGAAGATCACCGACATGGTGAACAACCACCGGTCAAAGTGGGCGCACTGCGACTTCATCGAGATGGCAGAGGATGCCGGATTCACGGTTTGCGATTTAATCGTGAAAGTTCGCGAGGCTCCGATGCGGTCAACGAAATGGAAGAATGCCAAGCACGCCCGCAAACGGCATTGTTTCTGGATCATCTGCCGGAAGAGTGCTCGCTGCGAACCAAACGGCAATGCCCATCCGACAACAAGGCCTTGAGGACACAGGGAGCGAGGAACTCGCCATTCTATTCTCTGATGCCAACTTCGAAACAGTTCCAGAGTTTCTTCAGAAGGTGGCTGCGCATCGCCAACAGGTCCACGACACCAACGGCCCCGTACCCCTCTGGTATCGTGGTCATGAAGATACTACCTGGCAACTCAAAACTTCACTCACACGCCGTGGCTTTGGGGTCGAACGAGAACAGCTCCTACTCGATCGCTTCCGACTCAACGCCGCCAACTATCTTGAAACATACGGACGCGCCACTGTAACAGAATGGGACCTGATGTTCCTGATGCGGCACCACGGTGCTCCATCACGTCTCATGGATTGGACCGAGAGCCCGCTGATCGCCCTCTACTTCGCCGTCGAACTTCACCCTTCTCGTTGGAACACCTCCGCGGAAGAAGCCGATGGCGATGTTTGGGCTCTGCTACCGACCGTTCTCAACAGCGGCGCGAGTGTAGATCCCGCCGACGAAGGCGACCTCCCCATGGTGCCCATGTTTGACGATCCAGCAGACACTAGGCTCGACATCTATCGAACAGACAGGATCGCCGAACAAGCGACCGCGTCGATTCAGCCCGTCGCAGGACACGGCCTGAGGACCTTTCCTCGCCTGGAAGCGCAACAGGGGAACTTCACGATTCACCACGCCGACCCGAAGCCGCTTGACCTGTGGTACGGCGAAACTGCTCTATGGCGATACACTTGTCCCGGCAAAAGCAAAGCGGCGTTGAGGGCCGAACTTCGAGCCATCGGCATCAATCGCCTCGCTCTCTTTCGCGATCTTGATGCAGTAGCTTGGGTCGCAGAGGAGGCGCTCCGTGACTGACCTGCGGTTCGAGTTCTACTTGCACCCGCGTGCCAAGATACACGAACTAGTTGGCACTTGGCATCGCATGGACTTTGAGCCAGAGTATCAGAGAAAAGCCGAAGTCTGGAAGTTGGACAAGAAACAATACTTTATCGACTCAATCATCAACGGAATGGATCTGACGAAGCTCTATTTTCATCAGTTGCCTCCTAGCGATCCAAGGTTCTCCGTTAGCGAGTATGCTGTCATTGACGGTAAACAGCGACTTCAAGCAATTCGAGATTTCGTGCAGGGGCAATACCCTCTCTCCACTGATTTCAAATACCTCCATGCCGCCAACCTTGACGCAGCCGGAGCAACCTACCAAGACCTGCTGAACAGTTTTCCAGAGCTCCGCGGCCGCTTCGATTCAACCGAAATGCCCATCGTCGTGATGAGGACGAGCGAACTTGACCTGATTGAAGAAATGTTCATAAGGCTGAATCAGCAGGAAAATCTAAACGCGCCGGAACGCCGAAATGCATTGCGCGGGCCGATTCCCCTACAAATCAGGGAGTTCGCCGAGCACAGGTTCTTTACTACGTTCCTCCCATTTCCCGACAGGCGCTATAACCACAGGGACATTGCGGCCAAGTTTTTGTGGATCTCTCACGAAGATCGGTTTGTAAGCACGAAGCGCAGCGACCTGGACCAACTCGTCATATCGTATCGTGCCAGCCCACAGCGTACGCCCTCGGTAGAGGAGCTTAGACAGCGTTCTGAAGAAGTGGCAGATGCGATGTGTGAGTTCTTCGAACCGAAGGATTCGCTTCTCAAGGGGATCGGCTGGATCACCCTCTTTTACCACCTCTTCCGATTGGCTCGCCACGAGGGTCTGCCGGACGGTGTAACGAGAGGTAGATTCGAGCGATTCATGGAGCGCATCACATCGATGCGGCGAATACAGCGGGAGTTGGCAGCCGGGCAAGTTGCTGATCCTACAGTACGGGTAGATCCGCAGTTGGCGGCATTCGACCGTCACCGCCAAGCCCTAAACGACGCGGGTGCGCTACGGTCGCGATACACGATCCTGAGTTCCTACTTCCAGTCCCGCCACGGAGTGGAGTTACCTGCGATAACGGAGGAGGAGACTTAGTGAACAGTCTCCTCGCGCGAGTAGATACCTCGGCCTGACTCTCAGTTCACTCTTCGGCTTATTCCGCATCGTCACCGCCGACACACCGGCGCTGGCGGCGAACGTTTGTCCGTGTAACGTGGGGTCGAGGTGGAGGGAGGAGCAGGTGCGGGGACGGGGGATGGGGACCTGGAATCGGGTGGAATGGGGTGGAGCGAGGGTGGTGAAATCTGGACTGAGCTGGACAAATCTGGACAAATTCGGACACCAAAGGACGCGGTAGCTGGCCCGACGACGGGCTGGGACCCTGGCGAGCTCACGCACCTGCTTCTATTCCTGCATCGCGAGCCGCACGTCCTCGGCCTCGGCCTCGGCTACAACCAGTACGCCGACGCAGAGGAATAGCCACCGTCACCCCCGACACACCGACCTGCCCGTCGAACACCAGTCCGCATATCATCACGCGCAGCGATCGGAGGGGCCGACATGCTCCGTCACCGACCTCGACTCCCATTCCCGAGCCGTCCGGACCGGTCGGGATTCTCCCGGATTGAGCCTGACCACACCCACTCTGATCGAGCCCCATCCGGACTGATCTGGACAAAACTGGACAAATCCGGACGCCGGCGCCGGACTGCCGGCGCCCCCGAACGCGCCTCGCATCGGTCAACCGCGGCCTTCCAACATCGACCAAAGCCAACCACTTCCAACCACCCCGGACGCGACGAAACCCAGTGTTTTCCGCGGCCGGAGCCGGTGTTTTCTCATTCTCCCCCGGAAGAAAAAATTTCCGTCAACCACCCAACCGCCACCCGCGCAGCCGAACGCAACCGAACACACCCGAACAGATCTCACCACAATTCCCGGCCCACGACGGGCTATCGTGCGATTCGACCCGAAAATCGCCGAAGCAGTCAGGACAACCGAACGTCATGGCCGACCGGGACTTCGAGAACTTCAAGCAGAGCAAACGCGCCGAGTTCCTCGACGGCGCCCGAACCTTGCCCTGGGACGAAATCTGGCTGCGCATGGCCAACGCAAGATTCGCCCTGATCGACGCCCTTCAAGGCATCACCCAGGAACAGGCCGACTGGACGCCCGCCCAGATGGACGCCAAGGACGAGTCCACCTGGTCCATCGGCGAAGTCATGCGCCACGTCATCACCGCCTCCCCGAACATCGCCGAGATCATCGCGGCAACCGCAAACGGCGAGACCGTCGTCAAAGGCCCGCCGGGTCAGATCACCGCCCCCGCCTCGGACGTCGACGACCTCCGCCTCCAGGTCACCGCGGTCAGCGAGCGCCTGCTCAGCGTCGGCAACGCCCTGCCCGAACAAATCGACAACGAAACCACCGTCCCCCACGCCTTCTTCGGAGACCTCCCCTCAATGGCCTGGCCCCTCTTCCAGGCCTTCCACGACGGTGATCACACGCGACAGATCGAGGCGCTAAAGGCCCATCCCGACTATCCCGGATAACCCTCGCGCGGAGCAACGATGTAACCGTTCAGGTCCCCGATCATCTCCCAGCACTCCGGCGCATTCCACATCAACCAGGCCGCAAGCGCGCAAGTCAACCCATCAAGAGTGTCGTCAAGCCGCTTCAGGCTCCGCCCCCTGGCATTTCGAGCAGTCTCAGAGTCCAGGGCACGCTTCACGTCAGCCGAATCAAGCACCTTCGGCGCCACCTTCCGGATCAACGCTTCCAGGTGCCACTGATACTCCAGCAAACCAGCCTTCTTCTCGGCTACCCGCCCCTTCTTGTACTTCAGTCGTTCAGCGAGCTCGAACAGGCGGACGTGGATCGTGTGCGGATAGACCTCGACGGCGGTTCGCGTCGGACGACCGCCTTTGAGCAGGAATCGAGGGTCGCAGGTGAACCGGCGCCGGGCCAGCGCTTCACCGAGATCGATCCCGGCCTTACGACCCGCCTTGACGTGCGAATGGGGAGAATGAGCCGACGCCTTGTACTTGCCGAATCGCCTTGCAATCTCGCGCTCGACGTTGCGCTCGGGGCTGTAGAGCACCGGCGCGTCGATGGTGACCACTACTGTGCCATCGACGCGAACAATCTCCTCTGCCAGTTCCTCCATGTCAGAGACCTCGGCCGTGAGGCGCACGCAGCTCAGATCTTCGGAGGAGTCGCCGAACAACCAGCAGATGCCGCTCTCCTTCTTTGGAGACCAGGCGAGGTCGAGGCCGATGAAAGTTGGCACGGTTGGGTGTGCTGCTGTTGGCGAGATACCCGCGGCGAGCGCGGGTATGACAGACCCGAGCTACCGATTGCGGGGTGCCTGGGAGTAGTCGCCGAAGGGGCCGTCTCTCCAGGCGAGGGCTCCCTTGAGTCCTTCGTCGCGCATCCGACGGGACCACTCGTAGTGCTGACTGGTGAAGGTGCCGACGGCGTCGAGGTCGGTTGAGGAGCGCAGCGAGGAGTAGATGCCCATGTTCTCGTAGAAGCGGTTGACGTGAACCTTGAGCTGGGCCAGGTGATCGGCGGGCAGGTTGGAGACGCGCTCGGCCAGAGCGAGGGTCTTCTCTTCCAGTTCGTCTCGCGGGACCGCGTAGTTGATCAGGTTGAGTTCGGCCGCTTCTGTCGCGCGAATCGGGTCGCCGGTGTAGAAGAGCTCCTTGGCTTTACGCATGTTGGTCAGCAGCGGCAGGATGGCCGAGGTGCGCGAGCCGGCGAAGCGCAGGCCGGGGTGGCCGATCTGCGTGTCCTCGGCGGCGACGACGAGGTCGGCCATCATCGAGAGCTCGAAGCCGCCGGCAATGGCGTAGCCGTGGAGCTGGGCGATGGTGATCTTCTGCATGTTCCAGAAGTAGAGCCAGATGTCGGTCACGCGGGCCATGCCGCCGCGGATGCCCATGATCAGACGGTTGCCCTCGTCGTCAACGGTGCGGAAGCGTCGGTGGACGGCGTCGGCGCCGTAGCCGCCGGCCGGGGTCAGGTCGTAGCCGGCCGAGAAGGTACGGCCGGCGCCCTTGACGATGATCACGCGGACATCGTCGTCGGCCTCGAAGTGCTCGCAGGCGTCGCGGAAGTCATAGATCAGCTCCTGCGAGAGCGCGTTCATCTTCTCAGGCCGGTTGAGCGTGAGCACGCCGATGCGGTCGTCGGTGCCGGTGCGCTCGAGCAGGACATTCTCAAAGGTTGGCAGGGACATGTGGGCTCCAGGAGTGGTCGTGAAGTTCTTCCCAATCGTATCCGACACCAGGAGGCGGGACTAGGAGACCGGAACCGATTGCGGTTGTCCCGCGGAGTCGTTGCGCGAACCGCCCTGATGCGCTGGATTCGCTGATAGGCTCGGTTTGGTGTTGAGAACGGGAGGAGTTGGATGGTGCGTGGACGTTCCCGGAGGCGCGCAGGATTGGTGGTGTTGGCGATGCTGGCCGCGGCGCTCCTCTGGAGCGGCTGCTCCGACGAGATTCCGGTTTCTCCTGAGCTGTTGGTCACGGATGAAGAAGAGGACACGGTCGGCCGGCTGCGGGCCAACGCTGAGGCGTTCGAGTACGAGATTGGCGAGTACGGCGGGACGCTGACATTCGCGACCATCTCTGAGCCGTTGACGCTGAACCTGGCCCTGGCCAATGACGCTGGCTCGTCGGGCGTGCTGGGCAACCTGTTCGAAGGGCTGACCGAGATCTCCTGGCTGAGCGGTGAGCCGCAGCCCAACCTGGCCCACACCTGGGACGTCTCGGCCGACGGACTGACCTGGACGTTCTACCTGCGGCGCGACGTGCGCTGGCACGACGGCGAGCCGTTCACCGCCGCTGATGTCGAGTTCACCTTCAATCAGATCATTTACAACGAGGACATTCCGACATCGACCCGCGCGACGTTCAACTTCCGTCTCTTGGACGAGAACGGCGAGTGGCAGGTCGCCCCGATGACCGTTGAAGCGATCGACGAGTACACCGTGCAGTGCGTGCTGCCGGTTTCCTTCGCGCCGTTCCTGCGCTCAATGGCGACGGCAATCTATCCCCAGCACATCCTGCAGCCGTATGTCGAGGCGGGCACGTTCAACGAGGTATGGGATCTCAACACCGATCCGTCCGAGATCATCGGCACGGGTCCGTTCCTGATTGAGGAGTACGTGGCCGGCGAACGGGTGGTGTTCCGCCGCAACCCCGACTACTGGCTGACCGACGCAGACGGCAATCGCCTGCCGTATCTCGACCGGATCGTGCAGGTGGTGGTTCCGGATCTGGATAGCGAACTCGAGGCGTTTCGCAGCGGCCTGGCCGACGTTCACGGCGTCCTTGGGCAAGAGTTCGCGGATCTGGAACCATTGCAGGAAGAAGAGAACTTCACTATCCACCGACGGGGACCGAACTTCGGCTCGACGTTCCTGGCCTTCAACCAGAACCAGGGGACCAATCCGGAGAGCGGCGAGGCGTACCTCTCCGAGGAGAAGCGGTACTGGTTCGGCAACCTGGAGTTCCGGCGGGCGGTGGCTCACGTCGTCGACAAGGACGCGATCATCGAGCAGGTCCAGCACGGGCTGGGTTATCCGCAGTGGTCGCCGACTAGTCCGGCCGCCGGCGGCTTCCACAACCCGGATGTCGCGACATATGACTACGACCTCGATCGGGCCAACGCGATCCTCGACGAACTCGGGTGGACCGACCGGGACGGCGACGGGTTCCGCGAGGACGACCGCGGCAACGAGATCGCGTTTGTGATGGCGACCAACGAGGGCAACGAGGTTCGCGAACAGGTGACGGAGATCATCCATCAGGGGATGACCGAGATTGGCCTGAATGTCGATTTCCAGGTGGTTGACTTCGGCGAGCTGGTCGGCCAGCTGACCGCGTCCTACGACTGGGATGCGATCGTGATCGGCTTTACCGGCGGGCCCGATCCGTACAGCGGCATCGTGCTCTGGCACAGCTCAGAGAATCTGCACCTCTGGTTTCCCAACCAGCCGGAACCGGCGAGCGCCTGGGAGGCGGAGCTGGACGACCTCTACATCCGCGCCAGCCAGGAGCTGGATCGTGAGTTGCGGTTCGAGCTGTATCACCGGGCCCAAGAGATCGTGGCCGAGAACCTGCCATTGATATACACCTCGCACGCTGAGCGTCTCAGTGCGGTCCGGAACGTCTTCGGCAACACAACGCCGACGCTGTACGGGTTGTGGGACGTTCGCTATCTGTATCGAGCAGAGTGATCTGCTCCCCGACAGTCCAGAGGCGGCTCTTACAGGGTCTCGACAACTCCAGGGCGAACCCCCTATCTTGTAACCGAGTACACAGTGCCCGTGCGGGATGGTCCGCGACTGCTTGAGGAGTTTGACGATGGTGACCGCTGACAAGCTGGACGAACTGCAACTCGAGCCGGAGGTTCCGGAGCTTGATCTGTCCTGGTTGAACCTGGATACGGAGTGGGGCGTCTCGGCTGAACCTGGGCGCAAGGGTTTGACCCTGCAGCAGATCAACAAGTCCCTGTACGGCGACATTCCGGCGACGTCCGAGGACAACTCAGCCCGGCCGCGCGGGGCTGCTCCGCCAGAGGGCGCCGCGCCGCGAATGACGCCGTGGGTGCTGGGCGACGCGACCGAGACCTTCTCGGAGTCGGCCGGATTGCTCTATGACGAGGCAGTCTCGCGTCAGTGGTCGTCGGCGACCGACATCCCCTGGGACACGATGGACGAGTTGCCCGAGGACATCGAGCGCGCCATGGCGCAGCTGTGCACCTCGCTGACCGAGGTCGAGTTCATTGCCGGCGATGTGCCGGGCAAGTGGCTGCCGCGGATTGCCGCCGATCACTTCGAGTCGGGCCTCTTCCTGATGTCGCAGGTGATGGACGAAGCACGCCACACCGACGTCTTCCGCAAGCGCGCGCTGGCCAACGGCGGCGGCCTGCTGTTGCAAGGCGGTGGTGGCGGCCTGCGCCAGATCCTTGAGGCAGAGGACTTCACCCAGATGTCCTCGATGCTGCACATCCTCGGTGAGGGTTTCGTGCAGTCGCTCTTCCGGCTGGGCGAGCTGATCGCGCACAACGAGGCCGAGAAGCGGATCTTCCGCCTGGCGGCGCAAGACGAGTCGCGCCATGTCGCCTACGGCGTGACGCACCTGAAGTACACGCTGGAGAACGACCCCGAGAAGGCCGAGGAAGTCCACTGGACGCTCGACATGTTTGAGAACTCGACCGTCGACCCGGACCAGGTCAACCCCGGCCTCGCCGGCGCGCTGGTCTATCTGCTCGGCGACGGCGATGTCGACGAGGGCTGGCGTCTCTTCTGGCACGTACGTCGCAAGCAGGTGCTGGAGTACCTGCACCGACTCGACGTGGCCGGACTGGGCGGACGCCTTGAGAGCGGACGTCTGCACCCGGCACTGGCGGGTGCGCTCGACGAGAGTTAGAACCTGAGGCGCGCCAACGCATCAATGTAGGGGCGACCCTTGTGGTCGCCCTTACCTGTACAACGCCATTGGCGCGAACGTTGTCGGAGGGCGACCGTAAGGGTCGCCCCTACGACGGATGAATCTTGGATTGCGAGATTGACCATGCCTGAGAGCGATGTCGTCGCGGCGGCCAAGGAACGTCTGGAACAGTCCGGCTTACCTTCCAATTGGCTGGACATTCCCGTCCACTGGGGCGTCAAAGCCAAGGAACAGGCGACGCCTGAGAATGGGGGCCTGCGCTTCGAGTATCTCAACGTCGACATCTACGGCGAGGTGCCGGAGCACTGGGACAACAACACGGAGATTCCCCGTGGCGCGATTCCCGACACCCGCACGGAGCAGATGGGCTATTCGATCTTCAGTAAGTCGGAAGTCTGGTCGGATCTCTGCGCCGGGCTGTACGAGGATGCGATTGCGGATCGCTGGAACTCTTCGGCGGACATTCCCTGGGAGTCGCTGGCGCCGATCGGCTCCGACCTGGAGCGTGCGGTCTGCCAGATCGCCACGTTGATCTCGGAGTACGGCTGGACCAAGGCACAGACCACCGGTCGTTGGCTACAGGAGATTTCCTACGGCTACATCGAGGTCAAGCTCTTCCTGGGCACAATGATCTTTGACGGCGCTCGGCTGTATGAGGTCTGGCGCAAGCGGGCGCTGGCCAACGGCGGCGGCTTGGGCCGCGGCGGCCGCAACTGGAAGTTCCTGCCGCTGACCCAGTCGTACACCTTCAGCGAGTTCTGCGTCGCGTCGGTGATGCACGACGCGATGCTGATCGCGCTGTTGCGCCACGGTGAGCAACTGGCTCAGACCGAAGCGGAGCGGAAGATCTACGAGCTCTGCCAGAAAGACATCGAACGCCACCTGGCGTACTTCGTCGACCACATGCGCTACCTGATGCTGCGGGAGCCGGATCGGCGCGAAGAAGTCCACCGCTACCTGAACAAGGCCGAGTGGTACCTGGCCAAGGACGGCGACGACACGCTGTACAGCGCGCTGGGCGTGATCATGGGCGACGGCCGCGAAGGCGCCGAGGAGGCGATGGCGGACGTCGCGGAGCTGCGCCGCGAACAGGTCGAGACGTATCTCGGCTACTTGCGTGAGTGCCACCTGGGTGACCGCGAGGATCGCCTGAACGAGGAACTGCGCAAATGGGCCGGGATCATGCCGGCCGAAGAGGTCGAGAAGATTCCGATCTAATCGGGTCCTCCCTTTGGAGAAGAGCAGGGATTCAGCAGACCTCCCCCTCTGGGGGAGGCGCCCCGAAAGGGCGGAGGGGGCCACGCCGCCTGAGGGGATGGCTTGCATTCACTGCCTGGTTCAGCTGCCCCCTCAGTCGCTGCGCGACAGCTCCCCCAAAGGGGGAGCTCTTCTTTTCCGCTTACGCCAGGCAGCGCAGCGGCTTGCCGCCGTTGAATTCGATCATCTGACCGAAGGCGGTTGCCATGTCAATCTCTGCGCCCCACTCTTCGCCCCTGAGTTCGCTGTAGGCGCGGTGCAGGTTGCCGACGATCCGCTCTTCGTCGGTCCATTCGCCGAAACGGCCGAGGTCGAGATCGCGGGCGGCCTGTAGCGGATCAACTCCAGCGTCGTAGGCCGACTTCGCGGAGTCCTGTACGAACTCCAGGTAGGCGTCGACCTCATCGAGCACGGAAGCGTCGGCGACCGGACCGTGGCCGGCGATGACCGTGTCGATCGGAAGCTCCTTGAGGCGTTCGAGTGCGGAGCGCCAGCCGGCGACAGAGCCCATCAGTGCGAACGGGGTGCCCTGGTTGAAGATGATGTCGCCGGCGATCAGGATTCTGCGCTCGGGAATCCAGACCACCGCGTCGGTGTTGGTGTGTGCGGGCGAGACGTAGATCAGCTGCAGTTCGAGGTCGCCGGCGTAGAGGGTCATCGTGTCGTCGAAGACGACATTGGGCGCGACCGGGGTGACGTCGCCCCACTCGACGGCGGGGAACATGACTGAGACGCGCTCAAGCTGACCGGGCGCTTCCCTGAGGATCTGGTCTCGGCAGTTTCGGTGTCCGATGATGACTGCGTCGTCAGAGAAGAGGCAGTTGCCGTAGGTGTGGTCCATGTGCGCGTGGGTATTGACCAGCGTGCGTACGGGATTGGGAGAGATGCTCGCGATCGCTTCGCGGAAGAGGCGGGTGCGGCGTTCGTTGGCGCAGGCGTCAATCGCGATGACCTGGTCGCCGACATCGATGAAGGCCGGATTGTTCAGGCACCATGAGCCGTCATGTTGGATGTAGGCGAAGATGCCGTCTGAGACTTCTACCACCTCCGGGTCGGGGAGGATGTCGGTTGGGGTGGTGTGTTCCGTGCTCACCTGCTGCTCCTAGGATTTATCGCCATGGCCGGACCGCGACACTGCCGCCCTCACCCTAACCCTCTCCCACGGGGGGAGGGGATCAGTCGTTGGCGAAGAAGTCGAAGTCGTCCATGATGCGCTGGTAACGTCGTTCGACGTGCGGGCGCAGCTCGGGGTGGGAGAAGATCAGCCAGCGGTTCGCTTTGACTCCCTTGATGACGATGCGGCCGACATCCTCGGGGTTCATCTGCTGCGACATTGCTCCCGGACTGAAGCCCCGCGCGGCTCCCTCGGTGGCTCCTCCGAACTGATCCGGCCGGTTGCGTCCGGCCTCGCCGATCAGGGTGTCGACACCGCCTGGACAGAGAGCTGAAACGCCGATACCTTCGGCCGCCAGTTCGTCGCGCAGCGACTCCGAATACGCAAAGGCGGCGTGCTTGCTCGCGCTGTAGACGCCCAGTGGGATGACCTCGTTCAGGCGCAGTCCGGCCATCGAGACGGTGTTAACGATGTGGGCGTCCCCGTCCTGAGACCGCATGCGCGGGAGGAAGGCCTGGACTCCGTTGACAATCCCGTACATGTTGACCGAGAAGGTCCAGTCCCAGTCGGCTTGACTTGCTTCGCTGACGACGCCGCCGGTCAGGACACCAGCGTTGTTGACGAGCAGATTGAGTTCGCCGAATTGCGCATACACCTGCTCGGCCAACCATTCGTAGCCGACGGCGTCGGTGACGTCGAGGTCGACCGGGAGTGCCTGAACTTCCTTCGCTTCGACCTCGGCGGCGACCGCCTGGGCGGTGCCTTCCTGCACGTCGGCGAGGATGACGTGCATGCCTTCGTCGGCGCAGGCGAGCGCAATACCGCGTCCGATGCCCGATCCGGCGCCGGTCACCAGCGCCACCTTGCCGCTCAGGTCGTCCATCGGGCACCTCCTGCTTGCTCGGCGGATAGTGTGTCAGAGGCTAGCGCTACCCTCACTCAGATGACGACTGAGACCACCGGAGAACCAAGGGCAGGGGCTTCAACGGCTGCGCTGGCCGGCATGACAGTGCTCGAGGACGGGGGCGGGATCGCTGCGTCGTATGCGGGCAAACTGCTCGCCGACCTGGGCGCCGACGTAATCAAAGTCGAGGTTCCAGGCGGTGATGAGGTGCGGCGCCTGTCTCCGTTCCCGAAGGACGAGCCGCGGCGGGAGCGGAGCGGGCTGCACCTCTTTCTCGACACCAACAAGCGCAGCGTGACGCTGGATCTGGAGTCAGCGGCCGGTCGACGGATGTATCGAGGGCTGGCGCGTCGTTGCGGGACCGTGATTACGTCGCGACATATTGCGGAGCAGCGATCGCTGGGTTTGACCTGGGAAGACCTGTCGGCCGATGCGCCGGAGTTCAACCAGGTGACGATCACGGTGTTCGGGATTGGCACGCAGCGCGAGGGCTGGCGGGCGCAGTCGCTGATCGCGTCGCTGGCGAGCGGGATCTCGTATCGGATTGGCGATCCGGATCGCGCGCCGCTGGGTCTGCCCTACGACGCTCCGCAGTTTCAGGGCGGCATCCACGCGGCGATCGCGGCACTATTGGCGCGACGGGCGACGCGTGAAGACGGGTTGGGACAGCACGCGTGGCTGTCGATCGTCGACATCATCAGCAACGTGATGGCCGGGGCCGGGGTGGCGACGTTCGTCTTCACGGGGCAGTCGCGGGGTCGGGCCGGGACGCACATGAACGCCTTCTATCCGTGGCAGGTGACGCCTGTGAAGGACGGCTACTACGAAGTGATCACGATGGTCGACCGGCAGTGGAGCCGGTTTCTTGAGCTGATGGGTGATCCGGAATGGCAGCACGATGAACGGCTGCAGAACCGTTGGCTCGCGTTTCAGCACAGCGAGGATCTGGACGCGTTCTGGCATCCGTGGATGAAGGAGCGGACGAAGGCCGAGTTGATGGAGCTGTTCGGCGAGAACCACATCTCGTTCCAACCGGTGCACACGATTGGCGAGGTGGCAGAGTCGGACCATCTGCGGGCGCGGGAGTTCTGGACGGAGATCGCGCATCCGGAGTTTGAGGAACCGGTCAGGCTGCCGGGTGCGCCGTACAAGCTCAGTGAGAGTCCGTGGATGATTCGGCGTCGGGCGCCGCTGCTGGGTGAGCACACGGCGGAGGTGCTGTCGGAGGTTGGGGTTGCGAAGTCAGAGTTGGCCCGGCTGCGGCGGTCCGCGATCATCTGACTACCGGAGCATGTAGCGGACGATCTGTTCGGCGGCGTCGGTGTGCCTGGCGAGGGATTCGGAGTCGACGCAGCGGTCGTAGGTGTCGAGAGGGCTGTGGAAGTAGGGATGGCCTCCGAGGAAGGAAGCGAAGCGGCCGTTGATTTCTCCGATGTTGCGGGCTTCTCCGTAGCCGGCGTTGCCGACGGGGAATGCGCGGCGCTTGAGGCCTTGCGCGTTGAGGGCGTCGGTGGCGACGTTGAAGAGTTCGTCGTCGGAGGCGGCGTAGGCGGCTTGCCCGTTTCGGGAGCCGATGGAGGCTCCCAGGTGCATCCAGGCGTGGACATCGTGAGCGGAGTCGCCGAGTTCGTGGATGTAGTGGTCGAGGCCGAGGTGGTGGAGTTCGTGTCCGCTGGAGGCGACGAGGTTGAGGGTGCGGCGTGCGGGATTGGCGGCGATTCGTCCGGCGACTTCCATCCAAATGGCGATCCCACCACCGCGCTCGGCGGCGCAGGTGTACCAGCCTGACTTGGGCGTCATCAGGACGACGGGCTCGGCGTCGGGGTCGGCGCCTGGAATGGTTGCGGTCACGTTGTCGGCGGGCGCGTCGACTCGGCCGCCGTCGCTGATCATGGTTGCCTCGGAGCCGATGGCGTCGAGGATCGGTCCGGCGTCTATTGGCGCGACCTGGAGGACGGGCAGTTCGATGGGGTCCAGGGGTCGCTCGGCGTTGCGCAGGACTGGATGGCCGTCGGGGTCACCCATGACGAGGATGATGCCGTCGGCGCCATCCTGGCGTGCGAGCTCGAAGGACGAGTAGATGCCGGCGGCCATGCGCTCCTGGTCGTCGTGGGCGAACTCCCAGACGACGACGCCAGGGCCGTTGTCAGTGCGCAGTGTTGCGGTGAGGCCGTTGTGGTCGGTGAAGGCGCCGTCAAAGGTCGGGACGGCGGGAATGTCCCAGGGGCCGAAGCGGATTGAGGCGTCGTGGATTTCGACGCGGGGGAAGCGCCAGGTCTGGTGGTCGGCGTCAACGCCGATTCTGCGCAGTTCTTCGATCATCCACCAGGTGGTCGTGTTGTCGGCCTCGCGGCCGGTGCGGTGGATGCCCATCTCCTCGTAGGCGCGGATGCGGCGCTCGGCGTCGTTCATGGTCAGTCTGCGACCGCTGCCGTCTGGCGGGCCGCATCGGCGTCGCGGCGGGCGACTTCGGCTTTGACCATGGGGATCAGTTCCCGGCCGTAATCGATGGCGTCGGGCAGGGGTTCGAAGCCACGGATGAGGATGGTGGTGACGCCGAGGTCGATGTACTTGAGCAGGACTTCGGCGACCTGCTCGGGGGTTCCGACGAGGGCGGTGCTGTTACCGGCGGCGCCGGTGGCTCCAGCGATCGGCATCCAGAGGCGCTCGTCGTGGACTTCGCCCTGGGCGGCGAACTCGAGCAGGCGCTGCGAGCCGCGTGACTGGGGACGGAAGTCGAGCGGTTGCTTGGAGAGCTTTTGCACCGCGGCGAGGTAGTTGTGCGCCTTTTCCCAGGCCTGCTCCTCTGTCGGGGCGATGATCGGGCGGAAAGAGACGGAGAGTCTGGGCTTGCGCCCGTGCCTCGCGGCGCCCTCGTGGACGCGCTCGATTGTGGAGGCGATCGAGGCGCGCGGTTCGCCCCACATCATGTAGATGTCGGCGTGCTTGACGCCGATTTCGAAGGCGATGTCGGATGCGCCGCCGAAGTAGAGCGGGATGCCGCCGGGCTGGATTGGCGTGACCTCGGGGTTCTGGCCGACGACCTGGTAGAACTCGCCGTCGAAGTCGAAGGGCTCGCGCCCGTGGGCGTCGTGTTCCAGGGTGCGGCGCAGAATGCTGAGGTACTCGTCGGTGCGGCGGTAGCGCTCGTCGTGGCCCTTCCAGTCCCCGTCGCGCTGCTGTTCGACGTCGTGTCCGCCGGTGATGATGTGGACGGAGACGCGCCCATTAGTGAAGAAGTCGAGCGTGGCGAACTTGCGCGCGGCGAGGGTCGGGGCGACGAATCCCGGTCGGTGGGCGATGAGGAACTTAATCCGCTCGCTGCAGGCGGCAGCGGCCTGGGCGACGTGGAGACCGTCGGCGGCGCCGGAGGTGTAGCCGACGAGGACGCCGTCGAAGTCGGAGTCTTCGTGGGCTTTCGTGAATCGACAGAGGTAGTCATGGTCGATGCCGCCGCCGATGATGTGCATCGCAGCGTTGGACTCGGACGGCTTGACGCCAATCATTCCCAGGAATTCGACGGGCATGGTTCACCTCACGCAACTCAAAGATTCAGGATAGAGAACGGGGCATCGGAGAGGAATTTGGCCGCAAAATCGACGATCTGGCGTCGTGGGCTGGGAATTGTGATTCAGATTGTCCGGATCAGTCCAGATCTGTCCAGATTCGTCCAGATCTGTCCAGATTTGGCTCAATTTTGCTCGGTTTTGGCCAGGAAATTCTCCTCATTTTCTGGTTGTTGTCGACGGGGGTTGGGCGATGGGATTTTGTCGTATATATATTCTATTCAGCTGATCGGCGGTGTGGCGGATGTGGACAGGGTTGCGGTTATGTGGAGAGGCGCCAGCGGATCTTCTTGACCCATAGAGAACTTTAGTTCTAAGATAATCACTGTGTTCGGAACGGAATCTCAGATGAGACAGGGAACACCTATTGCTTGCATCGCCATCGCCCACTGGCGTGCGCGCCTGGAGTTGGCGCGGCGGCCGGAGCTGGCGGAGCGTGTGGGCGTGATCGTGGATCGCTCGGGCGGGCGGGCGGTGGTCGTCGATCATCTGCCGGCGGCTTCCAGTTTGACGTTGGGGAAGAGCCTGAGACAGGCACTCTCGTTGCACTCCGAGGCCACAATTTTGGAGACGGATGAACCGTACTATCGCCAGGCGTTCGAGCAGATGCTCAGCGCGCTCGACAGCATCAGCGACCGGGTGGAGGGCGCAGAGTTAGGCATCGGCTATGTGGGCGTGAACGGGTTGGCGACGATGCACGGCGGCGAGGCGGAGTTACATGAGGCGCTGCTACGAGCCGCATCCGAGTACCTGAAGCCGCGGCTGGGGTTGGGACCGAACAAGTTCACCTCCCTGGTGGCGGCCCAGGTACCAGGCCGAGTACGAGGCCGAGTACGAGGCCGAGCGAATGTGACCACGGTTCCCAGCGACGCGGCCGCGTTTCTCGCGCCGCACTCGATCGACCTGTTGCCCTGTGCGTCCGAGTTGAAAGAGGATCTGCGCCGGTTTGGGCTCGTGACGATGGGGGCCGTTGCCTCGCAGGAGCCGCAGGCGTTGCTCGACCGCTTCGGACGCGAGGGGCGTCGCGTCTGGGAGCTGGCCAACGGGATCGATGAGCGTCCGCTGCGGCCTCGCGCATACACAGAACCGGTGACGGAGACGCTCTCGTTGCCACCCGAATCGACCTCGCTCCAGCTCCTGCGTGCGGCTGTGGACACGTTGCTGCAGCGCGTCTACGCGCAGCCGCGAATGCAGGGCCGCTACGTGGAGACGGCGACACTGACCTGCGTGTTGGAGGATGCACCGACCTGGGAGCGGACGTTCCACTTCAAGACCAAGCTGGGTGATTGGCGGCGAACGGCTGAGATCATTCAGGCGCGCCTGGAGGTCGAGCATCCGCAGGCGCCGGTCGAGGCGATGACGATCACACTGGCCAATCTCAGCGGTGCGAGCGGCGAGCAGCTGTCGTTTTTCCCCGACTTGCGCCATGACCGAGAGCGGCGGCTGCTCGAGACCGAGCGGCAGCTCCAGGCACGGTTGAACGGCAAGCATTCGCTCCACCGCCTGGTCGAGGTGGCACCCTGGCACCCGCTCCCGGAGCTGCGCGCGCTGCAGGTCTCAATCGATCCATCGGCCGGTGACGGCATGCGGTCGTTGACCACGCCAGAGATCGTTGCTGTGCGCGAGGGGCCTACGCAGGAACCGCGTGCCGTTCAGATCGGCGAGCGTTGGCGCGAGGTGACGCGGATCGAGGACCAATGGAGTTTCGATCTCTGGTGGCGACCAACGCCCGTGACTCGCTCCTACTACCGGGTCAGCCAAGCAAACGGAACCCAGCTCACACTCTTTCGCGAGCAGTGTGAAGACCGCTGGTACCGGCAAGACGCGTCGTCATGACCTACGTCGAACTACACGCCAAGAGTTTTTTTTCTTTCGGCCTGGGCGCGTCGCATATCCATGAGCTGCTGGCGCAGGCCGCCGAGTCCGGGATGCCCGCGCTGGCCTTGACTGACACGAACCTCTGCGGCGCGCTGGAGTTTGCCCGGCAGGCCAAGAGCCTCGAGGTCCAGCCGATCACGGGCGGTGAATTGACCCTGACAGATGGCTCTCGCCTCGTCTTGCTGACCAAGACCCGCGCAGGCTACGCCAACCTCTCGCGCCTGTTCACACTGGCCAATGAGGTCGACCGGCGTGATCCCAAGCTCGATCCGGCGCGCTTGGCCGAACATGCCGAAGGCCTCGTGCTGCTCTGTGGCGGACGCGATGGACCACTCTCGCGACTCGTCCTGGCGGGGCGCTACCCGGAGGCTCGCGAGCTGCTGAGCCAATACCGCGACTGGTACGGCGTGGACTCGGCCTATGTCGAGCTACAACAGAACTTCCTGCGCGGCGACCTGGAACGCAACCGCGAGCTCGTGGGACTGGCCCGCGAGCTCGGTGCGCCGCTCGTAGCGACCAACGATGTGCACTACCACAGGCCTGAGCGTTACCGTCTGCAGCACGCGCTGGTCGCCGCGAAGCACAACACCACACTCGACCAGGCGCTGCAGCACATCCAGCCGAACCATCATCTCCACCTCAAGTCAGCGGCGCAGATGCAACAGCTCTTCGCCGACATCCCCGAAGCGCTCTGCAATACCCGTCGTGTCGCCGAGCAGTGTCAGTTCAACCTCGACATCGACCTGGGCTACGCCCTGCCTCAACCGCCAGTGCCTGCGGGCTATGAGCCCGACACATATCTCCGACGGCTCTGCGAGGAGGCCGCCGCCCGGCGCTACGGCTCGGTCACGCGTGAGGTTGGACAACGGCTCGATGAAGAGTTCCGTCTGATCGAGAAGCACAACCTGGCCGGCTTTCTGCTGCTCTATCGCGAGATCGTACGTCTCGCTCAACAGATCATGGAGGCGCGCGGCCTGGTCGAGCCGGAGACGCCGATCGAGCAGCGTCCGCCCGGTCGCGGACGCGGATCATCGGTGGCGCTGCTGGTCGGCTATCTGATTGGAATCAGCCATATCGACCCCTTGCAGTGGGATCTCTCGCTGGAGCGCTTCCTGCCCGACGACATGGCCTCGCTGCCCGACATCGACCTCGACTTCCCGCGCGGACTACGCGACGAGTTGATCGAGCGGGTGCATGAGTCTTTCGGCCGCGACTACGCGGTGCTGACCGGCGCGATCTCAACCTATTCGGTGAAAGGGATCATCCAGGATCTGGGAAAAGCACTCGGGTTGCCGCCGGACGATCTGCGGCTGCTGTCGAAGCAGATTCACTCGCACGACGGTACGCGCCTGCGCGAGGAGATGGAGCAGTTGCCGGCGTTCCGCGAGAAGATCGAGGGCTACGGCTGGCGCGACTTAATCGCACTCGCGCCGCAGTTGATGGAGGCTCCGCGCGGATTGAGCCAGCACGTGGGTGGGATGATCCTGAGCAGTTCGCCGATCCCCGAACTGGTCCCGGTGCGGGCCGGGGCGATCGCCGGCCGCTACATCATGGACTGGAACAAGGACAGTGTGGCCGACGCCAACTTCGCCAAGATCGATCTACTCTCCTTGCCCGTGCTCGACCAGATCGAGGAGGCGCTGGACCTGATCGAGCAGCGCGAGGGCGAGCGTCCCGATCTGAGCCGGATCAGTCCCAAGGACGAGGGCGTCTACGACCTGATCAACGAGGGCAAGTCGAAAGGCGTCTTCCTGCTTCAGTCGCCGGCTCAACTCAAGATGGGTCAGCGGCTCAAGTCGCGCAACCTGCGCGATCTCGCCTACCAGGTCGCCTTGATCCGGCCGGGCGTGGGCACGCAGGGCAGCGCCGTCAGCCAGTTCGTCGAGCGCTACCGTCAGGGCGCCGGCTGGGACTACGACCACCCGCTGGAAGCGCGCGCACTGGAACGCGGCTACGGAATCATCGTCTGGCAGGAGCAGGTCGTCCAGCTGATCATGGACGTCGCCGGGATGACGGGGTCTCAGGCGGACGAGGTCAGGCGTGCGTTCTCCAAGCCGAACAACAAACATCTGATCGCGATGCACCGTCAACGCTTCCTTGAGGGTGCGCAGGCCAACGGTGTGCCGGCTGACATCGCCGAGCGCATCTTCGGCAAGATTAATGGTCACTACATGTTTCCCGAGTCGCACTCGCATGCCTTTGCGATCACGGCCTACCAGGCGGCCTGGATCAAGCGATACCACCCGCTCGAGTTCTTCGTCTCGCTGCTCAACAATCAACCGATGGGGTTCTATCCGTTCGAGACACTGAAACAGGACGCACGCCGTTTCGGGACGCCGTTTCTCAACCCCTGCATCAACTGCAGTCAGGTGCGCTGCGTACCTGAGGGTGGTTCGGCTCGGCTCGGGCTGGGCATGATCAAGAACATCGGGCCAGAATCGGCCAGGCTGATTGTCGGGGAACGGGAGCGCCACGGCCCTTACGCCGACGCCGGCGAGCTGGTCCGGCGGACGGGGCTCAAGCCGCAGTCGCTGCGCTCGCTGATCGAGGCGGACGCATTCGACGCGCTCACGCCCAACCGCCGCGCGGCGCTCTGGGAGGCGGGACTCTCGATTCCGTCGGCACGCAATGGCCAGCGGGCGTTCCCGGTCCACAGCGCTGACCCGCCGCCTCAGTTCGACGACTTCAGCGACTACGAGAACATGGTCGGCGAGTACCGCGTGCTCGGGATTTACCCCCGTGGTCACGTGATGGAGTTCATCCGCCCCAGGCTCGATGCTGATGTGCTGACAACCGCCGAGACGTATCGGGCGGAGGAGGGGCAGCGCATCTGCGTCGCCGGTTGGCCGATCGCGCGGCAGCATCCGCAAGGCTCGGACGGCGTTGTCTTCGTCACGATTGAGGACGAGACCGGCGACGTGCAGGCGGTCGTCCGCCCTGAGGTCTTTGCCAGGTGCCGCCGAGCGCTGTCAAATCCGCTGATCATCATCCACGGTCGGATCGACCGTTGGGACGGCACGACCAACATCGCTGCCGAACGAATCGAAGCCGTCGGGGCCGATGTCCCCCTGCCCAAGTCCCATGACTGGCACTGAGTCGGTGTGCACATACACCACGCCGATGCGCCGATCAGGCGGTGTGGGCGGTCAGGGATCGGCGAAGCGCTCGGGGACGTCGAGCTGGCCGTATCTGCCGTCGCCCCAACAGACGACCTTGCCGTTGGTCTTGATGCCGCAGGTGTGGAAGGTGCCGGAGGCGATGTCGACGAAGCGTTCGTCGGGCGGAATGGTCTGTCCCTTGTTGTGATTGAAATCCGTGACGCTATGTTGCCAGCAGTTGACTTCTCCATCGTCGAAGAAGGGCTCCTGGTCGACGGTGATGGTGCAGGTGTGCCAGGCAGCGACGCTCACGGTCAGGAAGGTCTGAGATTCGCTCGGCGTGGTCACGGAGTATCTGTCGTTGTTCAGGTTCCAGCAGAACATGGACGAATCGGTGAAAATGGCGCAGGCGCGATACTCCTGCAAGCTGAGCTGAACAAACTGCCCGCTCGGGGGAGTCGTACTTGGACCTCCACCGCTATCGCAGCGGATATCGCCGTTGACAGTGATGCCGCATGTGTTGCGGTTGCCGGCGTCAATGACTCGATAGCTGCCGTCCAACGACGGAGTTCTCTTGCTGAGGTAGGTTCCCCAACACTCGACCTGGTCATTGAATCGGATACCGCAGGAATGGTCGCTACCGGCCGATACCTGTCGGAAGCGTCCTCCTGGCGGATCAGACTGACCCGCATAGCTTTTGTCGGACCTCTGATTGTCACCCCAGCAGACGGCGTGATCCTGCTCATCAATGGCGCAGGTGTGCATGCTGCCCGCGCTGACCTGCTTGAATTGACCCTCCGGGACGGCAGTTTGGCCTTCCCAGTTGACTCCCCAGCATTCGAGATGGCCGACGCCGTCGAGTGCGCAGGTGTGTCCATAGCCGGCGCTGATCTGGACGGCCGTGACGCGGGCATTCAAGGTGACGTCGTCTTCATCGCTGGGGCCGCGACCGCTGTCGGCGACGAATCTGAGCTGGTGCTCGCCGGGCTCATCCAACGTTGTGATCAATTGGTTCACTCCCGAGTGAACGAGAACCTCATCGACGTACCACGACAGACTGCTGGCCAACCCGGAGACGTGGGCCTGGCAGACGAATGGCATGCCGATCGCCGGCTCGGCGGGAGTACAGATGATCTGATGGACGGCAGGTGACTCGTGGACTCGCAGGATCGCAGTTGAGGTTGCCTCGCCGCCGGTGACGGCAGTCGCCGAGAGGCGAATGGTTATGTCGCGGCCACTTGCAAACGTCGTTACATATTCGGCGGCTGAGCTGCGGCGAGGCGAACCGGCGGCGGCGGACCAACTATGGGCATCAAACAGCGTGTTGGACTCGGCCATGCACCTCACAACTTCGTCGACCATCGGGTTCGACGGTGAACAGCGGATCGCGTCGATCTGGGGAGGCGCGGCAACGCGCATCATCGTCCATCCGGTGGTGCGACCTGCGCGGACGGCCTCGAAGTCGGGCAGCTGGATCGTTCCCGACTGATAGGTCTGATCGCGGAAGGTTGCCGAACTGTCGCGGGCGACTGAGAACTCTTCGCCAGTGCCCGGATGGTCACAGGTCTGGCCGCGGGCAACGATCTGATCTCTGGTACAGAGGGGTAAGACTCCGAGACCGGTGATTCGCCAGACGTCGCGTTCCGATTCCGCCTGCAACTGGTGGAAGGCGGTGCCGACGTTGAAGCGCACCTGCAGGCGGTTCGAGGCCGAATCGCCGCGATAGGTCCCACGGCCGTCAAGGTCGACGGCGAACACCTCGTCGCTTCCTGGGTATCGACAGCCGCGGCCGATGGCGAGTTGTTGATCGATCGCGCAGTCGGACAGGCCCACGTTTGAGACGTCGACGGTGACGAACCGGCTGCGGAGCCAGATGCTGGCCACGCTGGTCAGCGGGAACACCCTCCGCGGCGGGAGGATGCGCTCGCCCCAGCCGCCGTCGTCTGACTGTTGCTGCAGGCCGAATTCGACCGTTTCGTCACCGGTGGCGCGGGCGACGACCCGCACCACGATCGTTTCGCCGGTTTGTTGGCCGACGCGCACGTCGACGGGCGAGCTGCTGCGCCAGCCGGAGGGATCCTGAACCTGGTCCCAGGCCAGGAAGCGGGCGCGCGGCAAGAGGCGGTCGGCGGTTGCGCCTCCCGGCGGAATGACGCCGAACTCGAGGCGATCCTGGTCGTCGATTCTTGCGGTGACGGCGAGTTGAACCTCGACATTGGTCGAAGAGAGTTGGGCGGAGATCTGGGCGATCAGCAGCACGGCCACCGTGGTTGCCAGCGGCCCTGCCAGCCAACGAGCCACCTGGTGCATGTTGGGACCTCCTCGCGATCCCGCCCGCAAGTTGGCCGATGCTAGCACGTTCTTGTTGAGCATCAGTGGACTTCGAACCGAGTTCGGAGGCGTTTGGCAGTCGAGATGCAGCGACACTCTCCTGCTCTGGTCCGGGAGAGGCGACTCACACCCATTTGTTCATCGCTATTGGCCTTCGCGGACCCTCACCTCGCGTACATCGCTGCCACCAGGACCCTTGACCACGAGGACGTACGTACGGGGTCCGTCCGAGAACCGACGGATCGTCAATGTCTCGCGTTCTTGCCATCTGGGATCGAGGTCATGCGAGCCCCACAATCGCCAATGGTAGGAATCGATCTGGCCGCCGCTGACCGTTGCACTGCAGAGCAGGAACGGGTCTCTGGGCGATTCAGCTATGGGATCACAAGTGATGGAATCGATGATCGGACCTGAGATTGGGCCACTGTTTGCGACCCTGAGGTTGAGTCGACCCGCTCCACTGGAGCTGGGGTAGCGATAGCCGGCGTATACCTGGCGCGGTTTCGAAGTGGTGAAGTAGGTGCGGAAAATGGCGCTTTGCGTCACATCGGGATGGCCCGCGTCAACGCGCCACCAGATACTCGAGGGGGGCCGCCCGTGGTAGAGGCTGCCGATCCGCCCGCAGGTGAGGATTTCGCCCCGGGCCGGCAGGATGGGGGCGCACCAGTTCGGAGCCCAATAGGCGCCGTCTTCCCGGGGGGCGCCGCGATCCATCCAGAATGCCGTATCAGTCGAGCCGTTTGCGCCGCGGACGGTGTAGACAAACAGGATCGACGTGCCGCTTCGGAATACTCGAAATTCCGGGTTGTTGTTTGGGTACTGATCAAACTCCCGAGGCTTGTGGACACTCTGGTGCGCCGACCACCACGCCGATTCTGTAACACGTCCGGCGCTTTCATCGACTTCGGCGTGGCAGGAATAGATGTTGTAATTGGACCTTGGGGGATACGTTCCATCGGGCCTTAACGCATCATCGGGATATTCAGGCGTGGCGGTGCAGGTGATTTGTTGGATCTGGGGTCCTGGTCTGCCGACGCTGACGCTGTCGAAGCTGGAATCGTCGCCGGCTCGTCCGACGATACGCAGCGCGATGATCTGCCCGCCCTCGCTGTCGAACGAGGTCTGGAAGACGGGCTCGTTGCCGGTCGACGGGCTGCCGGTTGCGCTCCAGTGATACCCGACGTTTGCATCAGTGACGGAAGCGGTACAGGTGACGGTTTCGCCGATCTCGGGGGCCTTGGGCAAGCAGTCGACGGCTTCGATGCGCGGCGGTGAGACAACCGTGAGCACGGTCTCGTGTTCCATGCTGTCTCCGCCGGGGCCGGTGGCAATGACGGCGATTCGGTACGAACCCTCGGTCGGGAGTTCGATTGTGAACGGATCCTTGCTATTGAGTTGCACGTTGTCGGGGTAATCCCAGGTGAGTTCGTCGAAGATGCCACGTACCTGCGCCCGACATGTGACGGGGTCCCCGATGAAGATTTCAACGGGATGGCAGATGATCGACTCGACCACCGGCGGGAGTGGAGGTTGGACGTACAGGGTTCGAGTCGCGGTGGAGGAACCGCCGGGTCCTTCGACCGTCAGCTGTACGGTCCAATGTCCGGCGGTAGGAAATGACGTCGAGAACGTCGACCCGCTGCCGCCGTGGGCTCCGCTGCGGGCGGACCAAGCGTAGCGAGTCAGCTCGCCGCCCACTTCTGCCTGACATGTCAGCTGTTCCGTGGCCCTTGGCGACTCCGGGGAGCAGAGGATCTCGTCGATTGTGGGTGCCGGAGGCGAGAAATCGAGCCTGACGGGGGTGCTGCGGAACCATCGGCCGACCGGCACGCTGAAGGGCAGTATCCGACGGGTGGGGGACAGGCGAGGTCCCCAGTCGCCGGCATCGTCCTGGAGTTGCAGCGCGAACTCGACGGTGTCGTCGCCGGTGCCGCGGGCGGCGACGCGCACTGTCAGGCGTTCCGGATCCTGGCCCGGGAACCAGATCGTCACGGGACTGCTGGAGCGCCACGACGTTCTGGACTGCACAAGGTTGAGGGGCAGGAAGCGGGCGCTGGGCAGCTCGGAGTCGAAGGCCTGGCCACCAGGAGGGATCACCCCGAATTCGACTCGGTCCCGAGCATCGATGCGGGCGGCGATGGCCAACTCAATCTCCTCGGAGTTCGGCGGACTCTGCAGTTGGGCAGGCTCGGCGGCGAAGCCGAAGGAGATGAGAATCAGGAGCAAGGCACCGACACGCAGCAGCGGCTTCAACATGGAACTGACCACTCCCCAGCCCGCGTGCTGGTGAAGCCTAGCAGTTAGGTGAGGGCGCGACTGTGGTTCCTGCCTCCTGTTCAGGTCAGGAACATGGTGTGGGGGAAAGACGGTGCTGGGCGGCCCTCACCCCCCGCCTTCGCGGGGGCAGGCTCTAACCCTCTCCCCTGGGGAGAGGGGACCATGTGATCAGGCGTCCTGGAAGACGGGCCTTCTCTTTTCCATGAAGGCGGTTCGGCCTTCTTTGTAGTCGTTGGAGGCGAAGCAGGCCTGGACGAGGGCGTTGACTTCGTCGAGGTTTCGATGGTCGGGGTCTTTGGGTATTTCCTGGATGGCTCGGCGGATGGCTCGGATGGTTTTGGGGGCGTTCTGGGCGATGGTGCCGGCGAGGTCGTGGACGGTGGGTTCGAGGTCTTCGAGGGTGGTGACGCGGTTGACGAGGCCCCAGCGGGCGGCGTCGGCGGCGGGGAAGCGTTTGCCGGTGAGCAGGATCTCCTGGGCGGCGGGGAAGCCGACGAGGTCGCAGAGGGTCTTGACGCCGCCGTAGCCGTAGCCGAGGCCGAGGCGGGCGGCGGGCACGCCGAACTGGGAGTCGTCGGAAGCGATGCGCAGGTCGGCGCGCAGGGCGGTGAGCAGTCCGCCGCCCATGCAGAAACCCTGGATCATGGCGATGATCGGTTTGTCGAGCTCGCCGTAGGCGCGGCCGGCGGCCGCGCCGATTTCGTCGTACTTCTTGATCGTCTCGGGGTTGGAGCGCTGGGCTTCGAACTCGGAGATGTCGGCGCCGGAGACGAAGGCGCGGTCGCCGGCGCCGGCCATGACCACGACGCGGACATCGGGGTCGTCGCGGAAGCTGTGCATGATCGTCGGGATGGCGGCGTTCATGGCGACGCCCATGGCATTGAGCTTCTCGGGGTTGTTGAAGACCATCCAGCCGATGCCGTCCTCGGACCAGGCGAGCATCTTGTCGGTGTCGAGGGCGATGTGGTGCTTCATTGGTGGTCTCCTGAACTCTGGGGGCTGCCCCCCTCTGCCTTCGGCATCTCCCCCCGCCTGGCGGCGCGGGGAGAGGGATCTAGATGACGCCGCGGGTTTTGAGGTCGGCGATGGATTCGGGGGTGTAGCCGAGGTCGGTGAGGACCTCGTGGTTGTGTTGGCCGAGGGCGGGAGTGCCGAGGCGCATCCTGTCGGGCTGGGGAGTTCGGGCGAGGTTGATCGGCTGTCCGACGACGGTGATCTCGCCGCGCTCGGGGTGCGGCGCCTGGCGGGCGATGCCCAGGTGCTTGACCTGCTCGTCCTCGAAGGTGCCGGGGATGTCGTAGATCGGACCGCAGGGGACGCCGGCCTCGTTGAGGCACTGGATCCAGTGCTCGGAGGTGTTGGTGCGGGTGCGCTGGTTGATCGCCTCGTTGAGCGCACCGCGGTGCTTCGAGCGTCGGACGGAGGAGGCGTAGTCGGGATGGTCGATCAGTTCCTCGGCCTCGATGGCGCGACAGAGTCGGGCGTACATGACCCCGCCGGATGCGGCGATGTTGATGTGGCCGTCGGAAGTCTCGTAGACGCCCGTGGGCATCAGGGTTGGGTGATCGTTGCCGGCCTGGGGCGGGACTTCGCCGTCGATCGTCCAGCGGGTGGCCTGGAGGTCGAGCATGGCGATCTGGGCTTCGAGCAGCGAGGTGTGGACCCACTGGCCCTCGCCGGAGCGCTCGCGCTCGATCAGCGCGATGAGGATGGCCTGGGCGAGGAAGTTGCCGGCGGTCAGGTCGGCGATCGGGATGCCGACGCGGACGGGTCCGGAGCCGGGCAGTCCGTTGACGGACATGATGCCGCCGAGTCCCTGCGCGATCTGGTCGACGCCGGCGCGCCAGGCGTAAGGTCCGTCCTGGCCGAAGCCAGAGATGCTGCCGTAGACGATGCGCGGGTTGCGGGCGCGGCAGGCGTCGTAGTCGATGCCGAGGCGTCGCTTGACGTCGGCGCGGTAGTTCTCGACGACGACGTCGGCGCGCTCGACCAAAGTGAGGAAGATCTCGACCGCCTCGGGCTCCTTGAGGTTGAGGGTGAGGGAGCGCTTGTTGCGGTGCAGGTTGAGAAAGTCGGAGGACTCGCGAGCGCCGGTGACGCCTTCGCCCTGTCCGGGGACTTCGGGCTGCTCGATCTTGAGGACGTCGGCGCCCCAGTCGCCGAGCTGTCGTGTGGCGGTGGGGCCGGCGCGGGCGCGGGTCAGGTCGAGGACGAAGAGGTGGTCGAGGGGGAGGTAGGTCATGGCAATCAGGCTTGTACGGCGGCTGGTTCGGTGAGTTCAGTCTGGTAACGCTCGTCGACGTTGTCGCTGAGGAGGCCTGCGTGGGTCCAGTGGGCGAGTCGGTCGGCGATTTGGGTGTTGGCTTCGAGGCGGATGCTGGCGGCGTTGTTGCGGATGTCGAGGGCTTCGGGGAGGGGCTGATCGAGTCCCTGATTGGTTCGTTCGTGCATCAGGCGGTGGTCGTCGATGGCGTCGAGCGGCTGAAACTCGGCGGCGGGTTCTGCCGTCGTGGCCCAGAGCGTGTAGAGGGCGTTGCAGTTCCAGCTACAGGCCTCGCAGCGCCACTGCTCGAACAGGTTGAAGGCTCGGTGGGCGCCACGCTGCGAAGACGCTTCAATGCGCAGGGCGAGCTCGACGATTTCGCCGGCGAAGGGGTCGTGCTCGCCGGCGCCGGAGCAGCCGTGGGACTTCCAGACGAGGCCGTGGCTGGTGTAGAGCAGGGCCATCGTGCGATGGAGACGATCGGGGTCGGGCTGTCGGGCGCGCCACTGGTCCTCGACGTCTTCGTGGATGCGTCGCAGGTAGCGGAGTTCGTTGAGCGATTCCTGGCTTCTCATCGGTCGGGTCCTGTCTCAGCCGCAGATGGCCTCGCGGCCATACCGGCTAGTTGTCGTAGCCGAGAGCTGTTTCGCGCAGCGTTTCAGCGTGGGTGTAGATGTCATCAAGCGACTCAATCGGATGACGCGACTCGTTCTTCTCGGCGTCGAATAGCCCGATCTGCATTGTCTTGGCTCCGAAGCGCAGACGGCAGACAGGCTTTCGGTTGTTGTCGTCCAACAGGACCGAGGCATAGCTCTTCTGATCACGGAAGGCTATTCGCTCAGGGCTGAGCGCAGTACGCAAGATCGACTTGACCACGAAGTACGCCTCGATCTCCTCGACGGTTGTTTCGATTCCGGAGTTTTTCTTCGGCTCCGAGTCATCATGGTCGACCTCATCAACGTCAGTTGACTCATCAGTTAAGACTGGTGCAGACGCCGGCTGGTCATCCTGCTGCAACGCAGACCGGATCGCTTCATTGGCCCGACTAGCGATGACATCGCGAAACGCGACACGAGACAGCTCAGTGAACTTCTCTGTCCGCGTTCCAGTCATAGGGCCATCGAAAACGTGCTTGGCAAGCCAGCGAACGAACTCGGGCTCAGGATCAGTGACTTGGCGATCGAGCGTCTCGTGCATGCCGCGCAAGTACCTGAGGTTGGTAGCAGACTGAATCATTCCCTCGAGATTCAGTTCGTCCCTCGTGAGCAGCCGTAACTCCGAAACGGCTGACTCGTTGATGTCCAAGAGGTCGATCTCAAGGAAGGGATCCTCATCCATCTTGTTCGCGGCCACCAAATCAGTGAAGAACCGATAGACGATGCCGTTTGTCAGAATTCCAACTTTGGCGTTTACGGCACCGAAATACCGGAACAACTGTGACTGATGCCGGGTAGACAACTTCGTGGAGGGTTGCTTGCACTCGATGAGAATGACCGGCTGACCACGATGAAACAGGGCATAGTCCACCTTTTCACTACGAATGCCCGGTGCATCGGCCGTGAACTCAGGGATAACCTGCTGCGGATCGAAGACGTCGTATCCCAGGGCCTGAAGGAACGGAAGCACCAGCGCGTGTTTTGCCCCCTCCTCATTAAGTCTGTCCAGTTGAAGGTTGGGAACTCTAGCGGCAATCTGGTTGAGGCTTCCAAGCGGATCCATCTCGATCTCCATCAAATCAATACGTTCCTCGAGAGGTAAGGCTATTCCCCCTTGAACTCGGGTTGGCGGCCTTCGGCGAAGGCTCGGGGGCCTTCTTTGGAGTCGGCGGTTTGGCCGACGATCCAGCGCAGGGAGCCTCCGAAGCGGTTGGCCTGGGCGAGGGTCATGTCTCCCTGGGCGTTAATCAGTTCTTTCATGGCTCGGACGGCGATGGGGGCGTAGCCGGCGACCTGGGCGGCCATCTCCTGGGCGGTCGGGAGGAGCTGGTCCTGAGGGACGAGGCGGGAGATGACGCCCCACTGGAGGGCTTCCTCCATGCTCAGGCGGCGGCCGAGGTAAAGCATCTCGTTGGCGTAGGCCTGGGGGATGGCGCGGGGGAGGCGCATGGGGCCGCCGGCGAGCGGGAAGAAGCCGAGCGTGATCTCGGGGAGGCCGAGGCGGGCGCGGGCGTTTTCGGCGCCGATGCGCAGGTCGCAGACGAGGGCGATCTCGAAGCCGCCGCCGAGGGCGTGGCCGTTGATCGCGGCGATCAAGGGCTTCTTGGCGTCGAACTCGTCGAAGCGGTCGCCGGCGTTGGTTGGGAAATGGCCTGCGGGTCCGGCGGAGGCGGCGGGTCCGTCGCCCTGGGTGAGGTCGGCGCCGGCGCAGAAGGCGCGGTCGCCGGCTCCTGTGATGACCGCCGAGCGGATCTCGTCGTTGTTGCGGACTTCGACCAGCGACTCGATCAACTGAGAGCCGAGGGCGCTGTTGATCGTGTTCATTTTGTCGGGGCGATTGAGGGTGATCGTTGCGACTCGCTCGGACACGTCAAACAGGACTTCATCGGCCATCGGGAGGACTCCTTACAGCGTTGTGATTGGGTTTGTGGATGCGGACTGGATGAGGGCAGGATAGGGGTCGCGCGCGTATCATCTAGCGCAGACTTGAGCGGGAGAGGAGCGGGTATGGCCGACTCACCACTGGAGGCACTGGCGGCGTTCGCCGAGTCGCTCGGCGCGTCTGCGAGCGACGCGGACCTGGAGCGCGCGCTGCCGATTGTGACGCGGACGCTGAGAAACGCGTTACGGACGGAGCCGCTGCCCGACCTGGGCGAAACCGAGCCCGCGATTGGCCTGCGTTTCGATGTCGGCGACTTGCGCGGCGGAGCGGAGGACTGAGATGGATCATCGTGAGCCATATGACCTCTCGATCGTGGAGGCGGGCGTCGCGCTGCGGGACGGCTCGCTGACGGCGGTTGCCCTTACCGAGTCGGTGCTCTCGCGGCTGGACGCGACCGAGCCGCTGCTCAACGCGTACATCACGGTGACAGCGGAGCTGGCGCGCGAACAGGCTTCGGCGGCCGACGACGCATTGCGAGACGGTCGCGACCTGGGTCCGTTGCACGGGATTCCGGTGGCGCTCAAAGATCTGGTCGACACTGCGGGCATTCCCACGACGGGCGGCGGCGGATTCCTGCGAGACCGCGTGCCCGATTCTGACGCCGTGGTCTACACGAAACTCAAGAAAGCCGGCGCGGTCATGCCGGGGAAGCTGAATCTGCACGAGTTTGCGTTTGGCACGACCAGCCGGAACCCGCACTACGGCGCGGTCCACAATCCGTGGGACCTGGCGAAGGTGCCGGGCGGAAGCAGCGGCGGATCGGGCGCATCGGTGGCGGTGGGTTCGTCGTTGGGGGCACTGGGCTCGGACACGGGTGGCAGTATCCGGATTCCGGCCAGCGTGTGCGGGGTCACGGGGCTGATGGGGACATATGGCAGAGTGTCGCGGCGCGGCGTGTTGCCGCTGTCGTGGACATTGGACCACGTCGGTCCGCTGACCAAGACGGTTGAGGACGCCGGGCTGGTGCTGAACGCGATCGCGGGCTACGACGCTGAGGATCCTGGCAGCGCCGATGTGCCGGTGGGAGATTGCACGGCGACGTTGGTCGAAGGCGTGGACGGGATTCGCATCGGTATCCCTCGGCAGATGCTCTGGCAAGGCTGCGCGGAGGATGTGATCGAACACTGCGAGATTGCGGTCGATCACCTGCGCAGCATGGGGGCGACAGTGACTGAGGTCGAGATGCCGCTGCAGACCGATCGTCCGCGGGGGCTGACGATCATCGCCGAGGCGGCGGCCTATCACGCGAAGTGGCTGCACGAACGTCGGGATGAATACGGCGACATTCTCGAGCGGGTGGAGGCCGGGCTGTCGGTGACGGCAGTGGATTACATCAACGACCAGCGGCTGCGTCGCAAATTCATCGACGAGACGGTCGAAGTGCTGCAGGACGTAGACGTGTTGATATCGCCGACATGCTCTCGGACAGCGCCGTTAATCGAGGATGGCGATCCGACGGCGGAGCTGGCACGGTTGACCGCGCCGTATGACGTTACCGGGATTCCGGCGATCTCGATTCCCTGCGGGTACGACCGCGACGGGATGCCGATCGGGCTGATGATCGGCGGGCGGCACTTTGACGAGGCGACGGTGTGTCGGGTGGCTCATGCGTATGAGCAGTCGACGGATTGGGTGCTGCAGCGTCCGGAGTTGGAGGTATAGGAGATCTGTTCACGGGGGCCCTCACCCTCTCCCAGAGGGAGAGGGGATCAGAGGGGGCCAAGGAGGAACGCTCCTACGGGTCGAGTTCAGAGAGGAATGTGGTCAGATTTTGCGCGACCGCATCCGACTGCTCGACGACGAGGGCGTGGCCGGCGTTTTGGATGAGGATTGCTTCGGTGCCGGCGGCTTCGGCGAGGAGTTGGGCGTGGTCGGGGAGGACGAGGATGTCTTCCTCTCCGTGGAGGACGAGCATAGGGATGTTGAGCGTCTTGAGGCGTTCGATGGGGTCGAATGTCAGGACGGACTGGAGCGGGCCGAGCGTGGCGATCATCGGCGCGCCCTTGCTTCGTTTTTCAACCGCTTCGTCGAGCATGTCGGGATGCTCGTCGATGAAGTCGGTCGCGAAGAGGATGTCCATCATCGCGGCGGCAGCCTGAGGGACGGGAAGCTGTGCGCCGCGCATCATGTGTTGCATGGTCTCGGGCGGCGTGGGCGGCCCGGTGGGGCCGGCGTTCGTGGCACAGGTGACGATGCCTCGCACCAGTGCGGGCGCAGCGAAGGCAGCGCCCATTGCGACGGTTCCGCCGAGCGAGTTGCCGATCAGGGCGGCTGGACCGGAATCGAGCGCCTTGATCAGGTTGACGGCGTCTTCGGCGAACTGGTCGACGGTGTAACCCTCGGTCGGCTGGTCGGACTCACCGATGCCGCGCTGGTCGTAGCGGACGACTCGGTAGGCGTCTGACAGGGCGTCGGCGACGAGCGCCCACTGGTCCATGTCCATCATGCCGCCGGCGATCAGGATGACGAGGGGCCCATCGCCCTGCTCGGCGATGTCGAGGGAGAGGTCGGGCGCGATCTGTAGTCGGGTCATGGCGGCGATGTTACCGCAGGTATCCTCCGGGAATGGCTGATGACTATGCGGTCCATGTGGTGCGAGTGATTGACGGCGACTCGGTCAGGGTGCAACTGCCCGACGGGGACGAGTATTCGGTGCGGATGTACGGCATCGACGCGCCGGAGAAGGATCAGAGGGCGGGGCGTGATTCGCATGACCATTTGAGACGGGTGGTTCGGAGTCGTCGAGAGTGGCGGTTGCGGGTAGTGGATGTCGATCGTTATCAGCGGCTGGTTGGCGTTCTGTATCCAGAGGGCGGATCGGTTCGGGATTCAGCCAATCACGCGATGGTGGAGTCGGGGCTGGCGTACTGGTACCGGGAGTACGGCGGGGCGGAGCTTGGCTTCGACGACTCCGAGCGCTATGCCAGGCGCGAGCGGGCGGGGGTCTGGGGACAGCAGGGATCTGTCAAGCCGTGGGATCATCGACGGGCGAAGCGTGCCGAGCAGCGGCAACGTCGCGAGGCGGCGGAGTCCCCGTGGGTGATTCTGATCGGCGGTGTGTTCAAGTTGGTCGGTGCGGTGTTGGTCGCGATGTTGAAGGCGTCGACGTCGAGTTCGGGGGGTCGGAGGAGGCGACGTCGGCGTCGGGGGTGGTGAGTCCTGGCGTGGCGCGGGTCCCCTCAGTCGCTTTGCGACAGCTCCCCCTCCGGGGGAGCTCCTTCTGACTAACTCGTGACGGCGCCGCGTTCGGCTCCGGAGACGAGGGTGGCGTACTTGGCGAAGACTCCGTTTTCGTAGTTGGCAGGGCGGGGGGACCAGTTGGCTCGGCGTCTTTCGAGTTCGGCTTCGTTGACGTCCAGGTTGAGTTCTCGGTTGGCGATGTCGAGGGTGATCTGGTCTCCCTCTTCGACCAGGGCGATGGGTCCTCCGACGTAGGCCTCGGGGGCGACGTGGCCGGCCATCAGGCCTCGTGTGGCTCCAGAGAAGCGGCCGTCAGTGAGCAAGGCGACGGACTCGCCCAGGCCAGCTCCGACGATGGCGGCGGTGACACCGAGCATCTCGCGCATGCCCGGGCCGCCCTTGGGGCCCTCGTAGCGGATGACGACGATGTCGCCGGCGTTGATCTGGTTGCTGGTGACGGCGTCCATGGCGTCTTCTTCGCGCTCGAAGACGCGGGCGGTGCCGGTCTGGAGTTGTCGCTCATAGCCGGCGACCTTGACCACACAGCCGTCCGGCGCGAGCGAACCTTTGAGGATGACGAGTCCGCCGGTCTCCTTGAGCGCCTGGTCGACGGGCAGGATGACGTCCTGCCCGGGCGTCTCCCGCGCATCGGCGGCGGCTTCTGCGATGGTCTGTCCGGTGACGGTCGTGGCGTCTCCGTGGAGCTTGCCGCCCTCGAGCAGTCGCCTGGCCAGCAGCGGGGTACCGCCGGCGCGGTCCATGTCGAGCGCGACATAGCGGCCGCCGGGTCGGAGGTCTCCGATCAACGGGGTGCGCTCCGAGATTTCGTCGAAATCGTCGATGCTGAGTTCGACGCCGGCCTCGCGGGCGAGGGCGAGCAGGTGAAGCACAACGTTGGTCGAGCCGCCGGTGGACGCGGCGCAGGCGATGCCGTTCTCGAACGCTTCGCGGGTGAGGATGTCGCGCGGCTTGACGCCGCGGCGGAGGACGTCCATGACGAGCTGTCCGGCGGCCTCGCCGACGTTGTGCTTGCGCGGGTCGGTGGCGCCGACGGTGGCCGAGCCCATCGGCGAGAGGCCGAGGAACTCGAGCGTGGTGGCCATGGTGTTGGCGGTGTACTGGGCGCCGCAGGCTCCGGCGCCAGGACAGGCGTTGAGCGCGACCTGGTGGAGTTCATCGTCGTCGATGGTGCCGGCCGAGTGCTGGCCAACGGCTTCGAAGACATCCTGGATCGTGAGGTCGCGGCCGTCGTGGTGGCGTCCGGGAGCGATGGAGCCGGAGTAGAGCGCCACCGAGGGGATGTTGATCCGCGCCATGGCCATGGCGGCGGCGGGGATGGTCTTGTCGCAGCCGCAGATGACGACGGCGGCGTCGAAGGCATAGCCGACGGCGCAGAGCTCGATCGAGTCGGTGATGATCTCGCGGGAAATGAGCGAGGCCTTCATGCCTTCAGTGCCCATTGTGATGCCATCGGAGATGGAGACGGTATTGACTTCCATCGGGGTGCCGCCGGCCTCGCGGATGCCGCGCATGACGTCCTGCGCGAGCTCGCGGTGGGAGAAATTGCAGGGCATGGTGCCGATCCAGTTATGGGCGACCATGACCAACGGTTTGGCAAGGGCCTCGTCGTCGAAACCGACGGAGTACAACTGAGATCGGGCGGCGGCGCGACTGGGGCCGTCGACGAGGACGCTGGAGCGTTCGCGGAGGTGGTTCTGCGAGGTCATGTGACTGCCTGCTCTGGATGGGGTGGACTGCGCTATCGCCGATAGCGTAGCTGTAGGTCGAGCAGCGGCTAGTCACGACGGTGCGAGAGGCCGTAACATGCGGAGCATTGAGCGAGGGCTGCGCGGATGAGTCAACAGACCGGGGTCGAGGCCAGACCGCAAGGGTTCCTGCTCCGCATCTTCCCGGCGATGCAGTTCCTCGAGTACCGCCGCATGTTCTACGCGGCGGGGCTGTCCTCCGTTTCTCTATGGGCGATGATCGTCGCCAGCGGCTGGCTGGGCTATGAGCTGACCGGCAATCCATCGGGCACCGGGATTGTCACCTTTGCGGCGATTTTTCCGTGGGTGCTGGCGCCGTTCGCGGGCGCGCTGGCGGACCGCTTCGATCGTGCCAGGATCGTGATTGTCTGCCGCTGCGGGGCGGCACTGTGTGCGCTCGGACTTGCCTTCCTGGCGTTCAGCGGTCAGTTGACGATTTGGAATCTGGTAATCATCACGTTGATCTCGGGCATCATTCGCTCGGGAGAGATGCCGGCGCTGCAGGCGCTGTTGCCAAACACCGTCAAGCTGAATGCGTTGTTGAGCGCGGTCACGATGGCCTCGATGATGCAATTCGGGTCGAAGGTGATTGGCCCGGTTGCGGGTCCGGTTCTGCAGGCGTTCGGCGCCGAGTGGGTGTTCGTCGGGGCGGCGCTGTTCCTGATGCTGTCGATTCTGCAAATGTCGCGGATGACCACTCGCTCGACGGGCGGCATCGCGGGTCACGCGGGCGGACTACTTCGCGACACCGTTGGACATATCCGCGATGGATTGCGCTATCTCGGTCGCACTCCGTCGGTGCGGTTGATGATCATCATGGTCTCGTTGCATTGCATGTTCACGATGGCCTTCGACTTCTCGCTGTTGCCAGCCTACGCAGACCTGATCCTGGGCGGCGGGCAGTCGGAGTACGGATACCTGCTGATGGCGCTCGGCAGTGGGGCGCTGATTTCGTCGGTGGGATTGTCGATGTTGCCGATTGGCGCAATCCGCGGGCGCGTCTTCATCGTCGCGGGCATCGTTTCTGGGCTTTCCCTGGTCTGGGTCGGATTGGTGGATTCGTTGCTGATGGCGCTGATCGGAAGCGTGATTGCGGGGGCAAGTCAGGCGATGTTCATGGTCCTGACCAGCGCCATGATCCAGGCTGTCCTGCCAGACGCCGTGCGTGGTCGCGTAATGAGCCTCTACATGATGTTCGCGGGTGGGATCATGGCAGTGATGATCCTGGTCAATGGGCTGGCGGCGGATTACATCAGCATTCGTCTGCTGCTGGTTGGGCCCGGCTTTGTCTTCGCAGTGATCATGATCGCCGCGCTCGTCCTTCCCGGCATCCGATCGGTGATTCGCAACGGCGAGCTTGTCGAAGAGGGGCGGCGGATGGCGCGTGAAGTGGCACGGCAGGCGGCGGCCACGGCCTCCGCTGCGCTGCGGCCAGTGGTCCTGGCGGCGCGTCCGGCGCCTCAGAGGAGCGTGATCGAGGAGCGGCTGGGCAGCGGCGGCGACTAACCGGCAGTGCCGAGCATGCGGCCGGACGCCGCCGCGTGGTCAGTCGGAGAGCGGATTCAATCGATGTCGCAACTGAGGAACTCGGAGCCAGAGACTCAAGCGCCCGGCCGTCTGCTGAGATTGTTCCCGGCGATGGAGTCGCTTGAGTACCGCAAGCTGTTCTATGCGGCGGGCTTGTCGGCGATTTCCCTGTGGGCGTTGATCACGGCTCGGGGCTGGCTCGCGGGTGACCTGACGAACAGCGGCTGGGCGGTCGGGGTTGTGTACTTCGCCGCGATTGGACCGTGGATGCTGGCTCCGATCGGCGGCGCGCTGGCGGATCGTTTCGACCGCGCACGAGTGGTGATGCTCAGCCGGATTGGCGCTGGGATCCTGGCACTCGCCCTGGCCATCCTGGCCTTCACTAATGAGATCGCGCTCTGGAACCTGATTCTGGTGACCGCGCTCTCGGGGATCATCCGTTCCGCCGAGATGCCCGCGCAAGCGGCGTTGCTGCCCAACACGGTCAAGATGGCGGCGCTGCTCTCGGCGATCACCCTGGCCTCGATGATGCAGTTCGGCTCGCGCGTGATTGGCCCGGTGGCCGGTCCGGTGCTGGCAGAGTTCGGGCCCGGCTGGGTGTTTCTCGGCGCGTCCATCCTGCTTGCGCTCTCTGTCTGGCAGATGACCCGGATCAAGGTCCGCTCCACGGGCGGGATCGTGGCCGGTACGACGTCGGGCATCCTCCGCGACGCCGCAACGCACGTACGCGAAGGACTGTCCTACCTGGGACGGGCCCCCGGGGTGCGGATGTTGATTGCGCTGACGGCGCTGCACTGCATGCTGGTGATGTCGTTCGACGCGCTGCTGGTCGTGTTCGCCAAGAACGTGCTCGGCGGCGGCGCGAATGAATACGGCTACCTGGTGATGGGCGTGGGGGGCGGGGCGCTGGTCGCAACCGTGGCGCTCTCGATGGTTCCCGCCGGCCCAATCCGAGGCCGGCTGATGCTCTTCTGTGGGCTGTCCAGCGGCATCCTGATGCCGATCCTGGGACTCGCTGGCAGTTTGCCGATTGCGATCCTGGGCGCAGCGCTGGTCGGCGCGACCCAGGCGATGTTTATGGCATTGTCGAGCGTGATGATCCAGGCGGTCGTTCCGGACGCGATCCGCGGTCGGGTAATGAGCCTCTATGCGATGTTTGCGGGCGGAATCATGGCGCTGATGATCCTCGCCAACGGCCTCGCTTCCGATGTTGTGAATGTCCGCTATCTGTTGACTATCCCGGGGATCCTGTTCTTTGTCGCCTTACTGCTGTGGGCAGTGGGGATGCCGAGGTTGCGTTCCACCTTCATGCACGGTGAATTGGTTGAGGAGAGCATGGTGGCGAGGGCCTCTGCAGCCGTGAGCGCCGCTGCCACGGTGGTGATCGACAGCGTGGCCGCCCGCTGGGCGCCGCAGCGAGGTGCGGTTGAGGAGCGGCTCGGCAGCGGTGGAGGTGGGGCTGGAGGCGGTGGGGGTGGCGGCGGGTAGGTCGCTGCTACTCGGCGCCGATTCGGAGGATCTGGCCGATGGTCATTCTCATGTACAGGGCGACGATGACGGCGATGGCGCCGAGGAAGACGAGGCCGAGGACTCCGTAGGCACCGCCGATGGTGGCCCAGTCGGTGACGGTGACGAAGGGCGGCAGGACAGTCTCGCCCGTCTCGATGAAGCCCACAAACTCGAGCATCATAGTGCCGAGCTGGAGTCCAACGGCGGTACCGAGAGCCATCGATACTCCGATGATCAGGAGTTTCTCGATTCCGACGACGAAGAGCACCTGGGGCAGGGAGAATCCCATCGTTCGGAGCACCGCGAACTCGCCCTGTTGTTGCTGGGCGACGAGCACCGAAGCGACGAGGAAACCCAACGCGGCGAGCAGGACGATGGCGATGAAGGTGAGAAAGAGCAGGCCCTCCCAGCCGGCGGCGACAAGCGGGTCCTCATCCTGGAGGTTGCGGATGGCGTCGACGTCGTAGATGTCGTGCTTCCAGGGCGGGGTGACCTCGAGGAAGGTTCGCAGCTGGCGCAGCCCTTCCTCGTCGGTGGGTTGGATCCAGACCTCGTTGGGCGTGCCTGCACCCAGCGTGGCGGGATTGCGGTTGATTCGGTAGCTGAGATAGTCGCGGTTCGCGATAATCAGCGAGCGGGCATCTTCCGGGTCCCAGGTGGGGAAGAGATCGAAGGCGCCGACGATCTGCATTGGGATGTAGACGCCGGCCATGCCGACCAGGGCCAGCTGTCCTTCGTCGAGCGCGGCCTCGACCAGGAAATCGCGGCTGACGATCACCGGCAGGGCGGCGTCAGGGCCGATCAGCCGGACCCCACGTGGAACCCCGGACCTCACTTCGCGATTCCAGCGGTAGCTCATGCCATACTCGCCGTCTCGGGCTTGAGCGGTCGACAATCGGGCGTCGTCGGGGAGCGCTCCGGCGCGAGTCGTGTCGGTGAACACAGTCCAGCGACCCTGTTGTTCGAAGCTCTCGATGATGACGCTGTCGCGGAATCCCACGTTGATGATGTCCTCGGGCAGTTCGGTATCGGTGGTGTACTGGATCGAGTCGTAACCGACGGAGCCAGAGAAGTTGGCGTTGCCGCCAGAGCGAATAGAAATGTTCTGCAGGGTCCAGGGACCAATGTGGGGTCCGCCGGATCCATCCTTGAGGACGCCGTAGAGGAACCTCCAACCCTCTTCGAGTTCGCCGCCGCCGAATCCGCGACTTCGGGGCAGGCCGATGAGTCGGACATCCCGGTAGCGACCCTGGCTGTCCTGCAACCTGAGGCTGGGACCGATAGAACCGCTGGTGTCGGGCAACCAGATCCACATGCCGACGTAGGTCGCATCGGCCGGGATCACGATCTGTTCGACCTCGAACTCAGGGGCAGTGACGCGATCGATCAGTTCACGGACATCGTCGAGAGCGAAGTCATCGCGATACCAGAGCACGTTGCTGAACGATTCGGGATCGACGCCGAGCACCGAAGCGTCGGTGACGTCGAGGGGTCCGCGGGAGAACGAGGCGTTCTGGCGGATGACGTAGGAAACTCTGTCAATTCCGGGCGCCTCGGCGAGATCGTCAGCCAACATGTCGGCGGATGCGCCGCTACTGCGCAAATCGGCCAGTCGCAACGGCGCGCCCGACTGGTAGGCGGCGCGATCGTCGAAGGACTTGTCGAGCGTGGCGCCAAAGGTGCCGCCGAACATGCCGAGCGAGGTCGCCATGATGAGCAGCAGCGCGAGGCGTCCGGGCTGGACCGGGGCGCGGGTCAGGTGCCAGAGGACCATCTGCGTGGAAGCGCCGCCGAGCAGCCGAGCCACACCGCCGAAGGCTGACAACAGTAAGGGGAACAGGCGCAGGAAGAGGACGGCCACCGTCACGACGAACACGGCCGGAGCGATCAGCAACAGCGGATCCTGCTGGAGACCGCCGAAGAGATCCTCGGTGACCAGGGAGCCGGACTCCTGCAACTGGAAGAAGAGGAGCGCGCCGACAGCGACGACAACGAGATCGAGGTAGTAGCGCTGGAAGACGGGTTTGTCCTCGGGCCGCGAGGTCGAGCGGGCGTGGTGAACGACGGTACTGCGATTGGAGCGCCAGGCGGGCCAGATCAGTGCGATGAAGCTCAAGGCGGCGCCAATCGCGGCGTAGATGTAGACCTCGCCGGTGAGCTCCACCGACAACCGCGTGCCGCCGGTGAGCCCTTCGAAGGCTGGCGAATAGCCGAGGAATGCGATCGCTTCCCTCGCGACAATCGGTCCGACGCCCATGGCCAACGCGACCAATATCAGTCCCTCGATCGTCGAGATCGACATGATGTGGCCCATGCCGGCCCCGCGCGATTTGAGCAGGGCGACCTCGCCGGATTGTCGGTCGACCACCATCGTCGAGACGAGGACCAGATAGAAGAGCACAATGCCGACGATCTGCAACGTCAGGACGAGCAGCGGGATCGAAGAGAAGAACTCCTTGGTTTCGTAATCCTTGAGGACGTTGACAATCTCTGTCTCGACGCGGGTTCGCTCAATCTCCTTGGCGATGGCTTCAAACGCGGCGCGGAAACGAATAGCGGCGATTCCGGCGTCGTCGGCGACAAAGGCAGATCGATCGACGCGCGCGTATGCCTCCAGACGGGCGCGTAGCTCGGGCATGTAGCCGGCCATTGCGTCGATCAGCGTGGATCTGGGTGCGAAGAAAGCGAATGCGTCGGTTTTCTCGACCGGCACGTGGAAGTGGTCGCGGCGGACGCCCCAGTAGCGGTCGTTGTAGTCGATCGGCCGAACGAGTCCAACGACGCGGATCTGGATCGGTCTGGCGTCGTCTCGCCAGGAGGCGTGGATGTCCCGGACTTCACCGATGCTGAACCCGCCCGAGGCGGCAGCCTCGGTTCCCATGGCAACATCGATGACTGGCGGTTGATCGGGGGTGGCGGCCGGTGTCGGATCGGGCCATTGGCCCTCTACGAGTTCGATGTGCTCGCGAACCGCCTCGAACCAGAGCACGCGCGCGCGATCGCGTGGGTCCTCATCCGGTGGGACTCCTCCGACCTCGGTCATGAAGAACGTGGCAGTGGTCAGGGAGTGCTTGGTATCGGAGATGAATTCCGAGGGAATTCTGAGCCGTCGATCAATGGTGTCGAACGATTCGTCGGCCAGACCGCCGGAGAGTCCATGGGCGGCATTGAGGATGCGGACATCGAGCTCGGCGTCGGAGACCCGGCGCAGATCGGTCTGCAAGCCGAGATCCTGCAGCGCGTTGCGGTAGATCGTGGTCGAAGCCATCAGGGCGACGGCGAGGACTACGCCGATGGCGACTGCGGCCATCAGCCGGCGGTTGCCATTGAGACGGCGCACCGCAATCCGGAACGCCGTGGGGAACGATCTGAAGATGCCGCCCATGCTGCCTCGTGCCGCCTCGTCGTGCTTCCCGCTGTGGCTGCCGCCGTGCCTGGTTGTCGATGGTTGGTAGTGGTCGGTAGGGGTATGTTCGACCGCGTTGCCTTCGTAGACTACTAGGGATCGACGAAATTCCAGCGTGCCACCGGGCAGTCGGCGGCGGCGGACACTGAGCAGGCAGCGGGGGTTCGGGTGGAATCGTTCGGCGCCGTCCTGGGGTTTGTCTTGCGGCGCATGCGGGACAGTTGGCGCCTGCAGCTGGTGATCGCGGCGGGAATCCTGGTTGCCGCCGTGCTGATGTCTTCAACCACGATCTACACGCGCGCCGTGTCCGATCTCTCGCTGACCGTCAGCCTGCGGGAGGATCTGACCGAGCGCCGGCAGATGTTCACGTTCCTCAACGGCTTGCCCATGGGCGGTGGTCCGAACGAGTCTGCACGCGACTACACGAGCGAGTCGATCGCTAATCGATTCAGTGACCTGGAGACCCGACGCCTGCGGTTCCGGTCGACCGTACCGACGGAGATCAACTTCCCGCTCAGGCCGAGCCAGGTGTTTCCGACCACTGCGTTTTTCGCGGCGCTCGACGAGGCTGAACACAACGTCAACGTGGTCGAGGGACGGTTTCCCCAGCCGCCGGACCTGAATTCGAGAGGCTGGCTCGACGATCCGATTGAAGTGGCCGTCACGCCACGCGGGGCCAGTCTGTTCGGACTGGATGTCGGATCGGAGTGGCAGATTATCGACGGGTTCGACGAGTGCGACCGCGAACCCGATCCGCCGCCGGGCGGACCGCCGCCTCCACCTCGACCGCCCTGCGAGCCGACGATGGCGATCACGCGGCTGATCCCCGTCGTGGTGACTGGGATCGTGGAACCCGACAACACTGAGAGTTCCTATTGGACGCGGGTGCCGCGCGAGATCACCTTCGGCGTGTTCTCGGGTCCAGCGCGACCGATTAGCGCTCCGCTGATCCTTCCCTCGCAGTCATTCGACACAGGCCTGGCCCGAGTGATGAGCGGGTACCTGGTCAACACGATGTGGATCTCGGAGTTGGACACCGACCAACTGAACGTGGCGGTGCTTGACGACACGCGCGAGTCGTTCGACCTGCTGCGCGCCGATCTGCGCTCGGTGGGAGGATCCCTGCGCTCGCCGATCGAGCCGCGGTTGGAGTCGTTCGTCAAGGATCTCAATTTCACCCAGGTGCCGATCCTGATGCTGCTGGCGCAGGTGGTCGGAATCGCCCTGTTCTACGTGGTGATCGTTGCCGGAGTGCAGGTGGCGCAGCGGCGGGAAGAGCTGTTCTCGATGCGCTCGCGGGGAGCATCGATTCTGCAGGTGATTTCGCATACTGCGATCGAGGGGATCCTGATCGCAATCGTCGCGGCGGCCGTGGCTCCGTTCATCTCGATGGGCGTCATCGGACTGTTGGGTTACACACCGATCTTCGAGCCGTTGACCGGTGGCGAGACGATTCCAACGACGTTGACCGACATGGCGTTCCTGCTTTCCGCGGCCGGTGCAATTGTGGCGGTCCTCTTCACGTTGGCGCCGCTTGTGATCGCGAGCCGCACTCGGGTGCTGTCGGAGCGCTTGCGCGGCCTGTCGCGACCGGCCGGTCCCAATGCGTTGCAACGCTATTTCCTTGATGTCGCACTGGTCTTCGTGGCGGTCGGCTTGATCTTCGAGGCCGACCTGAAAGGCACTGTGTTCGAGCGTGACAGCGTGGGCGGGCTGTCGGCCGACCCGTTGTTGTTGAGCACGCCGATCCTGTTTGCGCTGGCAGCAACGCTTGTGATTCTGCGGTTCTTGCCCTACCTGTACCGGTTCTTCGCCTGGCTCACCTACGACCGTTTTCCGCTATCGATTGCCTCGACATTGCGCTACGTCAGCCGCACTGTCGGCCCGGCGGCCCGGCTGACCATCCTGCTGATGCTTGGCGCCGCGCTCGGGACGTTCGCGGCCTCGTATGCGGATACGGTCGAGTTGTCGCTCGCGGAACGAATCGAGTACGACAACGGAGTGGAATTCAGGGTCGAACTGGGAGAGAGCGGGTACTCCACTGCGAACGGGGTGCGTGATCGGCTGGGGCCGATCGAAGGTGTCGAAGGGATTGCCTCGATCCACCGGAGCAAAGTATCGGCAGGCCGCAGCATCGGCACTACGACCAGCGTGACAATCCTGGGCCTTGAGCCGAAGGCTGCAGTCGAGATGATGTGGTTCCGCGAGGACATGTCACTGATGACGTTTGAGGAGCTGATCGGCACCATCGACGTACCGCCGGTCGGGAGGGGAGTGGGGATTCCACAGGAGACCGAGACCCTGCGGGTCTGGGTGAGAATGGGCGAAGGCGAGACCGACCAATCGTTCTGGCTGCGCGTGCGCGATGGCGACGGCCGTTATCTCACTGCGGGAGGGCTGGCCATGCCCGCTGCCGACACTCCCTGGACTGCCATGGACATCGACTTCCAGAAGGAGATCGTCGGTTCGGGCGCGGCACCGCCTTATTCCCTGCACTCGATCACGATGAGCGAGCCGTTTGGGCTGTTCGTTTCGGAGCCGGCCACGGTCTACTTCGATGCAGTCACGGCGATTCAGCCGGATGGGCGTGAACTCATCATCGAGGACTTCGAGAATGGCCGGTGGCTAGAGTTCGTGCAGCGGCGAGGCACGGGGGACGATATCGAGTTTGAGCAAGACGAGGATCCGATCTCGGGCGAGTACGTGATGGCCTTTCGTCCGGGGATTGGACAATCGCCCGGACTCCGAGCCGCGCATTTTGCCGATCCGTCGTTCTGCACCAACACGCGCTGCACAATCCCGACGATCGTGAGCGCAGACTTTGCCGAGCGCCAGCGACTGGAAGTCGGCGATCGATATCCGTTGCGTCTGGACACCGTGATCGTGCGCGCGCGGGTTGCGAGCATTGTGGAGCTGTTCCCGACGCTGCGGCCGGACACGCTCTCGTTCATCGTGGCGGACTATGACGCGCTGTTCCATATGGGTTCAATCACGGCCCTGAGGCCGACGGTCACGCCGACAGAGGTGTGGCTCGACCTGACTGACGACACTGAATTGCGCGAAGCGGCCAAGGAAGAGTTGAATCGCCCGCGCTACGCGCTGGGTAAGCTCCTGGACCGGGACGAGCGACTGGACGACAGCGGACGCGATCCTCTGACGACGGCCGGCGGCTCGGGGATTCTGCTGGTGGCATTCATCGCGATCTCGCTGCTGTTGGCACTGGCGTTCCTGGTGTCGATGGCGGTGTCGGCGCGTCAGCGGCGGCTGGAGATGGCACTGTTGCGCACGGTCGGCGTGGGCAATATGAGCATCCTGATCCAACTGTTCCTTGAATACGCGATCATCGTGGGCACGGGGCTGGTGCTCGGCGTGCTGCTGGGCAACCGGATATCGCTGCTGCTTCTCGGCTACCTGGAGATTGACGAAACGGGACGAACCGTGTTGCCGCCGTTCCAGGTCGAGACAGACTGGCAGATCCTGGGGATCGCGTTCGCGGTGCTGATCGGGGTGCTGGTGATCGGCGTGTTGGCGACCTGGCGCTGGTTCCTGAAGCTGGAACTGAACCGCGAGCTGCGGCTGACGAACTAGATCCCGTGAGCGCTGGAGGTGGAAGTGCGAGACAAGTGGATTCGAGTCCAGAGGGGATTTCAGACGATCACGGATCGATTGCCCGGTGGTGACCGGCGACGAGCACTGCGAGGGCGCGTGAAACCGAAGGGGCTTTCCCAACTCGAACTTCAACGCTTGCAAGCCCAGTCCGACCAACAGGCGGGAATTGCCAGCAGCGGACACATCGGCACCACATCCGGTCCCGGGATGAATTGATCCTTCGGAGACTTACACTCTTCTGAGCGGCCGTTTCCGGCCAAACCAGCCGCGGATGTCGGGGATGACGAGGGTGGCGGCGGCAACCGGCGAGCCCCAGGCAATACAGGCAACTCCGCAGGTTGCTCCGGAAGCGGCGATGCCGAGCAGGGCAACGACGATGGCCATAGGCGCGAGGGCGTACCAGGGGGCTGAGTCGCGTCGGCGTCGGGCGACGTGCAGCAACATCAGCAACAGACCTGCGGCGGCGACCACCGCACAGACGATATAGAGGCTGAGCGATTCGTGGCCGATGAGGGTTGCGACGAAGGCGGCGGCGATGCCTGCCGTGGTCAGGGTGGCGGCGAGGAATGACATGCGGTCATGGTAGCCGGAGCGGCCGCCTCCGCCGCTTCGCGGCACCTCCCCCGGAGGGGGAGGTCTTGATTGCTAGCCGGTGAGGCGGCGGTAGAGGGCGGGGAGGCGCCGGGGGAGGGACTCGATGTCGGCGACGACCTCGTAGGCCATGTCCTGGCACATTTGCTTGAGGTAGTCGTGACCGGCCCGGTCGACGGTCAGGGCGAACGGGACCATGCCCTCGCGGCGCGCTTCGGTGAGCGCCATCTTGGTGTCGTGGATCGCGTATTCCTTCTCGGTGCGGTCGCGTCCGTAGCCGTGATCCTGCGGGCGGCCGTCGGAGAGCAGCATGAGGATTTTGACCTTGGCGTCGGTGTTCTGTAGCTTCCAGATGCAGTGTCGGATGGCGGGGCCCATGCGGGTCGAGCGGACGGGGGCGATCTTGTCGATTCGCTCCTTAATCCGGTCGCCGAAGGGTTCGTCCATGTCCTTGTAGACGAAGAACTCAACGTTGTCGCGGCCATAGCCGGAGAAGCCGTAGACGCCGTACTTGTCGCCGATTGTTTCGAGCGCCTCGATCAACAGGACGGTGGCCTCCTTTTCGAGGTCGATAATCCGCTTACCCGGGTGACGGGCAGCCTCGGCGCGGCGCTGGGCCCACCAGCTCAGGTACTTGCGCGGGTCGTCGTCGAACTGGTCATCCTGGCGCTGTTCGTGGTGCTTCTGAATCTCCTCATCGGTTGAGGCGGAGACGTCGAGCAGGAATGCGACGGCGACGTCGCGGTCGACCTTGTTGCGCCGGTAGAAAAGCTTGGTCTCGGAGGTCGCGCCCGCGATTTTCTCGGTGTACCACTCGATCACGGCGTCGAGGTCGTAGTCCTCGCCGTCGGTCAGGCGCTTCATCTTGCGGAACATTTCCGGGCGCAGCATCTCGAACTGCTTGCGTGTCTCCTGGACGAGCTGTGTGTGCTCGTGCAGGGTCTCGGTGTAGTAGTTGGAGGTGCCGGATTCGCCGCGTTGTTCTTGCACGCGGCACCAGCGCGGCTTGTAGTCGGCAGCGCGGAAGTCCCACTCGTCGTAGTAGAACGAGGCGGCCTCGACCGGTAGCTCTTCGCCGTCGTCGGCGCCGGTCGAGTCGTCGCCCATGGCCTGTTGGCCTTCCTGGCGCTCGCCCTGGATCTGGTTGACTTCCTTGAGCAGGTTGTCGAGGAACATGCCCGACGACTCGGCCAGGTCCATGTCCATCAGTTCGTTGATCGAAATCTCGACCGACTTCTCCAGCAGTTCCTGGAGCTGTTCCTTGGTCAGCGGGATGGGTGGGGCGTCTCCGGTACCGGTCTCGCCCTTGAGCTTCATCAGCAACTGGACGAGTTCCGGCTTGAAATCGCCGCGGAAGTCGACTGGGTCGGGGCTGTCATAGGGCTGTTCCTCGGAGCCGGGCATGAATGGCATGAAGGACTCTTCGAGTCCAGAGGAACCGGAGCCGGGCATCATGTCGGAGTCTTCGCCGCCGTCCGGGTCAGCGGACATTTCCTGTTCGAAATCGGACCAATCCTCGCTGTCGAGTTCGACGTTGGGAATCTGTGAGAGCCACTCGTAGAGCAGCGCGGTAGCGGCGGCGCTGTCCTGAACCGTCGCGCCCTCGCTGCGAATGCGGTTGAGGATGCGCAGTGGCGTGCGCATCTCTTCGGCCAGCTCGTTGGGCCAGCGGATACGACCAATCTCGTCGAGTGAGGCGCGCAGGAGATTTTCCACCATCGCCTGTCGGGCAGGCATGTCCTCGACGGGCCGGCGACGGTCGATCGCCGCCTGCTGGAGTCTGGAGAAGGCGCGGCGCACACCGGCGTACTCGCGCTTGACGATCGTGTCGATGCGCGTGTCCTCGACGATCGTGAACAGATCGTGCGCGAGGCGGCGGTCGTCGAAGCGATCGAAGAACAGCTCCATGTCGGTGTGGATCTGCTCTTCTTCGCCTTCGACGACGGCCGGAACGACCCCGTTGCCGTGACCGTTTGAGGAGCCGTTCTGAGCCGCCGGGAAGAGGTCCGGGGCGAGTTCCGACTGGTACTCGAACGAGCCAAACTCCAGGCGTCCGGCCTGGTGAGTGGCGAAGACTTTGTAGACGGAGAAGTTCTCTTCCTTGGTCGGGTAACGCTCGACGTTTTCGGGCAGATAGATCGTGGTGCCCTCGGTGGTCGGGCTGCTTTCATCGACCCATCCCACGCCCTTGGCGGTCAACTCCTCGGAGGCTTTGACGCCGACATCAACGCCGGTCAGCGCCTTGCAGTACATGCGAATGAGCTCTGAGACGCGGTCGAGATCGACGCGGCTGCTCAGCGCTTCCATGACCTCTTCGCCGCGAGCCGATTCGAGGCGGAAGAAGGCTTCGCCGCCGTCTCGAGACTGCTGGAGAATCTGCAGGCCGAACTCCTGCCAGCGGGCGATGTCGTCGATGCCGAGCCGCTGAGCGACGCGGGGCGAGGACTTGATGAACTCCATGGCTGCGTCGCCGGAGTGTTGGGCGAGCTGTTCTGCCAATTCGAGCAGGCCCTCGTGGATGTCTTTGTCGACTTCGGAGATCGCCTGAGCGGCTTCGATGAAATAGGGGTGGCCGAGGCGTCCGACCTGCATCGCCACCTGTCCGGCGAGGGAGAGGTAGCGCGGCCGCTGGTCCTCGGAAACCTGACGCAGTGCTCCGGGACCACGCTCAAAGTAGACGCGAGCGTCTACCCAGGCCGTGTGGGCAACGATGCCGCCAAACTCGAGGAAGGGTGCGCGGTCGGCGCGGTCGAGTTGGGAAAGCACGCCCGGCGCCATGCCGAGGCAGGCCGAGGCCAGTTCATACGAGTGCGAGGCGAGCGAGTCGATCAAGTCGACCAGGAGTCTCATCTGCGAGAGGGGCAGGTGGGGCAGGATCTGCGGCGAGACATCGAAGTACTGGGCCGAGAGAGATCCGGACTTCCAGGTTCCCTTGTAGAGCGATTTGCCCTGCGCAGACCAGTCGTTGGCCTGCGAGACCGAGAGGTGCGGGAGCACAGCGGGCGAAGCGCGGAAGAGCGCGCCCGAGAGCGCAGGTGACGTCTCCATCAAGTCGATACCGACGGCGCACCATTCGCGCATCTGGTCGTAGGTGATTTGCTCCAGGACCGGGCCTGAGGCTCGGAAGTATTCGGAGGACGCTTCCCAGCTCCGCAAAGAGTGACGAGCGATATCGAGACCATCCCGCAACCACTGGTCAAGCTCGTCGGGCTCGAGGATCGGCAGGACCGCTTCTACAGCGGCCTCGAACTCCTGGGCCAGGGCGGGCGGAAACTGGCGCAGTCCCTCGCGTGCCTCTTCGATCATTTGTGCGGTCATGGACGTCTCGTTTCGCGGGGGCGGTGGCTGGGGAGCGCCCCCTACTGCCTTCGGCATCTCCCCCCACTACGCGGGGAGAGAGCGGATCTCAATCAGACGTTGAAGCGGATCTCATGGATCTCGGCGTGGTCATCTGAGGTATCCAGCACAGCATAGGTCAGGACCTGCTCGGTCCCTCGCATTTCTCCGGCTGAACCGGGATTGACGATTAGCGCTCGGCCGATGCGTTTGACCAACGGCGCGTGGGTGTGGCCGTAGATGATGAAGTCGGCTTCTTCCTCGGCCAGACGCTGGAGCTGGGGATCGTGCGGGAAGAGGTAATCGCGGTACGGCGCCCAGGGGGTCGCGTGGAACATGAGCAGCTTCTTTGAGCCGATCTCGGTGCGCAGCAGGTACGGCTGCTCGCGAGTCCAGCCGAGCAGCGACTGGTCGACACTGGGCGATGCCTGGGCGCGGGCGCCGGCCTCGGAGAGCAGGATCTCTTCATGGTTGCCGAGCACATATCGTCCGCCGAGTTGCCTGAGCCGCTGGGCGACGTCGTTGGAGAAGCGGTACTGGTAGCAGGCGTCGCCGGCGCAGAGCAGTTCGTCGATCTCACCCATCTGCTCGACGGCGCGATCAAGGGCGGCCGCGTTGCAGTGGATGTCCGAGACGATGCCAATCCGCACTGGAAGCCGGGTCCGGTCCTAGTCCTCGAAGATCGACGAAACGACTTCTTCAATGGAACGCTGAACTTCGCCGTCGTCGGTCAGCGGCCAGACAATCGCAACCTGGCAGGCGCGGCGCGGTGAGACGCCTTCGGCGATCATCCGGCCGGCGTAGATCAGTAGTCGGGTGGAGGCGCCTTCGGCCAGGCCATGCTCCCGCAGGTTACGGATCTTCTCGGCCATCTTGGCCAGGTTGAGTGCGACATCGGGGTCGCAGCCGGACTCGTGCTGGACGATCTCGGCCTCGGTTTCGCGCGGCGGGTAGTCGAACTCGACTGCGATGAAGCGCTGGCGGGTCGACTGCTTGAGGTCCTTGAGCGCCGACTGGTAGC
>JAPPBN010000051.1:0-119292 GCA_026705025.1 Chloroflexota bacterium | reverse complement strand
ATTTAGGATCATGTGCCGCAAGGCGTAGGAGTTCGAGTCTCCTCTTCCCCACCAACGCTCGCCCGACCGCCTACCGGTCGGTCGTGTTGCGAACATTGGAACCACAGGCGTCGCTGAAGGAGTGTTCTTATGGCTGACCCGCTCTTGAGTGTCCAGAACCTCTCCACGAGTTTCTTCACCTCGGAAGGAGTCGTCAGAGCCGTCAACGATGTCTCCTACGACCTCATGCCCGGCCAGACGCTGGGCCTGGTCGGCGAATCAGGGTCGGGCAAGAGTGTTTCCGCACTCTCGCTGCTTCGTCTGATCCCCAATCCGCCGGGCAAAATTGTCAACGGCGAAGTGTGGTTCGACGGCGAAGAGTTGATGAGCGTTGACGACTCCCGAATGCGAGAGATTCGCGGCAACGACATCGCCATGGTCTTCCAGGAGCCGATGACCTCCCTCAACCCGGTCTTGACCATCGGCCGTCAGCTCACCGAAGCGATTGAGCTGCACATGGGCCTGGGCCGAACCCAGGCTAACGAGCGGGCGATTGAACTGCTCAACATGGTTGGCATCCCGGCCGCCGAGCAGCGCCTGTTCGACTTCCCTCACCAGTTCTCCGGCGGCATGCGCCAGCGCGTGATGATCGCGATGGCGCTCTCCTGCGACCCGAAGCTGCTGCTCGCCGACGAGCCGACGACGGCGCTCGACGTGACGATTCAGGCTCAGGTGCTTGAAGTCATGGCCCGTCTGAGCCGCGAGCTGGGCACTGCCGTGATCGTCATTACGCACAACCTCGGCGTCGTCGCGCGCTACGCCGACCGCGTCAACGTGATGTACGGCGGCCGCATTGTCGAAAGTGGCGAGGCCGGCGAGATTTACGCTCGCCCCAAGCACGCCTACACCTTGGGTCTGCTTGAATCGGTGCCTCGACTTGACGCCCGGACCGGGCGTCTGATCCCGATTGAAGGTACGCCTCCAGATCTGACCAACATGCCCGAAGGATGCGCATTCGCTCCGCGTTGCCGCTTTGTGACCGACCAATGCATTGAGGAGCGACCGGAGTTGGTGGAATTCGCCCCCGGTCATCTCGTTGCCTGCTGGCACTCGGAAGCAGTAGCAGCCGAGGCCGACGCCATCCTGGCCAGCGCCCACACCGAGGAAGTCTTGGAAGAGGAGACTGCCAATGTCTGAGAACGAACAACCAGAAGTCGTCGAGGAAACGCAGTCAACCGACGAGGCTGCCGCCGGGACGATGACGCCCGAGCAGATGCGCGCCGCCGCGGCCGCATCGGTCGGCCAGGCCGCCGCCGCCGTCGCAGAGTTTGCCGGTGGCGGGCGCACAGAACCGCACGACAACACGCTGCTCGAGGTGACAGACCTCAAGATGTACTTCCCGGTCACGGCCGGTCTCCTGCTCAAGCGCAAGGTGGCCGACATCAAGGCCGTGGACGGCATCTCCTTCGCCGTTCGCGAAGGCGAGACCCTGGGTCTGGTGGGTGAGTCCGGTTGTGGCAAGTCCACCACCGGTCGCGCGATCCTTCAGTTGTATCGCCCGACCGCCGGTCAGGTCTTCATGTCGGAGCCGCAGTACACCTCGCACATTGGGGCGGACGAGAACGGCGTCGAAGAGGCCGCGCCCGCGCTTGGTGACGGTGGCCCGGTTGATCTGACGACGCTCGCCGGCCGTAACCTGCGCGCCTACCGGCGCCAGATGCAGATGATTTTCCAGGACCCCTATGCGTCGCTGAACCCGCGCATGAGCGTTGGCAGCATCGTCTCCGAGCCCATGGTGATTCACGGTCTGCAGCGGGGCCGCCGCAAGGAGCGCGTGCGAGAGTTGCTCGAAACGGTCGGTTTGAACCCGTACTTCGCCAGCCGCTACCCGCACGAGTTCTCCGGTGGCCAGCGTCAGCGCATCGGCATCGCCCGAGCGCTCGCGGTCGAGCCGGCGTTCATCGTCTGCGATGAGCCGGTCTCGGCCCTGGACGTGTCGATTCAGGCGCAGATCATCAACCTGCTCGAGGACTTGCAGGCGGACTTCGGTCTGACCTACCTGTTCATCGCCCACGACCTCTCGGTGGTGCGGCACATCTCGCACCGCATCGCGGTGATGTACCTGGGCAAGATCGTGGAGCTGGCCCAATCTGACCGCCTCTACGAGAACCCCTTGCACCCCTATACGCAGGCGTTGATCTCCGCTGTGCCGATTCCCGACCCGGCGCTGGAGCGGCGACGTGAACGGTTGATCCTGACCGGTGACGTGCCCAACCCGATCGCGCCGCCGCCGGGCTGCAACTTCCACACGCGTTGTCCCATCGCGATCGACATCTGCCGCGAGGAAGACCCGGAGTGGCGTGAAATCGTGGAAGACCACTTCGTGCGCTGCCACCGCGTCTAATCACGCTCATCAGAGAGCCACGCAGAACGGGGCCATTTGGCCCCGTTCTGCATTTCCGGAGTCCGGAGTGCTTCCGCTCGACTGTTACGATCAGCCCACATGGACGCTTCGCGCATTCGCAACTTCTGCATCGTCGCCCATATCGACCACGGCAAATCGACGCTGTCCGATCGCCTGATCGAGGCGACCGCCACGGTCGACAGACGCGACATGTCCGATCAGCTCCTCGATTCCATGGATCTCGAGCGCGAGAAGGGCATCACGATCAAAGCCCGCGCCGTACGGATGGACTATCGCCCGCAATCGGGCGCGGAGTATCGGCTCCATCTGATCGATACTCCCGGACATGTTGACTTCTCCTATGAGGTCTCGCGCAGCCTCGCAGCGGCCGAGGGCGCTCTGCTCATCGTCGACGCGGTTGAAGGGATTCAGGCCCAGACCCTGGCCAACGTGTACCTGGCGATGGAGCAGGATCTGACGCTGATTCCCGTGGTCAACAAGATCGACCTGGACGTTGCCCAACCCGAGGCGATCGGCGCCGAACTGGTTGACGTGATCGGCTTTTCGAGGGACGAGATCCTCTACGTCTCGGCCAAAACAGGCCAGGGCATCGAGACGCTTCTCGACGCGATCGTCGATCGCATCCCGCCGCCGGACGGCGCTCCTCTCGATCCTCTGCGTGCTCTGATCTTCGACTCCGAGTACGACTCCTACAAGGGCGTGATCGCGCACGTTCGTGTGGTTGACGGTGATGTCAAGGGGCAGACGCCGCTCAGGCTGGCTGCGACCAACCGGCGCTTCGAGGCCATGGAGGTCGGGAGCTTCTCGCCTGAGCTGCGGCGACTGGAATCGCTATCGGCAGGCGACGTCGGCTATGTCGCCACCGGCCTCAAGGACGTCGCAGACGTTCGCGTCGGCGACACCATGACAGTGGGTGGCCGGCATCAACCCGAGGCTCTGCCCGGCTATCGCGAACCGAAGGCCATGGTCTTCGCCGGCCTTTATCCGGCCAACTCCGCCGACTATCAGGAACTCACCGATGCACTGGACAAACTGCGACTGTCCGACAGCGCAATCCAGTATCAGCCGGAGTCGTCGGCAGCGCTTGGATTCGGCTACCGGATGGGGTTCCTGGGGCTGCTGCATATGGAGATCGTGCAGGAACGGCTCGAGCGTGAGTACGGATTGGAACTGGTCTTCACCGCGCCGTCGGTTGAGTACGAAGTCGAGGGGGTCGACGGGCAGGTCCGCCTGATCGAAAACCCGTCCGAACTGCCGGCGCCCAATCACGTCTCAGAGATCCGCGAACCGTGGGTGCGAATCTCGGTCATCGCGCCGCACGAGTATGTCGGCCCGGTGATGGAGACCGTCACCAGTCGGCGCGGCGTCTTCGATCACATGGAGTACCTGCAGCGCACCAGCGCCGGCAATGGCGCAGGCGAAGCCAACGGTGCGGTCCAGACGACCAGCGAGATCCGAGTCCTGTTGGAGTACGAGCTACCGCTCTCCGAAATCCTGACCGACTTCTATGACGAACTGAAGTCGCGAACTCGCGGTTACGCCAGTCTCGACTACTCCCTGATCGGCTACCGACCGGCCAAGCTGGTCAAGCTCGATCTGTTGATCAACGGCGAGCCGGTCGATGCGCTGTCGGCGATCGTCCATTCCGACGCCGCAGCGGTCCAGGGCCGCGAGCTGGCCGACCGATTGCGCCGCCTGATTCCCCGCCAGCTCTTCGACGTGCCGATTCAGGCGGCGGTTGGCGGCCGGATCATTGCGAGGGAAACGGTCCGCGCGATGCGCAAGAACGTGACCGCCAAGTGCTACGGCGGCGACATCACGAGAAAGCGCAAACTTCTCGCTCGTCAGGCTGAAGGCAAGAGGCGGCTCAAGCGGGTCGGCAACGTCGAAATCCCTCAGGAAGCGTTCCTGGCCGTCCTGCAACTGGGCAAGGACTAACAGACCTCAACCGGCCTCGGCCGGTGCCGCCACTGCCCCATTGTCGGCCGACGCCACGGCCGGTTCGACCTCCCCGTCCTCTACATCGTCGCCGTCGCCCTCTTCCTCCAGGGCGATCTCCAGGACGCCCGAGGCCTCCGCAATCGAGCGGCGGACTTCCTCAAGCACCTCAGGTTCGTCAGATGCTTCGCTCGCAAACGTGACCAGCTCATACAGCGCTTCAACCGGGATCAGTGCGAAGCCGAATGTTTCGCAGGCATCGACCAGGGTCTTCGGGAACGGCTCGCGGCGGATGCGCGGATCCGTCTCACGGAAGCCGTTGGCGACGATGATCCCCTTAGGCCGACTTCGGCGACGCAGGTAGTGTTCCTCAATTCGGTTCTGCAGAGTCAGGTAGAGACGGTCGCTGACGGCGCTGTTGGCCGAAGCGGTCTCGACGATTGATACCTCGGAGCCATCACGGAGCTCCATCCCGTCGGCCGTCATCGAAGCGGCATAGCCCAGGATCCGGAACGAGTCCTCAATCACTTCTCTGAATGCCAGGTTCTGGCTCTGCCAGAGCATCTGCTCGAAGCGCGTAGCATCGGCGACCAACGACTCGGCCTCGGTCACACGACGCTGTACCTGTTTGAGTTCCTCCGCAGCCGCGGTCAGCTCGTCGCGTGCCGCAGAAGCCTCGGGCGTGTCGTAGCGTCGAGCCCAGACTGGCGGATCCTGCTGCGTGGGATCTTGCACGCTGCGCTCGATCAACTCGAGCAGAACCGCGCTGAAACTCTTGCGTTGCGTTGCCGACAGGTTGTCGGGCGGTGGCAGCGCAACGATCCGCCCGGGTCCGATCCGAAACTCGGCCGCAACGGCCGCGCCGCCGACCGACCGGCCAATCACCGTGTCATGCGCCGTAACCTTGAAGTCCAACACCGCCCGGTAGCGCAGACGGCCGCCCAGTTCTTCGAAGTAACTGCTTGCCACGTGTTGCGCGTTCGTGGATTGAACATCCTTGCCGTCACCCGGACGAAGATTGGGCCAGCGGAACGGATCGCTTTCCGGCCCCGGGATCAGCGAGTACCGATCAAGACCCGGAAACGCTGCGACGCTAGGATGCCGGACATTTGGATAGACGAACACGACCAGGACGCCGCCACCTTCCAGCAGCAAGCGAAGCTCCATCTGCCGCTGCTGTAACAGCTCCGCTAATCCGAACTGAAACGCCCCGGACTCGCCAAGACTGATCGCTCGTCCGTCATGCGCCTTCACATCGAGGGTTGTCGCGGCGATCCCCTCGATCTGCTCGGAGACCGACTGCGGGTCAATGATGCAGGCGTCGTAGTCGAAGATCGACGGCGCGTTGGCAATCGAGTGATTGTCGACGTTGGGACTGGGCACAGGGCAGCCGATCGAGACGATTCGCACTGGCTGCTCCTGTTCGTTCTCGCCGTCGCACAGCGGACCAATGCAATGAGTTTACTCCGACGCCCGCTCGATCCGGCTGGTGGTAGAGTTATGGACGGTCGTGCTAGACGGGGAGCTAGCGGTGCCTTGTACCCGCAATCCGCTGTAGCGGGGTTGAACTCCTGAGTTGAGGGCGGCGACATGAGAACTACCGACGCCAAGCAGTGATGAAGCTTGGGTCCCGCGCGGCGGCCCGCCGTGAACCCCGTCAGGTCCGAGAGGAAGCAGCGGTAAGCGGTTGTTCGGTCGGGTGACGCGGGAGTGCCTGGGCAGAGCCGGCTAGCGAAGGCAAGCTCATGGCGGCGTTCGACCTCAGGTGCACGACCACTCTTCACCACCTTGCTATGGTTCCCGACTTCCGGTTGAACGAATGAGTGCGCGACGGCGTCGAGCGCGCCTCGGCCAGCACCTGTTACGCGACGAACGAGTCCTCGAACGAATCATCGAGGCGGTTCCTCAGCAGCCTGACCCAATACTCGAAGTCGGCGCCGGCGACGGAGCGCTGACCGCGCGGTTGGCCGAGCTCAGTCGTCCCCTGGTCTCGATAGAGCTTGACGAGGCGATGGCCTTCCGCGCACGTAGGCGATTGGCCGCCCAGGGGCTGGAGCGCTCGGCCGCGGTGGTTGAACAGGATGTCCTAGAAACCGATCCCCGTGAGGCCCTCGCACTGGTCGCCGCGCAGCCACCCTACGGACTGGTCGGCAACCTGCCCTACGCGATCACCGCTCCGATCTTTCGCAAGTTCCTCGAAGAAGAAGATGAGCAACCGGCCTGGATGCTCGCGATGATCCAGCACGAGGTTGCCCAGCGGATCACCGCCAACCCCGGCAAACTGTCACTGATGGCCGTCTCGGTCCAGTTCTACGCCGAAGCGGAAATGCTTTTCAGCGTGGAGCGTGAAGCCTTCGATCCCCCGCCACAGGTCCGATCGGCCGTGGTCATGCTGCGAGTCCGAGACCGCCCGGCGGTTGATGTTCCCAGCGTCGAGCGCTTCTTTGAAGTCGTCCGCGGCGGTTTCCGCAGTCCCCGCAAACAGTTACATAACGCATTGTCGCAAGGAGTCTGGCTGCCGCCCAATGGCGCAATCGAGTGGCTCGAAGCATGCGAGATCGATCCCGCACGGCGTCCCGGGACCCTGACGCTTGAAGAGTGGGCGCGCCTCGCCTGGTGGCGGGAAGAGCACCTCGAGACTTACTCCGAGCAGGCCAGATGACCACCTGGAGAACGCCGGGAGCAGCCAAGCTGAACCTCACGCTCGAAGTGATTGGCAAGCGCGAGGACGGCTTCCACGACCTTGCCTCCGTCGCCCTATCGCTCGACCTGGTCGACGATGTCCAGCTGACCCGAACCGACGGCGAGAGATCGATCACCTACACCGATGATCGCGGACGCCGCCTGTCGATCGAGACGTCCAATGACATCATCAATCGCGCCTGGACGGCGCTGGAACGGCGTTGCCCGCTGCCCGGCGGGGCGGAGATCGAGGTCGTCAAACGCATTCCGCTCGCCGCCGGATTGGGCGGAGGGTCGACCGACGCTGCCGCATTCCTGCGCCTGGCCCGAGCGGCATGGAGTCTCGATCTGACCGACGAGGAGTTGATGGTGATCGGCGCTGAAGTCGGCTCCGACGTACCGGCCTGTCTGCTCGGAGGCCCCCTGCGAATGGCCGGACGCGGAGACCTCGTGACCCCGCTGGAGAGTGTTTCAAGCGATTGGGCCGTGCTGCTCCACCGCCCGGAGATTCCGGTTCCCGCCGCAAAGACGGCCGCCATGTATCGCTCCCTGCGCTCCACCGACTTTCGCAACGGAGGCGCAACGGCCGCCTTCGTCGAGAAGCTGAGCGACGGAATGTCGCCAACCCAGGAAGGCTGCGTCAACTCGTTCGATCGGCCGGCGCGCGAGGTCATGCAAGGGCTCACTCCAGCCTGGCGAAGAATGGGCGCAGCCATAGCCCGAGCCTCGCTCGAGGTTCGCGCTGAGCCGGTCACTCCCCTGCTCGCCGGCGCCGGCCCCTCAATGTTCGCCATACTCGATCCCGACGTCGCTGAGCGCGCATCACGTCAACTCGGCGTGACCGCGGGATTCACCTGCGTTGCCCGACCGCTCGACCTGGCATCAGCCACGGCGATCCAGAAGGAGTGAACGTGGAAGCGGTCGCAGCCCTGTTCTCGGGCTTCGTCGCAGGTGCGGCGGTCGGCGTCTTTGGGCTGGGAATCTTCGGACCGCTGCTGGTTGCGGTACCAACCACGAACTGGCTGCGTCGTCAGTTTCCCGACCCGTCCAACTGGGTCATGGTCAGTCTGGGCGCCGCGCTGGTTGCGCAAGCCGGCTGCGCGCTGCTCGGCCTGTTGCTGGGCGTCGTCTTGCTCAATGTCGCGGATGGCGGTTCGCCCGGCCTCGGCAGCCCCTCATGGCAGTTCACGCTCGGCATCATCCTGGCGTTGGCAGTGCTGGCCGCCGGCGCCATCGCCTGGCAAGCGTGGCTCTGGCGCAGGATTGTGCTGGTGGCTCTGATAGCCGCGGGCTGCTACGGATGGATGCTGCCCCACCTGGCCGCCGCCTGATCGAAACTCGATGATAGTGAGTTCGCCAGACCGGTGCGTATACTCAGTTGAGCAATCCCTTCGCCCCTGGAGCTGGAGACCCTGTGGATCCTCAGTCGATGCCCGGCACGATTCTGGACGCACACATTCACACCGTTCGCGGCGCCGCCGACTCCGCGCTGCAACCAGATGAGCTTCTGGAAGAGGCCAACCGAATTGGCCTCACCGGAGTCAATCTGACCGAGCACGACCGCGTCTGGGAACGCTACGACTGGAACCAGTACAGCGAGGCCATGACCGAAGCCGGGATCTATCTCAACCCGGGCATGGAAGTCTCGACCGATCTGGGACACATCGTGGTCTTCGGGATTGACCAGTACTACCCGGGCATTCGCTCCGCCGAGCGGTTGCGCGAGGTCTGCGACGAGATCGGCGCGTTCATGTCGGTCGCCCACCCATTCCGTCACTTCTTCGATCCGGTCACCTTCCGCCGAAGGGGCGAAGAGCCGTTCTCCATGACGCCGGAGGAGGCGGCCGAGCGCATGCACGTGTTCCAGGTGGTGCATGGCATCGAGGTCGGCAACGGGGGCAACACACGGCGCGAGAACCTGTTCGCCCTCGAAGTCGCCCGGATCATGGGCAAACCGGTCACCGGCGGTTCCGACGCACACTCAACATCGGGCATCGGTAGCTACGCAACGGTCTTCCCAGAGCCGTTGACCTGCAGTGAGCAGGTGGTCCAGCTCCTGCACGATGGCGCAACGGTTTGCTACGAGGGTCTCAACATCGGCGAGTTCCGGCCCTTCGGGCCATGCGAAGGCGAGGACGTGTCGTAGGGGGGTTCACTTGCCACCTCCCCGGCCTGAGTAACGCCGACCACGATTGAGACAAGCCTGCCGAACTAATGTTCTTGTAGGATGACCGCAGCGACATCCTCCAGCTCGAAAGCGCGTCTCATGCCACATCCCACGCAGGCGCCCAATCGCCGAACAACCACCGAACACCGCCGCTCAGAACCATCCGAAGCCCTACAGGAACCGCACAGAATCGAACAAAATCGAACAAGGCCGAACGCCTCCAGTCGCGAAGTGGGTCGAGGTCGGCTGAAGAAACCTGAAAAAACCTGAAAGAACCTGAAAGTCCGCCGACGCGATCCCCTGTAAAACACTGGAGATCAACGATCTGGTCGGTCGCGGAAAAAAAGTTGCGCTGAAACCTGAAAGGCGGACGCGGTGAGCCAAACAGCAACATTGGTTCCCGCTCACACAGTCCTGGGATGAGGCGTGACTGACCCCATCTACGCAGCGATCGACCTGGAAACGACCGGCCTCAAGGCGGGCCTTGACGAGATTATCGAGGTCGGCATTGTCCGTTGCACACCCGATCGTGTGTTGGACACGTACAGCACGCTGGTGCGACCAATGGAGATGCCGCCGCTCCGCATCCAGCGCCTGACCGGCATCACGCCTGACGACTTGCGCAACGCGCCGACATGGGACGATGTCGCCAAGCAGGTCGAGGACATGCTCAACAGCGCAGTGCTGATCGGGCACAACGTCGAGTTTGACGCCAGGTTTCTGCAGGCAGCCGGTCTCGAGTTGGGACGGCAGGTGGACACGCTGGAGTTGTCGCGGATCGTTGACCCCGTGTCGCCGTCGCACCGATTAGGCGAACTCTGTCAACGATACGGAGTGATCATTCCGAACGCCCATCGAGCGCTCGATGATGCCGAAGCCGCGCGCCAGGTGTTTCTCAAGCAGCGCGAACGCTACGCGAACCTGCCATCCGAGGCCCGCTCCGAGCTGGCGGAGATCGTCGCAGGCGCTGACTTCTTCTGGTCCAGCGGACAAATCTTGCGCGAGTGGGAGACGCAGACACCGCGATTGGGCGAGACCGAAACAGCCCGGAGGCCCGTGGAAGCGGCCGGCCGGCCGGCCGATGTCTCCTTGCCCACCGGAACCCTGTTGCAGCTGACAGAGCGTGCGTTTGCGTCGGTGGAAGACCAAGGATTTGAGCGCCGCGAGGAGCAGCTCGCCATGGCTCGTGATGTGGCCAATGCGCTGCAATACGGTGGGTCGCTGGTTGTCGAGGCAGGCACGGGCACGGGCAAGTCGCTGGCCTACCTGGTTCCGGCTGCCCTGTGGGCGCTCAAGCTGGGACGTACGGTGATGATCGCTACAAACACGATCAACTTGCAACAGCAACTCGTGGGCAATGACGTGGAGCTCGCCCGCCGGCTGATTCGTGGCATCTCGCCCGAGGCCGCCGACGCGCTCGAGGCCGCCGTTGTCAAAGGTCGCGGAAACTATCTCTGCCAGGAGCGACTGGACACCGAGATCCAGCGCGCCGGCCGGTGGGAACAGCCCGCCGTCCTCGCGAGGGTGGCCACCTGGCGGCATTTGAGTGTCCACGGCGACAGAGCGGAAATGCGCCTGCCGCCTGAACATGGGAAGCACTGGCCGGAGTTCAACGCAGAGCGAATGCGATGCCTCTCCGATCGCACGTGCGAGTACACCCACGGCGGCAAGGCAGGATCATGCTTCGTCCAACAGGTCCAGCGTCTCGCGCAGCGCTCCCACATCGTGATCGTCAATCACTCCCTGCTGGCGGTCGACCTCCTCCACAACGCGGCGTTAGTGCCCGATGCCGCCGTCGTGATCGTGGACGAGGCGCACCTGCTTGAGGACGCCGTGACCGATCAACTGTCGCTCGAGATCACTGAGTCGCGGTTGATGGAAACGATCATGGAACTGGCGGATCACACGGACGAGATCGTGGCGGCGGCCAACTCAGCCGGGCTCTCGTTTCGCGCGTCGACGATGGAACAGGCTGTCGAAGCCGCGGAGCTCGCGCTCGCCGAGGTATTCGAGCGCATTGCAGAACTGGTCTCGTTGTACCGCGACGAGCGAGACCAGCACTCAGACACGATGAAAGTCACCTCAGGCGTCCGCAACTCGCGAGAGTGGTCGGAGCTGGAAGAGCGCTGGGCAGCGACCTATGAGATGCTCAAGCAGCTGATCTCGGAGATCGACCAGGCGGTCTCATCCGCTGAGCCCGACGCCGAACAGCCCCGTTTCGACGTCGTTGACGCCACCGAGCAGCTGCGTGAGCGGCTCACAGAGGTTGATAGCGTCGTCTCCAGACACTCCGAGACCACCGTTGCCTGGGTGAAGAGGCAGACGAGGCGGTCCGAGCAGACCGCCCTGCACTCCGCACCGCTGAGCGTTGCTGAAGCGCTGCAGCCGCTCTGGACTCAGAAACACTCGACGATCCTGACCGGCGCCACGTTAGGCAGCAGCGATGAACCTGGAGCTGAGTTCAGATTCCTCCGCGAACGCCTCGGCGTCGACGAAGACGCCGACGAGCGAGTCTACGGTTCTCCATTCGACTACGAACAACACGCCAGAGTGTTCCTCCCAATCGAGGCGCACGAGCCAAATGACCTCCACTACGACGACTTCGTCGCGATGGCCGTCAAACAATTGGCGGTGGCGGCCGGAGGCCAGACGATGGTGCTCTTTCGCTCGTATCGAGCGCTGAACGCTGTGACCAGGCAGGTGGCGGGCGACCTTGAGCTGGCTGGGTTGTCGTTGGTACGTCAGGGGCGGGACGGCTCAGCGGCGCGGATGGTCGAGGCGCTGCGGTCCGACCCGCGCACCGTCGTCTTTGGCGTCCAGGCGCTGTGGACCGGTGTCGACATCCCGGGCCCGGCACTGTCTCAGCTGATCATCGCTCGGCTCCCGTTTGACCCGCCGACCGACCCGGTCCTGAAGGCGCGAGCCGACCAGTACGACAACCCGTTCCTCGACTTTGCGCTGCCCAACGCCGTGATCCAGTTCCGCCAGGGAGTGGGCCGACTGATCCGAGCCGGGGACGACCGAGGCGCGATCGTGATTCTGGACGGACGCATGCTGCACCGCGACTACGGCGCCACTTTCCGGCGCGCGTTGCCGCCGGCGCCCGTCCATGAGCTACCCCTGACTCAAGTGGCGGCCGAGGTCAAGAAATTCCTGCCACTGCGAGAGACGACGACGTGAGTTCGCCCATAGCGCAGGCATCGAGCGTCACAGGTGAGCGAGCGGCCATCGTCGCGTTCGATGAGCCGATTGTGTCAGCCGAATGGATGGAGGAGGCCGCCCAGGCCATCGCTGGTCGCGCCGCGCCTTGCCGGCTGCAGGATCGACTCGACGACGGAGACCAGGGTTGGTGGATCATTGGCGACGACCAGATCGTCGGTGCGCTGTGCGGCAGACTTGTCCGTGTGACCTCCGAAGCCGGTTCGCAGGCGCTGATCTGGACCTGGCTGGCGATCGATGCTCGCTGGCGCGCGTTCGGCTACGGCGGGGCGGCAGTGCCGCTCCTTGAACAGGCTGCGCATCAGGCGGGCGCGGAACTCGCTCTGGCTCCGTTGCCGCCCGACAATGGAGTCGCGCTCTACTTCTGGCTACGCTTGGGCTACACGCCGCTTCGCTCGGTGGCAGTCGACCCTGACGACCGACCGAAGGGTGTGGCGCCGGACGCCCTCTGGATGCAGCGTCCGCTCGACCCACTTCGATCAGCCGATCCGTATGACGCCGAGGAGTAGTTCATGTCCCTGGTCTTACCCGATGAGATTCACGACCGCGTCAACGGTGCCCTCGACGAGGGCTTCCCCATGTGCATGGTCGCGGTCAGCAGCGACTCGCAACCGGTGGTCAGTTTTCGCGGCAGCACCCAGACATTTGGCGACGACGCGCTCGCGATCTGGGTCCGCGGAGAACAGTCATCCACGTTGAACGCCATCGCCGACAACCCCTCGGTCGCTCTGATGTACACGAACATGCCCTCGCGGAAGTTCTTCATCTTCCGAGGTCAGGCCGTCGTGACCACCGACCAGACTGAGCGCGACCGGATCTGGGAGGGACAACACGACCTTGAGAAGGGTCGCGACATGGAGCGCACCGGCACTGCGGTGGTGATTCGTCTGGATTCGGTGCAGGGCAGCGGCGTCAACCTGACGCGCGGCTAGCGCTGTCGGTTGCGGCGGGACTGCAGTGAGCGCCGAAACAATCGACCGCCCCCGAACCCGGCCATCAGCACGCCGACCCACAGCGCAATCTGCTCAACGAAGCCGCCAACGTTGGCAAACGTCCAACCAACCCAGATCCCCAGCCCGATCGAGGCGACGATGCCCGCGGTCGGCAACCATCGTCGTCGCGACTGCTCCACACGCTCGATCTGCATCTCGTCAAGTGCGGCTGAAGCCTGGGATTCGGGAGACGAGGCCCTCCTCCGGCGCCTGCGAGGTCGCTGACGAGGCACGTCAGCGCCTTCGCCGCGCCAGGTCGCGAGCAGTCTCCCCGCTCGACGCCTTGCGAGCCCTGGGCCTCTCCGGAGACACTTCTGGCGCCGGCTCGCCCGCCTGCTGGTTCAGGCAGTTGCGGCAGGCGAACTGAAGAGCCATGACTTCGTCATCGATCCATACGTCGCCGCAGTCTGGTCCGCTTGACGTCGTTGTCAGCCGCAGGTGGAAGTACTCACCGCAGCGGTAACAGTCGGAACGGGCATCGGGGCTCGCCGGTTCTCCGCACACCGAGCACGGCCAGGTGTCTTCCGCGACCGAGGCGTCCGTAGTCATCGCGACCAGCGTATCCGCTGTTCCATCCGCGCAACAGACTCCGGGTCGGAGGGATCGAGTTCACCGTCCCAGATCGCCGCATCGACCCGTCCGAGCCAATCGCCAATGTCCGGACCCTGATCGACGCCAAGCTCCATGAGCCGTTCGGCCGTAATCGGGGACTGAACATCGGCGTGACGTTCGAGATAGCGGGAAACCGCCGCTCCCGATGTGCCAGACCAGACGCGCTCTGCCGCGAACAAAGCAACCTCGGGAAATCGACCAAGCGCCTCAGCCACACGGGACGCACGCCGCATCCCTGCGATCCGTCGTCGCTCTTGTCGCAGTTCCGTTCCCGCCTGGAGCGCAAGCCGTTCGCGCCGATGCATCCCGACAGATCTCGGCAGCCAATCGACAATGTCCCGGTCGCGGCTGAGCAGGCCGACCGAGGCCCAGAACTGCTGAGGTCCGTCGGCTGCCGCCAGCGTGGACCTCGCCACGGTCCACCGAGCGTCCCGCGACTGAGGAATCTTCAGACGCCTGGCAATCTCCAGCGCTGGGCACGGAAGTTGCCCAGTGAGTAACAACCTCCATGCATCTCCGAATCTCTCTGGACTCAATGTGCCGAGGTACTGGCGATCGCGCCGGGCATCGGCGAGTGTTCGTCGTTCGATGGCGCCGCCAATGCGCGCCGCGTACCGGGCCGCTCTCACCAGGCGTGTCGAGTCGTCTCGAAACGACGCTTCGTGCAACGTCCGAATCTGCCGACGTCGCAAATCCTTCAGTCCCTGGTGTGGATCGAGGAGCTCCCCGCGACGCTTTCCGGTGAGCGGCAGTGCGACCGCATTGACGGTGAAGTCGCGCCGCGAGAGATCAACCTCGATGGTCGCGGGCGAAACGATGGGCAGCGCGCCGGGCGAGGGGTAGCGCTCACTCCTGGTGCGCGCCACATCGATCCGTGTGCCATCGAAGAGCGACACGCTGGCCGTGCCGAAACGGTCGTGAAACGTGGGACGCGCGTCCGCAGCCGCGGCCAATTCGGTGTGAACTGGCGTCAGATCGCCGTCAACGGCGAGGTCGATGTCAAGCGGCGTTGTGAAGTTCGAGGGCTCGTCCAGCATCATGTCTCGGACCAATCCGCCGACGACAAACACCTGGACTTCCTGAGTATCCCCGAAATGACATAACGTATGAAGCAGTGACTCCGCAGGTTCGGAGTGCCGATGGAGCGTCTGAAACAACCGATCAAGGAGATTCCCACCGGCGATGGAATGTGTGACGCCCGTGTCGTCCGTGATCTCAGCCATGCCCTCCACCGTAGGCGTTGGGCGAGATCCAGAGCTGCCTGCTCGTCTGAATTGATTAGCTGAGTAGACTGAAGAGGCTATGTGCGCATCTAGCGATCAGCAACTCGAACGGCTGCAGGATCGACTTGGATACCGATTCTCGGACCCTGCTTTGCTACGACAGGCGATGATCCACCGGTCCTACCTCAATGAGTCGACCGAGCCAGGCTTGGAGTCGAATGAGCGTCTGGAGTTTCTTGGTGATGCCGTGCTCGGCGCTGTCGTCGCGCAACAGCTCTATGCCGACTTTCCCGGCGTGGGCGAGGGTTGGTTGACGGTGGTGCGGTCTCGGCTGGTACGCAACAGCACGCTCGGACAGATTGGCCAGCAGCTTGGTTTGAGCGAATGTCTGCTAATGGGTGCCGGCGTTGCCAACGAGGGAGGCCGAGAACGATTCAGCGTGCTCGGCCGCGTCGTCGAGGCGACCATCGGCGCCATCTGGCTGGACGGCGGAGAGGAGGAGGCGCGCCGCGCGATTCTGAACCTCCTCGACGAGCACTTCAAGTCGTTGGAACCTGGTGAGGTGCCCATCGACCCCAAGTCCAGGTTGCAGCATGTCGTCCAGGCTCAGCGCGGCACGGAGCCTCGATACGTCATCACACATGAGTCCGGTCCTCCGCATGACCGCTCCTTCCGAGCCGTTGTGGAAGTCGAAGGTGCCAATCTCGCAGAGGGCGAAGGCCGCAGCAAGAGAGCGGCCGAGATGGAGGCTGCCCGCATTGCGTTGGACCTGATGATGAAGGAGTCAGCCTGATGCGCCTTCAGGGGGTCGATTTGCACGGTTACAAGTCGTTTGCGGCGCGTACGGCGTTGCAGTTCGACGCTCCTGTGACGGCAATCGTCGGCCCGAACGGTTCGGGGAAGTCGAACGTCATGGACGCCCTGCGCTGGGCGATTGGCGCAGGATCGGGCCGCAGTCTCCGCACTCGTCGGGCCGAGGATGTCGTCTTTAGCGGAGGCCGTGATCGCGCCGCAAGTGGATTCGCCGAAGTTCGAGTCCAGTTCGACAACTCGGACCAATGGCTGTCGCTGGATGCCGCTGAAGTGGAAATTGTCCGCAGGGTGCACCGCGACGGACAGTCAGAAGTACGGGTCAACGGCAGACTGGCGCTGTTGCGTGACGTCCAGGATCTGTTCCGCAGCAGCGGACTGGGCGCGGGCGGCTTTGCGCTGATGAGCCAGGGCCTGGTTGACGAGATGCTGCGACTGCGCCCACAAGAGCGTCGACAGGCAATCGAAGAAGTTGGCGGTGTACGGCAGCATCGATACCAGATGGACGAATCGCGCCGGAGACGCCAGCGTGCCCAGGAACACCTCGCCCGGGCCCGGCTGCTGAGGGACGAGCTAACGCCGCGGCTCAAGACCCTGGAACGTTCCGCTCGTCGAGCCCGTCGTCTGATCGACTTGCAGAGCCAACTTGACGATGCGCAACGCGCGTACTTCCGCACAGCCTCAGCGGACATCGAAATGCAGTTGCTGCGCCGCCACGAAATCGCGGCCTCTGCGGCGGATGCTCGCGCAGACGCCGAACAGAGCCGGGAGGCGGCAACGGACGCCTTGGCTGCAGTCGAACGCGAGACGGCGATGGCACGCCGGACAGTCGAATCGGCGGCAGAGAAAATCAGGGATGCCAGAGCGGAACTGCGAGGCCTCAAACATCAGCAGGAACTCGATCAGCAACAGCGATCCTGGCTGGGACGCGAAGTAGCGGCGCTGAAGGCGCAGTTGCCCAGCAGCCACGATCGGCAGCCGATCGTCGACCTCAATGCCGCCCAGGAGGCGCTGGCCGACGCCAATCGCCGACTTGATGCTGGCCGACAAGAGCGCATGGCGGCGGAACAACATCGCACTCAAGCCGTTGCGCAACATGAGCGCGCGATCGCGGAAATCGACGCCGTCAGGTCCCGAGCTGCGGCGTTGACTCGTCGATGGCGTGCGAATGCTGCTCAAGTCTCTGGTTCGACTTCAGAAGAGCGAAGGGCCGTCGAGGCGGTGGGGCAGGCTGAAACAGAACTCCATCGCACCGAAGCTCATCTGCGGAACACTGAACGCCAGCTGGCCGAAGCTCGCGAAGAAGCCGTCAATCTGTCGGAGCAGCGGCAGCAGATCGAACGACGCCTCGCCGACATTGAACGACAGATCGTCGCGGCAACAGAGAACGAGTTGCGTGGCGACACGCTGCGGGCACAGGTCCTTGCCAGGATGAAGGACACGGTCCGGGCAGAGGCGCTCTTTGGCGAGTTGTTGGATGCTGAGTTGTATGAGGAAATTGACCTCGCTATTGCTGGTGTGGAACGGGTCATTGAGGCCGATGCCGGTCGAGGGAACGCACTGCTCAACTCGCGGGCGGACGAGCTGGTTGAAGCAGTGCTCAAGAACGTCGAGTTCGTTGAGGACATTGGCTCCGCCAGGCGCGCCGCTGAAGATGGACACACGGCAGTGACCCGCTCGGGAGTCGTTGTTCGTCCGAACGGCCTCGTGCAAGCGGGGAGTACGCGGCCGGGTGCGGCGAGATTGCGTGAGCGCCGAGCGCAGCTCGAGACGGAGCAGGGTGAGCAAGTGGTGCTCCTGCAAGCACTCAAACAGGCCACCGACAACCATCGGTCGCTCGATGCACTCGAGGCAGCACGATCGCTTGCGCAGTCGCAGGTCGAGCACCAACGCACCGTGTTCGATGAGTGCCGAGGTGTGCGGGAGGTGATTCGCCTTCGCTGTGCTGCGGCGGCTGCGCAGCGGCGAGCGGACGAAGGGGAAATTGCGACCCTGCGCCGAAGATTGCACCAGGCAAGATGCGACAGGGAAGCATCGGCCCGGTTGCTGAATGAATCCGAGGTGGCGGCTCCAGTCGATTTCGCTGAACTGGAACAAGAACGAGACCAATGCGCGGCCGAACTGGCCGAAGCGCGCGCCCAGTCCCATGCTCGAGAACGCGCTCGGGCCGATCGAGCGCGGCTGTACTCGCTGACCCGCGAACTCGAAACGGTGGAAGCAACCATTCGCGAGCGTGAACCCTTGCTTGATGTGGCTCAGCTGACCGCTTCCGATACCGAATCCCATCAGGCAGCCAGGGAACACCTGGACATCGTGGAGGAACGCCGGGCGCAGGCGGCCAAGCGGTTGGAACAGGCTCAACAGGCGAGGTTGGTGGCCGAGCGGCGCGACGTCGAAGCCTCCGCCGCGCTTCGCGAGTCCGAATCGGCCCGTGCCCGGCTCTCCGCAGAGGCAGCTGCCGAAGGAATCTCACTACACGAGACTTCCATGTCTGCTCAGCCAGGCATGGAGTTCAACGGGAGCAACGGCGTCAGCGCGCATGCGCGCAATGGGTCCGAACCCGGATCACGACATGGCAGCGTGACGGCGGTGGCGCTTGCGGAACCGACTGCTGCCGAACTCAAGCAGTCGGTCGACGCGATCAGGGGAAAGCTGCAGCGGCTCGGTCCGGTCGACCCAGGCGCCGCGAAGGAACATGCGATCGAGCAAGAGCGATGGCAGCAGATGGAAACTCAGATCACCGACCTTGAAGCAACTGAATCAGCGTTGCTCCAGGCCGAACGCGAACTGGAGACCTTGATTGATCGCAAATTCCGGCAGACCTGCGAGCAGGTCGATACGGCGTTTCGGCACTACTTCCAGCTCATGTTCCGCGGCGGACAGGCGGAACTGCTGCTCACTGAAGACGCTCCCAGCGACGACGAGGAACGGGGAGCGGAGGGAACGCGGCGAACGACTGGTGTCGATATCCGCGCCCAACCACCTGGCAAGCGGGTCTCGACGCTTGGCCTGCTCTCCGGCGGCGAACGCGCATTGACGGCGATCGCCCTGCTCTTCGCTTTGCTGGAAGTACGACCAGCCCCCTTCTGCATCCTTGACGAAGTCGATGCGGCGCTGGATGAGGCGAACGTCGAGCGGTTCGTCACCGCTCTCAAAGAGCGGGCCCAGCAGACGCAGTTCGTAATCATCACGCACAATCGGCGCACGATCGAACAGGCCGACAGCATCTATGGGGTCACAATGGGTGCTGCGGGCGTGAGTCGACTTCTTTCGGTGCACCTTGGCCAGATTCCTCAGTCGGCCATCTGACTGATCCCCGATGCCCGCTGTTCGTCCGATCGCCGACCTGCCCTAACCTGATTGCGATGGATTTCGTACACGCCGTCTGGACGCCTGCCGGGGACGGGCCTCACCCAACCCTGATCGCCTTGCACGGGCACGGCGCGCATTGCCAGGATCTCGCGCCGCTCGCGCCAATGCTGGCTGGAGGACGATTGCAGGTGATCTGCCCTCAGGCAGAATTCCCACTTGAAGGCGCTCCATACTCTTATGCTCCAATGTTCACCTGGATGAAGCGAGGCGCAAGCGATCGTCCCCTGGACGGCGAGACGGAACGCGTTGCCGAGGCGTTGGCAACCTTCATAGATAACGCTTGCGAGCGCTACAACGTTGACAGTGAGCGATTGGCGCTGATGGGTTTCTCGCAGGGCGGATTCCTGGCCTACCGGCTCGCACTGAGTCAGCCGCACCGCTGGCAAGGTGCAGCCATGCTCTCGACATGGCTCTCTGACGAAGCTGCCGACGATGTCCATCCCGACGCAGCCGACCTCCCGCTGTTGGTCCAGCACGGCACCAACGACCCCCTGGTCGGCGTTGACCGCGGCAGGAATTCTCGAGATCAACTCCAAGCGATGCGAATGAATCTCGACTATCGCGAATACCCCATGCAACACGAAATCGGGCGCCAGAGCATGCACGACCTGTCTGTCTGGTTGACCGATCGATTGTTGAGTGAACGGCCGACCGACTGATGGCCAATCTGTTTCGCCGCTTCCGCAACGGTGGAGACGAAACGTCCGACGCCGAAGTGCGAGAGCAGTACCAACGGAGTGTCGCCAACACCAGGCGAGGACAGCTGGGGGGGCTCAGGCGCATCTTCAGACGTTCGCAAATCGACGAGGATTTCTGGGAAGAGCTTGAGGAAACACTGATTCTGGGCGACGTCGGCGGCGCCACCTCGGCGCGCTGGGTCGAGGAGTTGCGCGAGGCATCCGGTGGGCTGGATGCCACCGTGATCCGCGACCTGCTCCGTCAGCGCATGGTGGCCGGACTGGAACGACCGCGAGCGAACGGCTCGCTTTGGAGTGGACATAACGGAGACTCGACCCAGCCAATCCCGCACGTCGTTCTCGTGGTTGGCGTCAACGGCGCCGGCAAGACCACGTCGATCGCCAAGCTCGCTCGGGCGTACCAGGACGAAGGCAAGTCAGTCATCCTCGCCGCCGGCGATACCTTCCGAGCCGCAGCGATCGAACAGCTTCAGGCCTGGGGCGAACGCATCGATGCGCCAGTGATCGCCCATCAGCCTGGCTCCGACCCGGGCGCCGTCGCCTATGACGCGGTCGAAGCCGCCATTTCCCGCCAGACCGATGTGGTGTTGATTGACACCGCTGGCCGTCTGCAGACGCAGAAGAACCTGATGGCAGAGCTAGGCAAAGTGCGGCGAGTGGTCGAGTCAAAACACCCCGGCGCTCCGCACGAGGTGCTGCTGGTGATCGACGCCACCAGTGGCCAGAACGCGCTCAGCCAGGCTCGACAGTTTTCCCAGGCGACGGGCGTCACGGCCGTCTGCCTGGCCAAGCTTGATGGCACCAGCAAGGGCGGCATCGTGTTCGCGATCGCCGAGGAGCTCGGCATCCCGGTCCGCTTCGCCGGCACCGGCGAGCGGCTGGGTGATATCGCCCCGTTCGACCCGGAAGCATTCGTCGAGGCGTTGCTCTCGGAAGACTGATCGATTCAAGAGACGGAGAGGTCACCGTGCTCAGCCACATCAGAAGTCTCAGTCCCCGGCGGCTTGTCGCTACCGGGTTGATCCTCGCTGGCGTGCTCGTTGCGATTCTGCTGATCATCCTCTGGCAAGTCGGCCTGTTCGACAGCGCGCCGCCGCCGGCGACTCTTGAATCTGCGGTGGAATCGGTGAGACAGGACCAGGCGCAACAGCAGGCGCAAGAGCACGACGCCGCAGAGCAGGTGCAATCCCAGGAAGCGCAAGCTCAAGAGCAAGCATCGGACGAACCAACTCAGTCGGCCACCGACGACCAGGGTCAACAGGATTCTGCGTCATACTCGGCCGAGCCGCAGGAGCAGCAGTCGCAGTACGAGGAACAGGACGAAGAGCAGGAGCCGGCCAGCTCATACGACTACGGCCAGGAACAGGAACAGCAAGGCGACGATCAGCAGGCTGCACAGATGTCTGAGCAGGAGCAGACACAGCAGCAGGTCCAGCAGGCGCAACAAACTGACCAGCAAGACGAGCAAGAGACGATGACTCCCGAGACCCCGAGTCTGGCCGATCTCTCCGGGACCTGGGTGCTCTCCGGGCAGGGGACGTCGTTTGTCGGATACCGAATTGGCGAGGAACTGGCCAACATCGGTACGGCGACGGCGGTGGGACGAACCGGCGACGTGGTCGTCTCACTCGAGTTTGACGGTTCAGTCATCACATCGGTGGTCATTGAGGCGGATTTGCGAACACTGAAGAGTGATCAATCGTTCCGCGATGGCGCGTTGCGCACCCGCGGGATCGAGACAGACACCTACCCGTTCGCAACGTTCGTCCTCACGGAGCCAATCTCGATCGACGCCTTGCCGACGGGCGAGGAAGCCTTGAGCCGGACCGTGCAAGGCACGCTCGATCTCCACGGCGTCACCAACCCGGTCAGCATTGCACTGGAGGGGCAGTACGTGGATGGATTGGTTGTGGTCGTTGGTTCCACCGAGATTGCGCTCGCCGACTATGACATCGAACCGCCAACCGGCTTCCGCGTACTATCGATCGATGATGTCGGGATCATGGAGTTCCAGCTCGTGTTGGAGCGCGCCCCCTGAGCCTCAAATCGGCCGGTTATGTCGCCGAACCTGGTCACGCGCCAACATAACCTGCATAGTGCGATCATGAATCGAAATTCGGGCGATTCCTCAGAGTCCCGAGATCGAACTTCAGGTTGCCGAAGGAATCCTGCTCGACATTCCTAATCTCACCCTCGGCGTCCAGGTGGCCGATGATCTGAAAGAGATCCACCGTCCGCAGGTCTTCGTCCGAGTGCTCCATCAACATCGTGACCGAGATTCGCTCTCGGCGGCCCAAACGCTGCGACTCCGCCAACAGGGCCCGCCGGACGGTCGCGACATCGGCCAACGTGGCCGCCTCGGCCTGGGACGCTTCTCGTACTTCATTGAGCGCCGACAGCTTGCGGCGCAAGCCTTCAAACAGTCCCATCTTCGGCCTCCAGGTCAGCGACTCGTCCTTTGGCCAGCGCTTGCTTGACGACTGATTGGCCATCAGGGTGGCCCGTTGCAATTGTCGCCATTCTCTCTTCAACGACGCATCCAACTCGCCACAGTGTCGTCAACAGGATGGCAGCCGACTCCCACTCCTCCGTCGAGGCAGGCAGTTCGTCCAACGGTGCGTGGCCGCGCGCCAAAATGGTGGCCCGTCGTCCATCCATCGCATCCGAATCGGCGCCGAACTCTTCAATCACTGCTTCGAACTCGTGCTCGGCATGATCGAGTTCCTGGCGGGCCAGACGCACCGTACCGTGGACGATGCGCGAGTCGACGTCGTATGGCCGCTCGTCGGCCGCTGCGTATGAGGCCTCGAGCCCCATGTCGAGATCGCCGAGCAACAGCGATCTCCAGGCACGGCTGACGTTGTCGTCGGATGTGATCGCTTTGGCCTCGCGTCTGATCTCGGCAACCGACGCCCCAGCACGCAGTAGCCGTTCGGCCTTCTCGATCTCGATGGCTGGCGACTCCGCGCGAGTGCGAACACTCACCTGGGAACGGAAACGATCAAACAGGCCCATCGGTCATTCTCCAACGAATTGATAGCGTAGAGGCGTGACGACTCAGAGTGCCCAGCGGCACATCATTCATGCCGACATGGACGCGTTCTACGCATCGGTCGAGCAACGCGATCAACCGGAATTACGAGGCAAGCCGGTACTGGTGGGGGGTTCGCCTCGCAGCCGTGGCGTCGTCGCGGCGGCGTCCTACGAGGCAAGGGTGTTTGGTTGTCGTTCGGCCATGCCGATGCGCACCGCCGTCCGCCTGTGTCCGCATGCCGAAATCGTCAGGCCACGGTTCTCGCGATATCGGGACGTGTCATCTCAGATTATGTCGATTTTCCGCGACGTCTCACCTCTGGTCGAGCCGCTGTCTTTGGATGAAGCGTTCATCGATGTGACCCACCGGGTTGACGAAGGCGCCACTCCGGCGGAGCTGGGCCAGTGGATCCGAGATCGAGTCCACCGTGAGACCCAGCTGACCGTCTCTTGCGGTGTCGCGACCAGCAAGTCGGTGGCCAAAATCGCATCCGATCAGGACAAGCCGGATGGTCTGACTGTCGTTCTGCCCGGCCGGGAAGCCGCGTTTCTCGCGCCGCTTTCAATATCCGATCTCTGGGGTGTCGGTCCGAAGACCGCTGAACGGCTGCGTGGTGCGGGACTCGAAACGATTGGCGACTTGGCTGAGCGGCCGTTGCCCTGGTTGGTCGACCGATTCGGCAGTCGCGGTGAGTGGTTCTGGCAACTGGCTCGCGGTGAAGATGATCGTGGCGTGTCCGTGGAACGGGAAACGAAGTCAATCTCATCGGAGACAACGTTCGCAGAAGACGTGGGCGGCGAAGTGAAACTGTCGACCATCGTGAGCGAACAAGCCAACAGTGTGGCGAACCGCCTGACGGAACATGGCATGCGAGCCCGGACGGTGCAGATCAAAATGCGCCTCTCCGACTTCACGACCTTCACTCGGCAGCGCACGCTGTCCAGCCCGACCAACGACTCCGCGCTCATCGAACGGACCGCGCTCGAACTGCTGAGACAACAACTCTCGCCAGTCCGCAAGTTTCGCCTCGTTGGCGTCGGAGTCTCGGGCCTGGAGCAGCGAGGGCTGGAAGCTCAGCTGTCGATGTTCGATCAGTCCGGCGAGCCCAATGTTGAGCCGCCGGAGTCATCCGCTCGACGGGAGCGTCAGCGCGTCGTCGATGAGGCAGTGAGAGAGCTGAACGAGAGGTACGGCGGCGATATCGTCCACTTTGGCTCAGAATCAAGGAGCGCCGAGGAGTCTCGATGATCCATCCACGCGACGCGGCCGTGATTACCTTCGACTGCTATGGCACCCTGATCGATTGGCAATCCGGAGCGCGAGCAGCAATCGACGACATTCCCGAGCTCGGCGCGGTAGACAAGCAGGCATTGGTCGTTCGGCGGTTGGAAGTGGAGTTGGACGTCGAGCACGAGCGCTATCGGCCCTATGACGAGGTGCTCGCCCTGTCAATTCTGATAACCGCGAAGGAGTTCGGCGTCGACTTGAGCCAGGAGACGGCGGACTACTTTGCCGAATCAATCGCCAAGTGGCCGCCGTTTCAAGACGCTGGCGGATTCCTCAAGCGGCTGGCAACGGTGGGAACTCCAACAGCGATTCTCTCGAACGTCACCAGGGGCAGCCTGGCGGTAAGCGTACGCAAACTGGGAGCATCCTTCGATCAGCTGATCACTGCCGAGGACGTACGCAGCTACAAGCCGGACCACTCCCACTGGCGAGAGCTCTATCGGTCGCGCCAGATCAAGCCAGCCCAGCAACTCCACATCGCCGGATCGATCACACACGACATCCGTCCGGCAGCGGAACTCGGAGCGGCCACCGTCTGGGTACGGCGTGATCATGAACCAATCCCGTCGGATGTTCAGCCGGACCTGATCGTGCAATCGCTGGCGGAGCTGGGCGACTACTGGCGGCTGCACTACTCCCGATAGGATCGGGCGCAGGAGGTGCGAGATGAAGCTCACCCGGATGTACCAGGGCGATGACGGGACATCGCAGTTCGAGGACATTGAAATCAATCTGCATGAGCTGGAGATCGGCGCGTTCTCTCGCAATCTGCGTCCTGAGCACATGTCGTTCAGAGTCTCACCCCCGGATCTCGTCTACGACTGGCACAACGCAACCCAGAAGACCATGATCGTCGTCATCCAGGGCGCCGTGCAGACCCAGGTGTCCAACGGTGAGGTCCGCCGCTTCGGCCCTGGCGAGATCTGCTACGCCGAGGACGTGGAGGGCCCAGGCCACCTGACGACCGACATCGAAGGCCCAAGATTGAGTCTGATGGTCTTCTTGCCGGATGATTTTGATGTTCACCATTGGGCTCGTTCGTTCGACGCCTGACAGTTCTATTGGAGTTGCTTCCATGCAAATCACTCGTGTCTACACCGGCGACGACGGTGAATCCCACTTCGAGACCATCGACATCGCCCTAACCGAGAGCCGCTATGGCGAGTTATCCGACATGTTCGAAGCGGAAGGCATCGTCTTTCGCACGACGCCTGTTGGCGGCGAACTCGACTTCCACAACGCTCCGCGACGACAGTTCGTCGTCACGCTCAGCGGTACCGTAGAGATCGAAGTCGGCGACGGCACCAGACTGCAACTGCACGGCGGCGACATCCTGTTGGCCGATGATGTGAGCGGGCGCGGCCATATCACCAGAGACCTCGAGGGACCGCGCCGGAGCCTCTTCATCCCGTTGCCTGAGGACTTCGACGTCGATTCGCTGCGGGCCTAACCGGGACGAGGGTCGGCGACCTGGCCGCTCCAGCGCCAGTAGTGATCGAATGCGGCAATGGTCAGCGCGTGCGTGATCAGGCGGTCGTTGACCAACCCCGGAATCTCGTCGAGCGGAACGGTCGTCACCTCGATTGCTTCGCTCGAAGTCCCCACGACATGGTCATCGTCGACGACTCTCGACACATCCTGGGCCAGGTAGGACCAGCAGCGATTCTCCTGCAAGGCAGGATTGGGGTGGACCCAGCCCAACTCGATCGCGTCGGGAGCGTGATAGCCGGACTCCTCGAACATCTCCCTGAGGCCCGCTTCCTTCGCCGACTCGCCGGGATCGACGATGCCTCCGGGAATCTCGAGCGTCAGCTCTCTGGTGCCGTGGCGGAACTGGTTGACGAAGACGACCTCTCCCTGGGGCGTGATCGGCATGATGTTGACCCAGTCGGGAAACTCGAAGATGAAGAAACGGTGGTCGCGGCCTGAGGTCGGGTGACGGGAGACGTCCTTCCGTAGCCTGAAAAACCTGAAATCTTCGATGATTTCCGAACTCAGTCTTCGCCAATCATCGATCCGACTCATGTGGCGGCGTTGATCACTCGGGCGTAGGTCTCAATCTTGAGGAATGAGTCCAGCCCGGCGTCTTCGAACTGTGTGCCCAGGTTCTCTATCAGCGTGGCCTTGTAGCCGTCAACGTCGATACCGAGGGCGGCAACGTCAGCCTTGATCCGACGCAGTCCCAATGCGACCGCGCCGGCCAGAAGAATCTGGCTCTGCCAGACGTACACCCGGCCCGCGGTCGGCAGGCGGTCGATCAGACGCGGCAAGATCGTGTGCAGGAAGTTCACGTGCCTGACCTCGTCCCTCAAAATGAGACGGAAAATCTGCTTGGCCAACGGGTCGACATCGTCCAACTCCAGCGCCTGCTGCAGAAACAATGCCGCGAAGTTCTCGCTGAACAGGGTTGAGGTGAGCCAGTTTTCGACGCTGTAGAAGCCCCACGAGGCCATCCCGCCGAACCGCTCGATCAGGAAGGCCTCCGGCTTCGAGATGTAGCCATGGCCGTTGACTTCTGTCAGGTAGCGGTCCAGGACATACACGTGGCGGGCCTCGTCCTGACATTGGGCGGCCAGATAGAGATTCAAAGCCGGGTCGCGGACCTGATGGGTCGCCTGGCTCATCATCACCTGGATCGTGTCCAGCCCCATGACCTCCAGGCCCAGGAACACGTTCATCATCCGCAACCAGGCGGCCCGGCGAGAATCTGGAATTGTTGAGCCTGCCTCCCAGTCGACGTCGCGATCGGCGTTCCAGAGCCGGTCGCCTTGCTGCCGGAACAGGGTGCGAAACGCGTCGGCTTGCTCAGCGGAGCGATGTGGTCGGACGGCGCTGGGAGAGCGTTTCATCGATTGGAAGGTCCTGCGACGATCATACTCATCGGAACTGCTCAACGCTCCAGCCGGGCGACCGCAGGCGGATCGTATACTGGCGATATGGCTGACGAGGGATTCGATCTGGAAGAAACGCTGCGCGCCTTGCGCGAGGCAGATGTCGTCGTCATCGGATTCGGTTGGCTCCAGGAACGTTTGTTGATCGACGGCCGTCGCAACGATACCGACGGTCCCTACATTCGAGTGGTCGAGCCGGTCCGCTCGCCGCAGGATCGTATACGCGAACTCAGGCGACTGCGTCCCAGTTTCGACGACCCGGAATCCTTCGTCTTTTTCCCCTGGGCGGGCCGAGTTGATTCCTTCGTCGAAGCTGAGTTGTTCGAGCGGATCCTGGAGCGCTGCGCCGGAGATCCGAACGCCGAGGACGACGCCCGAGCGGCGCTCGGCAAGCTGTATGAGCTTGATCGCGAGGACATTCGTCAGGCGATCGCGGGCGGAGACAAATACCACACGCTCTACGAGCGGACTTCCTGACTCTTCACTGCGCCGATTCCCCGTTACGTCTAGTAGCGAGCGCTGAGGAGGACGCCAAAGCCATTATGTCCACAAGCGCGGACTGTTAGCTGGTTGTCATGTCATAGGCTAGGCGTGCTTATCTGCATCTGATGACAAGGCGGAGCCTGTGGCCGAGCGAACAATCAAGCCTCGCGGTCGCGCCGAAACGGCTGATTCGCAATCTGTTGGCGCGACTGTCGAAGCAGACGAGTGCTCGCATTCCTGGGAGATTGATCGCCCCAATCAACAGGTGTCACATGGGCGATGCTCGAAGTGCGGAGCCGAGAAGGACTTTCTCAACTACGGCGAAGAGTTGCGGATGCCCTTCGGTCGCCGGCGCCGTTCCTGATCTCGCGAATCGTCCTGGCTAGGGCGGCGCTGCCGTGACTTCGGCACGCACTGCGATGATCCGTTCCGTCCCATAGAACGCAATCTGCTCGAACGCTGCGGGACTCAGCTGCAGGTCGGTGTTTGAGGACTCCGTCCCCCTGACCACCACCAGCATCTCGGTGCCTACCACTTCAGCCTGCTCCTCGTCGGTCAGCAGGGTCGCGCCAGGGAGACGAGTCAGACGTAGGGTCGTGCCCACCGGCCAACGCGAAGTGAAGACGGTAGCCGGCTCGGTCGGGTCGTACGCCGCGCCGTCCGCCAGCGTTCTCGGGATTCCGGATGGTACCGGCTCTGCGGTCAGGCGTTGCGCGACAATCTCCGCTCCGCCAATCTGAGCTGGCGTGACCTGTTCGTCTGCGACCTGAGGTTCAATGAGTGAGACCGAAATGATCGCTTGGGCCTGTGAAGCCTGCTGAGCTTCCTGAGCCGATTGAGAAGACTCCGACTGCTCCTCCGCGTCCGCCGCCTCGTGGGTCTCTTCAGCGTCCGGTGCAGCCTGGGAACTCGGAGACTCGGTCGCCGCCGCGGAAGCTGGCTCCGAAGCCTGGGAGTCCTGTGCGTCTGCAGTTGCTGTCGTCTCTCCGTCTTGAGCCGGCACCGTGTCCTCGCGGACCTCGGACGTGGCCGGCTCATCCTCCTCGAGTAACAGCGTGACCCCGAAATAGACGCCAACACCGATTCCGGCAAGTAGCGCGAGGGTCAGAATCGCACCGATTAACTGCTTGACTCGCGGACCCAGCGGCGGGCGCTCATTGGGCAGGCGCAATCGTTGATTTGAATACTGTCGGAAGTCATTCGCACCTCTCACCCGGACCTGGGGGCTGGAAAAGTCCTGGGCTCCCCGAGGCTCGCGAAAGTGGTGGCTCATGAATGCAGGGTATGTCATCACCCTCCGGGACAGGTATCGCACGGCGAAACCGAATAGGGACTGACGCCCGCCTCGGTACCATGGGCATATGGCGATTGATCTAGAGACCAGACACATTCGCTGCCCGAACTGTTCGGTGACGCTCGATGTCGGCGTGCCGCCCGAAACCGGCCGGACTCGACGAGTAGTCACACGATGCGCCAAGTGCAACTACGATCTCGTCGTCTCCAGAGGCCAGAACGATGACGAGCCGTTGCGAATCAGGGCCTGCATGAGATGGGACGTCACCTGTCCCTATTGCCAGCAGCCAACCGTTGCCCGCGTTCCGCCCAAGGGGCTGTTGAGGCGGAAAGAGACATCACCCTGCAAACACTGTCGCAAACCGCTGATCGTGGAACGGCGCGAAGAGGGGCAGTTGGTCCTGCGCGCGCATCGCGGGATTCTCGAAGGAACCGTGCTCTAACTCGTCTTCTGAACAGCAAGCACAACTGTGGATGTAATCGCTGCTACGAAAGACGCAGTCGATTGTTGCGTGGCGCTTGATGCTAGTGACCGATTTCACTTTCGCGACTAGAGTGCATGAATACCAATTCCCGGCCCCCAGTGCATGCCAGTGCATGCTCCGGGCCTCAGAAAGAGCGGGAACATGAGCGACTACGACCAGCGCGCCATTGAGATGCATCGCGAATGGGGCGGCAAGGTCGACTACGCCTCCAAGGTCACCGTGGAGAACCACGACGACCTGTCGGTCGTGTACACGCCTGGTGTGGCAGCGCCCTGTCTCGAGATCGCTCGCGATCCATCCCTCGCGCGCGTGATGACCGGCGTCGGCAATCTCGTCGCCGTGATCACCGACGGCTCTGCGGTTCTCGGTCTTGGCGATATCGGCCCGCAGGCCGCGTTGCCGGTGATGGAAGGCAAGTGCGTCCTGTTCCGCAACTTCGCCGGCGTCGATGCGATTCCGATCGCGCTCTCGGTCCGCGAGGTCGACGACATCGTCGCCGCGATCGAGGCGATCGCCCCGTCACTGGGCGGAATCAACCTCGAGGACATCTCGGCGCCACGTTGTTTTGAGATTGAACAACGTCTGCACGACTCACTCGACATCCCCGTCATGCATGACGACCAGCACGGCACAGCCGTCGTGGCGCTCGCCGGCGTGATCAATGCGCTGCGGCTGACCAATCGCGACTTCAAGGACATTCGTACGGTGATCCTTGGCGCCGGCGCCAGCGGCATCGCCTGTGGCGCGATCCTGCGTGAGATGGGCTGTGAAGACGTTGCGCTGATCGATTCCAAGGGCCTGCTGACGACCGATCGGGAAGACCTCAATCCCTGGAAGCGCGTCGCTGCTGAGTGGTGCGATTTCCGCAACAACCCGGACGGCAGCATTCCCCAGACCTCACAGGTCATGGCCGGTACCGACCTGTTCCTCGGCCTCGCTGGCCCGGGGCTCGTCACCGTCTCCGATGTCGCTTCGATGAACGACAACTCGATGGTCTTCGCCATGGCCAATCCGACGCCCGAAATCATGCCCGATGAAGCCGCCGAAGCCGGCGCTGCGATCATCGCCACCGGGCGGTCCGATTTCGCCAATCAAATCAACAATGCGCTCGGCTTCCCCGGGATGTTCCGCGGCCTGCTCGACGGCGGCATCCCCAAGATCGAGGACGAGCACAAAATCGCCGCCGCCCAGGCGATCGCGGACTTCGTCAGCGACCCGACACCGGACCGAATCGTTCCCAGCATTTTCGAGGATGGCCTGGCCTACAAGGTCGCCGATGCCGTCAAGGCGACTGGCTAATCCGGGGCCTCAACTCCGGCCTCCTCATTCGGACTCGGCCGGTAGACGTCGAGCGCCTGAGCCAGTGCCGCTCTGACGCCGAGCACGGGCGCGTAACCGAGTGTCACTCGAGCCCGTGAGTCATCGATCAGGTGCGGACTGCCGGTCGTCGTGACGTAGGCGTCCACGCCCTCGGGCTCCGGCAAGACCCAGCCGGCCAGGCGACAAGCGTCGAGACCGCGCGCCAATCCGTAGGGCGCGTTCCAGAATCGCTCTTCGATCCCTCGCAGTTGACAGGCCTCAACGGCGAGATCTCGCCAGGTCGTATGCGCCGAGGCGGCATGAAAGACCTGGTCGACGGCTTCCTCGGGTTGACTGATCATTGCCCACACGGCGCGACCAAGGTCGGCCGCGGCCAGAACGGAGACCGGCGCCTGTCCCCCTCCGACGAGCGCGGCTCGCGGACGGGAGACGAAGTGCCGGATCACCCGCATCAGCGATCCCTCTCCGTTGACGATCACCGGGGCCGGGCGCAGGATCGACAGCGGCACGCGTCGCCGGTATGTGCGCGCGACCCGCTCCGCCGCCACCCGGCTCTGCAGCGCCGGACCGACCGGTCGCGGAACCCAGCTCTCGGTCACCGGCCAGGGAGGGAGCCGTCTGCCATATGTCTCAGTGGTTGAAAGGAACACGACCTGCTGGAGTTCTGCCTGCCTGCAAGCATCAAGCAGTGTCGTCGTCGAATGCACGTTGACCTCGGCATACGCAGCGGGGGCCAATCCCGGTTCGTTCAACGAGCGAGCGTGAACGATATGAGTGACAGTGCTGAGCGTTCCTGCCAGTTGCGCAGGATCGCCAACCTCGAGCGGTACGACTTCAACATCGTGGCGATTCAGTTCACGTGCAATCGCGGAGCCGTCGGGCTGCGCAGCGCCGGTCAGGGCGATTCGCATCGTCGCCATGCGTCACTCCCCACTCGGACGCGCTGATAGCCTCGGCGTTGCATCAGAAGCGTACGCGTTGGTGAACCGGGGCTTGTCATGCCGTTTCTGGAACGACCGAATTGCGAGATCTTCTTCGAGGAGACAGGTAGCGGACCGGCGATCATCTTCGCCCACGGCGCCGGAGGAAATCACCTCTCCTGGTGGCAACAGGTGCCGGTGTTCGCGAGTTCGTATCGCTGCGTCGCGTTCGACCATCGCGGGTGGGGCCGCAGTATCCCCACCGGAGGACCCGGTCCGGCAGCATTCGTTGACGACCTGATCGCACTCCTGGACGAGCTGCGCATTGAGCGGGCAGCGCTGGTTGCGCAATCGATGGGTGGTTGGACCTGTCTCGGCGCCGCGCTGCAGGCTCCCGAGCGAGTCGCTGCACTGGTCATGGCCGATACCGCCGGCGGCCTGATGACGGACGCAATCAGAGGGCCGTGGGAGGAAGCTCGCAAGCGAACTGAAGGACAAGGTCTGGACGTGCTTGCCTACGATCAGTCGCTGCGTCAGCGCGACCCGGCGCTCGCCTTCCTCTATGACGAGATCATGGCCATGAATCCTCCGCGCGATCCGGCGTTACGGGATTTGCTCAGTGAACTTGGGCCGGACCCCGACGCCGTGGCAAATCTACCAATGCCCGTCCTCTGGGTCGTCGGCGGCAATGACCGGCTGATTCCTCCGCTGGTCATGCGGGCCGCCCACGACCATGTCCCCGGCTCGCAGTACTTTGAAGTGCCGGCCACCGGACACAGCGTGTACTTCGAGCGGGCCGCCGAGTTCAACGGTCAGCTCAGCCGGTTCATCGTGGACGCCGGCTGGGGCAACGGGGTCTAAGCGGGTGGGCGAAAGGGACTAACTGAAGGGCGACCAGGTCAGTGTCAGAGCCTGCTCGAGCGCCAGCTCCTCGTACTTAAGGGACGGGTCCCAGAGCATGAACCCTATCCCGCCAGCCTCCGCGGTGGCCGCGATCTGCGCGTGCACTTGCTCTGAGTGATATCGGAGCCCTCGAGCCTGGTAATCGTGGAAATCCTGCAACCATGGCCGAACCAGGGCGGTGCCGTGCGGTCGTGCCAGGTCGACAGTCGCCTGCACGTTAATCTTCACGACCGGGCCGGGATGCGCGGGGGGATAGGCAAAGCCCAGGGAGCCGGCATGCCAGCCGCTCGGGTAGACCATCGGCGATATGTAGTCGAGATGCTGCGCCAAGCCTTCAACCGACTGACCGATGCCCTGATCGTTTCCGGCTGTTGAGACGACTCCGAAGGTGTCGAACGAAACGGCCACGCCCGCGAGGTGCAATGCCTCGCTCGCTTCTTGCGCGAACTGTGTGATTGCCGCAACCCGGTCCGCTTCTGTTCTGTCCAACCGTTCACGGAGGCCGTTCTCGTACGGCAAGCGGACGTAGTCGTACTGAATCTCTTCGACGTAGTCGGCAGCCGCGACGCCTATCTCGATGTTGTACGTGCGCGCTTCCAACTTGTAGGCCGATGACCAGGTACTACCCATGCTGTCGATGAACAGGCCGCCGGCGAAGTTGTGCAGGGCATTGTCGGTGTACCACCTGGGATAGGTGCCATCGAGGAAGGTCACGACCCGCCCGATTCGATAGACACCCTTCGCTTGCAGTTCCGTCAAGAATGCCGCCACCGAGCGTCCGTCACGGGAGGCGCCGATCTGCTCGACCGTCGAGGTTGCAGCGATGGAGAAGACCTGGCCCGCTTCGTCTTTGATATCGACGACCACGGCGTTAATGAGATTGCGGTCGACCAGGTCGTGCGCCCATGCCTGTACCGCAGGCTCGGTGACGAGTCCGAATGGAATGTAGATCGCTCGCACGACCAGATTGCGCAAGACCACGACTGACTGGTCGTAGTAGATCGGTCGCCGCACAACGTCGTAGCCGGGCTGGACGATCGACAGGTTGCCGGTGCGTTGCTCTGGCGCGAATTCGAAGCGGCCGCTGCTGTCGGTTCTGACGAGCGCGCTGCCGGTTGAAACGCGCGCCTGGGCGGCCGGGCGCAATCGGCCCTGATCCCAAACGTAGACGCGACCGGTCAGGTTGCGGCTGAACGCTGCCGCTGATGTGAGAGCCGTGGACTCACTGCCCGACGCTGCTCCGAGCTGCGACTCCGCGACTCCGGGATCTTCTGCGCCGACGACTCGGAGCGAAGCGCCCGCGATAAACGCCAGAATTACGATGGAAATGAGTGTTAGGAGTCTGAAGATTGCGGCGGTTGGCCATCCGTCATGAGAAAACACTCGTTGTGCCTTACTTCAACCAAAGACCACCCCTACCGCTATCAACATTGTACACATAAGAGCTTCACGATTGTTATCCACTCTGTCCACACAGGCGGTCCAACTGGCTGAACGCCGGGTGGATGTTTGACGCTGCCGCGTTACGACGACTCGCTCTCGTGCGACTCCGCGGCGGCCTTCAGATTTCGCAAACCCTGTACTGAAGCAGCTTCAATGGCGCGGATGCCGCGTCCGAACAGAAACACATTGCTCAGACGCCATCGCCAGCCGATCGGTCGCACCTGGTCGGAAATTTGGCAGCGCTCGCCGAGACGTACCAGGCGATAGGCGTGCTGCACGCGGAAGCCAACCCCCATCTGAATCTCGAGCAACAGCTCCCGTGGTCTCACTTCGCCGAGCACGACGGCATGGCCAGAATCGACGCCGGATTGCGCTTCCTCTCTCAGTAGGTTCCATACCTCCTGCGCGCTGGCATTGATCTCCACGGGTTCAATCATCAGGCGCGATCCGTTCGATCAATGAATAGACGTCGGACATATCCTCGCAAAACGTCACGCCGAGCGGATACTCAAGATTCCTGTTGCGTGGCCAGGCGACCAATGCCGCAGGGATTCCACCACGGGCCAGCAATGCCACGGTTGCGGCGTCATCGTCTATGTGGAGTGTGGCCTCCCGACCGTGTAGATACGCCTCCTTGTACCGGGCAGACTTGAGCGGCGTCGCGTTCATGACCAGTTCGTCAACGTACGCTGCGAACCCGTGATCGGCCAACCAGGCCTCGGTCTGGCGCCGTCCGCGTTCATGCCGACCGGTCAGGACAATCACCCGGCCATGAGCTGAAGCCAGTTTGACGGCCTGTAACGCTCCTGGTCGCGGCGGGCGCAACACGTACCGAAATCGGTACCAGGTGGCGGCGAATAGACGATCGGAGAGCTGACCGGCGTCAACGATGGGAAGGTCGGCGTCGGGATCCGGCAGCAGGCCGACGTCGCGGTTGATGGCTGGATTCCAACCGAACGGCGGCTCGGCCAACACGCCATCGAGATCGAAGGACCACAACCTCGTCATCGATTCCTCAGCGTCTGAGCCAGTACACAGCCGCGGTCAATCGATTTCCGGGCTGGGCGAAGTGGTTTGGCGGTAATCTTCGGGGGCAATGGCGGGATCTCCTGTCCAGGGCTGTTGATCGTGCGTTTCGGTGTTCAGATTTGTCCAGATTTGTCCGGATCAGTCCAGATCTGGCTCAGTTCTGTCAGATTTCGTCCTCGCGATTTCAGTTGGTTCCAGGATTGTGCGGATTCCGGCTGGGTGTAGAGCGAGCGCGTCGGTTCGGTTGGAGTTGTGTGAGCGCTTATGTTCTGATCGTAACCGGTTTCCGAGATGTTGAGCCAGCAACCCCATGCACGAGGCGGATGAGCCTCGGCTAGATCCAGCCCTGCTCCCGGTACCAGTTGAAGGTGTCCTGCATGCCATCGGCGAGCGCCGTGTTGGCTTGCCATCCGGTCTCCTGAGTCAGTGAAGACGGATCGCAGAGCCAGGCCGGTTGGCGCATCTCAAGGACACGCGCGCGGTCAAGCATCGGCTCGTTGTTGGTCAGCCGCGACCACCATTCCGAACAGCGCGCCAGACCCTGGAAGCAGGCAGGCGGTACTGAGGGAATCCACAGACGCCTGCCTGCCGCAGTCCCCAGGGCGGCGAGCAACTGGTTCCAGCTATACGGACCCGACTCATTCGCCACGTGAAACTTCGCCACCTGTGGAACGTCGGCGCTGAGCACCGCTCCAACCGCGCCGGCGAGATCAGGCCCATAGATCGCATCAACCAGGTTGGAACCGTCCCCCAGCCGCACGGCGAAGCCCCGCCGAGCCATCCAGAAGAACGCCAGGAGTCCGGCGTCGGCGGGCCCGTAGACCAGGGGAGGGCGCAGCATCGTGATCTGCATCCGTCCTCTCTGCGTGAGTATCTCGACTTCTCCGGCCGCCTTCGAACGGCCGTAGGCCGACACCGGGTGCAGAGGAGTGTCAGGCGGCTCAGGCGTCAGACTTCGCGACGGTCCCTGCGCGGCGATCGAGGAGATGTAGACGAATCGCTGGACTCCTGCCTCGGCGGCCGATTTGGCCAGGCCGCCGGTGCCGGCGCGGTTCGCCTGCATGAAGTCCTCTTGCCGTACGGCCCGCAGCACTGCGGCGCAATGCACGACGGCGTCCATACCGGCGCAGGCGGCTGCCAGCGAATCGGGTCGTCTCAGGTCGCCGAGCGCCCGCTCGAAGGAGAGATCGTCGATGAATGCCGTGTCGCTGGTTGGCCGAACCAGCAGGCGCAGCTCGTGCCCGTCGGTGACAAGTTGGCGGGCGACGTGACCACCGATAAACCCGCTTCCACCGGTGAGGAGGACGCGCACGGCCGACTAGTCAATGACGCCATTGCGGCGACCCGCTTCGCCAAAGATCTGGAGAGCGCGCTCAAGCTGCTCGTCGGTGTGGGTGGCGATGTAGGAAGTGCGGAGGATCGCCTGGCCTCGGGGGACCGCCGGCGCGATGACGGCGTTGGTATAGACGCCGTTGTTGAGCAGGTCTCTCCAGAACGCGGCGGTGCGCACCTCGTCACCCACGCGAATCGGGATGATCGGCGTGGCCGAGTTGGCGACGTCGAAGCCCAGATCCGCCAGACCGCCCCGCATTCGCTCGCCGAGTTCCTGAACGCGTTTGACTCGCCAGAGTTCGTCCTCGATCACGCGCAAGGCGGCGAGCGCGGCGGCGGCCGAGGCCGGCGGCAGCGCTGCCGTGAACAGCATCGGCCGCGAGAAGTGTCGAACGTACTCGATCACGGCGTGCGGCCCGGCGCAGAATCCGCCGACCGAGGCGAGCGTCTTGCTGAACGTGCCAATCGTCAGGTCATCAGGTTCCTCTAGCCCGAAGTGTGTGCGCGTGCCGCGACCCTTCGGTCCGACGGTGCCGATCGCGTGAGCATCATCGACCAGCATTCGTGTCCGGTGCTTGCGGCAAACCTCACGCAACTCCGGCAGCGGCGCCAGATCGCCACCCATCGAATAGGCGCCGTCGATCAGAACCAGCCGCGCCTGATCCGGGTTGAGATTCGAGAGCACGCGGTCGAGGTGCGCCGGGTCGTTGTGTTGAAATCTGGTGTACTTGCCCAGAGCGAGTCCGGCGGCGTCGTAGATCGAGGCATGAACATCCCGGTCGAGTACGGAGATGCCATGCCGGTCAATCAATGCGGACACTGCACCCAGGTTGGCCAGATAACCGGTCGAAAACACGATCGCGGTTTCTGCGCCCAGGAAGTCGGCCAGGGCCTCTTCCAGTTCGAGATGCACCGGGCTAGTGCCGTTGAGCAATCTCGATCCGGTCATGGAGGGACCGAAGCGGTCGAGCGCATCGTGCGCAGCCTTCAGAACATCAGGGTGCCGGGTCAAACCTAGATAGTTGTTGGATCCGAGCATGATCACGCGTTTGCCGTCAACGATTGCCTCGGGACCGTCGTTGACCTCGATCGGCTGGAAGAAGGGATACAGTCCGGCGGCGCGGGCCTGGTCGGCCAGCTGGAAGTGGGAGATTCGCTCAAACAGGTCGGGCGAGCCGACCTCGCGTTGGTGACCGTCCATTTCCTCCATGCGCAGGCCGGCAGCCTGGGCCAACTCGGTCAGCGACGGGGTACCCGACTGCGTCTGCGTCATCGCGATGGATTTCCCTCTGGCAGCGGCGGCGCTCGCCGCAAAGCGCGTCGACCTGATTGTTTCCGCGAGTGTACGCGACCTGACGCGCCATGCTCATGCCAGTCCGCGAAGTTCTGGGCTAGAGTGACTCCGTCGGTGATTCGGCGGCTGGGTCCACGACATTCATGCGCATTCCCCTCAAGCCGGGCGCAGCCACAGCCGCTGCCGCGTTTCTCCTACTCCTGCTCTTCCATCTGACCTGGCCTGGTCCGGGGATCTGGTTGCTAATCGTCGGCATTCTGATCGGGCTGGCTGCCGCTTATGTCTGGTGGCGGAATCGATACCTGTCCGACCAGGACAGGCGGCAGGCCGGTGGTTCACGTCCGTTTGCAGACGTGGGGGCCTACGGGCTCAGTGGAGCGGCATGGAGCTCTTCTGGGAGTTCTTCTGGTAGCTCGTCTGGGCGTTCGTCCGGGCAGGGGAGTTCCGGAGTCCCGCTCTACGGATTGCTGGCGCCAATCTCCGCGCTCGCCGTTTTGCTCTTTGTCGGCGGTGCGATCGGTTCAGCCGATGCAACCGGGGAGGAACCACTGACGGTTCTCGAAGAGGATGTTTCGGCGATAGACCGCAGTGGGGACAGTGAACTGGCTGCCCCGCAGGCTGCCCCTGTCTCCAGCCGGGAGGTTCAGCTCTCTCAGACATCCTCCGCGTCATCAACGTCGTCATCGCGCGAGACCTCAACTGCCGCCGCCGATGAGGAATCGGTGACGCAATCCCAACAAGCAGCGGCGCCGGTCAAGCCGATCGTCGTCGCCGCGCCCAAGGCTGCGTCCCCGGCTGCAGACGAAGCAGCAGAGGATCTGGTTCCGGAGTCCGCCAACACCTTCGAGTACACGGTGGAGGAGGGCGACACGCTCTACGACATCGCCGTGCGCTACAACTCGACGGTCGATGCGATCATGAACCTCAACAAGCTCGACGCCTACAGCTTTATTCACCCGGGCGACGTACTGCTGATCCCAATGGACAGCGGAGATGCCGAGGGCGAGGAGTCCTGATCGGCCAAATCGGGGTCTAGCGATGGAGCTCGACGTCGACGAGCTGGGCGGCGCGCGCCTGTTCGTCGGCGTGATACGAACTGCGGACCATTGGCCCGGACTCGACGTGGCGGAAACCGAGCGAGAGCGCTTCCTCGCGGATTGACTCGAACTCCTCGGGAGGCGCGTAGCGAGCAACGGGCAAGTGCTTCGCCGAGGGACGCAGGTACTGTCCGACGGTCAACAGATCGACGTTGACGCTGCGAAGGTCTCGCAGCAATTCGGAGACTTCCTCACGTCGCTCGCCGAGTCCAAGCATGAATCCGGTCTTCGTCGGTATGTGCGGCTGCCACGCGGACGCCCGTTGCAACAACTCGAGCGAACGCTCGTAACGCGCCTGGAAACGAACGCGCGGATACAGCCGGCGAACTGTTTCGACGTTGTGATTGAGAACAGTCGGCCCCGCCCCCAGGACCGTTGCCAGCGCGTCCCAGTTGCCGACGAAGTCGGGGATCAGGACCTCGACCGCGGTCTCGGGGCTTCGACGCCGGATCAGTTCAATGCAGGAGGCGAAGATCTGCGCGCCGCCGTCGGCAACGTCGTCGCGGTTGACGGAGGTGATGACGACGTAGGCGAGCCCCAGCCGTTCCACGGCCGCAGCCAGGCGGCTGGGCTCCATCCAGTCGATCGGCGCCGGCCGGCCGGAGGTCACAGCGCAGAATCCGCAGGCGCGGGTGCAGGTGTCGCCGAGGATCATGAACGTCGCGGTGCCGCGATTGAAACACTCCCCAATGTTTGGGCAGTGGGCTTCCTGGCAAACGGTGTGGAGCGTTTCGTCACGCAGCAGCTGAACGATCTCGCCGTAACGCTCACCGCCGGGGAATTGGGCCCGGATCCAGTGAGGCTTGCGCTCCCGAAGGTTCGTCATTCGCCGATCCTCAACTCGCTGACGGGAGACAGCTTCAAGTCGAACACCTCGGCTACGCATTGTTCCAGCACGGCGGCGCACTCGTCGACGGTGACCCGGGTTTCCAACTCTGCTGACAGTGATGTTGCCGTGCTGTCGGCGATGCCGCAGGCGCGGATCGAATCGAACCAGGAGAGGTCAACATGGCAGTTGAAGGCCATGCCGTGCCGGCTGACTCCGGACTGGATGCGGACGCCGACGCTGGCCAGCTTCCGGTTGCCGATCCAGGCTCCGGGACGACCCGCGGCTCGATCGGCATCGACGCCGAATGCGCTCGCAGTCCTGATGGCGATGTCCTCCAGTCCGCGTATGTACGCGGCGATCCCGATTCCGCGCTCGCGCAGCCTGAGCAATGGCCAGAGCACGAGCTGCCCCGGCCCGTGAAAAGTCAGATCGCCGCCACGATCGGTGTCGACAATCGGCGCATTCAGGGCATGCAGGACGTGCTCGCGACCGCCGCGTCGGCCCTGCGTGTACACGGCAGGATGTTCCAAGAGCAGGACGATCTCCGGACGCTCGCCCCTGGCGATCTGTTGGGCGCGCACGCGCTGCCAGGCATCAGCGGTCTGGTATGGGACGAGCCCGAGACGAGCGTGCTGAACGATTTGGGAACGCTCGATGCCTCGCTGTTCGCGTTCCAGAGTGGCCCGGTTCGCGAGTGCTGACATATCAGTTCCAGACTCGTTTTCGTTTGTTTAAGTCTATCTGTCGGTCGATTGCCCGGCGGGAGGCGCCCGTCAGGATGGGTAGACTGAGATTACGATGACAATCTCCGAATCTCCGTGGCATACGGCGCTTGCTCGCGCGACCGAGGCGGCCGGAGCCGACGATTGGCTGGAGACGAACGACTGGATTGACTCGCTCAGGGACGTCGCCCGGCGTCGCGGGCCAGAGCGGGTGTCACGCCTGCTTCAGACGCTGCAGATCGAGGCTCAGCGATCCGGCATCCGTCTGCCGGTGACTTCTCAAACGCCGTACGTCAACACCATTCCCATCGAAAAGCAGCCACCATATCCCGGCGATCTTGATGTCGAACGGCGGATCAAGTCGATCATTCGCTGGAACGCGATGGCGATGGTCGTCGAAGCGAACCAGAACAATCACGGCATCGGCGGGCACATTTCGACCTACGCGTCGGCGGCGACGTTGTACGAAGTCGGCTTCAATCACTTCTTCCGCGGTCAGGACCACCCCAGCGGCGGCGACATGATCTACTTCCAGGGCCATTCGGCGCCCGGAATTTATGCCCGCAGCTACGTTGAGGGGCGGCTGTCGCCCGATCAGTTGCACAAGTTCCGCCGTGAACTGTCGGGCGGCTTACCGTCGTATCCGCATCCCTGGCTGATGGACGACTACTGGCAGTTCGCCACCGTCTCGATGGGGCTCGGACCGATCCAGGCGATCTACCAGGCTCGTTTCATTCGGTACCTCGAAAACCGCGATCTTCTGGAGCCGACCGATCGGAAGGTCTGGTGTTTCCTCGGCGACGGTGAGACCGACGAGCCCGAAACGCTGGGATCGATCGCGCTCGCCTCTCGCGAAGAGTTGGACAACCTGATCTTCGTCGTCAACTGCAATCTCCAGCGCCTCGACGGTCCGGTGCGCGGCAATGGCCAGATCATCCAGGAGCTGGAAGCCGTCTTCCGCGGGGTGGGCTGGAACGTAATCAAGGTGATCTGGGGTTCGGAGTGGGACCAGCTGCTTGCTCGTGACGAGCACGGCTTGTTGGTCCAGCGAATGGGCGAGGTCGTGGACGGCGAGTATCAAAAGTACACCGTCGCCGGAGGCAGTTACATTCGCAAGCATTTCTGGGGCGTCGACCCGAGACTGCTACGGATGGTCGACAACATCTCCGACGACGAGCTCTGGCGGATGCGGCTCGGGGGTCACGATCCGCTCAAGGTCCACGCCGCCTACCACGCGGCGAGCAACCATCGCGGCGCGCCCACGGTCATCCTGGCCCGCACGATCAAGGGCTACGGCCTGGGCGAGGCCGGCGAAGGCCGCAATATCACCCATCAACAGAAGGAACTCAACGAACGCGAGTTGATGCAGTTCCGCGACCGGTTCGCGATTCCGCTTTCCGACGCCGAAGTCGTCGGAGCTCCGCTCTATCGTCCGTCGAAGGACAGTCGTGAGGCCAACTACGTCTCAGCCCGCAACGAGGCGCTCGGCGGGCACGTGCCGGAGCGGCGCTCGCCCAAGTCGCACCTGACATCTCCGCCCGACGAGACGTTTTCCGAGTTCCACGAAGGGACGGGCGAACGCGAGGCGTCGACCACGATGGGCTTCGTCCGGATGCTCAGTCGCCTGATGCGTGACCGCGACCTCGGCGAACACATCGTCCCGATTGTGCCGGACGAGTCGCGCACGTTTGGTATGGAAGGCATGTTCCGGGAGTTTGGCATCTATGCCTCGACCGGTCAGCTGTACGAGCCAGTCGACTCGGATCGGTTGCTCTACTACAAGGAATCGCGGGACGGCCAGATTCTGGAAGAAGGAATCACCGAAGCGGGCGCCATGTCGTCGTTTATCGCCGGAGGGATGGCTTACTCGTCTCTCAAGGTGCCGATGATCCCCTTCTTCATCTTCTACTCGATGTTCGGCCTGCAACGCTTCGGCGATCTCGCATTCGCCGCCGGGGATTCCCGCGCGCGCGGCTTCCTGATTGGCGCTACCGCTGGACGGACGACTCTGAACGGCGAAGGTCTGCAACATCAGGACGGTCACAGCCACATGCTGGCGTCGGTGATCCCCAATCTTGTCGCCTATGACCCGGCGTATGCCTACGAGCTGGCGGTCATCGTGCAGGAAGGCATCCGCCGCATGCACGATGAGGATGAGAGCATCTACTACTACGTCACGGTCGAGAACGAATCCTATGTCCAACCGCCGATGCCAGAGTCGGAGATTGTGCGTGAGGGCATTCTGCGAGGCATCTATCCGCTCTCGCCGGTTGAATCGCCACAGGTTCGCCTGTTCGGCAGCGGACCGATTCTCAATGAAGTCAGGCGCGCGCAGCGCATCCTGCGAGACGACTTCGGCGTTCGCTCCGACGTCTGGTCCGTCACTTCCTACACCGAGCTTCGGCGCGAGGCGTTGCAGACCGATCGCTGGAATCGGCTGAATCCATTTGAACAGGCGCGTGAATCCTGGCTGGAGACTTCGCTCAACGGCTGCGACGCTCCGATCGTTGCGGCCACCGACTACACGTCGTCGCTGCCCGACCTGGTCGCCCGCTGGTTGCCCGGACCATTGACGGCGCTCGGCACCGACGGTTTCGGCCGCTCGGATACTCGGGAGGCGCTGCGCGACTTCTTCGAAGTCGACGCCAATCACGTGGCCTGGTCCGCGCTGAGCGCCCTCAATCGACGCGACGAGGTCGACGGCGACCTGCTCGTCAAGGCGCGCGACAGCCTTGGCATCGACACGTCTCGGCCGGATCCGATGCTGCGTTAGGACATCACAATGACGACGACCGCATCCGACGCCGGCGCTGTGCTCTTGCCCGACCTGGGCGAGGACATCGAAGAGGCGGATGTGCTCCAGATCTACGTCAGCGTCGGCGACCTGATTGCCATCGAACAGCCGATTGTCGAGATCGAAACCGAGAAGGCAACGCTCGATCTCCCCTCGCCGGTCGCAGGCACTGTGACCGAGATTCACGTTCGGCCCGGAGACACCATTCGCCCGGGCGATCCCGTGATCAGTGTCACGTCTACGGAGGACGCAGCGCCGGCAACGCCCCCCGTTTCCGAGCCCGCTGAGCCAATCGTCATTCCCGACGCGGTGGATCTGCCCGACCCGGATGAACCGCCCTCATCCGCGACCGCTATCGAAGCGCCTCCACCTCGGCAACCTGAACCAGAGCCGCTCCAGGACACCCGCGATCATCCAGCGCCGATCCTTCACGTGCCGCAGGCTGCTCGGCCTCCCTTGGTCGAAGGCGATCTGGAATCCCGCCCCGTCTTCGCTTCGCCGTCCGTCAGGCGATTTGCCCGCGAGATCGGCGTCGACATTCGCACGGTCCCCGGCAGTGGTCCCGGCGGACGGATCGATCTGGTCGACGTTAAGCGCCATTCGCGCGAGACCCCGGCGCAAGCGCCCGATCCTGTCCATTCCGCCCGATCGCCCGGACCGCTACCGGACTTCTCCGAGTTCGGCTCGGTCGAACGTGTGCCAATGTCGCGTCTGCGGCGCACGATCAAGCGCAACATGGCGGCGTCGTGGCACGAGATCCCCCATGTCACGCTCTTCCACACCGCCGACGTGACCGAACTGGAACAGGTCCGCAGCGACTACCGGGAGCGTGCCGAAGAAGCCGGCGGACGCCTGACGATCACCGCGATCCTGCTCAAGATCACTGCTGCCGCGCTGAAGGCGCACCCGCATGTGAACAGCTCAATCGACGCCGAAGCCGACGAACTGGTGCTCAAGCATTATGTCAACCTTGGCGTCGCCGTCGATACGCCCCGAGGACTGGTCGTGCCCGTGATTCGCGATGTGGACGAGAAGAACATCATCGAGATCTCGGTCGAGTTGACGGATATCTCCGAGCGGGCCCGGTCGGGCGATCTTGGGTTACAGGACTTCCGGGGCAGCAGTTTCACCGTGACCAATCTGGGCGGCATGGGCACCGGCCACTTCACTCCGGTGATTCATCATCCCAACACCGCGATCCTCGGCATCGGCCGCGCAGAGCGGCGCCCGGTCTGGTCGGAGCCGCTGGACGACTGGGAGCCGCGCAGCATCCTGCCGCTCTCGTTCACCTTCGACCATCGCGTCATGGACGGCGCCGACGGAGCCCGCTTCATGACCTGGATCGCCGACGTCATTCGCCAGCCGCTCGTGCTCGCGCTCGGGAGCTAGCGCATGGTCAACGGAAGGTCATTGACGAATGATGGCTTGCGCCTCGTCGTCCTCGGCGCCGGTCCAGGCGGCTATCCGGCTGCCTTTCACGCAGCCGAGCGAGGCCTCGACGTCACCCTCGTCGATACCAGGCCGCAACCGGGCGGCATCTGCCTGTATGAAGGATGCATTCCGTCCAAGGCGCTCCTGCACGTCGCCAAACTGATTCGCGAAACGCGGCACGCTGCGGATTGGGGCGTCGACTTCGGCGAACCATCCATTGACGTCGACCTGCTGCGGGACTGGAAGGACGGGGTCGTTCGCAAGATGACCAACGGCCTCGGCCTGCTGCGACGCCAGCACAGCGTGCAGTACCAGCAGGGTTACGGACGTATCCGCGACGCCAACCAACTCAATGTCGAGTCCAACGGCGAAGTCTTGCCCGTGGACTTCGACGCACTGATCGTCGCAACCGGCTCGAGCCCCGCTGTGCCGCGGGCGCTGCAGATTGAGTCCGATCGCGTCATGGACTCGACCGACGCGCTGTCCCTGGTCGATGTTCCCGATTCCCTCTTGGTGATTGGCGGCGGATACATCGGTCTCGAACTCGGAACCGTCTACGCGGAGCTGGGAACTGAAGTCACCGTTGTCGAGGCACTGCCCCAGATCCTCACCGGAGTCGAACGCGAGCTGGTTCGAGTCCTCGAACGCAGCCTGCGTTCTCGCTTCCAATCAATCCGCGTGAACACTTCGGTCGTGTCACTGTCCGAAGTCGAAGACGGCATCGAAGCCGTGATCGCCGATCAGGACGGCGTTGAGACCAGCGAGCGCTTCAATCGCGTGCTGGTCGCAACCGGCCGCCGCCCGAACAGCGCTGGACTGGGATTGCACCGGACCCAGGCTCACGTCGACGCCAACGGATTCATCGTCACCGACGTCCAACGACGCACTGCCGAACCGTCGATCTTCGCGATCGGCGATGTCGCGGGCGAGCCGATGCTGGCCCACAAGGCAACGGCTGAGGCGTCGGTGGCGGTCGAAGCGATCCTCGGCGAGCCGTCGGCGTTCAGGCCGCTGGCCGTGCCGGCCGTCATCTTCACCGATCCCGAGATCGCCTGGTGCGGACTCACCCAGGCCGACGCAACATCGCTCGATATCGACGCCGCCACCGTCAGTTTCCCCTGGGCCGCGCTGGGACGCGCCTCAGCCTCCGGAAGAAACGACGGTCTGACCCGCCTCGTCGTCGAGAACGGTTCCGAGCGTGTCCTGGGTATGCAAGTCGTCGGGCCTGGCGCCGGCGAGCTGATCGGCGAAGGTGTGTTGGCCGTCGAGCTGGGCGCACGAGTCGCTGACCTGGCAGAATCGATTCACGCGCATCCGACGCTCAACGAGTCAATCATGGAGGCCGCCCAGGTCTTCTTCGGACGCAGCCCGCACTATCTCAGCCGCAAGCGTTGAGGCATCGCTCATGTTGACCGAACCGTGCTGATCGAATTGGGCGGCAAGACCCTCGATGCGACCGATCAGTGCCTGGTCATGGGCATCCTCAACGTCGCCACCGACTCGCCAGTATCGGATTCCGTCGTCGATGTCGGCGACGCCCCGCGTCGGGCCGCCGCGCTGAGAGAAGCAGGCGCTGCCATGATCGACGTCGGCGCCCAGTCGACGCGCACCGGCGCGGCGCAGGTCTCGGCCGATCAGGAAATCGCTCGAGTCGTGCCGGTCATTGAGTCGTTGGTCGCCGAGGGACATCTTGTCTCGGTCGATACCTGGACCGCCGCTGTGGCACGCGCGGCCGTCGCGGCCGGCGCGCACCTGATCAACGACATCACCGGAGCCGACCCTGAGACCGTGGATGTGGCGGTCGAGACGAAGACGCCGATTGCTGTGATGCATATGCGCGGCCGACCGCAGCGCCACCGCGAGGTGGCTCACCAATACGAGGACGTCGCGACTGAGGTGCGCGAGTACCTTGGCGGCCGCGCCTCCAAAATCGAGGCCGCCGGCGCCCCCGCTGTCTGGATCGATCCCGGATTTCAGTTTGGTCGAGGACTCGACGACAATCTCAGATTGCTCCTCGACCTCCCCAATCTCGCCGAGCTGGGCCATCCCGTGCTGATCTCCGCCTCTCGCAAGGGATTCCTGGCGGAGATGCTGGGCCACGGAGCATTGCGCTCGCACGATGCGCAGGGCCAGCCGGGCATGATCGAAGCCACCATTGCGTTCAATGTCCTCGCTGCATGGATGGGCGCCCATGTGGTCCGCGTACATGACGTTGAGGGGGTTGCGTGGGCCCTGAACGTCTCCATGGCGGCTCGCGCGTTGCAGCGCCGCGACCGCAGCGAGAGAGCGCGATAAACTCGCTCCAATAGCCGAACGGTTGCAGGAGGACGACGACATGCCCGTCTACACCTACCGCTGCGAAACATGCAGCGAAAGCTTCGAAAAGATTCGCCCGATGACGCGCGCATCGGAGCCGTATCCGTGTCCCACGTGCGAGGCGGAAGCGGAACGTGTGGTTTCTGCGATTGTCGAGAACAACTCGACCAAGAACCGTTCCGCGAACTTCCCCAAGCGCAAGCGCTACACCAACTGGTAGCCCGACCAGCCTCCGGAGAGCCGCATGTCCCAGCGTCCGCCCGATCCGATTCCGTTCCCTCGCGACCGCATGCAACCCAGGAATCCTGGCGGCGGACCTCCGCCTCCCCCGCAACAACAGCAGCCGTCGGGGCCGGTGATCTATTCGGCCTCCGGACAACCGATGCGTCGTGTGCAACCGGCGCCGGCCGCGCCTCCTCCCGCGCCGATACCGATTCGGGAGATCCCGCCACCCAGCCAGCGTGAGGACTCGCCCGATTCCGGCGAGCCGCAAGGTCTCGAAGGCCATGTCGCTGCCGTCATTGACGCCACCGACGCCTCCTTCGCCGAAGACGTGATCCAGCGTTCGCACGAGATTCCTGTCGTGGTCGATTGTTGGGCGCCCTGGTGCGGCCCCTGCCGCGTCCTGGGACCGATCCTGGAGAAGCTCGCCTACGAGCGCGATGGACAAATCCAACTCGTCAAGGTCAACACCGACGAAAATCCGCAGGTCGCTCAAGCGCTGCAGGTCGAAGGCATCCCGGCCGTCTTCGCCTTTGTTGGCGGTCAACTGGTCAACAAGTTCGTTGGCGCGATACCCGAAGAGCAGGTTCGCGCGTTCTACGACTCCCTGATCCCCTCAGAGGCGGATGTCAAGGCCGCCGAGGGGTACCGGATGATGCAGGAGAACCAGATCCCCATTGCCCGGCTGCACTTTGAGTCCGCCCTGGAGGAAGACCCCAACCACGAACCGGCCGGTGTCGGCCTCGCCGCGATCCTGCTGCGCATGGGCGAGACCGATCGGGCAGCCGAGCTGGCCCGCCGTTGGCCTAACCACCCGATGAGCAAGAGCGTGTTCACCTCGATGGAACTCAACGCGGCGCTCAACGGGTTCGAGGCCGACGAGATTCGCCGCGCCGTCGATCAGCATCCCGAAGACGCCCTGGTTCGCTACCGCCACGGGTGTCTGCTGGCCGTCGAGAATCAGTGGATGCAGGCACTCGACGAACTGCTCGAGTCGGTCAAGCTCGACAAATCCGCCGGAGACGAAGCCGCCAGGAAAACGCTCCTCGGCATCTTCTCAATCCTGGGCGACGATCAACCGCTGGTCATCGAGTATCGCAAGAGACTGGGTCGGTTGCTGTTCTGAAGCCTCATCCCCTCTCCCTCTGGGAGAGGGCTAGGGTGAGGGTCGGCCCTAAGCCTCGTCCTCTTCCGTGCCGCGCGTGTACCACTGGCGTGTGCGCCACCAGGGCATCGGGGTCTCGTCGTCGATTGGCCGGGCGCGGTTGCGAATCGCCCAGATGAAGATCAACACCGTCGCGCCGACAAAGCAGAAGGGAATGAACAGCGAGGTCGCCAGCGTTTCATCCGAAACGTGAATCGAATCTTCGTCGTCTCCACCGGCCTCGGCAATCTGAATCGGCTCTTCCATGGCGTATTCGCCCGCTGCCGCTGCTCCGAGCGTCAGGGCGCTCAATCCTGCGACCACCAGCAACGCCAACAGAGTGCGTCGAAGCTGAGACATTGGATCACACCCCTCAACCGTTCCGACTATCGTTGCTTGAGATAGTGTCGCGCCAACCGCTGGCAGGGTCAATCCGGCGGGACCAACGTTAGACTACGGCCATGCACCCACCGACCAAATTCTCGCTGCTTGACGCCGAAGGCCAGGAGAAGCAGTTCCCGCCCGACGGACCGGTTCTCCTGGCCCTGGTCAAGGAAGACTGCGACACCTGCAACCTGACCCTGCCGTTGCTCGAGGCCGTGCATCGAGACACCGATGAGGGATTGGACGTCTGGGTCGCCGTACAGAAGCGAGACGACATTGATGTGCTCAAGGATCGTCACGATCTGACGATGCCGCTGCTCGACGACGATGCGCTCGACCTCTCCTATGAGACAGACATCGACACAGTGCCGACGCTCTTCCTCTACGACGAAGAGCAGAACTGCACATTGCAGACCTTCGGCTTCGACAAGCACGAATGGCGTGAGATCGCCAGTGAGTCGATGACACTGGCCGGCCGGCCGGGCGTCGAGACGTCAATCGACTGGGAGTCGCTGCCAGAACAGCGGCCCGGCTGCGGCGCGCGCAACTATGAACCAGGCGTCTACGAACGATTGCAGGCACTCAAGAGCGGTGATCTGCTGTCGCGGCTCGTCGACCTCGCCTCCAGCGACGACATTCACGAGTTCATGTACGACCAGGGCTACACCGACGGATTCCCGGTCGTGCCGCCGACCCGCGAGCGCGTCTGGAGGATGCTCCAGGGCACGACCCGCGACCCCCAGGATGAAGTGGCCATCGTCCCCCCCAACCTCGCGCCGATCACGGTCGAGAAGGTCGCAATCAATGCCGTCATGGCCGGCGCGAAGCCCGAGTATCTGCCCTCAATCATCGCCCTGGTCGAGGTCGCCTGCACTGAGAGTTTCAACATCCATGGCGTCCTGGCCACGACGATGGGCGCGACGCCGGTCGGCATCTTCAACGGTCCGATCCGCGACCGAATCGGCATGAACTACCTGCACGGAGCGCTCGGCTCCGGCAACCGCGCCAACGCGGCGATCGGCCGCGCCCTGCGCCTTTGCGCCCGCAACGTCGGCGGCAGCGTCCCCGGCGGCACCGATCGGGCCACCCAGGGTGGGCCGCACCGGCTGACCATGAACTTCGCCGAGAACGAGGACGCCAGTCCCTGGGACTCACTCGCCGTCGAGTACGGCTTCGAGCCCACCGACGACGTCGCGACGCTGATGGCGATGTCCGGCGGACCGGCCACGATCGCCGACGAACGCTCCCGCGACGGACGAGGCATGGCTGGCACGCTCGCGATGTCGATGAGCTGCATGCAGGACCCGAAGTCGCCCATGGTCGACACGCTGGTCGTCCTCTCGCCCGACCACGCCGGCATCTTCGGCCGGTCCGGCTGGTCCAAGGACGATGTCCGCGAATGCATCATGGAAGAAACGGCGATCCCATTGAAGGACCGGCTTCGCTCGGATGACGCAGGCGCCGGACTGCCCCCAAGTGTGGTTGAGCGCTTCGGCGGCGAACAGGCGCTCGATCTGCCGGTGCCCAAGTTCCAGGACAAGTCGAACATCATCCTCGTCGTCGCCGGTTCGTCCGCTGCCAAATTCTCGACCATCCTCGGCGGCTGGGCCGCCGGGGTCTACTCCACCCCGACCAGCGCCAGGATCGGAACCGAGGGCGCGCTCGAGATTCGCGGGAGGAGCGGCGCCGGCATGGACAAGCGCCGCTCCGGCGGCAAAGACCTCGGCGCGTTCGAGCCGCGCATCAGGCGCGGCTAGACTGAGAAACACACATTGCGCGCCATAACCCTGCAGACGGCGCGTTGATGGAGAGGTCCAATGGTTACCCAGATCCTTGACCCGACCGACGAACGAGTGCCGATCAAGCGGCAGCTCACGCCGCGCCCCGAGGCGCTGCATGGGACCATCGCCCTGCTCGACATCTCCAAGCCGCGCGGTGACGTCTTCCTCGACCGGCTCGAGCAACTCCTGCACGAGCGCGCGCCCGGCATCGAGACCAAGCGCTTCATGAAGCCGACCGTCGCCAAGCCGGCCCCGCAACCGATCAAAGATGCGATCCTGGAGGAGTGCGACTTCGTCATCGAAGCGCTCGCTGATTGAGGATCCTGCACGACGTGCAGTGTGCACGACACCGTCTTCTTCGAACTGCAGGGCAAGCCCAGCGTCTTCGTCGCCACCTCTGAGTTCATCAAGGCCGCCAGCCACCAGGCCGAACGCCTCGGACTCGAAGAAGTCCGCCGAGTCTTCATCCCGCACCCGATGCAGGACCGCACGGACGCCGAGATGCACGAACACGCCGAGCGCTTCGTCGACGAAATCCTCGACACCCTCATGGCGCCGGTCGAGTAGTTCCTCGACCTCCCCGTTCTGACTCCCTCTCCCTCTGGGAGAGGGAGCCGAGGGTGGCCTTACCAATCCCCTCTCCCTGTGGGAGAGGGCTAGGGTGAGGGCCCTCCCCCATCCGATAAGGCATCTCAGTGTCCGGCGACTCCGACTTCTACTCAAGAATCATCGAAATCGCCGACCACGACGATGTCTACGAGTTCATGTTCTCGCAGGGCATCACCGACGGCCTGCCGGTCGTCCCACCCACGCGTGAGCGAGTCGACCGGATGCTCGCCCACTCGCCGGAGCATTGGAGCGATCCGCAGAAGATCGTCGCGACCTTGCCGCCCAACATGGCGCCCATGTCCGTCGAAAAGGCGGCGATCAACGCCGTCATGGCCGGTTGTAAGCCCGAGTACTTCCCCACCGTGCTTGCCTCCGTTGAAGCCGCGGCGGGAGGACGTTTCCCGCTGCACGGCTCCATAGCCACCACCGCCGGCCTGGCCCCGATGATGCTCGTCAACGGACCGGTGCGCAAGGACATCGGTATGAACTGGGGCCTCAACGCCCTCGGACAGGGCAACCGAGCCAACTCCACCCTAGGCCGAGCCTTGCGCCTGATGCTGCGGAACATCGGCGGCGCGGTGCCCGGAGAGATCGAGCAGGCCATCCAGGGCGGCGGACACAAGTGGACCTTGAGTTACGCCGAGGACGAGGACTACTCCCCCTGGGAGCCGTACCACGTTGAGCACGGCTACGAACCCGACGACAGCGTCGTCTCGCTCATCCCAATCACCGGCGGACCACGAGTCTGCATCGATCAGTACAGCCGCAACGCGCGCTCTCTCACCGGCTCCATCGCTATGGCCTTCCAGCAGGTGCTCAAGCCCCGAGGCCAGGTCACGCCCTCGATGTTCGTGGTCAGCCCCGAACACGCCGATGTCTACCGCGCCAGCGGGTGGACCAAAGACAACTTCCGCGAAGCGATGATGGAATTCACGGCGCTGCCCCTGCGCGAGCGCCTCGCGACGCCGACCCTGGGCGGCGGCATCAACGAGTACCTGCCTGAAAAGCACGGACTGACTGAGGAAGACCTCGACATGCCGATGTCCAAGGTCGCCGACCCCTCATTCATTGCAATCACCGTTGCCGGAAGCCACGCCGGCAAATGGACCAGCATCTACCAGGGCATCTTCGGCGACGGCAATCCCGCTGCTCCGCCGCCAACGTTCGTGCCCCCTTCGGCGCGCATTCGCTCCTGATCCTTCATGAGCCAGCTGCTCTCAAGAACCATCGACGTCGCCCAACACGACGATGTGTACGAGTTCATGTTCGAGCAGGGAGTCACAGACGGCCTCCCCATCGTCCCGCCAACGCGGGAACGCGTCGAACGAATCTTAAGCGGAACCTATCGCTCCCCATCAGAGGTGATCGGCAAGATCCCACCAAACTACGCCCCCGCGACCGTGGAGAAGATCGCCATCAACGCTGTCGCCGCCGGAGCCCGGCCCGAGTATCTCCCGGTCATCATCGCCGCCGTCGAGGCCGCCGCGGGCGGACGCTTCCCCTTGCACGGCACAATCGCAAGCACCGACGGCATCTCGCCGATGATCATCGTCAATGGACCGATCCGCGAACAGATCGGCATGAACTGGGGACTCAACGCCCTCGGGCAGGGCAACCGGGCCAACATGACCATCGGCCGCGCGCTCCGCCTGGTGCTGCGCAACGTCGGCGGAGCCAGAGAGGGTGAAATCGATCAGACCGTCCAGGGCGGCGCGCACAAGTTCACTCTTACCTTCGCCGAACACGAGGACGCCTCGCCCTGGCCACCGCTACATGTGGAACACGGTTACGACCGGAGCGACAGCGTCGTCACCTTGCTGCCGGTCATTGGAGGCCCAAGACTCAGCATCGACGAGTACAGCCGCACCGCCCGCGCCCTGGTCGGCTCCTTGGCAATGGGCTTCCAGCGCATCTTCAGCCCCAACGGCCAGATCGGACCCTCAATGCTGGTCGTCAGCCCCGAACACGCCGATGTCTTCCGCCGCGACGGCTGGTCAAAGGGCGACGTCAGAGAAGCGATCATGCAGCTCACCGCTCTGCCGATCCGCGAACGCCTGGCGACCGACCGCATTGGCGGCGGCATCACCGAGCCAACCCTGCGCCGCGAAGGCATCGGCCCACAGGATCTTGATCGCCCGATGTCCAAGGTTTCCCACCCGTCCCACATCCTGATCGCGGTCGCAGGAGCAACCGCAGGTAAGCGAACCGGCATCTACCCCGGCATCGTCAGGCGCATGGACCCTGAACACATGGAAACATTCACGCCGGTCTCGGCACGAATCGACGCCCCGTGAACCAGTCGTCCGAAGAGCAAGACCACCTCAAAGAGCTGCGCGAGCGATTGGCGATACATCCGGAAATCGCCCTTGATGTTGGAGGCCGGCAATTGGTGCTGCGCTCGCGACACGGTCTGTTCTCTGCCCGCTCGATTGACGAAGGCACCGAGCTGCTGCTTCGCGAACTGGAGGCCCTGCCTTCGCCGCCACGCGTCCTCGATCTCGGCTGCGGCTACGGAGCAATCGGCCTCACCCTCGCCGCTCGATGGCCCGATGCTCGAGTCGATCTGGTGGATAGCGACATCCGCGCCGTCGAGGCCGCTCGAGAGAACATCGCCCGGAGCCGGCTGGACAACGCGACGGTGAACCTCAGCGACGGGATTCGAGAACTGCCAGACGCGATCGCCAACTACGACCTCGTCGTCTCGAACCTGCCCGCTCAGGCCGGCAACGACGCCATTGACCAGTTGCTGCTCGACGCCCATGACGCCCTGAACGACGGAGGCTCGCTGGCAGTGGTGGCCGTCAACGGCCTCCGGCGCTACCTGCAACGCCGCCTGGCCGACGTCTTCGGCAAACAACAGGTCCGTAAAGTGCATCAAGGACCGCGACACACCGTGCTCGAAGCAGCGAAACTACGGACATGAGCACCAGCCCATCCGCCACTCGTCCCGGCATGACGGAGCCGCTGCGTCTGCGCGAGTTCCGCCTGCTGCTTGCCGGTTTCATCGTCGGACAGTCGATGATGCCGCTCCAGTTCGTCGCCTCAATCGCCTGGATCCAACTCGTCGCCCCCGACGATATCGAGATCCTCATGGTCGGCGCGATTGGCACCATTCGCGGCATCGGCATGATCGGCTTCGGCCTGTTCGGCGGCGCGCTCGCCGATCGCTTCGACCGGCGCCGGCTGCTCATGGTCACGCAGGCCATTGCCTTTGTCAGCAACATGCTGATCGCGGTCATGATCTGGACCGGCGACGGCGGCACAACCGACATCATCATCTTCTTCGCCCTCACAATCGTCGCGTCCGCCGCCCTCGCCATCGACGGTCCCACCAGAAACGCGATCACCCCCGAAATCCTCGGACCGCGACTCACCCCCTCCGGCATCGCGCTCAACTCGGCCGCCATGCAATTTGCCATGCCGGTCGCAATCTTCGCCTCCGGGCTGATGATCGACCATCTCGGCCACGGCGCCGTCTTCGCCATCTCCTCGTTCGGTCATCTCGGCGAAGTCGTCATCCTCGCGATGATGTCTTACCGGACCGTCTTCTCCGCCGCTCACCTGGCTGCCGCCCGCGGCCAGGGACCGGGACAGGCGATCCGCGACATCGGAGCAGGATTCAGATACGCCCGCTCGAAGTCGGTCATCCTTTGGACCGTGCTGATCGTCGTCCTGATGATGTCCCTGATAATGCCCCCGACTGGAACGCTTGGCCCGCAGTGGGTGACCACCGTCGTCGGAGCCACCTGGTCAGAGTTCAGCTACATCGCCGTGTTCTGGGGCGGCGGCGCCATGATCGCCTCCCTGTTCCTCGTCCGCTTCTCCTGGATCGAGCGCAAGGGTCTGCTCACGGGAATCGGCGTGATCATCATGGCCCTGGGATTCGTCGTCTTCACCAATCCGCCGACCGTCATCAACGCCATGATGGGCAATCTGCTGCTGGGCGTCGGCATGTCGGTCGCCATGGTCTCAGCCAACGCCACGCTCGCGCACGAGACGCCCAACGAGATGCGCGGCCGCATCATGGGCCTGATCTTCCTCGGCATGGGCATCGCCCAGCTCGCCGGCCTGCCGCTGGGAGCCGTCGCCCAGACCCTCAGCATGGAGACGCTCTTCCCGCCGATGTCCTACGCCGTCCTCGCCATCCTGGCCGCAATCATCTTCGTCCGACCGGTCATCATTCAGGCCCGAGTACCCCAGCATCCCATCGAACCGCTCGCCCAGACCGTTCGCGCCGGCCGAGCCGCCCTCAATGGCGCCGCCTCCTTCATCCTCCGACCCGCCCCAAACAAAGCCCGCACCTGACTCCCGATCCCACCTCCCAGCTCAGTCACTCCCGCCTTCCAGTTCCCGCATACCCGCACCCCAACTCCGTCATTCCCGCGTATGCCGCGGGAATCTCGCCTTGCCTGGCGACCGCTACGCCCCCAGTTGCCGCCTACACCCCCCCAACTCCCACCCCCTCCGATGCCCCGCACTTGATGCGGGGCCCAGCCCGCGATCCTCCCACGCAGCCAAAACGTCCCGCTTCCCCTTAGCCGTCGCCTCCCCTCCGCCAACCACGACACACCAACACCGAACATCCTTTCGCTACAGTGACCAGAACGTCCGTTCCGTCTCTCGAAAGGCCCCGATCATGTTCATCCCGCCCAAGCGCCGCCGACGTATCATGCGCGCCCACCATCTCCGCCAGCAAGGGCACACCCTGCGCCAGATCGCCGAGAAGCTCAACATCTCCGTCGCCACCGTGCGCGCCGATCTCAAGCTCGCCCAGACCCACTGGGCCACCATCGCCGCCGCCTCAGCCGACGACCTCCTGCTCGAATCGCTCCATCTGCTCCAGATCCGCCTCACCCTGGCCATCAAGCGCGACTACGTCGCCGACAACGCCGGTCGCCTCACTCCGGTCGACTACCTCCGCGCCCGCGACGCCCAGCAAACCCAGCTCAATCACCTCGCCCGAGAAGTCCGCCGCACCGCCCACGACGTCCACCGCCGATCCGCCCAGCGCCCCGACCAACCCGATCTGTTCGACGAAGAGCCGCAAGAACTGGCAGAAACCATCACGGAATCCACCAAAATTGAACCCCCCAATTCCACGATCTCCAGTCCAGAGCAGGAGATCGTCCAATCTCAGCCCGCAGAAGAAAAAATTCCCGCAGAACCCATCCGTCCCCCGGTCAAACTCCCCCGCCCACCCCGAAACGGAGCCAAACCCACCCCGATCCAAACCCCCGCCGCCGGCTAACAACCGGACACCCGACACTCCCACCCCATCCGATGCCCCGTGCTTGACACGGGGCCCAGACCGCGATCTACCCACGCAGGCCCGCCGTCACTCATGCCCCGCAGTCGCTCCACCCCATCCAAGGCGCCGCACTCACCTGCGTTCGGCTTGAACACGAGATCCAGATGCGGAAGCTGAGGTCCCGCCTGCGATAACATTCAACCGAATCACCCCCCGCCTATCGCCCTCGCCTCCCAGGGAGCCTGCCACATGGAATACCGATTTAGCGACAAAGCCCTCGCATTCGAGTCCGAGGTCAACGAGTTCCTCGACGAGGAATGGACCGCGGATCTCAGGGCCACCATCGGCGACCCCACGACCGACACCATGACCGAAGAACGCGGCTTCCGCAGGCTGCTGGCCGACCGTGGTTGGCTGACCATGTCCTGGCCAGCCGAGTACGGCGGACAGGAACGCTCGCTCGAGGAGCAGTACCTCTTCTGGGAGGCAATGAACTACGTCGGCGCGCCCCAGGCGACCGTCGCCACCCAGCAGGTCGGACCAACCCTGATGCGCTTCGGCACCGAGGAGCAGCAGGAACGCTTCCTCCCGCCGATCGCCCGAGGTGAAGTCGAGTTCGCCCTCGGCTACACCGAGCCCGACGCCGGCTCCGACCTCGCCTCGCTGCAGCTGCGCGCGGTCAAGGACGGCGACGACTACATACTCAATGGAACCAAGCGCTTCACCTCGGGCGCCCACCGAAGCGAGTACGTCTGGCTCGCGACCCGCACCGACCCCAACGCGCCCAAGCACCGCGGTGTCTCGATGATGCTGGTCGACATGCAGTCCCCCGGCATCACGGTCAAGCCGCTCTGGACCATGGCCGGCTACCGAACCAACGAGGTCTATTTCCAGGACGTCCGCGTTCCCACCAGCGTCCTCGTCGGCGAGGAAAACCGCGGCTGGTACTACGCCGCCCACGCCCTCGACCGAGAGCGCATCTCGATCTTCACGGTTTCCTCAGTCCGCGCCGTCTACGACCGGCTGATGGACTGGGCCACCTCCGAGACCCCGATGGGCCGCCCGATCGATGACCCCGGAATCAAAGGCACATTCGCCGAGTTCAAGGTCCAGCTCGAGGTGCTGCAGCACCTCAGCTACCGCATCCTCGACATGCTCAAGCGCGAGGAATCGCCCAACTACGAGGCCAGCCAGGTCAAGATCTTCTCAACCGAGATGATGCAGCGCCTGCAGAACTTCTCCCTGCACGCCATGGGCCTCTACGGACAGCTCAATGGCAACGACGGCCGAGCGCCGATTGAAGGCTCCGCCGAGAACGGCTACCTCGCCGCCGTCATGCCCACCTTCGGAGCCGGCGGCAACGAGCTCCAGCGAAACATCATCGCCCAACGAGGCTTCGGCCTCCCCCGCGCCTGAGGGCTCCCGCCGCGTTCCGCTACCCCTTCCGGTCCCCTCTCCCCGAGGGAGAGGGTTAGGGTGAGGGCCCTCTCTCCGCCCCGGAACAACGATGCCCTAAATCGGAGCCCCCGTTCGAGCCTCCCGAGCCGCCAACCAGCGCCTGGTGTTCGGAGCAATCCCCTCCGGCAGTTGAGGCAAGGTCTCCTGCAGCCAGCGCAGATCCGCCGGCGTATCCAGGTCGAACGCCCAGACGTCGATCCGAGCTTCGCGGAAGGGAACCCCGGCCTCACCCGCAGACGCGGCGGACTGCTGGTGCGCCCGCGCCGAGGATGGACCAAACTGCGGCTTGATCACGTCCAGAGGCCGCAGGAACAGTCCATTCGTGCCGCCGTCATGAGCCGGCGCGACCACCACCGCTGGCCCGTCCGGGGCCGTCGACACCATCAGGTCAACTGCGTCCGGCGTAATCAGCGGGACATCCGCAGGCACGATCAGGATCGCCTCAGATCCGGCCAGCGCATCCTGCGCGAACTCAACCGCCCGGTTGTAGCCGAGCTTGAGCTCCGTCTGGTCGAGAAAGTCGACGCCCAGCCTGCCGGCCTCATCGCGCGCAGCGGCGTCACGAGACGCGATCATGACGCGGTCGATGGATTCAGCGGCAACCAGCGCCGCGACCACATCGTCCAGCATCGCCCGGACGAGGCCATTCCGCTCATCAACGTCCAACAGCGCCGCCAGGCGGCGCTTGCCGGCCGGCAAGCCTCGCACAGGAACCACGGCGACGAGTTCGCCGGCGTCAGGCGACATCGAGTGCCGCCTCCAGCGTCCCTCTGGCCAGCGCCATCTTCGCGCCGACATCTGTCATCAGCGTTGGCATCACGACAACCCGCATCCCCGTTTCAGCTGCAATCACGTCGGCAAGCGCCGCATCTGTTTCGTCCAGGACAAACACCTCCGCCAGATCCTCGTACAATCGTCCGACACCAAGCGCGGACACATCGTGTCCCAGAGATTGGAGAATGTCTGCAGCCGGTCCCTTGACGGCTTGGCCGCCGATAATCGGGCTCACCGCAACGACCTTCGCTCGATTCGAAGTCACCAATTCTCGAACGCCGCGCACGCTGAGCAGCGGATCAATGCTGAGAAACGGATTCGACGGCGCAACCACGATGACATCAGCCTCGGCCAGCGCATGTTCCACGATCGGCGCCGGTTTCGCCGTCTCCGCTCCGTCAAACCGCAGCGCATGCACGGGATCGGATGCCCGCCGGCGCACGAAGTAGTCCTGAAATGCCAGCTCGCCCTGGTCCGTCCCGACCACGGTGCGCAGGCGATCGTCGGTCACCGGCGTGATCACACACTCCAAGCCAAGCCGAGCCGTGAGATCGCGAGTGATCTCCGACAGCGGGTCGCCCGCAGAGAGCCGATGCGTTCGATAGAGATGGGTCGCCAGATCCAGGTCGCCGATCATGAACCAGTCCGGCCCACCAAGCTCCGACAGTCGGTCCAATGTGCGATGAGATTCGCCCCGCAGACCCCATCCGGTCTCCGGATTGACCATGTCGGCGAGCGTGTATGTGACCGTGTCAAGGTCGGGAGAAATGTGCAGTCCGGCCCACTCCATGTCGTCGCCGACATTGACGATCGCAGTGACATCCGAGGGCGGCACAACTCGGATCAGGCCGTCCAGGAACCGCGCCGCGCCCACGCCGCCGGCCAGAACCGCAACACGCGTCATACCTCAGGCTCCGCTGAGTCATGCAGGATTACGGATACCGCGAACTCGCCGTCCTCCCCCTGTGAAACATCGGCCTCACCGTCGGCACATCGCAGGCGAACAGACAGTCGCTCTTCGCTGCCAATCTCTTCGCTGTGGTCAAAGCCAAGCACCACGTATGTCCCGTTCACTTCCAGGCTCAATTCAGCTTCTTGCACCGAGCCGTCTCGGTCGACCACGAGGCGGAGAGCAAGGTCCGCATCGTCGCCGCCGATCTCGACATGACGGCTGCCATCGAGTTGGCGCTCATCCTCAACGACCGAGCCGACGAGCTTGATCTGTCTCACGTGCGGATCGTACAACCGAGGTTCACGGTGCGGCGGTTGACCCACGCTCGCCAACCCATGACGCTTTGCCTACATGCTCATTGACATGCATACGCACACGTCGGTGTTCTCGACTGACAGCAATCTGCTCCCCCATGAAGCACTCGAGCGGGCCGCGGAACGCGGTCTTGATGGAGTCCTCCTGACCGAGCACGATGTGCTCTGGCCAGCCGACCGCACTGCGCGGCTCGCCGAGCAGATCGGAATCGTCGTCCTGCCTGGCATCGAGGTGACGACCGAGCTGGGCCATGTCCTGGTCTACGGACTGACCGAGCCCTTCCCTCGGATCACGGATTCGAAGCGGCTCAAGGCCTATTGCGATGAACGTCAAGCGCTCATGTACCTCGCGCATCCTGCCCGTGACCCCGGCCTGCGCGTTCCTCGCGCCGCCATGGAACTGTTCGACGGCGTCGAAGGCCTGAATGGTTGCGACGGTCCCCTGCAGAACCAGAGTGCGTCTTCGCGCGGTCGCACGAGACCCTTGCCGCCGATTGGCGGAAGCGACTCGCACGCGCTGCACGAAGTCGGTACGGCGGCCACGGAGTTCGCGGCGAACGTCAAATCGCTCAGTGATCTCATGGCCGCCTTGCGGAGCGGCGATTACCAGCCAACGACACTGCCCTACTAAGCTCAGGGGCAGGAGCTACGCGCGTGGGCCGTTTCGATCCACTCCCTACCGACCCCTATCTACGTCCCCCCGGACAACCCCGACACTACGGAGCGATTTGCGCCGCCTGCCGGGGAGACACACGTCTCGGGACCAGGTTTTGCACCAGCTGCAACGCCCTGCGTGACGACGCGGAACGCGGCCATTCGCCGCGCTTCGCCGCCACCAGGATGGCCCGGTTCATGGGCGCCCTGGCCGACGGTCTGATTGTCAGCGCGATCGGTTTGATCATCGATCTGGCCAACCTCGAAGGGCTGCTCTCGCTGGAACTCTGGCTAGGATCGGCGATCTGGCTGGTCTGGTTCGCTGCAATCGCCAAACGTGGCCAGACTCCCGGCAAGCAGATGCTCTCCACCCAGGTAATCCGCACCGACGGCTCTGCCGCATCCCGAAAACTGATGTGGGCCCGAGAGGTTGGCTATCGGGCCGCGGTCAATGTGCCCGTCATCCTGGTTGGTCAGCTCTATCCAGCATCCACCGTGTCCGAACTCGTACTGGCGGCAATCGCCATCATCGTGCTCGCTGATGGCATAGCGATCTTTTTCAGCCCCGACCGGCAAACGCTGCATGATCGTGTCTTTGGCACGCTGGTGATCAGTATTCGCCCGGTTCGACAAACCAGCGCAGAGCTTCGAGCGTTATGACCAGCCGTGAGGCGCGCACCTTCGTCCTCGAATGCGATGTCTGCCACCGACCCGCAGGCCCCGGTTCGTACTTCTGCGCCAGTTGCGACGTGCTCAGCGTGGATCCACAGCGCCGGTCCTACGCAGCGACACGCTGGTCGCGATTGGGGGCATTCGCGCTTGATTACCTGATCATCTGGCTGACCGTCGGAGTCGGATGGCTGATCTGGCTGGCCATCGTCGCACCGCGTGGTCAATCGCCGGGAAAATCCTTGCTCGGCCTTCACGTGGTCCGAACCACTGGTGTACAAGCCGCGACTCGACACGTCTGGCTGCGAGAGTTTGGTTGGGATCTGGCCATCGGACTGATTGCCGTACTGCTCCTGCTCTTGTTCGGCGCTGTCGCGAGCACGGTCGGGGAGCTGTTCATCCTCTGGTTCTGGCTGACAATGCTCTTCTGGGCGTTCTCGTTCTTCGACGCCGCCTGGGTGCTCTGGGATCGCGACCGCCAGACATTGCACGACAAGGTGCTTGGCACACTGGTCGTGGAGCGAACCAGGGGCGGCTCGCTATAGATCGGTGCCCGCAACGCTTCTGACCGCCTGTCCTACTCTCCTATCGGAGGCCAGAACATGTCGACGCCGCGGCCTCGCGCGCTGCGCAGCGAGCACTGTCCCGCCTGCGACGACTATCCCGGAGTCGGAGCGTTCTGCAGCGCGTGCGGTGTATTGGCGTCTCACCCCACTTCCGGCGACTATGCCGCTCCGTATCTCCGCAGGCTGGCCGGCGAACTGCTCGACCTGTTGATTTTCCTGTTGCTCCCAATCTGGCTGTACTGGATGTGGTTCACGTCTCGCGAGGGCCAGTCTCCCGCCAAATCGCTGTTGGACCTCTACGTCATCGCCGAGTCGGGGCAGCCGATCACGCCGCAACGAATGTGGGTTCGCGAGCTACTGATCAAGCGTCTGCTGCTCGGCCTGATCGGCTATCTCTTCACCTTGCTGGGACCGATCATCAACGCCGGCTGGATTCTGTTGAATCCCGACCGACAGTGCGTCCACGACCGCATGGTCGGCACCCTGGTCGTCGTGCGCCGGCAGCCGCCCGAACTCGCACAGCCGAGTCCGGACTTTGAACAACAGGAAGTGCGGTTGCCTCCGCCGGCGCCGCGCGGACCCAGGGTGAAACCGCCTCCGCCGACAATACGCGGGTTGCCTGAGAACGACGCCCCGCCTCCGGAGCCACAGCCACGGCCGCCGATCTCTTCACCGGAACTCGAGGCGCTTGAGGGCGAGCGCCTGAATCTCTCGCAGACCGAGTATGAGCGCCGCCGCCGCCGACTGCTCAGGCAACTCGAAGAGTCTGACTGAGCTCATCGAAGCCTAGGAACAGCCCGACGTCGCTCCGCAGTTCATGCAGCGGAAGCAGGAACCGGACCGCACCATAATCGAGCCGCACTCAGCGCAGGGCGGCGCATCCAGCTGATTCTGGAATCCGGTCGTTGACGCGTCATCAATGAGCGGCAGGGTCGCCGGAGTGACCGGAGCAGGACCCACGTCCTCATCGGCCAGTTTGACGTCTTCCGGGGACATCGCCATCTGGCCCTGTTTGGCAACGGAGTCCGAAGATTCGGTGTCCAGATACCTGGCGCCCATCCAGCGGAAGACGTAGTCGAGAATCGAGTCGGCGTGAGGAATCTCCTTCGACCGCGTCCATCCGCTCGGCTCGAAGCGCATGTGCGCGAACTTCTTGACCAGGGTCGAGAGCGGCACGCCGGACTGCAGTGCCACCGATGTCAACGTGCCGACCGCGTCCATGAGACCAGAGACGGCGGAGCCTTCCTTGGAGATGTGGACGAACACTTCGCCCGGGCTGCCATCGTCAAACTCACCGATCGTCATGTAGCCCTCGTGCTCGCCGATCGTGAATTTGTGCGTCATCGCCTGGCGTTCGTCGGGCAGCCGGTGGCGCCGATAGGCCGGCGGCGACTGGGCGCTCTCGATCACGACGGGCGCGTCGCTCGGCAGCGACGGACCGGGATCGGGCGTCGCAACGGATACTGTCTCGCCGGTTCGCTCGCCAGTCTCGAGCGGCTGAATCCGCTTCGAGTTGTCTCGATAGATCGCGACCGCCTTGACGCCCAGTTTCCAGGCGTCGATGTATGTCTGCATGATCTCTTCGACGGACGTGTGCTCGGGCACATTGACCGTCTTCGACACCGCGCCGGAGAGGAATGGCTGCACCGCGCCCAACATGCGAATGTGTCCCGATGGTGCAATGCTGCGCTGCCCGGACTGTGCCTTGAAGGCGCAGTCGAAGATGGCCAGGTGCTCGCTCTTGAGGTCGGCTGAGCCTTCGATCGTTCCGGTCTCGTCGATGTGCTTGCCGATTCGCTCAATCACGTCCTCGGCGTAGCCCAGCCGTCGCAGCGCTGCCGGCACCGTGCGGTTGACGATCTTGAAGTAACCGCCGCCGGAGAGGTTCTTGAACTTGACCAGGGAAATGTCCGGTTCAACGCCGGTGGTATCGCAATCCATCATGAAGGCGATCGTTCCGGTCGGCGCGAGTACGGTGGCCTGCGCGTTCCGATAGCCGTGTGCTTCGCCCAGTTCAACGGCCTGGCGCCAGGCGTCTTCGGCCGCCTGTCGGATGGTGTCGGGCACGCTAGCCAGCCCATCGATTCGGCCGACCGCCGCCTGGTGCTTGCGCATGACCCTGAGGAACGGTTCACGGTTCGCCGCAAACTCGCTGAATGGCCCGATTCGCTCTGCGACCCGCGACGACTGCAGGTACGCCTCGCCGGTCATCAGCGCGGTCACCGCAGCTGCCAGCGCCCGGCCGTCGACCGAGTCGTACGGCAATCCGCGAGCCATCAGCAGGGCGCCAAGATTGGTGTAGCCCAGACCCAGCGGCCGGTACTTCTCCGAGTTATCGCCAATCAGCGGGGACGGGTACGACGCGTTCGAGACCAGGATTTCCTGCGCCGTAATCATCACGCGGCAGGCGTGACGATATGAGTCAACGTCGAACTCGTGCGTCTCAAGGTCGTAGAACTTGAGCAGGTTGAGCGAAGCCAGGTTGCAGGCCGTGTCGTCGAGGAACATGTACTCGGAACACGGGTTGGAGGCGTAGATCCGATCCGTGTTTGAGCAGGTGTGCCAGTCGTTGATCACGGTGTCGAACTGCATGCCCGGGTCGCCGCACTGATGGGTCGCGGCCGAGATCGCGTGGAGAATCTCTCGGGCCGGAATCTGCTCGATCACTTCGCCCGTGACGACCTCGCGGGTCGACCACATCCCGTTCGCCTCGACGGCCTGCATGAACTCGTCCGCCACGCGGACGGAGTGGTTGGCGTTCTGGAAGGACACAGTCGAATACGCGTCGCCGTTGAGCGAGCCGTCGTAGCCGGCGTCGATCAACGCCCAGGCCTTGCGCTCCTCGTCCGCCTTGCAGTTGATGAACTCAATCACATCCGGGTGATCGGCGTCGAGAATGATCATTTTCGCCGCACGACGTGTCTTGCCGCCCGACTTGATAACGTTGGCGAACGCGTCGTAGCCGCGCATGAACGAGACCGGACCGGACGCTTTGCCGCCGCCGGTCAGCGACTCCTTGCTCGAGCGCAAGGTTGACAGGTTCGAGCCGGTCCCGCTGCCCCACTTGAACAGCAGGGCCTCGCGCTTGGCCAGGTCCATGATCGATTCCATCGAGTCCTCGACGGAGTTGATGAAGCAGGCCGAACACTGCGGGGTTTCTTCGATGCCGACGTTGAACCAGACGGGCGAGTTGAACGCGGCATACTGATTGATCAGCAGGTAGCGCAACTCCTGCGAGAACGCCGAGGCCGCTGCGCCGTCGCTGAAGTAGCCGCCTTCGCGGCCCCAGCGGGTGATCGTCTCGACCACCCGATCGACGAGCGTCTTCATCGAGGTCTCACGTTGTGATGTTCCCGCTTCGCCCCAGAAATACTTCGAGGCGACGATGTTGGTCGCCGTTTGCGACCAGAACGAGGGCGTCTCGATGTCGGTCTGTTCGAAGATCGTGTCGCCGGTGTCGGAGGTGATCGCGGCGGTGCGATACGTCCACTCGATCTGCGCGTACACGTCATCGCCCGGCTGGGTGAAGTGCCGACCAATCAACGGTTCGCGAACGACGCGAGCGGCAGGCAGAGCGGCAGCGTGCTCCTCAACAGCGGCGTCGCCGGCGAACGCGGCGGTCGCTTCATCTGCAACGTCTGAGTGATCGTCAGCGCGAGTCATGATCCGTTCTCCTGCACTAGCAATAGTAGTACGCTTGTTCCTGAGCCATCAGTCCACGAAATGTGGCAGATTGGCTCTTATGTCGCCTACAGGCTCGACTTTTCGCATTTTCTTCCTTAGGAGAATGTGCGAACTGATCACTTGCGTGAGCGGTTAGACAGAAATACTAGCACTTCTGCGAACTGTCAGGTGCGGCCAAGCGACCGGGTGCGAATGTTGGAGCGAGGTTAAACCGGAAATGGGAATTTCGTTCGATGATTGCTTCCCCGATTCTCCTTAACCTGGAGCGCCAGTAAAATGGGCGGGTCGGAGAAAAGCCAGAAACTTCCCACATCGCCAACAGAGAGCTGTCAGTAAGTGGACGCTCCCATACATCTGCCGCTTCTGCCCTGCGGCATCGGCTCGACTCGCCACACTGATGCTGGCGCTGCGGTCTCCGAAGTACTGGAGGACTACTGGCGGCTCCCCTTCTGGCCACAGTTGCCGAACCGAACCGCGGAAGAACAGATGCTTCCGCAAGCGGCGCTCTCGTTGCCCGGGGCAACGTGGGACGGCCAGTATGTCTCCTGGTCTGGCTCGTTGTCCGACGATGACATCGCCAACGCCGGTCTTCCGCCACGCGAGCGCGCCAGCGGACTCTACGAGCTGCTGGACCGGCTTCCCGCCGTACCCGAAGAACGCAAGTCAAAGGTCGTCAAGGGACAGATTGTCGGACCACTGACGCTGTCTCGTTGGTCGCGGGACGCCGCGGGACGCGCGCCGCACGAGAATCTCGACACCCTGGCCCGTCTGGCCGCCTGGTTGGGCGCCGCCGCGGCTGAACAGGCGCGGGTCTTTCAGGGGCTCGGTTACCAGGCGATCATCCTGTTCGACGAGCCGGAGCTGGCCTCGGTCGGAGAACCGTCAATCCCCCTGCCCTGGCGCGAAGTCGCGCCGGTGCTGCGAGCGGCGATCGAGCCGGTCCAACGGATCGGCGCCCTGGCCGGCATTCACTGTTGCGCCTCACCGAACTGGACGCGAGTGCTCGACGCCCGGCCGAACCTCATCCATTTCGACGCCCGCGAAGGACATGTCGAAGACGTGATCGAACATCACCGCGCCATTCGAGAGCACGTCGCTCGAGGCGGCTATCTCGGCTGGGGGTTGTGGCCCACCGACGGACTCGGGCCGATGCCATTCGATTCGAAAGACATGCAGTACTTCCTCGCCAACAAGGCCAGGGACCTGTCCTTCGTCGACGCCTCGGTCGGCCTAATCTTCAAGCGCTCCATGCTGACAGGCGTGTGCGGTGGGGCCGGGCTCGACGCGCAGACCGAGCGACAGGTCGCGCGCGACCTCGAGGAATTGTCCATGGGCATCAGGCACCGCTATTGGATCGCCGCGACGACCGACGTGGATCCTGACTCGCCGCTGACGTGACGGCGCCCGGTGGTCTAGCGATGTCTAGCTATCAGGTGACCTCGCTGTACCGCTCGAGAAACTCCAGCATCAGCCGGTTGACATCCTCCGCGCCCTCCTGCTGGACCCAGTGACCGCAGTCCGGCAGGTACATCAGCTCGAACGGGCCGCCGAACAGGCCGTCCATTCCTTCGGTGAGCTCCTTGCCCAGGGCGGTATCGCGTTCTCCCCAGATCAACAGTGTCGGAGCTTCGATCGTCGGAAACGCAGCCGCAGCCGCGGAAGATGGCCCCAGGACACTATCCAGGACCTGGCCCAGCCCCGGGAATTGCGCCACCAGTCGCGCGCGTGATTCCTGGGTACCGGCCCGAACTGCGGCGCGGTAGTAGTGCAGCGGCCCGCTGAGTCCGTGTTGCGCAGCCGCACGACGGTACTCCTGCATGACTTCTGCAGGAAATGCATCAGGGTGAGCGGCGGTGTCGCGGAACACCCAACCAACACGCTCGTAGTCGTTCGTCGCCAACCAGCGTTCGGGCAGTTTCGGAATCTGAAACACGAACATGTACCAGGAGCGGCCAATCTGACGGAAGTTGGGCTTGGACCCGAATGCTTCGGCCATGCGCTCCGGGTGCGGCGCGTTCATGACGATCAGCCGTTCAACAGAGGAGGCATAGTCCATCGCGAACTGCCACGCCACCACGCCGCCCCAATCGTGACCAACGATCACCGCGCGTTGGCGGCCGAAATGATCAATGAGCCGCTCCACATCCTCGGTCAGCAAGTCCATCCGATAGTCGTGGATTTCCAGGGGCGCGTCGGACAGGTTGTAGCCGCGAAGATCGGGCGCGACTACCCGGTAGCCAGCCGCCGCCAGGGCCGGCATTTGCAGTCGCCATGACCACCAGAACTCGGGAAATCCATGCAGCAGGATTGCCAGTGGCGCGTCCGCTGGATTACCCTCGGGATACATCTCGGCATAGTGCAGACGCACCCCGTTGGCTCCATCGGCGAAGCCGTGAATCCAGGGACCCTGAGGTTGCGATTCAGTCGATCGGTCGCTCATTGCGCCGAAGTCTCGGCAGCCTCGGTCACCAGGAAGTCCAGCATGGCCGCTGTCACTTCTTCGGGTTTCTCCTGCTGGACCCAGTGTCCGGCATCGTCAATCACTACCGTGCGCAGGTCATCGACACGCTCCGCCGCTTCCTCCATGAATGGCAGCCGAACCGCGCGATCCTCCCGGCCCCAGATGAACTGGGTCGGACAGGAGATTCGTTCATTGCGGTCGGCCCAGGTCAGGAACCAGTCGGGCCAATAGATCGAGCGGTAGTACTTCATTGCCGACGACAGGGCCTTGGGCTGCTTCAATGCTTCGGCGAAGATTGCGATGTCCTCATCCGTGAACGCATCGTTGTTGGCCGCCACACCCGAGAAGATGTTCTTCGTCGTTTGATCGATGTCGCCCCAGCCGCGCCGTTCGGCCAGTCCCGGGACCTGCATCAGCAAGGCATACGTGTTGTTGGGGTAGTTGCGCCGGCCCCAGTACCAGGATCGGATCAACGGCGCGTTCATCACGATCAGCCGGTCGCAGGCCGCCGGGTAATCGATCGGAAACTGCAGGGCGATGACCCCACCCCAGTCGTGGCCGACCACCGTTGCCGAGGTTTCGCCAAGCGCGCGAATCAGCCCTCGCACGTCCTTGGTCAGATTCTTGATGTCGTATCCGCCGCGCGGCTTGTCGGACAGGTTGTAGCCGCGCAAATCGGGCGCCACGACTCGAAATCCCGCGTCGGCGAGTGGCGCGATCTGAAATCGCCACGAATACCAGTGCTCGGGGAACCCGTGCAGCAGCAGGACCAACGGACCCTCGCCTTGCTCCACGTAGTGAAGGCGCACGCCGTTCGTGGTCGCGTGCCCGTGTGTCCAACCGGCAGAGTCAACTGCAGTGTCTTCGGCGCTCATGGCAATCTCCGCCGCGAGCGGCAGGTCAGCGCAGCCCGCGGGTCCGTATCAGTTCAGCCAGGTCAGCGGGTTGACCGCTTGACCGTCAATGATGATTTCAAAGTGTAGATGCGCCCCGGAAGAATTCCCGGTATTCCCCACTGTGCCGATAAACGCGTTGGCCTGGACCCACTCGCCTTCGCGAACCCAGATGGCGTCGAGATGCGCATAGCGCGACCGGTAGCCGCCGCCGTGGTCAATCTCGATCCAGTTGCCGTACGAGGGATCCCATGTCGCGACGGTCACCTGTCCGGCAGCGGTCGATCCCACGATCGTTCCAATCGGCGCCACAAAGTCCACGCCCGTGTGATACCCGACAGCGTTTGCCCGAGGAGTCCCAAAGAAGTCGCTGATTTTGTCGTAGCCCAATGGCCAGAGGAAATCCGGAACCGACCACACCGCGGCGCCCTCGCTGCTGCCGACGCCCGTCGTTACGGCGCCGCCTGAGGCGACGGAAGCCGATCCATGAACCAGCAACAACTGTTGTCCCGCAAGGATCTGGTCTGGACTGGAAATGCCATTCGCGGGATACGCCAGAGTGGCTTCCAGGCTGGCCTGGAAGTTCTCCACCAGGAAATCGAGACTGTCGCCCGGCTGAACGGTGTACACCAGCCCGTCGACAGCGGGCAACGTCAGGGTTTGACCGACGTTCAACAGATTCGGGTCGTACACGTCGAAGTTGTTGAACAGGACTGTTGCTTCTTCCAGGCCGAATCGCTTGGCAATGCTCGAGGCCGTGTCGCCCGGCTCGATTGCATAGCTGAACGATACGGGCAGCTGCGCGCCGGCGCGCAAGCCCAGGTACTGCCGAATCCGCGCCGCCGGATCGTCAAGAGCGGCCGCTTCGACCGTTGCCGCCGGGGTATCGATAGAGCTACCGGCATCGGCGCTGGCCGTTGCGTCCGCAGGTGTCCCGGTTGTCGTGGAGGTCGAGCCCGAGGCGACGGGCTCTGCGGCAGCTGCGCCGGACGGCGAAGGTCTCACAGTCGACTCAACGCCTGATGTCGTTGACGTTGATTCCGCTGCTGCGTTCGGCGCCGTGGTTCTCGATGCTTCAGCTGGAGCGGTGGTCGTTGGCGGCGGGGCAACCTGAGTAACGGCGCGCTGTGTGCCTGAGGTCTCGGTGGGCGCCGGTACGACGACCGGCAGGGACACCTGAGAAGAGAGTTGCACATCGAAGATCACCGCCGCGATCGCGACCAGCGTCGCTGCGACGACGATCACGAACGACCATTGTTGGCCTGCACTCTCCGTGTGCTGCGTGGGGCTTTCGACCAGCGCCCAACCGCCCAGTCGACTGCTCAGCGGCGCTGCCGATAGCCTCAGCATGCTACGTACCAGGACGGCAACGATCGGCTACGCGATGTCCACATTACGTCGGCAGTTTATCGCAGTCCGGACGGCGCGGTGCGCCGTGACAATCGTCGAAAAATCAGCTACCATGACAGCGGTTGGGAACGGAGAGGAGGAATTGATGCGCAAGCTGAACATTCACCTCGTCTTTGGAGTACTTCAAGTCGACCGTCCAGGCTCCCGTTAGGGAGCCGAAGGCACAGAAGAAGATGCGCCCCCGAGAGGGGGCGTTGTCGTATGTAATGGATGATCGCCCATGTCCGACATACCGGAGCCGGCCGACAGACACCAGGACTCCATCGAGCGCGCTGCCGCACTGCTGGCTCAATCGCACCATTGCATCGCGCTGACTGGCGCTGGCATCTCGGCAGAGTCGGGAATTCCGACGTTTCGGGGCAAAGACGGACTCTGGACCAAGCACGGCGAGCCACCGTTGAACCAATACGAACAATTCTCCGCTGATCCGGCCGAATGGTGGCAGAACGTCGCCGAGCGCCGACGTAATCCCGATGAGCTGACCGCCACTATCGCGGACGCTCAACCCAATGACGCCCACTACGCGATGGCCGAACTCGAGCGCATCGGCGTGCTCAAACACATCATTACCCAAAACGTCGATGGTCTCCATCGCGCCGCCGGGGCCGAGAGCCTCACGGAGATCCACGGCTGTACGACGCTGCTGCGTTGCATCACCTGCAACTCCCGTTCGCCCTTTGACGAGATTCCCGAGATCTTTCCGCCGCGTTGCGACAAGTGCGGCGGGATCGTCAAGACCGACACCGTGATGTTCGGTGAGCCAATCCCACCAGATTGCCTGCAGCGTTGCTACGAGGAAGCCTCCCGCGCCGATTGCGTCATCCTCGTCGGCACGACGGCCGTCGTGTCTCCCGCAGCCGACTTTGCCTTTGCGGTCGGCCAGCGAGGCCATCCGATGATCGAAGTCAATCTCGATCCGACGATCATCACCCAGTACTGTGCGGTCGCGATTCACGACAAGGCGGGCGAGCTGATGTCTCGAATCGTCTCCGAGGTGAAGCAGATCCAGACGGCCGAATCGAACTGAGCCGGGTATGACGAAACGTATACTCGACCCATGACCACTACACCCGAACTTGGCATCCACTGGGGCGATGTCACCGCCGAAATCACGTCGGTTCTGCGCGACTACCTCCGCATCAACACGTCCAATCCACCGGGGAACGAACAGGCCGCTGCCGAGTTTCTCGCGCCAATTCTCGAATCCGAGGGGTACGAGTGCGAGTACGTCGAGGCCGGACCCGGCCGCGTTTCGATGCGTACTCGCCTGCACGGCGCCGGCGAGGAACGCCCGTTGATGCTGCTCAACCACACCGATGTGGTCCCCGTTCAGGAAGAGTTCTGGGACGTCGATCCCTTCGCCGCGGTCGAGAAGGATGGCATGCTCTGGGGACGCGGAGCCCTCGACATGAAGGGCATGGGCACACTTGAGTTGCTGGTCATGCTTCTGTTCAAGCGACTCAATCTGACGCCGAACCGCGACATCGTTTTCCTTGCCGTCGCGGACGAGGAAGCCGGTTCCGCCTTTGGCATGGAATGGCTCGACCAGAACGAGCAGGGATGGATCACCGAGCCTGAATTTGCGCTGAACGAGGGCGGCATGGGCGCGCTCAATCTGCTCGGCTCGAACCGGCCGGTGTTCGCTTGCTCGCCCTCGGAGAAATCGCCGCTCTGGCTCAAGCTGCGCGCCGAGGGTCAACCGGGACACGGCTCGACGCCGCACGGCGACAACGCCGTCGAACGACTGATCCGCGCGCTGTACGCCATACAGAACTGGGACCGAGCCGTCACTATCCAGCCGCATACCGCTGAAGCGCTACAGCGTATGCGCGACGCCAACGCCTGGGCAGGCTCCGCGCCCAGCCTGAAGAGGCTCTGCCAGACCTATCCCGCCTTCGCTGCCGTGACTCGAGACACGATCTCCAACACCGGCGCGACCAGCGGCATCAAGCACAACGTCATTCCCGCCGACGCCGAAGCGACACTCGATTGCCGCCTGCTGCCGGGAGAATCCTACGGCGACTTCATCAAGTCCATGCGCGACGTGATCGACGACGAGAAAGTCGATGTCGAAGTCGTCTTCGGCAGCATGGGACCATCCAGCAGCTTTGAAACCGAGATAGTCAGCGTGATCGAAGATGTCGTCCGAGAACAGGTCGAAGGCGCGCTGGTCATTCCCTCCACCTGCGTCGGCTTCACCGATTCACGGGTGCTGCGCCGCCACGGCGTGCACTCCTACGGATTCGTGCCGACCCTGATGGACGCCTCGCTCGCCGCCGGCGTACACGGTCACAACGAACGCACGTCGATTGAAGGCCTGAACACCGGCATCCAGATCCTCTTCGAAGTCGTCAGGCGCTTCACGAACGCCCAGCGCCTCTGATTCCGGCAACCGGCCACTTCTCCAGCAACAGTCTCCAGGGAGGCGAACCGTGCGACATCCTCAGCTCGATGGCCAATGGGCGCTGATCCTCGGCGCATCCTCCGGATTTGGCGGTACAACCGCCGTGGCGCTCGCCGAGGCGGGAATGAATATCGCCGGCGTCCACCTCGACCGACGCTCGACCATGGCCAATGTGGAACGCATTGTCAGTGAGATCGAGTCGCACGGCCGCCAGGCCGTGTTTCACAACATGAATGCCGCCGACGAGGCCAAGCGCGGCGACATGCTCGACAGGTTGCGCGAGCAACTTGATGCCGAGGGCGGCCCGGGCTCGGTGCGCGTCCTCTTGCACTCGCTCGCATTCGGGACCCTCGGCCCGTACATCGGCGCGAAGGAAGACCGCCCAATCACACAACGCCAGATGGAGATGACGCTCGACGTGATGGCCAACACGGTCGTCTATTGGACCCAGGACATGGTCAGCCGTGGCCTGCTCGGAGAGGGCAGCAAAATCTACGGCATGACTTCAGGCGGCGACCAGCGGGTCATTCCTCAGTACGGAGCAGTCTCCGCCGCCAAGGCAGCGCTGGCCGCCCACCTGAGGCAGCTGGCCGTCGAGCTCGCGCCCAGGGGTATCGCGGCGAACGCGATTAAGGCTGGCATCACTCACACTCCGGCCCTGGAGAAAATCCCAGCCGGCATGCAGTTGCTCGATTTCGCCCAGAATCACAATCCCTCCGGCCGAGTCACAGAGCCCGAAGATATCGCCCGAGCAATCATCGGACTCAGTCTCGACGACTCCAATTGGGTCACCGGAAACACCATCAACGTCGACGGCGGCGAAGACATCACGGTGCTCTAGGCGCAACCGTCTTCTTCACTTCATCGCAGGCCGGGACGCGACCAGCCCGCTGCTAAACTGACGCCGGATTTGCGAGGAGTTTCACATGAGCGATCCGATTAGAGGACAAACGGCGATCTGCGGCCTCGGCATCACCGAGATGGGCAAGGTCTACGGACACGACGCGTCCTGGTTCGCCGGCGAATCGATTCGTCTCGCCGTCGAAGACGCCGGCCTGCAAAAGGACGACATCGACGGCCTGCTCGTCAACCCGGGAATCACGGGCATGATGGGCACCGGGATCAGTATTCCGCTGCAGGGATACCTCGGATTGCGAAATCTGCGACTCCTCAATCACATGAACTCGTTCGGCGCCACTGCCTCGGCGATGGTGCAGTACGCCGCCTTTGCCGTGCACCACGGGATGGCCAACTACGTCGCCTGCATCTTCTCCGACGCTCCGTTGCAGCAGGGCGGCTCGGCCGGCGCCGCCTATGGTGGCGCGGGACGCCGCGGACCAACCGGCATGGCCTCCCTCATGCCGGCCTTCGGCTTCTACGGCGCCAACACTTCCTACGCACTGGCCGCTCGCCGATACATGGAGCGCTACGGCGTCACCAACAACGATCTCGGCCGCGTCTCGGTCACACAGCGCCGATACGCCGTCGACAATCCCCACGCCACGATGCGGCAGCCGCTGACGCTCGAGGACTACCACAACTCCCGCTGGATCGTGGAACCGTTCCACCTGCTCGACTGCTGCCTCGTCTCCAACGGCGCGGTTTGCACAATCGTCACCACCGCCGAGCGCGCCCGTGACCTGAAGTCGTCGCCCGCGTACGTCTGGGGCATGGGACAGGGACACCCGGGCAACTTCCCCCACGCCGAAGTCGAGGTCGGCACCACCTCCGGCGCGACCATCGCCGGTGAAACCGCATACAAGATGGCCGGCGTCGGACCCGAAGACGTCGACATCTGCGAGTTCTACGACTGCTACACCTACACCGTCCTGCGCACGATCGAGGACTACGGACTGGCCAAGCCGGGCGAGGCGATCGGCCTCTACCCCGAGGACCCGGCCGACCCCGAGGCGGAACTACCAACGATCAACACCGGCGGCGGACAGCTCTCCTCCTACTACATGTGGGGTATGACGCCGATCTCCGAGGGCGTGATTCAGGCCCGCGGCTCGGGTGGCGACCGCCAGATCGAGAAGAATGACATCGTGCTCTGCTCAGGCAACGGTGGCACCCTCGACACCCACGGCACGCTCATCCTCTCGCCCAACGCCAACTAGGACCAATCACCAATGGCCTACGACAAGCCGCTCCCCAACCCCGACGAGAACACGCAACCGTTCTTTGACGGTCTGAAAGAGCACAAGCTGCTGCTCCAGTACTTCCCCTCGGCCGACCACTACCAGTACCCCTACAGCGACCGCTGCTACAAGGACTGGTCGACGGACTGGGAGTGGCGAGAGTCCGCCGGCAACGGCGAGGTCTACACCTGGGTGCGCATGCACCAGCTGTATCACCCGTCCTGGAAGGCCGAGATTCCCTACACCCTCGCCGTCGTCCAGCTCGACGAAGGCCCGCGGATGCACACCAATCTGATCAACGTGCCCGTCGACGACGTCCACGTTGGCATGCGCGTCAAGGTCCACTTCGACGACGTCACCGACGAAGTCACACTGCCCAAGTTCGAGCCCGCGTAGGTCGCCGCTTCATCGATGACTGACTCTGAGCCCAACACCAAGCCGCCGCTTGACGGCGTCAGAGTCGTCGACTTCACCTGGATCGTCGCCGGACCCACCTGCACGCGCCTGCTCGGCGATCTGGGCGCCGAAGTCATCCGGGTCGAGAACGAGCAGACGCTCGACTCGATCCGCTTCGGTCGTCCCCATCCCAACGGATTCGACCCGCCGGACTCAGGAGCCATGTTCAACTGGCTCGACCGCAACAAGCGGTCGATCACGGTCAACGCTCGACATCCCGACGGACTCGACCTGATCAAGCGACTCATCCGAGTCTCTGATGTCGTCGTCGAGAACTACTCATCCCGAATCCTCGAGAACTGGGGTCTGAGCTTCGAGGAGCAACGAGCGGAGAATCCACAGATCATCTACGTGTCCCTCTCCGGCTTCGGACACTCAGGACCGCAGCGGGACTACTCCACATGGGGACCAACTGCACAGGCGCTCAGCGGCCTGACCGCCATGTCCGGTCTGCCCGAAGCCCCCGAACCGGCCGGCTGGGGCTACTCCTACCTCGACCACATGGCCGGCTTCACTGCGGCCGCGGCTATCACCGCCGCGCTAAAGCATCGACGCGAAACAGGTGCCGGACAGTGGATCGACCTCTCGCAGGTCGAGACCGGCATGGCGCTCACCGGTCCAGCCACCCTCGATTTCACCGTCAACGGACGCCGCTACCGGGAGACCGGAAACCCGCCGGGCAACCGCTCCGTCTGGCCGCAGGCTGTCCCCCACAACACCTACCCCACCGCCGGCGACGATAACTGGATCATGATCACCTGCACCTCGGACGCCGAATGGGAGGCGTTCTGCGAGGTCAGCGATCATCCCCACTGGCGCACCGACCGACGCTTCGCCACCCTGCCCGCTCGGCTCCGGCACGAGGACGAACTCGATGAACAGATCGGCTCCTGGACCGCCGGACAGGACGGACGAGCCCTGATGCAGCGATTGCAAGCCGCCGACGTACCCGCCGGCGTCGTCCAGAACGGCGTCGACCTCGTCGTCAACGATCCACAGATGAAGGCCCGGGAATGGACGGTCACCCGAGATCACCCAGTCATCGGCGAGCACTTGACCGACGGCCTGCAGATCCACTTCTCCCGCACTCCTGCGCATCGCGACCGTCCGGGACCCCCGCTTGGAGAGGCCAACCATTACGTCTTTGCTGAACTCCTCGGTCTCAGCGACGAACGAATCGCCGAGCTGCAAGTGAACGGCGCAATGGGCTAGCCATGGCAGCGCTCGATGGCGTCCGGGTGCTTGATTGCTCCGACCCTAAAGGGCATTTCGCCGGCAAACTTCTCGCCGGACTCGGCGCAGACGTCATCAAGATCGAATCGCCCGGAGGCGACATCGGCCGAAGCTACGGTCCCTTCCTTCATGATGAGCCGGGACCCGAGCGCAGCCTCTACTGGTGGCACTACGCCGCCGGCAAGCGATCCCTCGCGCTCGACCTGCACAGCGCCGACGGGCTCGAACTCTTCCTCCAACTCACCGCTGACGCCGACATCGTCCTCGAGACCTGCCAACCAGGACGCGACCGCCCGTTCGATCCGCTCGCCCTGTCCGAGTACCGCTCCAATCTCATCGTCATCAGTCTCACCCCGTTCGGACAGACCGGACCCTGGCGCGACTACGCGTGGTCCGATGCGGTCGGCCTCGCCCTCGGCGGACCGATGGGCAGCTGCGGTTATGACAACCTGCCCGGGACGCCTCCAATCCGCCCGACCGAGCATCACGCCGGGCACATCGCCGGCTACTTCGCTGCGACCGCCGCCTGCACCACCCTCTACGAACGACGGGAAAGCGGACTCGGACAACACATCGACATTGGTATGCACGAGTGCATGGGCTTCACGATCGAATCCTCCGCCCCCTGGGCGCTGTACGAGCAACATCCGCTCATCCGCCAGGCCGGACGCCACGCCGGACCGCAACCCACCGAACCGTGGCAATACCCAACTGCCGATGGTCGCTTAATCAACATCTTCGGCATGCCCCGTTCTGAGGCCAGCTGGCTCGCTCTCGTCGCCTTCATCCAGGAGCACGGCATGGGCGAAAACCTGTCCGACTACGAGCTCCTGGACGACCGCAAGCGCCAGCTGGGTCTCCAGCAACCGTCCGTCGCCACAATGCTGGAGGACATTGCCGAGTTCATCGCCGCGCATGAGGCCGAAGAGATATACGCTGGCGCACAGGCCGCCGGAGCCGCCTGGAGCATTATCCGCACCCCGGACGAATGCCTCGCCGACGAACACTGGCACGCCCGAGGCTTTTTCGTCGACGTCGAACACGAGGAACGCAACCTGACCGTGACCTTCCCCGGAGCGCCCTACATCTTGAGCGAAACGCCCTGGACTCACGGCCGCCGCGCGCCGCTGCTTGGCGAGCACACGCGTGAGATCCTCTGCGGACAGCTCGGTTTGAGCGACGACGAGCTCGGCGCGCTGATCGCCTCGGGAGTCGCGCAATGAGCAACCAACCGGCGCGTCGGCGCCGACGCCGCCGTCCGGCCCGACCCACCGGACAATCCGGCGAGTCGGAAGTCGGCCGCCGGACCGACGCCGAGCCCGCGGCCGAACCGGCAGAGCGCGGACGCGGCGGGGGCCGCCGCTCGGGTGGCGCCTCCGAGCAACCCCAGCGACGAAGCACGATCTTCGGAATGCCGCGCATGACCGTCGCCCTGCTTGGCGGTCTCCTGGTCGCCATGATCGCCGTCTTCGCGATGCAGCTCATCTTCCCGCCCGACGACGTCATCGATGTCCAGGGGGTCCAGGTGTATCCCGACCAGGGCCGGCGCCACCTGGACGAGGGCGAAACGTTCGACGCCTACAACTCCTCCCCGCCCACCTCCGGTCCTCAACTGGCGGAGTCCCCGCCGGCAGACGTCTACCTGCCGGACGACGACTTCGTCCCCGAGCCGGCCGAGATGCTTCCCTTGCTGGAACGCGGCGGCATCGTGATCTACTACGATCCCGATTCCTACGCCGACGCTGACGATCCGAGCGGATTGCTGGGCGCGATGGTCAGCCTGCGCCAGTTCCGCGAGCGCCTGGCCGTCGTGCCGATCGCTGGACTGGCCGACCAACACCAGGGAGCAACAATCGTCGCCGTCGCCTGGCGAACCCTGTTGCCCATCGCCCAGTGGGACGCCGACGGCAACGAACAGCTCACTGCCTTCATGCAGAACGCTCCCGAGGGCTACTACGATCGCTACCGCCTCGAGCGCGGCGACTCGGCGATCTCGGCGGGAACATCTTCAGAATGAGCCCCGCCATCTCCCGACCCCTGGTCGGTTTGCTCCTCGCTGGCGCTGCCTTGGCACTCATTGCCTGTGGCGGAGGCTCCGGTGCGACAGGGTCGTGGGTCGACATCCGCGACCGTCCCGAACTCGAGATCTACGACAACGAACACACGACCGGCCAACAGATCCACCTCGTCGCCGGTCAAACCGCCGACTACACCGTCATCCCTCCCTACGCGGAAGAGCACTCTCCAATCCCGCAGCCCTGTGGCGCGTATGGAGCGACGCCCACGTTTGAGATGGTGGTTCACGCCATGGAGCATGGAGCCGTGGCGATCTGGTATGCACCCGACCGGCTTGGCGCAGATGGAGTTGAAGAACTGACGGCGATTACGGCGAAGCACTTCGAGGACGGCCACTACGTCATTCAGGCGCCATACGGCGGTCTCGACACGCCAATCATGCTCATCGCCTGGGGCGTCCGGCTGCCGCTGGAAGATGTCGAGGAACGAGCCATCGACCAGTTCTTTGACGAGTTCCACGACGACGCTCCCGAACCGCTCGCCGCCGGCGGCTGCCCCACAGCGCGCTAGCGATCTGCGCCTACAATCTCAACCGTGACCAACACGCACCCCCTTGACCCAATCTTCTTCCCGCGCGGCGTCGCAGTCGTCGGAGCCTCGCGTGGAAATGCCGGAAATCGTGGACCGGGCGGATGGCTGCAGTCGCTCAAGGACGCCGGCCAACCCAACATCTATCCCGTCAATCCCCGTGCTGACGAAATCGAGGATCTCCCCACCTACGCCCGCCTCACCGACATCCCCGGCCCGGTCGATCACGTCATCAGCGCCATCCCCGCCGCCTACGTCCTCGACATGCTCGAAGACGCCTCGGCCAAAGGCGTCCGCTCGATCCATCTCTTCACGGCCGGATTTGCAGAGACCGGCATCGCCGACCGATTGGAACTGCAGCACCAGCTCAAATCGAGGGCAACCGAGCTCGGCATCCGCCTGATTGGTCCAAACTGCATGGGCCTGTACGTCCCCGACGGCAAGGTCTCCTTCTCCCAGCAACTGCCCACGGAGTCCGGCCCGGTCGCCTTTTTCTCACAGTCCGGCACCAACGCCAGCGACGCCACCTATAACGGAGCGCTGCGCGGCCTTCGGTTCTCCAAAGTCGTCTCGTTCGGCAACGCGATCGACGTCTCCGCCGCCGAACTCATTGACTACGCCGCCGCCGACCCCAACACCGAGATCATCGGCGCCTACATCGAAGGCATGACTGACGCCCGCGACTTTTTCCAATCCCTGCGCAGCGCCGCCGCCTCGAAGCCAGTCGCCATCCTCAAGGGCGGACTGCTGCCCTCCGGCGGACGCGCCACGCAATCCCACACCGCTTCACTCGCGGGCTCTGGCCAGATCTGGTCTGCCGCCGCCCGACAGACCAACGCCGTCCTCGTCCACAACATGCAGGAAATGGTCGACGTGCTGGTCGGCTGGCGCTTCGGCGCCGTTCCTGCCGGACCCAGGATCGGTCTGGTCGTCGGCGGAGGCGGGATCTCCGTCCAGGGCGCCGACGACGTCGAGCGCGAGGGACTCCAGTTGCCGCCGCTGCAAGACCACACGCTCAAGCGGCTGGCCGACGTCACTCCCGTCGCCGGCACCGGCATCCGCAACCCCGTCGACACGATGTCACTCTGGGACGGCCAGAAAGTCCGGCCCACGCTCGATGCGGTCGCCGAGGATCAGAGCATCGACGCAATCATTGTGCAAGTCGGGATGAACTGGGGAATCGGATTCTTCGGTGACGAACAGATGGACCATCGCCGAAGAATGATCTCTGAGATCGCCGAGGCCCGCGAGAGACATGACATCGCCATCGCATTGGTCGTCCCGATCAGCATGGATCACCGCCACGGTGGCTCCAACGCCGAACTGGCCCGCATGATTTCCGACGCCGGCCTGCCGCTCTACTACAACATCCGCGACGCCGCCCGAGCAATGAAACGTCTCCTCACCTGGAGCACCCGTCGAGCCGAGAGAGCAGGATCATGAGCAACCGGACCACCGACATCTACGAAGTCATGCAGACCCAGCGCGCCATCCGCCGCTGGACCGACGAACCGGTCGACCGCGAAACAATCGAGAGAATCATTCAGGCTGGCTGCTGGGCGCCCAGCGGCAGTAACTCCCAGCCCTGGGGATTCCTCGTCGTCACCGACGACGGCATCCGCGAGCGGCTGGCCGCCGCCATCCGCGACATGTTCAGCTCCCGCTTCAGCGGCGACATGCCCGATCCCGACGACATCGACGACCCCACGACGCGCCGAATGATGCGCGGCGCATTCAACCTGTTCGACAATTTCGCGGCGGCCCCGGTCTGGATCATCCCCTGCCTCGTCCGCGTGCAATCGCCCGCGCCCGAAGGGTTGCTCGCCGGCAGCAGCATCTACCCCAGCATCCAGAACATGATGCTCGCCGCCCGCGCCGAGGGCCTCGGCACCGTTCTCACCACCCCGCAGGACGGCATCATGGACCAACTCCGCGAAGAACTGCGAATCCCCGACAACGCCACCCCGGTCGCCATGATCCCCATGGGCCATCCCAACGCCAACTTCGGCCCCGTCACCCGCCAACCCCTCGACAACTTCCTCCACTGGAACGGCTGGAGCGATTGACCGCCGGCCCCGAACAACCCACCATCCGATCCCCTTCCGTCCCCCTCTCCCCGAGGGAGAGGGCTGGGGTGAGGGCCCTGGCCTCCATCCACCCACGCGCCTGATACCATCAGAACATATGCGCTCTCAGAGTTTGGTTCCGCAACCCGCCCTACTGGGTGGCGCTTCCTCCGTGGCCTGCGAAGCGCGCTTTCTTCGAGCACCACTAACCCGCCGGACAACACCGCGCACCCCCGTCCTCGAAGAAACACCATCGCCCACAACCCACACAAATCCGGTCCAAAATCGTCCAAATCCGAACAAACCCGAACAAGATCGACCATCCAAACCTGACCAACACCTTCCAACACCGACCAAACCTAACCACTTCAACCACACGACCTCCCGCAAAACACTGGAGATCGTCTGTTTTCCGCCCTAGGGAAAAAACCAACCTAACCACCTCCACTAGCAGGAACACCCATCATGCCGCCTGTCCGACGCAAGTTCTCCATCCGCAAGGCGAACGCACACCTCCGAAAAGCCGATCCGATCCTCGCCCGGCTGATCGACGAGCACGGATCCTTCCAGCCTCGTCCGTCGAACGATCCCTGGTCCGCCCTCGTCCGTTCCATCCTCTTCCAGCAACTCGCCGGCGCAGCCGCTTCCGCCATCCAGCGCAAGTGGTTCGGCTTCTACGGGGATGAAGAGATAACGCCAACGCCCGAGCAGATTCTTTCCACCTCCGACGAGGACTTCCGCGCCTGCGGCATCTCCCGCCAGAAAATGTCGTGCTTCCGCGACCTCGCTTTGCACACGTCCGACGGACGGCTCAAACTCTCCCGACTCAATCGCATGTCCGACGACGACGTGACCAAAGCGCTCACCGCGGTCAAGGGCATCGGCGAGTGGACCGCCCACATGCACCTGATGTTCCACCTCGGGCGACCCGACATTTTGCCCGTCGGCGACCTCGGCGTGCGCAAGGGCATGCAAGTCGCGTACGGTCTGTCTGAGATGCCAACGCCGAAAGAGGCAATCGTCGTCGGTGCGAAATGGGCGCCCTACCGATCGGTGGGCAGTTGGTACATGTGGCGCGCCGCCGACACCTTCACCCCTGACCAATCGCTCTAAGGAGTCCGAACATGCCCGACTCATCCCGCGACAAGCTGAACGGCTTCATTGGCACCGGCAACATCGGCAACCCGATGGCTCGCAATCTGATCGAGGCCGGTCATCAACTTGTCATCTACGATCTGCGCCCCGAAGTCATGGAGAACCTGCTCGAACTCGGCGCAGAATCAGCCGAGAGCTGCGCCGAAGTCGCCTCACGCTGCTCGACGGTGTTTTCCTCGCTGCCCGGTCCACCCGAGATCGAAGCCGCGATCACCAGTGCCGACGGCATCCTCGCGGGCGCGTCCCCCGGCGATGTCCATGTCGACCTGAGCAGCAACTCGATCACCACCGTCCGCCGCTTGGCCCAACTCGAGGCAGCCGCCGGCGTCAGCTACATCGACGCACCGGTGACCGGTGGGGTTCCCGGGGCCGAGTCGGGCACATTGACTGTCCTCGGCAGCGGCGACGCCGATGCCTTCGAGCGCGTCCGCCCGCTGCTCGATCCCATCGGATCCAACATCTTCCACCTCGGCGAGGCCGGGGCTGGTTGCCTGTTCAAGCTGCTCAACAATGTGATCATCCTCTGCGGCAACCAGATCGTGCAGGAAGCGCTCGTCCTGGGAACCAAGGTCGGACTCGATCCTGAAGATCTCGTCGAGAAGCTGCGCCTGGGTACCGCCCGACCGTACATGGGGCTGGCGCCCTATTTGCTCGGCAAGCGCTTCGACAATCCCTCCTTCACACTGCGCCTCGCCGAGAAGGACGTCTCCCTGGCGATTGAGGCCGCCCGTGCCAACCAAGTGCCGATGCCCGTCGCCAATGCGGCCCACCAGACCTACCTCCGCGCCCTCAGCGCCGGCCTCGGCGAACAGTCCTTCCTCGCTACCCTCCAGGCCATCGAAGCCGCCGCCGGCCACGAAATCCCAACGATCCAGATCGAGGGAGGCGGCGCTTCGCTGTAACTCCTCTCAGTCCCCGCTACACGCGGGTACCCGCCCGTCGTAAGGCTGTGACCATGACCGAATCATCCCGCGATCAACTCATCGGCTTCATCGGCACCGGCAACATCGGCAACCCGATGGCCAGACAGCTCATTCGAGGCGGGCATCAGCTCGTTGTCTTCGACCTGAGGTCGGAGGCGATGGAAAACCTGCTCGAGCTCGGGGCGGAGCCGGCGTCCAGCGCTGCCGAGGTCGCGTCGCGCTGTTCCGTCGTCTTCAGCTCGCTGCCCGGCCCGCCCCAGATCGAAGCCGCGACCGCCGGTCCCGAGGGCATCCTCGCCGGAGCGTCGACCGGAGACATCCACGTCGACCTCAGCACGAACTCGCTTCGCGGCGTGCAACGAATCGTCGGCCTGGAGACCGATGCGGGAGTCATCCACATCGACGCTCCCGTCACCGGCGGCGTCGGACGAGCAGGAGAGGGCACGCTGACCGTCTACGGCAGCGGCGACAGCGACACCTTCGAGCGCGTCCGCCCCCTCCTCGATCACATCGGCGCCAACGTCTTCCATCTCGGCGACGCCGGCATGGGCTGCCTCTACAAGCTGGTCAACAACGTCATCGTCCTCTCCGGACACATGATCGTCCAGGAAGCATTGGTCCTGGGAGCCAAGGCCGGACTCGACGTGCCCGATCTGGTCGAGAAACTCCGCCTCGGCACTGCCCGACCCTACATGGGCCTCGTCGACCATTTCCTCGCCAAGCAGTGGGAGAACCCACCCTCCACGATGGTCATCGCCGAGAAGGACGTTCGGCTCGCATTGGAACTTGCCCGCGAGCAGCAGGTCGCCATGCCCGTCGCCAACGCCGTTCATCAGACCTACCTGGCAGCCCTCGCCGCCGGATTCGACGACCTCCACCACTACAGCACCATCGACGTTCTCGAAGCCGCCGCCGGAATCAAGATTCCAGTCTCCTCTCCCTGAGGGAGAGGGTTAGGGTGAGGGCCCTCGCCAAGCTCCAATAGCGTCGACCGATAGATATGCGACCGCAGCCGACCGCAAGGATCGTTGCCTTGTCACCACGCATCCACGGGGTGCTTCTTCACCGGCGACAACGGCGCCCTCGGTGTCATCCGCAACATCGAGATCAACACATCCCGAGTCTCTTCCGGCGCGATCACGTCGTCGAAGTCGTACCGCCGACCCGCGTTGATCGCCGAGTTGCGCTCCCGCATCTCCGTCGCCCACTCATCGCGCAGTCGTTTGGCCTCAGCCGGATCCTCCCGCTCGACCTCCCGGATCCGGTCCCGGTTGACCAGCAGCGACGCCCCCTCCAGCCCCATCCCGCCCGACTCCGCCGTGGGCCAGGCCAGCCGGATGTCCCGGGGCGCGTACGAGTTGCCCATCGCCGCCGGACCCAGCCCGTACGCCTTGCGCAGCTGGATCGTGTAGAGCGGCACTGTCCGATTCTGATGGGCAATGATCGGCCGCGCGTGATGGCGCGCGATCCCAGCCTCCTCCGCCGGCCTCCCAACCATGTAGCCCGGATTGTCGACCAGGGAGACCATCGCGATCTCATGCGCATCGCAGAGCTGAATGAACCGCGCAATCTTGTCGGAGGCATCCGAGTCAATAGCTCCGGCAATCACCGAGAGCGGCTGGTTGGCGATGATCCCAACCGATCGCCCGCCCAATCGCGCCAGCGCCGTGATCAGCTGGGGCGCCCACGTGGGGCGCAGCTCAAACACTGTGTCGCGGTCCATGATCGCCCGGATCACCCGTCGCATGTCGTAGGCGCGACGCCGGTTCGACGGCACGATCCCCCGAATCCGTTCGGACCACGGATCGGGCTCGCCCTCGGGCAGGTCGTAGAGGAAGTAGCGCAGGTACTGGCCGGCCGCATCGATCGCCTCGGCCTCGGTCTCGACCATCAGATCGATCCCGCCAACGCGGTCATGCATCTCCGCCGGCCCGATCTCGTCGGGCGTCAGCTTCAGCCCCATCGCCCCTTCGACCAGCGGCGGCCCGCCCATGCCGATCGCCGAGTCCCGCGTCGCCACAATGAAGTCGGACAGACCCGCAATCGAAGCATTGCCTGCAAACGAGCGTCCCGACACCACCGATACGGTCGGCACCCAGCCCGAGAGCACAGCCATTCCATCGAAGGTGCCCCAGCGCCCAGTCATCCCTCGTTGCGAGCCAGCCAGGTCATGGGCTCGAGCGCCGCCCCCGTCCGCAAAGGTCACCAACGGCCAGCGGCGGTCATGAACCAGCTCCAGCAGACGATCGAACTTGCCGTGATTAAGAGCTGTCTGCGTGCCGCCCTGGACGGTGTAGTCGTAGGAGGCGATCCCAACCGGATGCCCTTCTACCGTGCCGAATCCCTGCACCAGCCCGTCGGCAGGACCATTCATCGACTTGTTCGCGGGAATCGCGAGCACGCCGTATTCGACGAAGCTTCCCTCGTCCAACACCATCTCGATCCGCTCACGCGCCGTGAACTTCTCCTTCGCATGCACCTTCGCGACGGCGTCCGGCCGCGAGGCGTCCATCGCTCTCGCCCGAGCCTCAAGCACTTCCTGAATGACGTCTTCATCCATGGGACCGTCCCCCTCCGCTGATACCCTCCGCATACGGTATCCGTTCACGTTTGAAACTCAGTCCAGGCCGGGATTTGGAGTTGGCACATGGCGTCGAATATTGATCTGGTCGGTCCGATCGTCCGAGAAATCCAACGCCGTTCGCTGGACGAGCCCGACGCGTTCTGGGCCGAGGCTGCAGCCCGAATTCCCTGGTTTCGCGAGTGGGACGAGGTCTTCGAATGGACGCCCGATGAGATACCCGCATTTCGCTGGTACATCGGCGGGGAAACCAACCTCGCCTATGCCTGCCTCGATGCGCAGGTCGACAACGGCCACGGCGGACGCGCGGCGCTGATCGCATTGGACGAGAACGGCGGGCAGCGGGTGTACACCTACGCCCAACTCCTCAGACAGGTCGAGCGCATGGCGGCCTCCCTGCGAGCGATCGGCATCGAGCGCGGCGACCGGGTCGCCGTCTACATGCCGACGAACTTCGAGGCGATCGCGCTGATGCTCGCCTGCGCCCGGATCGGCGCTGTTCACCTCGTCATCTTCGCCGGCTTCGGGGCCGGCGCGATTGCCGAGCGCGTCAAGTTGGCCGAGGCGAAGGCGATCTTCTGCACCGACTCGACCTACCGCCGCGGCCGCAACGTGCCGCTCGATCACTTTGTCCGCGGAGCTCTGGAGAACGAGGGCGCAGGTGAGGTCGTCCAGACGGTCGTCGTAGAACGGCGGCTCGCCGATAGTCTCAATGTCGGTGGCGACAAGGAGATCAGCTGGGACGACTTCCTCGCCGCTGGAGATGGCGGCGACGGCTCGTGGGCGGCGATGGAAGCGAACGATCCCGCCTACATTCTGGCAACCTCCGGCACGACGGCCCGGCCCAAACTCTGCGTCCACACGCACGGCGGTTACCCGGTCTGGATTGCGAGCATGGCCGACTGGGTCTTCGACATCCAGCCCGAAGATGTCTGGTGGGCGACCTCGGACATCGGCTGGGTCGTCGGACACTCCTACATCGTCTATGGTCCCCTGCTGGCTGGTGCAACGACGATCGCGTTCGAAGGCGCGCTCGATTACCCCGACGTCGGCACCTTCTACAAAATTGTCGAGGATCACGGCGTCACGGCCATTTTCACCTCACCGACGGCGATCCGGCTGCTGATGCGATCCGGCACTGAGCCGGCGGAAGCCGTCGACATGTCCTCGCTGGTCCGAGTCTTCTCTGCCGGCGAAGTGCTCAATCCGCCGGCCTGGGAGTGGTTCCAGCACGAGATCTTCGGCGATCAGATTCCTGTGCTCGACCACATGTGGCAGACCGAGACCGGTGGACCAATCATCGGCAATCCCTACGGCATCCAGATGCTGCCAATCAAGCCAGGCTCCGCCGGCATTCCCCTGCCCGGAATCGAGGGCACGGTGCTCGACACCGACGGCGCGGAACTTGAGGCCGACGAGAAGGGCATCTTCGCGATCACGCGCCCATTCCCCGGCCTCACGGCGAGGCTCTGGGGAGAGCCCGAGCGCTATCAGACTGACTACTGGGGCAAGGTGCCGGGCAAGCAGGTCTACTTCACCGGCGACGCCACCTCGGTCGACGAGGACGGCTACGTCTGGTTCTCCGGCCGCGCCGACGAGATCATCAAGATCGCCGCGCACAGAATCGGCACGATCGAGGTCGAATCGGCCATCCTCCGTCATCCCGGCGCGGCCGAGGCCGGCGTCACCGGCCGCCCGGACGAGTTGCGCGGCGAGGTCATCTCCGCCTTCGTAGTGCTCAAGGCTGGCTTCGAGCCCGGAGACGAACTCAAGACCGAGATCCTGCAGACGATCCGCGGCGAACTCGGTCCGGTCGCAGTGATCGGCGAGCTCAACTTCGTCGACGCCTTGCCCAAGACACGCTCCGGCAAGATCATGCGCCGCGTCCTCAAGGCCGTCACCCTCGACACCGATCCCGGCGACATCTCCACGATCGAAGACGAGGGCTCCGTTGAAGACGCCCGCTCCGCCTGGGAACAGATGAAAGCAAGCATTCGGTGAACGAGTTGCTCAGCTGGCTCATGCGGCAGCTGAATCGATTTCTGACGACAGCCAGGAACGACGAGTTGCGAGCTCGCTGGGAGAGGCGAACTGACCCGTTTCTGTTGGCGCTCGCCGCAGCGATGGTCCCGCTGATTGTCGGGCCGTATGTCAGTGAGCTCTCAGACGCTGTTGAACGCTGGTTTCTCATTGGCGACATCGTCATTTGGGTGTTCTTTGCAGTCGACCTCGCGGTGAGAATCTGGCTGGCAGAGAACCGCCGTCGGTTCCTGCTTGCCCATTGGGCTGAAGTCCTGATTGTGATTGTCCCGGTCTTCCGACCTCTTCGGCTGCTCCGCCTGCTGTTACTCATGCCCCGTATCTCCGAGATTCTGAAGAGGCGCGCCGTCGGTGGATCGCTTGCTGCCGCGCTCATTGCAATCGTGCTGGCAACGATCGCCGTCGCCCTGATCGAACAGAGCGGCGGCGGGCAAATCGGCGATTGGGGGACGGCACTCTGGTGGGCATTGGCGACGATCACTACGGTCGGCTATGGAGATGTTGTTCCAGAGACTCTGGTTGGCCGCATCATTGGTTCGCTGCTCATGATCGTTGGGATCGGCGTCTTTGGCGTTCTCACAGCAAACGTCGCTGCCTGGTTCATCGAGAGTGACGATGATGCGCAGCAGCAGATTCTGGACGAACTAAAGTCGATCAGGTCGGAAGTCGAATCTCTCCGTGAGGATCTCGAACGGAGAAACTAGCGAGTTATCCGAGTCGCCGACTAGAACGGGCGGCCGATTTCTTCGCCGATCTTCCGGAGCCGCTCGACTCGCTGTTCGGTTGGTGGGTGGGTGGAGAAGAACTTGCCTGCGCCGCCGGCCAGTGGGTTGACGATGAACATGTGGTTGGCGGCCTCGGCCGTCTTCATCTCTTCCGCCGCGTAGCGGGACTCCGGGGTCCTGACGCCCTGTTCAAGTTTCATCAAGGCGTAGGCCAGTGCCTCCGGGTCGCCGCAACGACGGGAGCCGGTGTCGTCCGCCTTGAGTTCGCGCTGACGGCTGACCGCCATCTGGATCAGCATTGCGATGAATGGCGCCAGGATCGCCACGATCAGCGCCCCGGCGAGGTGGTCTGCGCCGCCGCCCTCTCCGTCGCGGCCGCCCATGCCGCCGAAGAGGAAGGCCATGAACAACGACCATTGCGCCAGCATGCCGACAAACGAAATCACCATGGCCATTGAGGCAACAATCGTGGACCACAGCGTGTCGCGATTCGTCACGTGGGCCAACTCGTGCGCCATCACTCCGGCCAGTTCTCGCCGGGTCAGCAGACCCATGATCCCGGTCGTCGCCGCAACGGCCGAGTGATTCGGGTGCCGCCCCGTGGCGAACGCATTGGGAATCGGCGTGTCGATCACGTAGACCGATGGAATGTGGCGCGGGCAGTCGCCGGGACGGCAATGCCCGGTGCAGCGCGCCTCCAGGTGCTCAACCGTGAACTGCGACAGCAGTTCCGGCTTGAACGGCATTTCCGCCTGGCAGGCGGCCTGCTCGACGATCCGGTACAGGTCCGGCGCTTCCTGCGCGGTGACCAGTTGGCCGCCCATCATCTTGGGCACCATCGAATGAGAGTTGTAGTAGCTGTAGAGGTTGATGCCGAGGGCGATCACGGCCATGATGATCAGCCCGATCTCTCCGGCCACCGCGAGACCGACGACCATCATCAGGCCGGCCATCAGGACCACGAGGAACATCGTGCGCAATCCGTACACGAATCGCCTCCTTCGACCGCAGTCTGCGTGCGGGAGTTACGTCGAGATCGTACCATCGTGGGAGACGAATCGATCCAACAAGCGGGCCGTCAGGAGCGAACCATGCCGATCTACGAATACGCCTGCCGAGCCTGCGGCGCCGAGTGGGAACACTTCACCCGCAAGATCGACTCACCTGCTCCTGAGTGTGAAGAGTGTGAGACCCAGGGGCAGGTCGAAAAGTTGATCGCCAGGTCGGCGTTCATCAAGGACGAAAACACCAAGATGCGCGAGATGCATCCCAAGTACGCCAAGATGGTCGACGCCGCCTGGGACAAGGCGTCGCGCAATGATCCGCTGAGCAAGACCCGCTTCGCTCCGCTGGTGGACTCGGGCAAGCGCGTCCAGGACATGACGTAGCGCCTGTTCGCGGCGCGCGGGATTTCTTGACCTTTCAGGTTTCAGCGAAACTTTTTTCTGAGCGTTTCGCGGCACGATCTCCAGTGTTTTGCGGGACATCGTGAGTGTTGGCTTTCAGCTGTTTTCAGCTTTTTTCAGCTTTCTTCAGGTTGTTTTGTTCGGATCTGTTCGGAAATGTTCGGACTCATTCGCTCGATTGAGCGGATTGGATCGGTCATTTGCCGGTCGAATCGGCTGCGGGCGGGTTGTTGCGAACTGTGAGGCAGGTTCATTGGCGTGCGCATCTCTTCGCTGTGACTGAGCTGATGCGCACCATCGTATACGGACATGTGTTCTGCAGGTGTCCGCCTGAGGTGTCCTGGACCACAGGACAGAGGAGTGACTCAGTCGGCGGGAGCCGGTTCGAACACGGCGCCGATCTCGACGCCATTGGACGACGCCCACTCCTGCGCCGGCTGCCGATCACGTCCGACAGCCAGCGTGCTCACGCGCACCGACTCGCCGTCGCCGCAGACGATGGTCATGCCGCTGCCGTCAATCGCTGCAACCTCGCCAGCAGCGCCGTCGGAATGGTCTGACCGGGTCGAGCCCAACAGCGTGACCCGCTGGCCGCCGATCTCGCTCCAGGCCCCGGGCGCGCGGTCGGAGCCGCGGATGAAGTTATGTACGGTCTGCGCGTCCTGTGACCAGTCAATCCGGGCAATGTCGCCTTCCCACGGTCCCTCGTAGGTCATGTCGTCTTCGTTCTGGACGTGGCGCGGCGCCTGCCCAGCCTCGACCAGACTGACCGCCTCGGACATCGTCTCCACGCCCAGCGGGAACAGGTACTCCCGATACACATCGTTGAGTGTGGTGTCGGGACCGATGGGGCAGGCACGCTGCAGGAGGATCGGCCCGGTGTCGATGCCCTCGTCGACCCAGAAGATAGTGACCCCGGTCATGGTGTCGCCTTGCAGGATCGAGTGGTTGATCGCCGATCGGCCTCGGTGCTTCGGAAGCATCGACGGGTGGTACTGGATCGTGTTCATTGGCGGGAAGTCCAGGACCCGCGACGGGATGATCTGCGTGACGAAGGCCATCACGTTGAGCTCAGGATTCGTCGCCTCATACTGCGCGACCACATCCTCATCGACGACACCGCGGCGCTGCCAGCGTCGCGGTTGTACCAGCGTGATACTCGCGTCGCGAGCGGCTTGTGCCAGCGGGTCGGGCCGGCCGCCTTCGCGCTCAGGCGGGGTAAACACGCCGACGATCTCGTGACCGTCCTCAACCAGTCGTTCGAAGACGGCCGCTCCAAACGGCGCTTGTCCAATCAGTGCAATACGCATGTGGCGTCCTCCCCTGTTTCAGCACGGCCGGATCGGGCCTGTCAGTCGGTTGCGCGCCAGATTCGCGGCCGCTTACTGGCAATGATGTCGTTGAAGGTGGTGATCGAGATTCTTCTCAGGGCAATCTTGATGAGCGCAGGAGCGCGCAGGTCGGGACCGAAGAAATCGTCGACGGCGTAGGGAAAATGCGCCGCGACGGCGGCGATTTCGGCCTCGTCCTCGGTGACGTCGGCGACGCCGGTGAGATTGAGATGGTGAAAGTCCACGCTCCAGTGGAGCAGTTCGACGCGTTCGTTGGTGCGTATCTGTTCGAGCTTCGGCGTCTGCACGGAGGTCAGCACGTAGGCGTGCAATCCCACGTAGGCGGGCGCCACGGGGCGCACATGAGGCTGCAGGCCTTCTGTGGTCGCCAACAGCCCGATCGGCGCGCTCTTGATGATTTCCTGCGCCTCCGGCCAGAAGTCGGGCAAGCCGGAGACTGCCTCGACCGGCCGATCCAGTTCTTGCGTCACGTGGCCTCCGAAACGCGCACGATGACGGGCGCGCGGATATTGATCGCAGGGTAACTGCTAGTCCAGAGATCCCGGATCGCCGGGATCGACTTCGTCGATCTGGCCATCGCGCATCAGGAACAGCCGTCCCGCGCGGCGGGCGATTTCCAGGTTGTGGGTGACCATGACGATGGTCTGGCCGGCCCGATTGAGCTCTTCGAGCAGGTTGACGATCTCCCGGCCGGTTTGCGAATCGAGGTTGCCGGTCGGTTCGTCGGCCAGGATCACATCCGGCTCGTTCGCCAGAGCGCGTGCAATCGCCACGCGCTGCCGCTCTCCGCCGGACAGCTGTAACGGTCGGTGTTCCAGGCGTTCAGCCAGGCCAACCGCCGACAGGAGTTCCTCAGCGCGCGCCCGTCGCTTGCGCCGAGGGAACCCCGCCAGGGTGAGGGCGATTTCGACGTTTTGGCGGGCGGTCAGCATTTGCAGCAGGTTGAATGCCTGGAAGACGAAACCCAGCGTTCGTAGTCGGAGCGCCGCTCGCTGCTCGTTTCCCAGGTCCTGAGCGACCCTGTTCTGGACGCGCACTTCTCCGGCAGTCGGCGAATCGACCAGGCCCAGCAATTGCAGAAGCGTTGACTTGCCTGATCCGGACGGTCCGGCAATGGCGATGAAGTCGCCCTGGTGGATGTCAAGGGTGAGTGGACGGAGAGCGTGGATCGTCTGCTCGCCGAGCCTGTAGATGCGCTCCAGGTTCTTGACCGAGATCAGGGGAGTCCGTTCTTCGCGCACATTTGCGTTTGCAGGAGCCTCGGCCGGAGCGTCGCTCACGTCATGGTCCTTACTCGTAGCGCAGCGCGATGATCGGGTCGACCTGCACCGCTCGCCAGGCCGGCATCAGCGCCGCGACCATCGAACAGAGGCTGAGGATTCCTGCGGCGCCCCACTCGATCTCCCGTGAGCGCAGGCCGGCGGCATCGGGACCGAGCGCCTTGCTGATCACCACCCTCGACATCGGCACGCCGACCATCGACCCGGCAACGGCAAAGCCAGCCGACTCCGACAGAATCAGCGACAGCAACGCTCGACGAGGCGCACCGATCGCCCGGAGCGTGCCCAGTTCGCGAGTTCGCTCGAGCACGGATACAAACATCACGATCGCGATCAGCAACGCGGCGACCGAGACCGAGGTCCAGCGAACCACGTCGAAGAGCTGGTTGACCCGATCCAGCAATTTGCGCGCGTTCTCGGCCAGTTGCCGGTCCGAGATGACCATCAGCTCCTGGTGCTCCGATTCGATCACCTCCTGCAGTGGGTCGATGTCAGACGCTCGTTTGGGCGAGACCAGCAGGGCCGTGACCGAATCGGGAGACTGAAGCACGCACTGCGCGTCTTCCAGCGGAACCAGCACGGCCGAGCGCAGGAGCTGGTTCGTTTCAGGCTCGATGATGCCCTGCACCTCGAACTCCGTGCCCCGCACCACAATCCTGCTGCCCAGCGCGGCGAGCGCGAGCGGGCCGACCGGCGTTGGCACCTCTGTGGTCGCCGTCGCGGCCCGGGCGAAATGGCGCGCGGCCAGGACGCCCAGAATGGCCGGCGGTGCGTGGCCGGTTCCGTTCTGCGAGGGAAATCGGCAGCGACCGGCGATGGCATCTGCGCCGTTGAGGAAGACGTCCTCCTTGCCTGGTTCAATGCCGACGAGCAGCGCCTCCGGCGGCGCCGTCGGGTATGGCGGCGGCGCCAGCGCAGCAAACGACACTTTCGTCGACCGCTCCTGGTCCACTGCCGGTCGAGAGATTACGTCGTTCGCCTCGGCCATTGAGATGGTGGAGGAAATCGGCGGCCATTCGATCCCAGAGAGTCCCGTCAGGCCGCGCGACTGGACGAAGAGCACTCCGGTGAATCGCTGCACCTGGAGATCGAGATCTTCTGTGATGAACCGCATCACCGTAGTGACCACGATGTAGAGATTGACGCAGACGCCGAAGCCGAGGACGGTCAACGCGCTGCGGAGCTTCTTGGTCAGGAGCTGCTGGACGGCGAGCGTGAACATCGGGTGTAGCGTATCCCCGAATGAGCGCGAGACCCAATGGGCGGATCAGCTGCCAACGAAGATGCCGCCGTCGGGATGCAGGATCTGTCCGGTGATATAGCCGGCCTGGTCGCTGAGCAGGAACAGGGCCGCTTCGGCGATGTCCGCCGGCTCGCCCAGTCGATTGAGCGGGATCGCCTCGATTCGGCGTTGGCGTCGTTCTTCATCGGTGGTTACAGCGAGCGTCATCGGCGTGTCGATCAGTCCCGGAGCAACGGTGTTGACTCGGATGTTGGACGGAGCAAGTTCGAGCGCGATGCAGCGCGTCATCATCCAGACGCCGGCCTTGGAGACGCAGTAATCGGCCATGCCGCGGATTGGCGCCTTGGCTGCGCCGGACGAGATGTTGACGATCGATCCGCCCTCGCCCTGGGCCAGCATCACTCGCGCGACCGCTCGGTTCGTCAGCATGACGCCGTTCAGATTGACGGCCAGGACTTTCTCCCAGTACTCGACCGGCTTGTGAATCACATACCGATGAGCCCCACCGAGCAGTGGTTCGCCCTCCGTCACCTCGCCCGAGACGTAGCCCGCATGCGAAATGCCCGCCGCGGCGATGCACAGATCGAGCCGACCGAAGCTGTCCAGTGCGGCTTGCGCCATGGCGTCGCAATCGGCCTCCCGAGTCACATCTACCCCGACATACACCGCCTGCCCGCCCGCCTGCTCAACCAACGCCACGGTCTCCGCGCCGCGCTCGTCGTCGGGCAGTCCGGCGACAACCACCGATGCGCCCTCGCGCGCCAGCCGGATCGACGACTCGCGGCCCATCCCACTCGCGCCGCCGGTGACGAGGGCGACTTTGCCCTGGAACCGATCCATCGACTGTTCAGGTGGCAATGGCATGTGTCCGCTCCTCGTCCTGGTCCACATGGTTTGACTCTGACGGCGACAAGATAACGTCTGCGGCTATTCATTCCTGAGTGCGGCAATCGGGTCGACCACGGTCGCACGCCAGGCCGGGTAGATGCCGCTGATCAGTCCGACTCCGGCGGAGACGCCGAAGGCGGCGGCGATCGACCAGGCCTGGATCACGGTCGTCATTTCCTGTTCGCCCACGGTCTGTCCATCGACCAGCAGCGAGGCGACGACGCCGATGACGATCCCGATGATTCCGCCCAGCACGCTGAGCGCAAGCGCCTCGGTGACGAACTGGTTGACAATGTCGGCTGCCGTCGCCCCGACGGCGCGCCGGATGCCGATCTCGCGAGTCCGTTCCGTGACCGAGACCAGCATGATGTTCATCACGCCGATGCCGCCGACCAACAGCGAAATCCCACCGATCACGCCCAACAGGATTGAGAGCGTGTTTGCCACTTCAGATGCGGCGTCCAGCAAGTCGTCCTGGCTCTCAATGGTGAAATCCGGATCGGTGCGGTTGTGACGGAAGAGCAGGAGATCGCTGACCTGTTGTTTGACCTCCGCCGTGTCGGCGCCCGGCGTGGTCTGCACATCGATCTGTGTGACGCGCAGGTCGCCCGAGGGCGTGTAGAGGAATCGGAATCGGTTGGCGAGGCCGGTAAGCGGCACGAAGACCTGGTCGTTGGCATCGGCTGCGCCCCCGACCTCCTGGAGCACGCCGATCACAGTGAACGCAAACACCACGCGGCCGGCGAGGAAGGACAGACGAATCTCCTGGCCGATCGGGTCGATACCGGGGTACAGCGTGTTGGCGACACGCGAGCCGAGCACCGCGACCAGGCTGCCGGCGTCATCGTGTGGCGGCGCGATGAATGAGCCCAGGGCGATTTCGAGGTCTCGGACCTCTGCGTAGTTCGAGGACGTGAAGACCGACTCGGCACCCACGTTGTTCGCGCCCGCGATGGCCTGGGTATCGTCGGTGATGTGCGCAGAGACAGCCTGAATCGCCGGATTGCCATTAGCGGCGATCGCCAGAGCATCAGCCTGGGTCAATGTCGTCGTCAACAGCGCGCCAGCGCCCTGCTGCGTCGTCGCGGCAGCCGAAGGCTCAATGAAGATCAGGTCCGTGCCCAGGCCGCGAATCTGATCGCTGACGCCCTTCTGAGTTCCCTGCCCGACTGCGATCAGCGCGATTACCGAGCTGACGCCGATCACCAGACCGAGCAGGGTCAGCAGACTGCGCAATCGATTCGCAACAATCGCCCGAACCGCGATCCGCAGGGCATCAAGAAAGCTCATGTCGCCGGGCTGGGGTTCGCATGGTTCTCGGCGCCCGCGGCAGGTCCGGCGCCGGTGTCCTCGATGATGTTGCCATCACGCATTCTGACGGTTCGTTGGGCAAACTCGGCGACTTCCGCTTCGTGCGTCACGAGAATGATCGTCATCCCATGCTGATCGACCAGGTCGCTTAGCAAGGTCATCACTTCGTGTCCGGTGGCGGAATCGAGCGCGCCGGTCGGCTCGTCGGCCAGGACGACCAGAGGATCCACGACCAGCGAGCGGGCAATCGCAACACGTTGCTGCTCGCCGCCTGAGAGCTGGGTGGGTCGGTGACCGATTCGATCGGCCAGCCCGACCCGAACCAGGGCCTCGGCCGCGCGCCGCCGCCGATTTCGGACACCTTGATAGATCAGCGGCAGCTCGACCTGCTCCAGCGCACTCATACGCGGCAGCAGAGAATATGACTGAAAGACGAAGCCGAACGCGGTGCCTCGCAACCGGGCTCGCGCCTGCTCGCTGAGTCTGGCGACATTCTGACCCGAAAGCAGATAGGCGCCGTCGTCCGGGCGATCGAGCAGGCCGATGATGTTCATCATCGTGCTCTTGCCCGAACCCGACTGGCCCATAATCGCGACGAACTCTCCTCGTTCGATATCCAGACTCACGCCGTCGAGTGCGTGAATCCGGGTCTCGCCCGCGGTGAAGGTCTTGCGAACGCCCTCCAGCCGAATCATCTCTGGCCTCCGCCACCCGGTCCGCCGCCGCCAGGGGCGCCGCCGCCGGGAAGCTGAGTGGCGCTGTAGGCAATGCCTTCGGAGTCAGCGCCCACCAGTACCGTCGCCCCGTCCAGCAGGCCCGAGAGAATCTCGACCTTGGTCCTGTCGGTCTCCCCGATCTGCACCGCCAGCCGCTCCCAGCCGCCGTCCTCGGTTGGTATGGCGACGTAGTACGCGCCATCGATCTGGCGCACGGCTGAAGTCGACACCAGCACCGCTTCGTCTCTCACGGCGGTCAGAATGACTACCGTCGCGCTCATTCCGTGGACCGGCAACTGCCGATCGTCGTCGACCGCCGCCTGTCCGCCGGCCGCGCCACCTCCGCCGCCACTGAACCGGGCGATCAACGCGCGCAGCTGCGCTCGCTGCTCATCGGTGATTTCGAAGCCCTCGGGCAGTTCGACGCCTCCCGGCAGCGGTTCGTCATTGGCGATCGCCGTCACGACCTGAATCACGGTGACGCCTTCGGGCAATTCCAGCGATTCCAGCCAGGCTCTGAATCTGGCCGCCTGTTGAGGATCGATTCCTCCGCCCCCGCCGCGGCGCTGCGCACCCGCGGCCTGAGGCTCGGGCACGGTGACGCCGAGTGCCTGGAGTTCGTCGCGCACCGCCTGGATTGCCAACGGGGACAAGACTGCAGCCTCCACCGAATAGGTGACGACACCCTGTTCGATGTCCGGCACCCGACTGATCGACGTGATCCGGACGGGATACTGCACCCCGTCGATCGCATCGAAGGAGGCCACGCCGACCTGCAATTCCTCGAGATCGAAAATCTCCGCTTCCGTCACCGTCAGCTCGACGACGATCTGATCCCGCGTGCTGAGCACAAAGGCCGCGGCCCCCGATCCAATCCGATCGCCCGGTTCGACATTGACCTCTTCAATGACGCCGTCGAACGGAGCCGTGATCGCCAGGTCGTCCATGGCGGCCATCGCCTGTTCGAGAGAGATCTCGGCCAGGCGAACATTCTGCTCCTGCTGCGCGATGGTGTTCGCGTTGGCGCCGGCCAACAACTCGTCGTGCCGGGCTTGCGCTTCCTGCAGCGACGACTCCGCACTCGCCAGGGCCAGTTCGGCTTCGAGGATGTCGTCTTCGGTCGGCGGTTCCAGCAGTTCGGTCAGGCGGGATTCAGCTGCGTCGCGATTTGCCAGAGCGGCGGCCACGGCCTGTTCGGCCTGGAACAGGTCACTGGGGTCAACGTCGCCGAGCAGTTCGCCCAGCGACGACTGTGCGGCTCGCAAGCCCGCCTCGGCGGCAGCAACCGCTTGCTGGGCCCGGTAGACGTCGTTCGGATCTGCTTCCTCGAACAACTCCTGGCGTCGCGACTCCGCCGCGATCAAACCCGCAGTTGCGGCGACGATCGCCTGCTCGGCCTGGAAGATGTCCTCCTCGGTGGCGGGGGTTAGCAGATCGTCGAGCCGCGCCTGGGCCGCTTCCTGGGCGGCCTCGGCAGCTGCGACTGCCTCGGTTGCCTGCTCGAGTTCCTCGGTGTCGGGGTCGCCAGCGAGGTCGTCAAGGCGTGCCTCCGCCGCCGCCAATGACGACACAGCAGCGTCGTACGTGTTGACCGATTGTTCCCAGGTTCTTTGAGCGTCGATCAGGCTCCGCGAGCGCCGTTCCAGTGTCGCGCCGCTGTTCTCGGTCTTCGTCTCCAGGAGTTCAATCTCAGATTGCGGCAGCGGTGGCTCGGCGTCGCAGATTTCCGGGAGCACGACGATGTCGTCGCAGAACCGCTCGTGCGCGAGTTCCAACGCCTCTTCTGCCTGTTCTACGGCCTGCTCCGCGGCGCTCACGGGATTGCGGGCCTGGATTGCAGCCGATCGGGCATTCTCGATCTCGGCGACGCTGGACTCCTCTGTCAGCTGCTCCAATGCCTGCTGTGCGCTCGCCAATTGCGATGCGGTCGAGGCAACCGCCTGCTCAGCCGACGCCCTGTCGGCGGCCGTTGGCTCGCTGGTCAGCAGGTCCAGCGACTCTCGTGCATTGGAGAGCTGGATCGCGGCATTGGCGATCGCCTGGTCAGCGCTGGCGATCTCCGTGGAGCTGGGTTCTTCGGTCAGATCGTCCAACAGCTCCTGTGCCGTTGACAGTTGCGACGCAGCATTGGCGACATCCTGTTGCGCTCTGGCAAGCTGTGCGGGATCGACGGCGTCGGTCAGGTCCGCCAGTGCCTGCTCAGCGCTGGACAGCTGATTGCGAGCATTGGCCAGCGCCTGTTCGGCGGCGTCGATGGCGCTCGCGTCGGGAGGATCATCGATCTGCTCAAGCTCCAGCGTTGCGTTGACGACCTGCGCATAGGCAGTGGCGAGCGCGCGTTCCGAGGCGGCGATCTCCGAACCAGCCGGGCTCTCGAGTAACTCGTCGAGTCTGAGCCTGGCAATCTCCAACTGCACGCGGGCAGTCTCCAGTTGTCGTTCCGCGTCGCTGCCGTCGAGACGCGCCAGCACGTCGCCGGTCGTGACTTCTGCGCCGATCTCGACATCGACGGAATCGACCTCGCCGCTGACGCCGAAGCTCAGGGCTGAGGTCTGTGCGGCGCTTGCCGATCCTGACAGTTCAACCGTCGTGGTCAGCTGGCCGCTGCTGGCAACCACACGCTGCGGCTCGAACACCACCTCTGGTTCGGAGTCGCGGGTGAAGTACCAGGCGGCGACGGCTGCGGCGGCGATCACGATGGCCAGCAACAGCAACGCCCAGCGCCGTGGGCGGCGCTGAGCGCGGACCAGTGCATCGATATCAACGTCTTGAGTGCTCACAGGCGTTCCATCTGTTCCTGGCGTAGTTGAGCGCGCAAATCCGGCGGCGAACCAATTCCCGCGTTGGACTGCAAGCTAAAGCCAGTTCGTAAATCACCGGTCAACGGGTCGACATCTTCTGACGAAGCAATCCTGCGACTCCTGGCTCTGACCGGTCAACCCGTGAACAGTCCGCCGTCCGGATGCAGGATCTGTCCCGTGATGTATCCGGCATGATCGCTCAGCAGGAACAGAGACGCTTCGGCGATGTCCTCGGCCTCGCCGAGTCTGCCCAGCGGCACGAACCGCTCAAATGCCGCGCGACGTTCTTCGTCCTGTGAGAGACCCATCGCCATCGGCGTATCGATCACGCCCGGCGCGACCGTGTTGACCCGGATGTTGTGCGGGGCCAGCTCCAGCGCGATGCAGCGTGTGAGCATCCAGACACCGGCTTTGGAGACGGAGTAGTCCGCGCCGCCGGCCATCGGGATCTTGGCTGCGCCCGAAGAGATGTTGACGATCGAGCCACCCTCGCCCTGGGCAATCATGCGCCGAGCGACGGCGCGGTTGGTCAGCATCACGCCGGTCAGATTGACCGAGAGCACCTGTTCCCAGAATTCGACCGGCTTGTTGATCACATGGCTGTCGCGATTACTGGGCGCCGGATCGTCTTCCGAGACTTCTCCGGAGATGTATCGGGCGTGCAGGATTCCCGCCGCCGCGATGCACAGGTCGAGTCGGCCGAACTCGTCGACGGCAGCCTGTGCGGCGGCGTCGCAGTCGGCTTCGCGGGACACGTCCGCGCCAACGTAGATGGCCTGCCCGCCGGCGTCGATGATCTGCGAGACGACATCGTTGCCTCGCGGATCGTCGGGTAGTCCAACGACGGCGACTGCCGCGCCCTCCCGTGCCAGACGAATCGACGCTTCCGCGCCCATGCCCGACGCGCCGCCGGTGACCAGCGCCACCTTGCCCTGGAAGCGCTGCATTCCGATCTCGGCCATGAAGGCCATCCGTTTCTAGACGCCGTTGACTTCCTGCGGGTAGCGCCACGGCGATTCAGGCTGCTGGGCTTCTTCGTCCAGCGTCCAGTGTGGGAGCGACAGGCCCTCGGCCACGTCGGCAAAGACCATCCGCATCCGCGAGCCGATGCCTACCTGTTTGACGAGTTCCGGTCCTGCGAACTGACCGTCGGCATCGACCAGATTGCCGACGACACGCAGCGCTTCGTGCTCTGTCGGCACGCCCGCCTGGGTGTCCAGTTCCACCAACAGGATCATGTAGGGCGCGCGCTCGCGAAACGCCGGCTGGATTGCGTGATGGACTTCTCCATACGAGTGAACCGTGCCTCGCGTATCGACCGGGACCCACTCGAAATCGCGCTCCGAACACCAGGGACAGGCCGTGCCTGGTGGATAGCGGATCAGGTCGCATTCGGGGTCGGTACAGCGTTGCAGACGGAAGTCATGGTCGGCGCAGTGTTGAAAGTACGCCTTGTTTTCATTGTCCAGATCGAGGACCGTCAGTGTCATTCCCAAGTAGTCGCCCTGCGGCATGGTTCGCTCCTGTCCGGGTTCGAAGTCTTCAGTTCCGCCTGCTCTAGCCCTTGCGCATGATCAGCGAGGATCCGGTGCCGGGCATCGCCCAGCCCAGGTTTTGCGTGATCTCCAGGTCGGGAACCTGTCGGCAGCCGCCGCCGGCCGCCGGCTCGGCGTAGTTGTAGCTGTGGATTCGTTTGCCGTTGTCGTCCTGCGGGCAGTAGCAATCGACTTCGCCGCGCAGCTGACGCACGTTCTCGATGATCATGTTCATCCCGTGCGTGTAGCCCTCGCAGAGGTGACCACCAGAGGTGTTGTTGGGTCGCTCACCCCCTAGCCGCATGATCCCCGACGAGACGTAGTCGCCGCCCTCGCCCTTCTTGCAGAAGCCGTAGTCCTCAAGCTGCAGCATTGAGGTGAAGGTGAAGGCGTCGTAGGCGCCGGTGCACTGAATGTCTTCGGGGCCGACGCCGGCGTTGCGATAGATGATGTCCTTGATGTAGTGGCCGGCGACAGTCGAGATCGGACCGTGCTGGAAGTGCATGTCGATCCGCGGCTTGCAGACGCGCCCGGCCACGCCGAGGATTCGCGCGGGAAGCTGCTTGTAGTCGTACGCCTTGTCGACGGAAGTCACGATCAGCGCCGTCGCATTGTCCGTCTCGACGCAACAGTCGAGCAGGTGCAGCGGCTTGCAAATCATGCGCGAGTTGACCACATCCTCGACCGTCACCCGCTGCTTGTAGTAGGCCTTGGGGTTGTTCGAGGCGTGCTCCGAGTGAATCACTTTGACCATCGCCACCTGCTCGGGCGTCGTGCCGTAGTCGTACATGTGACGCATAAAGGTCGGCGAGAAGTTCTGCCCGGCGCTAAACCAACCATAGGCAGCCGCATGCAGCGCGTCGCCGCCGACCGGGACCGAAGCGCGCGCGCCGGTACCGCCGATGCGGACCTGGGAGAAGCCGTTCATCGATCGGAAGACGACGACGGTCTCGCACATCCCCGCCTCGATCGCGCCAATCGCCAGACCGATCAACGCCTCCGAAGAGGAGCCGCCTCCCTGGACATCCATGTAGAAGTTGAGCCGGATACCGAGGTCCCCGGCGAGCATCGGCGATGCCGTCGAGTCGTTACCCGAGTAGGACATCATCCCGTCGATTTCCGAGGCCGGTATGCCGGCGTCGTCCATCGCGTTCTTGATCGCCCAGGTTCCCAGCGCCCGGGTTGTCATGCCCGATCCGCGGGTGTAGGTCGTTTCACCGACGCCGATGATGGCGTACTTGTCGCGCAGGTACTTGCCTGCCGTCGTGTCAATGTCGGTCGTCACCGCCTGCTCCTCTCAAGGACGTCACATTTCGACCGCGGATGCCGTCAACATCGCGCGGAACGTGGGCAGTCTAGGACAGCAGCAAGGACGATTTACGAGCCTGAGGCGGCGGCCGACTTGGACGGTTCGCGCGAGAAGACATCTTCGTAGAGCGCCTCGGCGTCCGGTCCGACCAGCGTCGCCATCTCGCGATACGCTTCGCGCCGATAGCCCCAGCCGAACTCCGATCGTTCGACCTGTTCGAGCCAGTCGAAGAGATGCACCGTGGCCAGATCGCGAAGCTGATCGATGGACAGTTCGATAGGTGGATTGCCGTCGCGGTCGCTGATCTCCAGCATGCGCTCGCCCGCGAGCGCGGCGCAGATTGCGGCGTCGAATGTGGCGCGATCCATGATGCAGTTGAGCCAGGCGACGAACTCCGCCCGTTCTCCGATCAGCGAGCGGACTCGAGCTCGTTCGGTCAACGGAAGCGAGAAGCCCTGGAATTTCTCTGTGCCGTAGATCGAGTGAAACAGGCCGGCCGCAGCCAGTTCCGGGCCGGCGTCATGCTTGTCTAGCACGTCATGAACGGCCTTGAGGTGCGTGAGGAAGTCGTGACCGCTGTGATCGATCTCGGCAGTGCCGAGCGAATGAAGGAAGTCAATGAGTTCTGCAACTGGTCGAGGAGTATCGAACATCGTGATTGCAGAGTAACTGCGGGTCGGACGATAGGGCGATGGACCCTATCCTGCTGACAGCCAATCAGACTGACCAATAGCCCCCGAGGATGCCAACATGTCCGACGCCCTGACCAACGCCCAAGTTTCTGACGCCGCAGATTTCCTCGACCAGGCCACTGCCAACGGACTTCCGCTCCCGCCCATTCCGGAGTCGTTCCGGCCGGAGACCGCTGCGGACGGCGGCCGCATCTACTGGGAGCGCTGGTCGCGGGATCCGAAGCCGGCCGTCGCCTGGAAGGCGGCTGTGATTGAGGGCAATATGGTGCTCGCTCCGTTCTTCGAGGGCATGGTCCTCGATTCGCCGGCGTCGATGCCGGGCGACGGCTTCGTCACCTGCATCCTGGAAGCCGAGGTCGCCTTCCGACTAGGTCGAGACTTCGCGCCGACCGACGGCGGCCACAGCGAAGACTCGGTGCTAGGTGGCGTCTCGAACGCATACATCGTGATCGAAGCGCCGAATAATCGCTTTGGCGGCGCGCCCGAGTTTCCCAGCATGGCCGCCGACGGTGTCGGCAACCATGCGTTGATCATGGGCCCGGAAATCGACGACTGGCAAGCAAGAGATCTCGTCGGGCTGGATTGCGCGATATTGATCAACGGCGAATCCGTCGCCGAGGGTCGTGACGGCCGGCCCAATCCGACGGAGGTCCTGGTCGCGACCGTCAACGAGATCAACAATCGCGGCATGACGGTCAGGGCGGGCGAGGTGATCACCACCGGCGCCGCCGCCGTGCAGCCCTTCCCCGGCGGTCGCGGTGAAGTGACGATCCGCTTCCCCGGCATCGGTGATGTCGAGTTGAGCCTGACCTAGCTCCTACTCGACCCGGCCAATCGCGTCGACCTTCCAGAGGCCCTCGACCTCGACCCACTGGGTGAAGATCGTGCCGTCTCCGCCGGCGCTCTCCGGGCCGCGGAAGGTGATGTGAAGCAGGTTGTCGCCCTGGTCTTCAATCTCGAAGCTTTCGGAACCCTCGGCCGAGTCGGGCTGCGCCTGCAGCGCCATCGCCTGACCGATTCCGATCGGCGTGAACATTGGCATCAGTCCGGCGATGTTGTTCGCGATCAGATCCTGGGCGAACTGGTCCGCGGCTTCCAGCAGAGCGGTAGTGGCGGTCATTGAGAAGTCTCCAGATCGCTCGTTGAACACGGTGACAGGCAAGAAGGTAAGCACTCGGTATGCAGACGGTCTGCGTTGTGTCGTGCGTTCCGAATTTTCGACCGAATGGACACTCAGCCTACTGCGATGCGGGATAGGCTTAGGCGGAGTTGCGCCGCATCCGAGGCTTCCCGGCGGACACTGGAGACGAAGATGAGTAGTCGTTCAATCGAAATCGATGCCGAATCTGCGCCGCAGAAGGGCGTGGGCGCCGTCACGCACAATGGCGGCGAACCGATCATTGCCGCCAACGGCGTACACAAGACGTATGCCGGAGCCGGAGAGCCGGTTCACGCGTTGCGCGGAGTGACGCTCTCGGTTGCACGCGGAGAGATGGTCACGATCATGGGGCCGTCCGGTTGCGGTAAGACGACGCTGCTCAACTGTTTGTCGGGCCTCGAGACGATCGAACAGGGCGAGATCTTCGTGGAGGGCCGCAGTATTCACGACATGCCGGACAACGAGCGAACGGACCATCGCGCCCGCCGGATGGGCTTCGTCTTCCAGTTCTACAACCTGCTGCCGGTGTTGTCGGCCGTTGAAAACGTCGAACTTCCGCTGCTGCTCGCCGGACTCGGACAACGCGAAGCGAGAGATCGCTCCATGGATGCCCTGGAGCAGGTCGGGCTACGTGACTGGTCTGGACATCGGCCGGCCCAGCTGTCTGGTGGACAGCGGCAACGCGTGACGATCGCGAGGGCGTTGGTCAACGATCCGGCGATTGTCTGGGGCGATGAGCCAACCGGCGACCTTGACTCGACCAACGCGAATCAGATCATGGAACTGCTCGAAGAGTTGAACGAGCGCAATCAACAGACGTTCGTCATCGTCACACACGACGAGAACATCGGACGGCGGGCAAACCGCACAATCCACATGCGAGACGGTTTGATCGAGGGCGAGACGATTCACCGTCAACTCGGGAGCTAGGGCCAGCTCGGAATCCAGGCTGAAGAAGGGGCACCATGGAAGAACTGTTTGGCCTGCCGACGATTCGCTTGATGTGGATTGTTGTCGCCATCGCGGGTGTTGCCGCCGCTGTCATCGTCTACATCTTCCTGAAGCGTCCGATTCTCGTGCGAATGGGTCTGCGCAACATTCCCCGTCGGCGCGCGCAGACGGTGCTAGTCACCATGGGTTTGACCCTGGCGACGATCATCGTCACGATCGCGTTCTCGACAGGCGACTCGCTGGCCGTCAGCGTCCGCAATCTGGCCCTGAACGGCCTCGAACGAATCGACCACTTCATCATCGAGGAAGAGACGGACGACTCGGCCGAGGACGCCGGGACCGGCATTCCCGACCAGGTGCTGAGTGATCTGCAATCCCACTTCGCTGACGATGATCGAGTGGAGGCCATATTCGGCTCACGATTCGACCTGGTGCCGATCGAGCATCCTGAGGCCGGTCAGATTGAGCCTCAGTTCTTCCTGGTCGGTGTTGACCCGCAGACCGTCGATCGGCTCGACGCAGTGCGCGACAGGGACGGCGATCTGCTTCGACTGAGCGAACTGGGCACTGATGAGATTGTGATCAACGAGCGAGCCGCTCGCGAACTGGACGCCGAGCCGGGCGACCAGGTCAAGCTCTACGTGCTGGGCAGAGCGAGGCAGTACACCGTGGCGGCCATCGGCCGCGACGCCGTCCTGACCGGAAATCTCGAGGCGGGCGGCTCCGGCGGACTGTTGTCCATTGACGCCTACCAGAATCTCCTGGGGCCCCAGTTGTCACCGCCCGACCGCTGGGATTCCATCCTGATCAGCGGCGCCGGTGGGGTGGAAGCGCCGCTGGAGTTCTCGGACGCTCTCGACCGTGACATTGAGGCTGCGCTCGACGGTTTCGAGCGCCAACAGCCTGATCTGTACCTGAGCAACGGATTGTCTCGTTATGCCAGTGATGCGGTCAAAGCAGACAGTCTGGAAGACGCCGAGTTAATCGCCAGCGTCTTCACCACGCTGTTCCTGTTCATGGGCTCATTCTCTGTCGCAGCCGGGATCCTGCTGATTTTCCTGATCTTCGCCATGCTGGCCGAGGAGCGGAAGCCGGAAATGGGCATCGCCCGGGCCGTGGGCATGCAGCGCAACGACCTGATCCAGATGTTCATCTCCGAGGGCATGGTCTACAACATGGGCGCCGCCGTTGTTGGGGTGGTGCTGGGTCTGCTCTTTGCCCTGGGGTTCATCGCTGCACTCAACCAGGGATTCGAGAGTTTCGGCTTCGTCTTTACCTGGACGGTCACGATCAAGAGCCTGGTCATTTCGGCCTGTATCGGGATCGTGATTACGTTCATCACCGTGGTGTTCTCCAGCTTCCGAGCGTCGCGGCTCAACATCGTCGCTGCCATTCGGGATATTCCGGAGGCGCGGTACGAGGAAACCTACCCACTGACGCCCTGGCGGGTGGTCAGGAACGTCCTCGGAGTGTTCACGACGGCAATCGGACTGGTCCTCCTGCTCACAACTCCGTTCACGCTGATACTCGGGGCTCCCATCGCATTGGTGTTACATCTCATCGGAAGCCGTTGGTCTCAGAGGATGATTCCATGGGTGCTGCTCTTCGGCTGGCGCCTCATGCGCTGGAATCCGCAGTGGTGGGTGCTGTTCGTGATCGGCGGACTCGTCGTTCTCGACTTCGGTCTCGACCAGGAGAGTTTCTTCCCCTACATGACCGGTGTGTCGCTCATTCCTCTGGGAATTGTGATGGGTCTGAACAAGCTGCGACTTGGCAGTCTTCGGATCAACCAGCGGCTGCTCTACACGCTGGGCGCAGGTTTCGTGATGTTCCTCTGGTTCATCCCCAATGACTGGCACGAGAGCTTCTTCGACAACAATCTCAATGGCGGGCCCGAGCTGTTTGTGCTCGCCGGAACGATGCTGACCGCGGCCGGGACGCTGCTGCTGGTGTTCAACCTGGATCTGATCGTCGGCGGGGTGAGACGGATTGTGGGGGGGATCGGGCGGATGGCGCCGGTGATCCGCACTGCCGCCGCATATCCGGCGGCGGCTCGCTATCGGACCGGCATGACAATCGCGATGATTGCGTTGATCACATTCGCCCTGGTCAACTTCACCACGATCAACTCCTCCTTCAGCCAGGCCTTCACCGGCGACGACACCGCGGGCGGATTCGAGGTTCTCGCCTTCAACACCGACGTCAATGCCGTTTCCGACATTCGCGAGGGGCTGGCCGACGCTGGCGCCGACGAGGTGATCGAGGACATCGAGAATGCCGGCAGGATCGAGGCCGGGCCTGAACGCGGAACGCGCGCCATCACGATTCTGACGGAGCGCTGGGACGCGGTGACCGAGCGCCACATTCTCGATCGCGACGGCGACATTCAGCTGGTAGAGACGGATCTGGCGGAAGTTGAGATCGATGACCGTGACGCAGTCGTGATCGGTGGCATCAATGACGAGTTCGTCGATGGTCAGGAAGTGAAGCTGCAGGCCATTTCCTATCGGTATGAGGACGAACGTGATGTCTGGTCGGCGCTTCGAAGCGGGGACATGGTCGCCGTGGCGACGGTAGACGCCATTGACGGAGCGTTTGGCTTTGCCGGCAATGACCTGGATCCCTGGTCAGTGCCGGACACGGTCACCGACGAGGCAACCCTGCTGCCACGCATTGTTGTTGAGGTTGGCCTCGGCGAGAACGCCCGGCAGGTCGAGGTGATCGCGATTCTTGAACGGATCAGCGGAGCATTCGTCGACCTCGACGGTGAAGACGGCGGTCTGCCGACGCTTCTACTCCCGGAAACAGTGGCCTCACAGGTGATCGGACAGTCAGAATCGACCCGCCACTACATCTCGACCAGAGATGGGGCCGACACGCTTGACGTCGCCCAGGGAATCGAACGCGAGCTTCGAATCTTCGCGGTCGACATCCAGGGAGAACTGCAACGCCAACAGAGCACGCAGTCATCGATTCTGGCGCTGTTCCAGGGATTCATTGGTATCGGCCTCGTCGCCGGTTTGGCCGCTCTCGGAGTGATTGCCTTGCGCGCTGTCGTCGAGCGCCGACAACAGATCGGCGTGCTCCGCGCGATTGGCTTCCAGTCGCGGCTAGTCGGCTTCGAGTTACTGATCGAGATGGGCTTCATTGCGTTGCTCGGCCTCGGGCTCGGGACCGGGCTCGCGCTGGGTCTCGCCTGGCGTCTGTTCGCCGAGGGCACGTTCGGTGAGATATCAATGCACGTCCCGGTTGGCACCATCTTGCCGATCTTGATCGGTGCATTCCTGGCGTCGCTGGTCCTGACGTACTTCCCGGCGAGACAGGCGGCGCGCACCACCATCGCGGAGGCGTTGAGATATGAATAGCGACGGCGAACAACTGAACCTGCTGCGCGAGCTGGCCTTTGGCTACGATCAGGATCTTCCGTTCAACGCCTCGACTGCTCCCGCCGGGGACGGCGGCGGGCTGGCCGTTGAACGGTTCGAGATCACTTCGCGCTATGAGGATCGTGTTGGCGGACTGTTGCTTCGGCCGGTCGAGGCTGAAGGTCCGCGCCCGTTGATTCTGGTCGGCCATCCGGGCACCCTGGACAAGTCCAGCGACTACGTCCTCTGGCCGGCTGAGCAGTGGGTCGCACGTGGCGCGATCTGCGCCACAATCGACCAGGCCGGACATGGAGAGCGGGCCAGGCGGCCCGTCTCGATGGAGGACTTCCAGCGCTGGCCGAGGCGCCGTCTGGACCAGTCATTGCAAACCGTGGTCGACTGGATGCGGACGCTTGACTATCTCTCGGAGCGGCCGGAAGTCGATGCTGACCGGGTTGGATTTGTCGGTTTTTCGATGGGTGGGATGCGCGGGGCGCCGTTCGTCGGACTCGACGAGCGGGTCAAGGCCGCGTCATTCTGCATTTCCGGTGCAAGCACCCTGTCCGGCCGCGGAGGCAGCGCCGGCGAGTTGGCGAACTCGCTCACCGATCCTGGCGTCTACGCGCCGCTGATGGCCGGCCGACCGGTGCAGGTCGTCGCCGGTGAGCATGATGACTTGATCACGCCGGAAGCCACGCAGCGCTTCTACGATCAGCTGTCCGAGCCGAGGGAACTGGTCTGGTTGCCCTGCGGTCACTGGGACTTCATGCCCCAGGGGATTGCGCCGGTCGGGCCGTTCCTTGAGCGTCACCTGGCGTTTGGCGGCTAGCTCAGTACGCCCGACGAGGTCAGCTCCGCCACTTCATCCGCCGAGTAACTGAGGACTTCCGTCGCCACTTCGTATGTGTGCTGGCCGAAGAGTGGCGCCGGCGAGGCCAGGTAGCCCGGTGTTTCGTGCAGTTTGACGATGGGTCCGTCGTAGAGCGAGATGTCCGTCTCGGGGTGGTGGAGGTACTCGTAGAATCCTCGGGCGGCGAGATGATCGTCGTGCTCGCACATGTCCTCGGCGTCCTGCACGAGGGCCGCGGCGACGCCGACCGACTGCAGCTGGATCGCCAGCGCGGCGGCGTCGAATGAAGCGGTCCAATCCGAGAGCGTTATGTTAAGTTCGTCCTCATGACGACGGCGGCCGAGCAGGGTTGCGAAGCGATCGTCCGTGGTGAACGCTGCGCCCTCGGCGACGGCGCGGAGCGATTCCCACTGGGCGTCGTCGCCCACGGCGATGGCGATCCAGCGTTCTCGTCCTGAGGGATCGTCGGCGCAGCGGTAGATGCCGTGCGGGCACATCCAACTCGATTTGTTACCGTTGCGGACCTGGTTGACGCCGTTGGCGGTGTAGTCGAGCAGCGAGGGGCCCATGGTGGCAGCGACCGACTCGACCTGGGCCAATTCGATCCGCTGTCCCTGTCCAGTCTTCCGGCGGTGCCTGAGCGCCGCCAGGATGGCGATCACTGTGTGGCCCGGGTTGACGACGTAGTCGGGGTAGTTGGTGCCTACGCCCACGGGCGCCCGGTCCGGATCGCCGGAGAGGTGCGAGATCCCGGTGGTCGGGGTCAGCACGGCGCCGAAGCCGAGGAAGTCGCGATGGGGGCCGCTGAGACCCTGCATCGGCATGTAGGCGGCGATGATGTCGGGCTTGACGTCGCGGAGTTGCTCGTATGTCAGGTTCCAGCGTTCGAAGATGCGCGGGGTCAGGTTGGAGAGAAAGACGTCGGAGCGCTCGATCAGGCGGTAGGCGACTTCTTGCGAGCCTTCCGCCGACATGTTGAGGAGGAAGGAGCGCTTGTCGGCATTGAAGTTGTTGAAGTAGGCGCAGACGTTGTAGCCGGTCTTGCCGGGCTTGATCGGCTGTCCGAGGCGCAGGCCGTCAACGCGGGCTTCGGACTCGATGCGGATCACATCCGCGCCGAAGTCGGCGAGGGTGCGCGCGGCTATGGGTCCGACGCCGAACCAGGAGAAGTCGGCCACTCGAATGCCCTCAAGTGGACGCGATCCGTTTGTTGCTGTCATATCGCGCCCTCTCCGGCGAAGGCAATCAGGTCCTCGGCGGGAATGCCGACTTCGTCGACCCAGACCTCCTGGTTATGTTCTCCAATTTGCGGGGCCGGACGCCGGACGCTCGCCGGCGTCTCGGACAGATGGTAGGGAGGGCCGGGATAGCGTAAGGCGGCGTCCTCGGAGCCCAGGCGGGCCGGCTGATTGAGTTCCAGCCACCACTCTCGCGCGGCCAGGTGCTCGCTGTCGGCGATGTCGGACGGCGTGGCCACCTGGCCGATCAGGAGACGCCGCGATTGGCCCTCCTCGTAGGCCTCCATCGTCGTTTTGCTCGCGTAGAACCTCGTCAGCACCTCCTGGGCGCGGGCCAGGACCGGCGCGTGTTTGGCCTGCTCTTCCTCATCGAGCAGGATGCGCATGTTGAAGTTGGCGAAGGTGTTGGCGTACTCCGGCTCGGTCAGATCTTCGGCCATGCCGCTCTCGTCCATCCAGCCGATGACTTCGGTCCAGGGCGCACCGAATCCGGGGACGCCGACCATCGAGAAGATGTAGCCGTCGCTGGTCTCGTATGTCCCGATACCGGGCAGTCGATGGCTCTCGCCAACCCGCTCGCGCGAGGTGCCCTGGAAGTCCCACTGCAGGTGGGCGGTCTCCTGGCAGATCGAGAGCGCCTCCTGGATCGAGGTCTCGACGCGTTGTCCGCTGCCCGTCGCTTCGGCCTGCAACAGCGCCAACAATGCGCCCTGGGCGGCGGAGATGCCGGCTACGGCGTAGGCCTGGTTGCCGGCGATCCTCATTGGGGAGCCGTCCGGGTATCCCGCCAGCGTGGCAATACCGGCTGCCGCCTGGGCGACGATGTCGGTGACTTCCCAGCCGGCCCTGGGTCCGTTGAGGCCGAATCCGGTGATTGAGACCCAGATCAGATCCGGTTGGTCCTGCAGGTAGGCATCCGGATCGACGCCGTGCTCTGCCAGCTCCGATCGTTCGACGGCTGTCCAGGACTCGATCACGATGTCGGCGGTCTTGACGACTTGGCCGAAGAGCCAGCGTCCGTCGTATTGGCCGAGGTCGAGCGTGACCGAGCGCTTGTTGGCGTTGAAGTACCAGAAGCGAAGCGAGGTCTCGCGGCCGGGAATGCCCTGCCAGAAGGGCGCGCGGCCGCGAGAAGGATCGCCGCCGACGGGCTCGACCTTGATCACGTCGGCGCCGAGGTCGGCGAGGAGCTTGCCGCAGTACCAGCCCATCTCGGAGGTGAGGTCGAGGATACGAACGCCGTCGAGTGCTGATTTGGTCATGGTGGGATTGTAGGAGGCGATCTGTGCGCATCAGGGTGGTTGGCAGAAAAATTTTCCTGGCGCAGGAACCAGAGAAAAAGGCGAACACCTCCAGTGTTTTGCGGGGTTTCATGAGTTTCGGGGTGGTTGGAAGTGGTTGATTTTGGTCGGCTGTGGTCGGGTTGCGGTGCAGGTATTTGTTCGATTCTGTTCGGATCTGTGCGGTTGTGGTCGGGTATTGGCGGTCTGGGGTCGGAGCGTTCGGCAGGTGGTCGGGTGCCGGGCCGGTGGGGTCAACGGCCAGGAGAACCACTTAGAAAGGCGGGGCGAAGCCGTCCTTTTCCTCGCCAAGCCACACGCGGTTCTCGCGTGCGATGTCTCTGAGGATCTGTCGAGTGGCGGTGTACCGCTTCATGTACTCGCGCTCAATCAAGGAGTTAGGACATCCCAGCAGTTCCGACATCAAGTCCAGCGCCCCCTGGCGGGTCTGTGCGACAAATTTCCCGGTCTTGAACTTGAAGGGCTGGATGATGATCCTCTTGACGCCGGTCGCGATGAGGGACAAAGCGAGCTGCTGAGCGTCGTCAGTCCAAAGAAGCGGACACAACGTGATGCACGTCTGGATTCCTGCTTCGTGCACTGTCTCCAGCGCCCTGAGTCGTTGCGCGTTGCTTGGACACTGGGGCTCAAATGTCTTGCGGACTGTCTCGTTGTCAGTCGTGATTGACATGTTGACCTGTACCCGACCTCCGTTGGCCTCGATTTGGCGAAACAGGTCGACGTCTCGTGTGACATCCGGCGAACGCGTCTGAACTACTAATTTCGGCCTGTGACCATCAGCCATAATCTCAAGAAGGCCACGCGTTAGGCAAAGCTCTCGCTCCACGGGTTGATATGCGTCGGTTACCGATGACATGTAGATCCTCGCATCGTCGAGTTTCGCTCTCTGTCGCGGCCTGTTGAGAACGTCCATGGCATTCTTCTTCACATCGACCCAGATTCCCCACTGGTCCCGCCTCTCCGCATCCTTGGCAAAGAACGCCGCATAGCAGTAGGTGCACCCGAAGCCACATCCCGAGTAGGGATTCAGGGTGTAGTCGTAGTCTTCCATGAATCCGCTGGCCTTGGTGAGGATCTGGCCAACATGCACTGGTGTCGCTTCGAAGGCACCGCGTCCTAGAGTCCGAGCCATTGGGTCGGAGGGATCTAGGTCGAAGGAGAGTTGACGCGGTGTTGTCACCCCTGGTCTTCCTCTCGCGCATGCAATCGACAACTGACCCTATCGATGCTCTGGAAGAGATCGGGCACTCCGCCCATGTAGCTCCTCACAAGAGCAATGTCGTCCGAGTGGGAGTCCGGCAGCTTAGACCCGACTGCAAACCTCCGTATCTCCATCCTCATTTCCTTGATTCTGTCCATTGACGGCAGCGATTCTCTTTCGATCTTCGCAGCAGACAGGCGAATAATTCTTGAACTCTCATCCTTGGGCAGTACTCGTCTTAGCAGTGATGCCTTCAAGGAGTGAGTGGTGAGCAGGATGCAATCGGCGCCGACCAACTCGTCAATCGCGGCGACTTGAGATTGCGCGGAGTCGATGCTTTGGTCGTACACGGCGTGCAAGCCCATAAGCCAAGTATCCACGAAGTCGCCGACCTCCGTGAAGTTCCAGTCGGAAGCATCCACAAGGTTCCGCTCAGACCAGATGTCTGACTCGTCACCAGGCCAACTAATGGAGTTCAGCAACTCTCTTGAGATGGCCTCGCCAAATCGGATCATCGTGGCTGAGCTGTCCAGTGAGTCGACCATGACATCTGAAGGCTCTCTCGCACTGGAGTCCAGATAACCCGTGGCCAGGGCGATGTCGACGGCCATCTCTGTGGCTAACGCACCGCAACCGAAGTCGACAATGTGAAGCCGCTCATGCGAGCGGAGTCGCGCGAGTCGCTCCAGACACTTGAGAGCGAGAAACGTTTGGGCCGGCTGATACCAAAGGACGTAGCACAGCACCACCCAAGGATCATCATATGAAGGAGGAGCGCCTCTTGGTTGCCGAAGTCGCTTTAGCTCACCGAGGGCCCTCGCGACTTGCGTGGTTACGTACGCGGAGCGGTGACCTCTGCGTAGGGACTCAAACTCTTCTTGAGCAACGGTCGCAATCGCCTCATCCAGTGTTCGAAAACACTGAGCGAGCTTGTCCTCGGTACCCTCGGGCATCGGACCTCCTCCGCGGCCCATAATAGAACATACGCTCTATCACGTCAAGTCGAAAGGGTGCCGGATCTATGCCCCGACGGCGACTTTGACGTTTGCCGGCAGCCTCGAGGTGAATACCTCTACCGCTTCCCGGACCATTTCTTCGAGGACTTCGGCGGCGGGGCGGAGTTCGTTGAGGAGGCCGGAAATCTGTCCGGCGGCGTTCATCAGGAGGTCTTCCCGTTCGCCCTGCTTGGCGGCCTCGGCGATGTCGGCGATGAGGAGTCCCTGGAGGCCCATGGGCAGGGCCTGGGTACCGGAGTCCTCCCAGGCTTCGATGAGCTCGTTGGTGATGTTGCGCATGGTCTTGCCCGAGTAGAGACGGGTGACGCGGGTGTCCTCGTCGTTGGCGGCGAGGATGCGGCGCTTGCGGAACTCGTCGAGGTTGGCTTCCTGGGTGGGGATGAAGACGGTGCCGCACCAGACGCCGACGCAGCCCATGGCGAGGGCGGCGGCGAGGCCGCGGCCGTCGCCGATGCCTCCGGCGGCGATCACGGGTTTGGGGGCGACGGCGTCGAGCACCTGGGGGAGCAGGGCCATGGTGCCGATCCGGCCGGTGTGGCCGCCGGCCTCGTGACCCTGGGCGACGACGATGTCGGCGTTGCCTTCGTTGACGCGGCGGGCGTTCTTGACGTTGCCGACGAGCGAGATGACTTTGCCGTTGGCCTCGTGGACCTGGTCGACAAAGGGGGCAGGATTGCCCAGACCGGTCGCGAGGACGGGCACCTGCATGCCGGTGATGGTGTCGACCTGATCCTGGGGCGTGAAGCGCGGCGTGCGCACGTCGGCGCGGGGCGCCTGAACGTCGGGCAGATCTAGGTTGGCGCGGATGCCGCCGATCACTTCCTTGTGATCCTCAGGCAACAGGTCGCGCGGATCCTTCGGCCGTTCGCGTCCGCTGGGGCGTCGGGCGACGTTGGAAGGCACGAGGATGTCGACGCCGAAGGGCCGGTCGGTGAGGTCCTGGATGCGGCGGATCTGCGCTTCGAGGCGGTCGGGCGGGAATCCGGCCGCTCCGAGGACGCCGAGTCCGCCGGCGTTGGAGATGGCAGCCACGAGCTCAGGGCCAGCGATGCCGGCTTGCCCGCCGCCGGTCGTGGGACCCATGCCGGCGAGCGCGATCGGGTACTCGATATCCAGCAGGTCGCACATGTCCGTGTGCAGAATGGGACGTGTCATGGTTTACTCACTTGCTCTGTCCGTGCATCGTCGCACACGTTGGTCGTGAAGTGGGCGACAGCATCGATTGCCGTTTCCTGTGCAAGTCGCATTGTTCTAGTGGTCATGGACGTGGTCAACCGAACGGGACACAAACGCCAGTACCATGAGCGCATGCCGGACGTGATGAATCTTCGAGGCCTTAACGGCCAGCTAGCGGCCATTTTGACGTCGCTCTCACGTCTGACCATGGGTGTGGGCGGGCGGTTTGCCGCTCGACTGCGAAAACCATTGCTGATCGTGATCGGCGGCGTCGTTCTGTTGATGTTGCTCATCGTGATATTGCAATCGGGCCTGGGCGTCGACAACGACGTGACGATCACCGACAGTCATCGACCGGAAATCGTCGGCGGGGGCGAGTAGACCGCCTGCCGGACGTGAAGGGAACTGCTCTGACCATGTCGAGACCGAGCGAAGCGCTGATGAATGAGGCGGGGGAGTGGATCGCCGAGCAGCTGTCCGAAGAAGGGCTGATGGTGACGAGCGGTTTCGTCGATCTCGTGCTGGACATGGAATGGACATCGATTGAAGAGGGCGTCGACCCCGAAGCGCGGGCGTTGGTGGTTGACTCGGTGATGCAGAAGATGACAGAGGAGAACGTCCAGGTGGGTCCGCCGCCGGAGACGCTGTCGACGGACGGCATCGATACGTCTCAGATCCGTCCGGTGCCCAGACAGTTCGTGGAGCAGGTGTTGAGCTGGGAAGACGATTTTCTTGGATTCGCCGCTGTTCGGCGGTCGGATTATGCGTCGGACGTGCCGGGGTGATGTGATGTTCGGTCAGCGCCACACCGTCACGATTGAGCCGTCGGGGCTGACGGTTGAAGTGCCGGATGGTGAGCGGTTGATGCAGGCGGCGCGCGACGCGGGATTCTGGTGGCCGAACCAATGCAACATGGAATGCCGATGTGCGGGGTGCTTCGTCACCGTCGTGTCGGGGACGGAGCACCTGTCGGAGATGGGACGGGCCGAGGAGGAGGCGCTGCTCAATCAGCGAGGGCGGCGCGCGCTTGAGGATCCGGTTCGCCTGGCATGCCAATTGGGCGTGTACGGCGATGTGACGGTTCGTAAGACCGGAGTTCGCTCGGGCTAATCGGCGGCGGGAGGCAGCGCCATGCAGGGCATCCACGGGATTGATCTGGCCAGATTGGAGGCGTTCGTCGAGGTTTCGGCGGCGCGGTCCTTCTCCCGGGCTGCTGAACGCTTAAATCTGACGCAACCGACCGTGTCTGCGCGGATTGCGCAGATGGAGGCGCAACTGGGCGTCGGCCTGTTCGAACGACTGGGGCGTCGGGTGCGTCTGACCGACGCCGGTCGGGCCCTGCTGCCTCATGCGCAGCGAACGCTGCAGGCGGCGCGCGACGCGGCCGAGGCGGTGCATGCGCTGCGAGCGGGCGGCGGCGGCAGCCTGGTCATCGGGACGGCGCCGACCGTAGGGACGTACGTGTTGCCCGGCCTGCTGCAGCGCTACGCGGCGGCGCAGCCCAATGTGGAGATTTCGATCCGTACCGGACGCAGCCAGGAAGTGTCGCAGATGGTGCTGGACGATGAGGTCCAGATTGGGTTCGAGCGGGAGCTCGGGCACGCGGAGATTGAATCGGTGCCGCTCTACGAGGACGACATTGTCTTGCTCGCCAGCCGGACGCATCCGCTGGCGGTGCAGGGGATCGCGACGCCGGCGGAGATTGCCAATGAGGCGGTGATTTTCTTTGATACCGGCAGCAGCTATCACTCGATCAGCCAGGCCGTGTTCCACAACTCAGGGGTTGCGCCTCGGCATTCGATCGACGTGGACAGCCTGGAGATGGCGAAACGGCTGGTGCTGCGGGGTCTGGGGCTTGCGTTCCTGCCCAAGGTTGCGGTTGAAGAGGATCTCAAGCGAGGTGAACTGGCGCCGATCGATATCGAGTCGGCGATGCCGATCCGGCGCAGCATCGCTGTGATCCGGCGGCGTCGACGCTCACTGAGCGACGCGGCCCTGTCGTTCCTGAGCCTGGTTGGTCACGTGTTCAACGTCGAGGTGATGCCCGACGTCGGGCAGCCGGGGCGGGGGCTGAGCCGGCGCTTGCCGGCCGCTCCTTACTCGGCGGGCTGAGGGACTTCCGGTACGTCGGAGTCATCGCGCAAAGCTTTGAGCATGTCGACGTCGGCCTTGCCGGGTCCGCCGCCTTCATAGCCGGGGACTTCGAGCAGCCAGGCGGCTTTGCGCAGGAGTCGATTCCTGACCATTCGGCGGAAGGCTTTGATCCCGATGCTGCCCTGGCCGATGTTCTCGTGGCGATCTTTGCCCGAGCCGAGTTCGGTCTTGGAGTCGTTGGCATGGATCGCGGCCAAGTTGTCGGCGCCGAGTTCGCGCTGGAATTCGTCGACGGTTTCCTTGAGCCCGGCGATAGTGGCGACGTTGTAGCCGGCGGCGTGGGCGTGGCAAGTGTCGAGGCAGATGCGGACTCGGGGATTGTCGACGGCGTTCATGATCGCCGAGATCTCGGAGAAGACGGAACCGACGGATCGGCCGGCGCCGGCGTTGTTTTCAATCAGCAACAGCGCGTCGTCGGGGGTTCGATCGAGCGCTTCGGTCATGGAGGCGGCGATCCTGGGCAACGCGTGATCGAAGCCCGATCCCATGTGGGAACCAACGTGGAAGATGACGCCGTCGGCGCCGATTCTTGCGGCCAGGTCGAGCTCGGCGGTCAAGGTATCGGTGGATTTACGCAGCAGCTCGTCGTCGGGCGATGCGAGATTGATCAGGTAGACGGCGTGGATGAACGAGGACTTCAGCCTCGCCTGCTTGAACTTCGCGCGGTATGACTCGGCGTCTTCGTCGGGATGATGTTTGCGGCGCCACATCTGCGGCGCGGCGCCGAAGATCTGGAACGACTCGGCGCCTACTTCGACCGCTCGTTCAACCGCTTTGTCGATCCCGCCCGCGGAGGAGACGTGGGCGCCGAGGCTTGGAGTCCGCGCCATCGTCAGAGTCCGACGGCGCGGGCCGTGCGTTCAGCGGCTCGGCGCAGCGGCTTGGCGTAGGCCGCATCGAGGACTGCCTGACGGAGTTCGTCCTCATCGACGGGAGCGTTCAGACGGACCGTTGCCGTCGCCGACTCCAGGTCGCAATCGGCGGAATCAACGGCGTCCAGCCGGCTCAGTGAGGCGGTCACGCGATTGGCACAGACTCCACAGAACAGTCCATCGATGTTCAGGGTTGCGCCATCGGCGTCCAGCGCGGTCACGCTGGAATCGGGAGCTCTGAGCAACCGGCGGGGCTTGATCCAGGGCATGTCGATAGCCTACCGATTCTTCCAGTCGAGGTATCGGCGCACGGCGCGGGCGCAGGATTCGATGCTGTGATAGCAAGCGATGCCACGCTCATTGAGGCGGCGTTGGAGGTCAAGACCTCTCTCGAAGCCGACGTTGGTTCGGGGCTGACGGATGACGACCGCGAGCGGCTTGCTCAGGTTGGGGGCGACGTTGGCGAGGTCGTTTGCCATTCGCTCGGCGAAGTTGTCGCGGCGTGAGCTCGGACCGCCGCTGTCGGCGCCCGTGTGGACCATCAGCCAGTCGATGCTCGGATCGTCGGCGACCGCGGTCAGGGCGGTCTCGATCTTGTCGCCCTCGAACATGAAGCCGGCGTCGAGCGGGTTGCGAATCGAGGTTCCGGCGACGGGCGTGAACTCTCGGAGCACCTTCTGGGTCTGTTCGGCGAACCAGGGAACGGGGATGTCGTTGCGGTCGCAGATGTCGGCGGCGAGGACCGAGACCCCACCGCCGCCGCCGAGCACGGCGCAGCGTGGGCCGCTGACGCTCGGCAGGCGTTCGATTGTGACGGCGAGATCGAGCAGTTCCTCGACGCTGTGAGCCGGGATGAATCCGGCCTGACGCTGAACGGCGTTCCAGATCTGGGCGGATCCGGCCAGCGA
>JAPPBN010000017.1:0-30232 GCA_026705025.1 Chloroflexota bacterium | reverse complement strand
CCCGAATTCTCCCGCTTCGTCGGCGGCCTCGACTTCGGCGCAGAGTCCCTCACCGGGCACTTCACCGCCGGCGTCGTCGCTGGACTCACCGCCGCCTCTGCCCCCTGCGGTCCCGGCGTCCTCATCAGGCTGGACGAGTTCGAGCAGCGCGGCCCCGGCGTCGTCCAGCGAGTCGAACAATGGATGCGACGCTGCCGTCAACGCTACGGACCCGTCACCTGGTGCGCCGACCGCTCCCAGTCCGCCTGGATCGGACATCTCAAGGGCCTCGGACTCCCCATCCGCCCCAGCAAGGGCGGACCCGGCTCCGTCCACGTCGGCATCGCCCGCGTACAGGAACGACTCAACCCCGACAATCCGCGCTCCTTCTACCTGCCCACCCTCACCCAGTTTCCGCTCCGCATGAGGGAGTACCGCTGGAGACATCAGGATGCCGTCCGGCCCACGCCGCGCGACAGGGACGACGACCTGCTCGACGCCGACCGCTACCTGCACGAACTCGCTGAGGAAGCCCGCCCCTGGCCCGCTCCGATGCGGATCGTCTCACCAAAACGAGGCGAAATCGCCTCGGACCTGCGCCGCCGCCTGTACCCCAACGGAGCGCTGATCCCCGTTCCTAGCCACCGCAACCCCTTCAACCACCCGCTCCCCCGCCGCAGCTACCAATAGACTGTCTCCGCTTGAGAGGAGCGCCGCCATGGCTGAGCTAATGCGACCCGACGGAACCACCATCCACTACGAGGTGTTCGGCGAGAACAATGGCGGCACCCCGCTCTTGCTCTTTGCGCCCGGAGGAGTCAACTCACAGATCGAATTCTGGCAACGCTCGATCATCAACCCCATCGACGCCTTCTCCGACGAGTTCATGGTCATCGGCATGGACCAGCGCCACTGCGGCCGCAGCAAGACCGCGCTCGAGCCCTTCAGCTACGACAAGGCCATGCTCGACCAGATCGCCGTGCTCAACGACCTCGGCCTGCAGCGTGCGCACGTCATGGGCGGCTGCATCGGCTGCGCCTACGCCCTCCGTCTCGCAGACCAGGCCCCCGCTCGCGTCGCCGGTCTGATCATGCAGGACCCCGTCGGCCTCGACGACACCAACTCGCCCGAGACCTTCTACGACATGTTTAACCCCACCATCCGGCTCGCGCGCGCCGATGGACTCGAAGCCGTCATCGAGTCTGCACAGCGCGATCCCGTCTTCATGCAGAACAACGAGGCCGGACCCTTCGCCCAGCGCATCCACGACGAGCCGCTCTTCGCCGATGCCCTGCGCACCCTGCGCCGCGAAACCTACATCGCCCTCGTCGTCGAGTTCCGCGACGGCATGTGGCCCACCGGCTCCCCCTACTTCGCCGTCAACGAGGTCGCCGTCGCCCGCACCTACGCCCCCATGCTCGTCATCCCCGGCGCCGACCCCTTCCACCCCACCGGAATCGGTCACCGCATCTGCAACGAGGCCCCCAACGCCCGCTGCCTCCCCGTCGACGCCCGCGCCCCCGACAACCTCCCCGACACCCTCAACACCATCCGCCACTTCATGCGCGAAACCGGATGACCAGCTCCACGCCACCCAAAACCCCACCCTTACCACACCGTCATTCCCAGCTCCGCTGGGAATCTCGCCCCTTCCCCCTCTCTCCCATACCTCGCGCCAAACACAGCCTCCTGGTGTCTCCCCCGCTTCGGGTGGAGATACCGCCTACCCCTTTCTCCCCCGCTCCGCGGGGGAGATGCCGAAGGCAGAGGGGGCTCCCCGCCGACAGCCATCTCCCCGCATAGAGTGAGATAACCCACCCCAACACAAAGGACATCAAGCAGTGCAATACGAAATCCTCCACCGACCCTCCTACGCCCTCGGACGCATCGAACTCGCCTCCGGCGAACAACTCCAGGCCGAGGCCGGCGCCATGGTCTCGATGTCCGCCTCCATCTCCATCGAAACCGGCGTCAAGGGCGGACTGCTCGGTGGGCTCAAACGCTCTGTTCTCGGTGGCGAGAGCTTCTTCATCAACACCTTCACCGCCGAACAGTCCGGCGAAGTCACCATCGCCCCCGGCCTCCCCGGCGACATCCAGGTCATCGAAATGAGCGGGTCGCCCGTACTCGTCCAGTCCGGCTCCTTCCTTGCAGCAACCACAGACATCGAGGTCGACACCTCCTGGGCCGGGAAGAGCGGCTTCTTCTCCGGCGAAGGACTAATCCTCCTCCGCTGCACCGGCCACGGACTACTCTTCCTCTCCAGCTACGGAGCCATCCACCTCAAGGAACTCAACGTCGGCGAGGAATACACCGTCGACACCGGACACATGGTCGCCTTCGACGAGTCCGTCCGCTACAGCGTCGGCCGTTCCGGCGGCTGGAAGACCACCCTCCTCTCCGGTGAAGGCCTCGTCTGCAAGCTCGAAGGCCCCGGCCGCTTCTACATGCAAACCCGAAGCCAGGACGCCTTCCTCAGCTGGCTCCTCCCCAAAATCCCTAAGCAGTAAGGAGTTCAACCCTCGGTCCTAGCCTGCGGGCATGGACTGGCTCGAGTTCGTCGCCCTGATCGGAGTAGGCATCGCGGTCGGCGTCTACGCCACCGCCGTCGGAGCCGGAGGAGGCTTCCTCTTCGCCCCCGTCCTCCTCACCCGACACGCCGAGGCCAGCCCGGCCGAGATCGCCCTCGCCTCCATGTGCCTCGTCCTCGCCTCATCAGGACTGGCCACCGCCAGGCTGGCCCGAGAGAAGCGAGTCGACTACCGAGCAGTCGGCATGGCCGCCGCCATCGCCGTCCCCGCCGGCCTGATCGGAGCCACCGGCACGGCCCAGTTGCCCAGAGAGATCTTCGCCGCCGGCTTCGCCGCCCTGCTCGCCCTGCTCGGCGCCTATCTGATCTGGCGACCCACCGGCGACGCCGGCACCCTCGGCCGGCGCGGCTGGCGCAGAATGATCCGCGACCGCCGAGGCGAGCTCTACCTCTACTGGATCCCCGTCCGCCGCTCCCTCGCCGTGATCGGCGTAACATCGATCTTGACGTCCCTCGCCGGCATCGGCGGCGGACTCTTCTTCGCCACCATCACCATCCGCGTGATGCGCATGCCGGCCTGGTTGGGTGTCCCCGCCTCCCACGCGATCGTCAGCAGCATCGCGCTGGTCGTCGTGATCTATCACACCGCGACCCAGCACTTCGGAGACCCCCTCACCGATGTGCCGCCGCTGCTGATCGGAGCAATGATCGCCAACCCCATCGGCCTCGTGGTCGCAACGCGGATCAGAGAGTCGCTCCTCTCGCGCCTCCTCGCGATCGGGATGCTCGTCGTCGCGGTCAGGGTCGCGTTCGAAGCCGTCTAGCCAACCGGATCGACATCGATCGACCAGCCCCGTCCCAACTCAAGCTGCGACAGCAACGCTGCCGGATCGTCGCCCTTCAGCAACAACTGCCGACGCCATTGGCCGCGCCGCCTGGCCGGATACGCGGGCGCCGGACCAATCACATCGGCCACCTCGCCGCGAGTCCGGCTCCGCAACTCAAGCAACTCGCGCGACACGCGCTCGGCCTCCGCATCCGCCTCGCCGACCGTCGAACGCGCAACGGTCAAGCGAGCCAGATGTCCGAACGGGGGATAGTCGAGCTCCGACCGCAGCCGCATCTCGGGACCATAGAACGCGTCATAGTCATGCGCCGCAGCAGCCGCAACGGCGAAATGATCGGGAGAATACGTCTGGATGATCACCCGCCCGCCGAGCGCGCCGCGCCCCGCCCGACCGGCGACCTGCGAAATGAGCTGGAACGTCCGCTCAGCAGCACGGAAGTCAGACTCGCGCAGCGACAGGTCGGCATTGACCACACCGGCCACCGTCACGCGCGGAAGGTCCAGCCCCTTGGCAATCATCTGCGTGCCGATCAGGACTCGAGAGCGCCCGCTGGCAAAGTCGCGCAACAGTGCCTCGTGCGACCCGCTTGCCGCGGTCGTGTCGCGATCCCAGCGCGTAATCGGTACGTCGCCCCATCGGCGCCTGACCTCGGCCTCCAACTGAGCGGTGCCGAAACTCATGGCGCCCAGTCGATCGTCCGAACATGCCGGGCACAACCGCGGAATCGCCTGTCGCTCGCCGCACTCGTGACATTGCAGGTACGGTCCGGGCCGGTGCAGCGTCATCGCGATCGAGCAGCGCCCGCACTCAACCGCTTCGCCGCAGGCGCGACAAACCAGCGCCGACATGCCCCGCCGGTTGAGAAACAACAGGATCTGCTCCTCGCGCTGCAGCGCATCGGAGATCGCCGCGTCCAGCTCTCGGCTGAACACCGATCGCACGCCGGCTGCCAGCTCCTCGCGCATATCGATCACGTCAACGACCGGTTGCGGGATCGCTACCGGAGCACCGGCCCCCGACTGCAACCGCTCGGTCAACCTGAGCAGTCGGCTCTGTCCGCCGCGAGCATGCGCCATCGAGACGACATCCGGCGTCGCCGAGCCGAGCACCGTCGTCACGCCCCACGCACGAGCCATCTCCCGGGCAACGTCGGTGGCCCGGTAGCGCGGCTGTGGATCCTGCTGCTTGTACGTCCACTCATGCTCCTCGTCCACAATGACCAACGCGAGGTCGCGGACCGAGCCGAACAGAGCCGAACGCGCCCCGATCACGATGCGCTTCTCGCCCGAGTAGACCTGCCGCCACTGCTCCCGCGACTCACGACGCGACAAGCGAGAATGACGCACCGCCACCTGTCCCGGGAATCGTGCCGCGAACCGCGCGACCGTCTGCGGGGCCAACGAGATCTCGGGCACCAGGACGATCACTCCACCGCCGGAGTCCAACGCTCGCCGCGTCGCCTCGAGGTAGACCTCGGTCTTGCCGCTGCCGGTCACGCCATGCAACAAGAACGTCTCGCCGCCGACTGCGTTGAGTCCGGAAACGATCGCGGCAACAGCCTCGGTCTGGGCGGCGCTCAACGGAGGCGGGGCCGCGGGGTCACTCCGCTCAGTCGGTTCGGACGCCACCAGCCGCCGCAGGTAGCCCTGGGTCTCCAGCGCGTCGACATCCTGCTTGCGCGCGCCGCTGGAGCGCCTGGCCGCCGCTTCCTCCATGCCGCCTGCTGCCAGCAAACGCAGCAAGGTGAGTTGACGGCGCTCGGCCGACGTCCGTCTGAGCGAGTCGGCTGCAGCCCGCGCCTGGCCGGGATCAATCGCGAGGCTGATGACGTCTACCTCGCGCGACGCCATGCTCGTCGAGGCGAGCCATCGGTCCAACGCCCGCTGACCGCCGACGACCTGAGCCGCTTCTACCGACTCGAGTGGCCTCTCGATCAGCCGCAGCAGCAGGTTGGCCGGACGCGAGACCTTGCTCATCGGCCAGTGGGCAGTGACTTCCCGAAGCTGTTGATCGTTTATGTCGAGTATCAGCCGCTTCGGGAGCCTCAGCCTGGTCGGAGCAATCGAACGGAAGCCGTCCCCAGTTCGGCGTGGCCTCGACGGCGTACCCGGCGGCAGGAAGAGCGAGACGCAAGCCGAGATCGGCGCAACGTATCGCGACGCGATCCAGTCGGCGAGTTCCAGTTGACCTTGCGACAACAGCGGAAGTGGATCGAGCACGCGGGCAACCTCGCGCGGGTCGTCGACTGCCGAATCGGTCGACACCTCCAGCACAATCCCGATGGCCCACTGCGTCCGCCAGGGGACGACGACCGACATCCCGCGTCGCAGCTCCATGCCAATCGGCACAGCGTACGTGAACGATCCCCGTTGCGGGCTGCCGTTGAGGACCGCGACCTGCGCGTATCGATCGGTCATCACAACTGGATCCAGGTGGTAGCGTCCAATCGAAGCATGACACTTGAGGAGTGAGAGAGGGACCGCCCGATGCCCACAGATGCACCCGATCGAGGCAGTGAGCAGCCGTTCGATGGTATTCGGGTGGTGGAGTTCGGACAGTTCGTCGCGGTCCCGTTTGCCGCGCAACTTCTGTCCGAAGGCGGGGCTGAGGTGCTCAAGGTTGAAGCGTTGGAGGGCGATCCAACCCGTCGTCTGGCCCAGTTGGCGCCAATGGAATCCCGCATATATCTCTCTCGCAACCGGGGCAAGCGGTCGTTGCCGCTGCATCTACGCCACGAGCAGGCGCCGCTGATCATTGACGCCCTGCTCGGCCGTGCCGACGTCGCGCTGATGAACTTCCGCCCGGGACTGGCGCAGCGACTCGGGCTCGACGCAGACACCTTGCGAGCGAAGTATCCCCGATTGATCGTCGCCTCGGTGACCCCCTTTGGCCGCTACGGCCCCGACGCCAGCCTGGCCGGCATGGACATCGTGGTCCAGGCCCGCAGTGGACTGATGGTGGCGAACGGCCGCCAGGGTGACGGCCGCCCCCTGAGCGGCGATCCAGTTAGCGCCGACTATATGGCCGCGATGTCGCTGGCTTTCGGGATCGCTTCCGCGCTCTTCCGTCGCGCCAACACCGGACAGGGGGCAGAGGTACACGCTTCTCTGATGCAGGCGGCGATGACGCTGAACAACAATCAGATGCTGCGGGTGGAGTCGGCCGACGGCCCGATCCACGACGAATCGCGTCAGGAACTGGCCGACATGCGCTCGCGCGGCGCGCCGTACTCGGAGCAACGCTTGGCTCAACCATCGGCCCGCGCGCGGATCATGGCCGACATCTACTTCCGCACATACACGACCTCGGACGGCTGGCTCGCTGTGGCCTGCGGCAGCACGCGCTTGCGGGCCGCCTTCAGCCTGGCGATTGGGCTAGAGGACGAGTACACGGGCGACGATCCAAATCACCACGCGGAACATTACGAGCGCCTGCGCGAGGCAGCGGAAGCGATCATGCGAACACGACCGACCCGCGAGTGGGAGACGCTGCTCGCTGAGGCCGGCGTCCCGGCTTCGAGGGTTCTGATGCCGTTTGAGATCCTTGACGATCCGCAGGCCGCCGCCAACGACATGCTGTACGACCTCGAACATCCGCAGATCGGGCCGGTGCGAATCCTTGCGCCGCCGGTCGCATTGGACCAAGACGGCTTCCGGAAGCCGCCGGCGACGAAGCCGTTTGCCAGCGAGACACGCGAGATCCTGAGCGAACTGGGCTTCGATGACTCACAGATCGATGGGTTCGTCGACGCGGGTGTGACCCGCGACTCGATCTAGCAACGCGGTTCAGAGCCTGCGCATCTGCGGGAAGAGGATTACGTCGCGGATTGACTGCGAGTTGGTCATCAGCATCGCCAGCCGATCCATGCCCATGCCCAGTCCGCCAGTCGGCGGCATGCCGTGTTCGAGGGCGACGATAAAGTCCTCGTCCAGAAGTTCGGCTTCGTCGTCGCCAGCGGCCTTGAGTCGGAGCTGCTCTTCAAAGCGCTCGCGTTGATCGACTGGGTCGTTGAGTTCCGTATAGGCGTTGGCCAGTTCCCAGCCGCCAACGAAGAGCTCAAACCGCTCGACCAGGGTGTCGTCGTACTCGGTCCGCTTGGCCAACGGGGAGATTGCCAGCGGGTAGTCGAGCAAGAAGGTTGGCTGCTGCAAGTGCGGCTCCACACGTTCTGAGACGAGTTCGTCAAAGAGCTTGCCCCAGCCAGCATCGGGAGGAATCGCAACCCCGTTTTCCCGCAGCAGGCCCTCCATTGCCTCAATGGTGGGATATTCGCGGAAGTCCACGCCAACGTGTTGCCTGACCGCGTCGACCATGCTCACCCTTGCGAAGGGCGGTGTGAAATCGAGTTCGCCGTCTCCCCAGGGTACGCGCGTCGAACCGGTGATTTCGGTAGAGATGTACGACAGAGCGGCTTCGACCATCTCGGCGACGCCGTGGTAGTCGGTGTAGGCCTCGTAGCTCTCCATCATCGTGAACTCGGGATTCCAGCGGTTGCCGAATCCTTCGTTGCGGAAGAGCCGGCCGATCTCATAGACCTTGTCGAAGCCGCCGACGATGAGCCTCTTGAGGTGCAGTTCCAACGCGATCCGCAGTTGGCGCGGTTCGTCGAGCGCGTTGAAGTGGGTCAGGAACGGCCGAGCCGCAGCGCCGCCGGCTTCGGTTTGCAGGACCGGCGTTTCGACCTCCAGGAATCCGCGATTGTCCATGAAGCGACGCATCGCCGAGACGATCTGCGATCGCGTTCGCAGGGTGTTCTTGGCCTCGTCGTTGGCGATCAGATCGAGATATCGCTGGCGGTACCGAGTCTCGACATCCTGCAGCCCGTGGAACTTCTCGGGCGGCGGACGCAAGGTCTTGGTCAGCATCGCGATGCCGTCGGCCTGGACCGAGATCTCACCGCGCCGGGAGCGAATCAATGGACCGGATGCTTCGACGAAGTCTCCGAGATCGAACGCATTGATCAGTTCCCAGTCCTCGCCCAGTGCCCGCTTGCTGGCGAGGATCTGAATCTGACCGGAGTCGTCCTCGAGGTCGATAAACGCGATTCGGCCCATGTTGCGCAGCGCTGCGATTCGTCCGGCCAACACGACCGCGGGACCTTCGCTGTTGGGCGCTTCCTCTTCGTGGGTGGCGAAGATGTCCAGCGCCTCGCCGATTGAGTGCGTGCGGCCGGTACGCGGCGGGTAGGGATCAATCCCGCGCCCGCGCAGTACTTCCGCCTTGGCCAGGCGTTCGCCGATGATCTCGCGGAGGTAACGGGTGTCGGTTGCTGACTGCTGGGATTCGGTCATGTTGAGCGCGTTTCTCAGGCTGCGGCCTCCTGCCGCAGAGCCGGAGACCGCGTTCGATTAGGAGATTGCCTTGACCTTGAACTTTCGCACACCGGTTGGCGTGGCGACTTCGACGGTGTCGCCGACTTTGGCGCCCAACAGCGCTTTGCCGACCGGTGATTCGTCGGACAGCAAACCGTTCTTGGGATCGACTTCGGCAGGTCCGACGATCCGATAGTCGACGTCGGTTCGCTTGGGCATCGGGCGGACCGTGACGGTTGAACCGAGTCGGACCACGTCGGAACCCTGAATTTCCTGCTCGTCGATGACCTCGGCGGCAGAAATGACCGCTTCAATTTCCAGAATGCGACCCTCGATGAAGGCCTGTTCGTTCTTGGTTTCGTTGCCGTCGCCCTCGTCTCGGGCACCGGGGGAATCCTCTCGGGATTGCTGGATCAGCTCGGCGGCTTCGCGCCGACGTTCCTTGAGCGTGAGCAACTCGTCTCGCAATCGCTGCAAGCCGTCTGCTGTGATTGGCACTGACCGTCTGAGTACCACGTGTGTCGCCTGATCGTCCGATTCTACGAATAGTCGTACAACTTTATGGCACGGTACGATAGCACCAATGGTTCAAAAGTCGGCTCCTCGCTGAGACTTCCCTGTAGCGTGCGTCACACTTTCACAATCGTGGTTGCTTCTGCTCTGATCGGCGCGATCTGCGGCGCCGTTGTGGCAACGATCCTTACGTCCGGAAATGAGACTTCCCGGGAGGAACTGGACGTTGTTGTCGGATCTGCGGTGGATGGGGCAGTGGAGCAGGCCGTCGACCAGGCGGTTGATCAGGCCATGCACCAGTCGACGTCCGAATTGGCAGCACAGCTAGAGGACTCGGCGAACTCTCAACGAGCACGGATCGCGGGGATCTACGAGCAGATTTCCCAGTCTGTGGTGATCATCGACGCCGAAGGGCCGGAACGGACCAACGATGAGGGCGTCGTCGTGATCCCGGCTGCCCTGGCGACCGGGTTTGTGCTCGATGCGGATGGCCACATCATTACGGCAGCGCACGTGCTGGAGGGAATGAGCAGATTCATGGTCATTCTGCCGACCGGCGAGACGCTGGTCGCTGAGCGACTTGGCGACGACATTCCATTCTCGGATGTTGCGGTGCTGCGCATCGAGTCGGATGAGCTTCAAGAGGAACTGGTCGTACCGAGTTTCGGAAGCTCTGTGGCGCTTCGCGCAGGTGAGACGGTGGTCGCGTTTGGCAATACGATCCTGGGGAAGGAGATTGCGATCAGTGTGGGGATCGTCAGCGATCCCGACACGACGTTCTTCCGCGAACGATATGAGCAAGACAACCTCATCCAGACCGACGCCGCGCTCAATCACGGCAACTCCGGAGGCGTACTCGTCGACCTTGACGGCGACATCGTGGGTATGACGGCCGTCATTGCGCGCGAGACGCGCGACGGGGAGTTCGTTGACGGAGTGGGTTTCGCCATCCAGATTGATGCCGTGCTGGAAGTCGCCCGCGAAATCGCGGAGAACGGCTTTTATCCACGACCGACCTTTGGGGTGGTCAACGAGCGACTATTGACGCCGACTGCCGCTGCGCAACTGGATCTGGAAGTGACTGAGGGATCCTTCTTGATTGAGATTCAGCGGCTGGGCGCATTTGCCCGCGCGGGGATACGTCCCGGCGACGTGTTGCGGGAGCTCAACGGGATTGCGATTAACGCCGACACTCCGTATCTGAACGCTCTGGCGACGCTGGAGCCGAACGTCCCCGTGATTGTCCATATCCACCGTGGAGGCGAGGACTATCGCCTCAGCGTGACACCTGATTTGCGCGCGCCGTGACGACTCCCGGGGGCGGCGAATGGCAGCCACGTCCTGTGCGCCGGATTGGCGAACCTCCGCCTGAGACTGCTCGGCGCTCCCGGCGTGTGCGCCGTCCGGCACCGAGTGCGCCATTCGATCCCGAGACAGAGGCGGCTCCAGCACCGGTGCCCGAGCCTCCGCGCCGCGTCAGCCAACCGCAGGGTCCAGGGAGCCGACTGCCGCCGGGCGCGTCCCAACCTGGCGGCAGCGGGCTTGGCATCTTGCTGGTTCTGGTCATTGCTGCCTTGCTCGCCGCCGTCGTCATTGTGCTGTTCTTCGAGCCGGGCCTGATCGACACCAGTTTCAATACCGACAGCGAGACTGCGGCCGAGAGCGAGGCGGACGGTGCGCCCCTCCTGGCGCCGGCCTCGTTCGAATCGCGATTGATGCAACAAGTGCCGGCGATTCCCGATGTGCTTGGTGTTGCCTCGCCGATTTACGAGGTGAAGGTGCCAGAGGGACACGTTGGACCGTTCGAGTTCACATTGCGCCTGACGACTCCAACTCAGGACGCGCGGAATCTGGGAGCGTATAGCTGGAATGGACAAGACTGGGTCCGGTTGGGGGACGCTGCGCTGAGCAGCGACGGCATTTCAGCGGGGATCACGCTGTCCAGTGCGCCCGACAACATTGCGATTCTTCGCCGGTTGCAGTTCCGCGACGTGATCGCGGGGCGAGTGCCGCGGGGCGAGGAACCGCAGTCAATCCTTGCCGGTTCGTTGACGATTCTGCATCCCGACGGCTGGCAGCCTGGTGCGGACGGTTCGTTGCTCGGTCTCGTCGATCTGCCGACGCCGGTGATCGCGCAGAACGTCTGGCCGACCGTTTATGCGGACGCGGATCAGGCGGATCTGGTCAACGACATCCTGGCGTCGGACGATTTGCGCCGACAGCACATCGCGAATATTCAGCACGCGATTCAGAGCGGGCAGCACGATGGCGTCGACATCCACTACCTCCATGTATCGCCGGCGCTTCGTTCGCAGTTCACTTCGTTTATCAGCGAGTTAGCGGACCGGTTGCATCGCGATGATCGAGGTGTTTCGGTTCACATTCCGATCAATGCCTCAGGTGGGATCGGCGAAGGCGCCTATGACCTGTCTCAACTTGGCGCGTCGGCGGACTTCATCGTGATCGAGCCGCCTCTCGATCCAACCGTGTTCCAGGCGGCAATTGACGCCTCGCTGCCGACGCTGTTGCAACGGATTGAACCGAACAAGTTGCTGCTGGCCTTGCGGTCGAACGCCGTCGTTCGCTCGTCGGCAGGATTTTCAGAGATCTCCCAACGTGACGCGCTCGGAATCGCGTCGATGCTGAGCATTCGCGAACCCGGACCCTATCTGCCGGGCTCACGAGTGACATTGCAAGGCAACTCGATCATGTTGGACAACCTTGCCGGTGGTATCCGCTGGGACAACGTCAATCGAGTCACTACGTTTACCTATCCCGATCAGACGGGGGCTGCAGTCACGATTTGGATCCACAATCGGTTCAGTGCGGCGTTTCATCTGATGGTGGTGTCCGAATGGGAACTGGGCGGCGTCTACATAGGCAACGCTTCGGCCGATCCGGCCAACGCGAACCTCTGGCCGGCGATCGCTGCATTCTTTGAGTCGGGGATTCCCAGCTTGCGCTTACCGAATGCGATCCTGTTCGACCCGATATTCAGCGTCGAGGGTGGCGAGCTGTCCGGCAACAGCGGCAGCGGCTGGCAATTCTGGGACCTCCCGAGTAACGCCGGCGACTATCGCGCCCAGCTCGTCGTCTCGGACGGCGATGTTCGGGTCGGTCATGTGATTACGGTTCCCGTCAGGGCGGAGGCGTCCGAGTAATGCCCGGATCTCATGCACACGTCGTGGGAGGATCACTGGCCGGCAGAAGACTTCGTTCGCCGGCCAACGGAACCAGACCGGCCACGGCAATCGTCAGATCGTCGATCTTCGACCGACCCGCGATCCGCGACATCGTGGAGCACGCGCGTGTTGTTGACCTGTACGCGGGCGCGGGGTATCTGGGGATTGAGGCTCTGAGCCGTGGAGCAGAGAGCGTGGACTTTGTCGAGCGCAATGGAGCGGCGTGCGCCGTCATTAGACGAAACCTGGAGGAACTTGGCTTGACCTGGCATGCGCGGGTACATCGATTGCCGGTGGAGCGCTGCTTTTCCCGGATACGACTCGATCCCGACCTAATCTTCATTGATCCCCCGTATCGGGTGGATGCACTGCCTGTGATCGAGGAACTGTCGCGACGCGCGAGCTTTCCCGAGGGCGCCCTGGCAGTCTGGCGACGCCAAATCAGGGCGTCGGGAGGACTGCCGCCACCGCCTGAACGCATCGGCGGACTAGTACGGATTGATCAACGGCGCTATGGTGACGGCGCTATCGACACGTATCGCGCGGAGGCCTCGACATGACGATCGCGCTCTATCCAGGCGGTTTCGACCCCATCACCAACGGCCACCTTGACATCGTGCAGCGCGCAGCGGGCATGTTCGACGAAGTCGTGATGGCCATCTATCCGCGTTCCAGCGAGACATTCGACGTCGACGAGCGTCTGGCGATGATCGAGGGAGCGACGAGCCACTGTGCCAACGTCCGCGCCGCGAAGTTCACGGGTCTGGTCGTTAACTTCGCAGACGAAGTAGGCGCCAGCGTTCTGGTTCGCGGTATTCGCGCGGTCACTGGCTTCGAAGCGGAATTCGACATGGCGTTGATGAACAAGAAGATGGCGCCGCATATCGAGTCGGTGTTCCTGATGGCGGGACACAAGCATCTGTTCATCTCGGCAAGCAGAATCAGGGAGCTGGCATCACTCAGACAAGCGGTCGATGACCTGGTGCCGGCGAACGTCAACGAAGCCCTGATCGAGCGCTACGGTCCGCCCGGACGTTGAGCCATTCCGCGATCCGATCCCGGAGGCCTGCGCTAGAGTCGAAGCAGGCGGGACGCTGGGCCGGAGTTCAAGATCGACCTCCTCGAACTAATCGACCAGATAGAGAACGCGGTGCTGGACGGACGGCGAAGCCGGTTTGGTTCCGGTTGGACCGTTGACCGAGAGCAATTGCTCGACCTGATCGACCGGCTGCGGATGGCTGCTCCTGCATCGGCCGATCAGGCCCAACGGTTGCTCGAAGAACGAGAACGGCTGCTCCAGCAAACACAGGAAGAGGCGGCAGTGCTTGCGCAACAGGCGCGGATGGATGCTGAGCAGCAGGTTTCTGTCCACGAATTGGTCCAGGCTGCCGAGACTCGTGCACAGAGCATTGTTGACCAGGCACACCAATCGGCGACCGAGACGATCACTCGGGCGAACCAGGAAGCGGCTGCCGTGCGCGGGCAGGCGACCACGGAGGCGGTCTCGCAGGCGCTGGAAGCCGACCGATATTCGCTGGAGCTGTTGCGACGACTTAACGATCAGCTGAGGACCATGCAGACCTCGGTCACGGGCGCCGTCGACCAGCTGGAACTCAAGGTCCAACAGGGCGAGCAATCGCAGGCCGTCGACCAGCGCGACGACGCGGCACGCCGCGCGCTCACGAGTGAGTTCTAAGCTTCCGATCTCGTCATGCCCACGCTCCGCGCAGGTATCGCGCTACCGCCCGCTCGAGCGGGCGTGCGCAACCTGGCGAGACTGCCGCGCACAGCGCGGCTTCGCCTGAGCAGTTCCAGCTAGTCCGCGACAGCAGCGAGCTGTGGCTGCGGCGCCAGTGGATGACCGACCGCTTCGCCGACCCGCTCGAGGGATCGCATCAGCGAATCGAAATTCTCCAAGGTCAGAGATTGTGGGCCATCCGACAGGGCGTGGTCAGGGTTGGGGTGAACCTCGATCATGAGACCATCAGCGCCAACTGCCATTGATGCACGGGCCATCGGCTCGACCAGGTACCAGTGACCGGTTCCGTGGGCCGGATCACTGACAATGGGCAGATGGCTCAGGCGCTTGACGACCGGAACCGCCGACAGATCCAGCGTGTTGCGGGTTGCGGTCTCGAACGTGCGAATGCCGCGCTCGCAAAGGATCACGTCTCGGTTGCCCTTGGCCATGATGTACTCCGCGGCGAGCAACCACTCGTCGATCGTGGCGGAGAGGCCGCGCTTGAGCATCACCGGCTTACGAGCCAGACCAACCTCATCAAGCAGCATGAAGTTCTGCATGTTGCGCGTGCCGATCTGGAGGATGTCGGCGTAGCGCGCGACGAGTTCAACGTCGCGTGCATCCATAACCTCGGTGATCACGGGCAGGCCGGTTTCCTCGCGAGCGGTCGCCAGATGCTGGAGACCCTCTTCGCCGAGTCCGCGGAAGGCATACGGCGATGTGCGAGGCTTGAAGGCTCCTCCGCGCAGGATTTGGCCGCCGGAGGCCGCCACAGCCTTGGCGGTCGAGACCATGTGCTCTTCATTTTCAATCGAGCAGGGTCCGGCCATGACCACCATGGTTCCGTCGCCGATTTTGACGCCGCCGACATCGATGACGGTGTCTTCCGTCTGGAACTCGCGACCGGTCAGCTTGTAGGGACGCGAGATGGCAATGACCTCGTCAACGCCGTTCATGCGGGACATCTGGGTACGGATATCGGGGTCGCCGATGACGCCGACGGCGCCGATAACGACGCGTTCCTTGCCCGGGGACAGGTGGCCCTCGAGATTGAATTCCTTCAGTCGCGCGAGCACGCCGCGAACCTCTTCGTCGGTCGCGCCCATTCTCATGACAATCAGCATGTCGTCACCTTCTCGCTCACTCGCTGTACGGTTCGGGATCTCCCCTGAATTGTCTCAGGAAATCGCCGACCGAACTTGATGATTCTGTGTTAACCGTTAAGTCTGTTCGCAACTCTCTAGCGCCGCGCAGATAGATGTGCTGGACCTGGTTCTGCCGGAGCGGGGTGTTGACATGCAACAGAATCCGCAAGCAGGACGGTAACGATCCAGGCACCTGCATCTCGTGCCCGCACATCAACGCGGCGTGACTCCACTTGAACGTGAGGCGCGCCGCCACCGCGGGGAACTCGGCATTCAGGTCTGGGGTGGTCGTGAACCACACCGAAGCCACTTCGCTCGATTCGATGTCGTTGGCGACGATCATCTCTGCGAGCAATTCCTCGGTCGCTTCGATGATGTCGGCGCGCGTGTTGGCTTCAACGGTTGTCGCACCGCGAATGCCGCGCAAGCGCCAGACAGGCTCGGAATCGGATGTGGCCATCGTCAGGTGTTCAGTCGTTCCCAGCGGGTCGGCGTGGGGGTGGTCAGAGTTGCAACGGTGCGATCAGCGATTCGACGAATCTCGTCGGCACGCGATCTAGCGACCGGCCTCAAAGATGCCGGCCGCGGAGATATAGACGCAGTCAACGAACATTGGAACCGTCCGGGTTCGGTCGCTCATGTGGCTGTCTCTTCACTCCGGCGGCCAGTGACCACCTCGAGGTAGTGTTCGACGGCTGCCGCCCTGGCCCCGTCGGGCGCCGACGCAATCGTTGCGGTCAGCGCTGAACCGATGATAGCAGCGGGTACCAAATTGCCGACCTGTTTGACGTGTTCTCGCCGACTGATGCCGAATCCGACTGCCAACGGCGTGTCAGTCAGCATGCTGACACGTGAGACGAATGCCTCAAAGTCGCGTGCCACTTCATCACGCGCTCCGGTCACGCCGGTCAGCGAGACGAGATAGATGAAGCCGGCGGCCCGCTCGGCCACGGCCGCGATTCGCTCTTCGGTCGAGGTTGGCGCCAGCAGGTAGATCAGTGCGATGCCGTGGTTGGCAAGCACTTCGCGTGCCGCATCCGATTCGTCGACGGGCAGATCGACGACGATGATTCCGTCGACCCCGGCCTCGGCAGCTCTCCGCGCGAGCGGTTCCAGTGGCTGGGCGAGCGCATCGCCGGGGTCCGCCTCGCTGGATGGTGTCGACGATCCATACGAGAGAAACGGGTTGAGATAGCCCATCAAGGTGACAGGGACATCGGGGTCCGTCTGCCGTGCGACTCGGCAGGCTTCGAGCGCAGTTTCAATCGTGGCGCCGGCATTGAGCGCCACCGTGTAGGCGTCCTGATGCACCGGACCATCGGCGAGCGGGTCGGAAAATGGGACGCCAATTTCGAAACCGCCAGCGCCTCCACGGAGAGCGGCACGGACCAGATCGGGCGTTTCCTCCGGCGTGGGAAAGCCGGCGGTCAGAAACGGGAAGACGAGCGGACCATCGCCCCGCCCGCTGGAGGCTGCAAACGCTTCGCGAAACCGGGCTCCGAGTTCAGACATGCCGATCTCTCATCCAAGCTGTTGTACCAGCGTCGCCGAGAATCCGATTACGTTGAAGCCAAAGTGAGCGATTGAGGCGGCAGTGAGCGATTCAGTGCGGATGTACACGATCCCCAGGACGACGCCGGCGATGGCGAAGGGGATCAAGCTGCCCAGATCGGCATGTAGCGCCGAGAAGACTGCCGCAGAGACGACGAATGCCGGAATCATGCCCCAGTGCGGCCGGAGCCCACCGAGGACAAAGCCACGCGCAAAGGCCTCCTCGTAGATCGGCGCGCAGACGATCACCAGGATCCCCAATGCGACCACGACAGATGTGTGAATGAAGAGGCGATCGTCGTCGATCGTCGACTGCGGTTCCAACGACTCAAGACCGGCAGCGGTGATGATCGCCGTGTACGCGTACAACACGGCGTAGATCGCTAGCAGGCCTCCAATCGCCCACGCGATGTCGGACCCACCCGGGCGCCGCCATGAGATGAGGCGCGATTGATTCCTGCGGCGCAAGATCAGCTTGGGCAGAATGAACCAGCCGAGGATGCCGGCGGTTCCCTGGCCAATCACGAACACCAACAGTCCCGTCTCGCTGGCTGCCTCGTCCGCCTCGTCGATCGCGGTCACCAGGGCGCCGGTGATCAGTAACACGACTAACCAGGCCAGCGTGCAGATCAGGCCCCAGCCGACCAGTTTGAAGCCCTCGAGGCCGCGGTCTGCAGGTGGTTGCTGTTGCGCTTCGCCGGACTCAGCGTCCGGAGACTGCGACACGACTAGCGCTCTCGCGCGGCCAGCGCGTCCCTGACGATCTCGACATCTTTGTCGCCTCGACCGGACAGACCGATCAGGATGGTCTCTTCGGGCTGCATGGTGGGTGCGATTTTGGCGGCGTAGGCGATCGCATGAGCGGTTTCGAGGGCAGGGATGATGCCTTCGGTCTCGGAGAGGAGCTTGAGGCCATCGAGCGCCTCGTCGTCGGTGACCGAGACGTATTCGGCCCGTTCCGTCAGCATCAGCCAGGCGTGTTCGGGTCCGACGCCGGGGTAGTCGAGACCGGCGGAGATGGAATGCGCCTCGGTGATCTGGCCGTGCTCATCCTGGAGGACGTACGTTCGCGTCCCGTGCAGGACTCCGGGTGAGCCGGCGGACAGCGTTGCCGCGTGTCGAGCCTCGAGTCCTTCGCCGGCCGCTTCGACGCCGATCAGGCGGACCGGATCGTCGATCAGGGGGTGGAACAGCCCGATTGCATTGCTGCCGCCTCCGACGCACGCAATGGCAACGTCGGGCAGCTTGCCGATCTTCTCCTGGAGCTGTTGCCTGGCCTCGCGGCCGATGCAGGACTGCAGCTCGCGCACGATCACCGGATACGGGTGCGGGCCGATCGCGCTGCCGATCAGATAGTGGGTGGTGCGCACATTGGTCACCCAGTCCCGAATCGATTCGTTGATCGCGTCCTTGAGGGTGCGCGCTCCCGACTTGACCGGGACAACCTTCGCTCCGAGCAGGCCCATGCGGAAGACGTTGAGCGCCTGGCGACGTACGTCTTCCTCGCCCATGTAGACGATGCACTCGATGCCGAATCTGGCGCAGGCTGTGGCTGTGGCGACCCCGTGCTGCCCGGCTCCGGTCTCGGCGATGATTCTCGGCTTGCCCATCCGACGGGCGAGCAGCACCTGCCCTAACGCATTGTTGATCTTGTGTGCGCCGGTATGAGCCAGGTCCTCCCGCTTGAGCCAGATCTGCGCGCCGCCGAGTTGTTCCGAGAGTCGTTCTGCGTGGGTCAATGGCGTTTCGCGGCCGACGTAGTCGCGCAACATACCGTCGAGCTCGGCTCGGAGCTCTGCGTCGGCCTGCGCTTGAGCCCAGGCCTCTTCCAACTCGGCCAGCGCGGGCATCAGGGTTTCCGGCGCGAACTGCCCGCCGAAGGGTCCGAAGGCTCCAGTCTCTCTCGTCACGACACATCCTCAGCTTTCGCCGCGGCGACAAACGCCCGGATCTTCTCTCGGTCCTTGGTTCCGTCGGTTTCGAGGCCGGACGAAGCATCGACAGCCCAGGGTCGGACGGCGCGTACCGCTTCCGCGACGTTGTCGGGGTTCAGCCCTCCGGCCAGCACCAGCGGGCGGTTCGACGCCACTTCGGCCGCAATCGACCAGTCGATGCGCTGCCCCATGCCACCGCCCTGTTTCGATCTGGCGTCGAGCATCGTGATCGTATTCGGGGCGCGATCTATCTCTCGCAACACCGATCCGGCGTCCATGCCATCGGCCACGTGAATGACTCGCACGACGGCGCGTCGGATTCGTCCTGCGAGGGCGGGATGTTCGCCGCCGCTGAGTTGAACGAGATCAAGGTCGACATGGTCGAGCACCCGCTCGATTTCGTCGACTGATTGACCAGCGAACACCCCAACCAATAGCGGCTGATTGGCATCATGGCGCTCACGCTCGACGGTTTCCGTTGTCGCTTCCGCGATCTCGACCCGGGGACCCAGCTCGCGGCGGACGGCCCGTGCCACCTTGAGGTCGATGCGTCTCGGCGCGTCGGCGAAGATCATGCCAATCTCATCGGCTCCGGCCTCGCGCGCCCAGACGGCGTGTTCGACGGCTCGCACGGAACAGACCTTGACGAACGTCATCGTCCTAACAGCTCTCGCGCTTTGGCGTGCGGGTCGGCGGCTGTCGATAGCGCCTCGCCGATCAGGACCGCATTGACGCCGCAGGCTTCCATTCGCTTCATGTCCTCGCGGGTTCGTACGCCGCTGGCTGCCACGACGGGAATCGAAGCGGGGATCGTGTGTCTTAGCCGCTCTGTTGTGCCGAGATCCTCTTCGAATGTGTGGAGGTTGCGGTTGTTGATGCCGATTGCGGTCGCCCCGGCTTCCAGCGCCATTTCAGCTTCCACTTCGTCGGTGACTTCCACGAAGGCCGTCAGGCCGTACTGCTCGCCGGCCCTGGCCAACTCGGTGAGCTGGGCGGCATCGAGGGTCTTGGCGACTAGCAGATAGGCGTCGGCTCCCAGGGCTGCTGCTTCGGCGACCTGGTAAGGGTCGACGTGGAACTCCTTGCGCAAGACGGGCAAACTGCTGCCCTGAAGGGCGGTGACCGCATCGCACAGATCGTTGTCGGTGGCAAAGAATGCCGGCGCGGTCAGGACGGAGAGAGCGACCGCCCCGATGTCGCAGTAGGTTCGGGCCAGGTCGGCGGGGACCAGGTCGGGGGCGAACAGGCCCTTGGACGGTGAGCCCCGCTTGATCTCCGCCATCAGTCCGACTCCGGGTAGATTGAGCGCTGCCACGAAGTCATTTCGCTCTGTTCGAGCATGCGCGCGCCGCTCCAGCTCTGTGAGGGACGCTGTCTCTTTGCGCACCTCCACGGCTTCATAGGTTTCGTTGACGATGCGCTCGAGGACGGACGACATTATGTCAACCCTTTACGCTTCGGTTTTACCCGCGATAGCGCGTGACCGCTCGACGAACAGTTCCAGCTTACGCAGCGCGCGCTGATCGTCGATGCATTCGGCCGCACGGCTGACGCCTTCGGCGAACGTCGGAACTTCTTCTGCCGCCAACAACCCGGCGGCCGCATTGAGCGTGACGAATCCCGTGAGTGCTGACGTTTTGCCGCCGAGAACGTCGCGCATCATCGACGCAGACTCTTCGGCGGTCTGACCGCCGCGGACGGCGGAGAGCGGTACGGGGCGGATCTCGAAGTCGCCGGGTGAGACGGTGAATTCGATCAGCTCTTCACCATCAACCTGCCAGCAGGTGGTCTCACCCTCAGGGGAGACTTCGTCCAGGCCTTCTTGTCCGTGGACGACCAGTCCGCGGCGAACGCCCAGACGGCCTAGCGCTGTCGCCATCAGCGGACCCAGTTCGGGACGCGCGACGCCGATCAGTTGATGGGTTGCTCTGGCGGGATTCGTTAGCGGACCGAGGATGTTGAACACCGTTCGCACGCCGATGCGGCGTCGAATCGGGGCAACGAAGCGCATCGCGGGATGGAAGGCCTGGGCGAAGAGGAATCCGAATCCGACTTCACGGATGAGCGCGGCCGCCTGTTCGGGATTGACGCTGATCTGACCGCCAAGGGCCTCGAGCACATCGGCGCTACCGACGCTTGAGGACATCGCGCGGTTGCCGTGCTTAGCGACCGGAACACCGCAGCCGGCCATGACGAACGCGGCGGCGGTTGACGAGTTGAACGCGTGTGTTCCCGAGCCTCCGGTGCCGGCAGTGTCGGCGAGGCGCGGCAGATCCGAGAGGTGGACGGGCAGCGCGTGCTCCCGCATTGCGCGGGCCAGGCCGACGACCTCATCGACCGATTCGCCCTTCATCCTGAGGCCGGTGAGCAGGGCGGACGCCTGGATTTCATCGGCGTCGCCCGACATCAACGCGTCCATTGCGGCCGATGCTTCCACGTCGCTGAGGCTGCGACGTTCGTCGACCACAGCGGCAAGCGCCGCTCCGAGGTCGGGGTCAGCCACGGTGGAAGTCCGCGGACTGATCGAGGAAGTTTTTCAAGATCGCGTGGCCGGTCTTGGTCCGAATCGACTCAGGGTGAAACTGCACGCCCTCAATCGGGTAGTCGGTATGGCGCAGGCCCATCAGGATCCGGCCGGTTCCGTCTACCCGCTCGCACCAGGCGGTCGGGACGATGTCGTCGGGCAACGTCTCCGGGTCGACGATCAGGGAGTGATAACGCGTCGCCTCGATCGGATTGGGCAATCCGGCAAAGACGCCTTCACCATCGTGCTCGATCGATGACACCTTGCCGTGCCTGATTTCGCCCGCAGGTCCGACCGTCGCGCCGAACGCCGCTCCGATCGCCTGGTGTCCCAGGCAGACGCCGAGCGTTGGGATGGTTGGACTGAATCGCTGCAGCACGGGGACGCTGACGCCGGCTTCGACGGGAGTCTTCGGACCGGGCGAGATCACGATCCGTTCAGGCTCCAGCGCTTCGATTTCCTCCAGCGTGATCTGGTCGTTGCGATGGACGACGACATCGGCGCCCAGCTCGCTGAGGTACTGGTAGAGGTTGTAGGTGAACGAGTCGTAGTTGTCGATCAGTAACGTATCAACCGCCATGGTCGCCCTCTTCCTGTGACTCCCGTTCGCGGAGTATGCGCCGCAGGGTGCGGAAACCCTCGACGGCGCGCGGGAATCCGCAGTAGGGAGCGGCAGTGGCCATGACGCCTTCGAGTTCTGTTTCGGTGACGCCATGATTGAGCGCGCCGGGGATGTGGAACTGGAGCTCCTCGGTCTTGTTGAGAGCGACCAGGATCGACACGACTACCAGCGAACGATCGCGGCGCGACAGTTGCGAGCGCGACCAGAGGTCACCGAAGGCGAACTCGAAGGCGAGCTTGCCGACCGGTCCGATTCTCTCCATGCCGGCCAGCGCTTCAGCGGGATCCTGGTCCTCCTCCTGGCCGTTGAGCGTCCGCATTATGTCGACTGCATCGCGGTGGCGCTGGTCGTCGTCCTTGTATTCGGCCGGAGGTATCCGGTACGGCTTGCCGTCGGCCTTGGTCCATGCTTCGACGAGGACGTTGATCATCTCGTTACCGGCGGGGAAGCCGGAGTAACCGGCGATTTGTAGCGCGATCTCGGTCATTTCTTCGCGAGTTACGCCATTGGCCGGCGCGAAGCTGGCATGGAACTGGACCGCTTGCAGGCGCTCCAGCGCGCCGAGCATGGCCAACGCGACGATGTTGCGATCGCGACGCGAGAGTTCGTCGCCTTGCCAGACCTGGCCGAAGATGTAGTCAACGACGAAGCTACCGAACGCTCCGGTGCGCTGCTCGGCGGCGGAGGCGAAGCCAACCGGCTGGCCGGTCATCGCGGCCAATAACTCACTGCCGGCCTTGCGTCGTTCTGCGTGAGTCGCCATCTCAGTTCCTCGTTCCTTCAATCCTTCAAGTGGTGCGTTGGCGCGCATTCTAGGTAGGCAACGTCAATCGCGGAGCCGCTGCAGGATGAGTCCGGCGTCTGAAGCGCGCGGCAATCCGCAGAACGCGGATGCGATCGCAATTATGCCGTCGAGTTCATCCCAGCTACATCCGAACCGGTGAGCCGTGGACAGCGCATCCTCCAACTGCTGTGTCCGGCCGATCGCGATGTGCATGGCGAGAACGATCAGCGCGCGGTCGCGCTTCGCGAGTACGTCGCTTGTCCATATCTCACCCAGGTTCCAGTCAGTCATCAGACGTCCGACCGAGCCAAACTGCGATTGCATGTCCTGGGCGATCTGCCGTTCGTCGGTAGGACGATCGGTCAGGAGTCGCCAGACGGCCACGGCGCTGCGGCGGCGTTGCTCATCGTCTTTGCCCTCAGCGGGCTCAGGATGGTACTCGTGCCCCGACTCCGCCCAGTCCGACAGCACTCGGGTCAGCGCCAGATTGGCGAACGGGAAGCCACACTCAACGGCAAGCTGCAGGCACACTTCCACGATCTCGTCGCGGCTGAGTCCGTTGCGAAGTCCGATCGACGCGTTGAAGGCGAACCCGTCCACTTGCATCAGGGCGCCGGCCGCCGCCATGGCGGCGAGACTGCGATCGCGTCGCGAAAGCAGACCGTCCTGCCAGATGTCGCCCCAGATGTGATCGACGAGGTACGAGCCGAACGGCCCCATCCGCGTCTCAATGATCTGGGCAAACTGGTTCTGGCCCGTGAGTTCGGCGAGGATCGCATCGCCGGCTGCCCGACGGTCTGCGTGTGTTCGAGTCGGAATCGAAGCCAGGGGAGGCGCTTTGGGCTCGGCGAACAGATCGTCGAGGGTCGAGTCGGCTTCGAAGTCCCAGCCTGAAGCGCGGCGTTCGAGCACTGTCGAGAGCAACTCGGCTTGCTGCTCTGGCAGTTCGGCAACCGCTGATGTTGTGTCCCACCATTCCATCGCGTCGAACGGGTTGGTTTCGTCATCAGGTGCGCCGTCGAGCGCTTCCTCGACCGTGACGACGTAGGCGTTATGGACCGTGTGCCTACCAGTCGCCGGCTCTTCGCCGTAGACCGTGTGGGCGTAGCCGACGCGAACGCGTTGGCGCAGCAGGTGCTCGAAGATGCGCGGCACCGTGTCGTCCGGCTCTTCGGACAGCGGGGTAGTGTCGCCGGGCAGCCACCAATGTCCGGGCCAGAGGGCCTCATCGGCGCGTCGGCGAAGCAGGAGCACGCGTCCGGCCTCGTCGAAGACGACGCCATAGCCAATGATCAGGGACTCCGGCATCAGTAGCCCCGCGACCCACCGGTGACGGCTCCGGCGCGAGAGCGTTCCTCCGCCAGGTCGAGCGCGGTGAACATGCCCATCGCCTTGTTCACCGTCTCTTCGAACTCGTCATTCAGCTTCGAATCGAAGACGATCCCGCCGCCGGCCTGCACCGAGGCGACACCGTCCTGCATGATGATCGTGCGGATCGTGATGGCAGTTTCCATGTTGCCACCGAATCCGAAGTATCCCAGTGCCCCCGCGTACGGGCCGCGTTGGTCCTGTTCGAGCTCGGAAATGATCTCCATCGCGCGGATCTTGGGCGCTCCGGAGACGGTGCCTGCCGGGAAGGTCGCTCGCACTGCGTCGAATGACGTTGCGCCTTCGGCCAGATCGCCTTCGACGTGCGAGACGAGGTGCATCACGTGGCTGTAGCGCTCGACATCGAGCTCCTGGGTGACGCGCACGGTGCCGGGCCTGGCGACGCGGCCGATGTCGTTGCGGCCCAGGTCAAGCAGCATGACGTGCTCGGCCACTTCCTTCTCGTCGGCGCGGAGTTCCGCTTCCAAGGCTCGGTCTTCGTCTTCGTCCAATCCTCTGCGGCGGGTGCCGGCGATCGGGTGAGTCGAGACCTTGCCATCCTCGACGATCACCAGCAGCTCGGGTGAGGTGCCGACGATCTGGTGGTCGTCCATCTCGAGGTAGTAGGTGTAGGGCGACGGATTCACGGTGCGCAGGGTTCGGTAGACGTTGAAGGGATGCACGAAGGTGTCGCGCGAGAACCGCTGCGAATAGACGCACTGGATGATGTCTCCTGCGACGACGTAGTCGATGATCTGCTTGACGTCGGAGAAATAGGCCTCGCGCTCCATATTAGAGCGGATTGCCGCGGAGTGGCCGGACGGCTCGGGCGCATCGACGGGAGGGATGGGCGGTCCAGACTGCAGACGCTCGACCAGTTCGTTAATCCGGAACTCGGCGGCGCGATAGGCGGACTCAATGTCCCCGTCCAGGCGGACGTGGGAGACGACCTTGATCACGTGTTTGAGATGATCGAAGAGCAGGACCGTATCGACAAACTGGAACAGCGCCTCGGGCAGACCGTGCGGGTCGTAACCAGCGGGCTCGACGCGCGGCTCAAAGTGGCGGATCGCCTCGTAGCTGAGGTAACCGACTGCACCGCCGTGAAACGGCGGCAGATCGGGGTTGGGTACCAGGTCGAATCGGTCCAGCTCGGCTTCGACCTCATGCAATGGGTCGACTGCGCCGCCGGATGGGGCGCGGAGGATTCGGTACGGCTCGGTGCCGATGAAGGAGTAGCGGCTGGGCCGCTCGCCACCTTCCACCGATTCGAGCAGGAACGAGTAGGCGCCGCGCTTGACCTTGAGGAAGGCGGACACGGGCGTTTCGAGGTCGGCCAGGACTTCTCGGTAGACGGCGGCGTAGTTGCCACGGCCAGATGCCCTGGCTTCGGCGGCCAACTGCTTGAATTGATCGAGACTGGGGCTGAGTGTGCCGGTCAACGGCATGGGAACAGGCTCCTAGGGATCGGGGGCGCGCTCAATAATCGAGCGAATCACCCCGGGCGTCGCGATTTAGCTCTCGCTTCGCCAGACCCCTTGCCCGCCGGACGTGTGGCAATGCGCGGACGGACGCGTGTGAGAATCCATCACACCATCGATCATCGTCGCCGACATTGCGCACTTCCGTTCCTGAGAGAAGCCTACGCCAACGTCGGCCGATGTCAAAGGTCAGGGATAACAGCCGTCAAGGTGCCCGGTGACGGCGTTCGCGCGCGGAGGAAATCGCCTTCACCAACTGCTCGGCTGCGTCGTTGTGGGAACCGTCCTGGTTGACGATGACGAGATCAAACCAGCCTGCTTCCGCCAGCTCCGCCTCTGCCTCGGCCAGCCGCGCGACGATTTCGGCTTCGGTTTCTGCAGCCCTGGAGCGGATCCGCCGTTCCAGCGACTCGACACTGGGCGCAGTCACGAACACCAGCAGTGGATTGTCCAGGTTTGACTTGAGGGTGCGCGCTCCCTGGACGTCGGTGCGCAGGATGGGCGTTCGCCCCCGGCGCAGCAGTTCCTCCACCGCGGCCCTGGGTACTCCGCTTCGGTGCCCATAGATTTCGACGTGTTCGAGGAATGCGTCATCGGCGATCCAGCGTCGGAACTGTTCATCGCTGAGGAAGACGTGATGCACGCCTTCGATTTCGCCGGGGCGGGGCGGCCTGGTCTTCGCTGTGGCCACCTTGGACAACGACGGGTCCAATGCCAGCGCTGCTGCGATGACCGTGTCCTTGCCGGCGCCTGAGGGACCGGATACGACGACAACGAGTTGGTCTGGGTCAGGGGCCGTCATGTCGCAGTCGATCGAGGTCGCTCCAGAAGCTCGGGTACGAGATCTCGACGGCGGAGGCTCGCTCGATCGTGGTCGGCCCCGATTCTGGGTCGCTGGCCAGGGCGGCGACGGCGGCCGACATCGCCAGGCGATGATCACCGTGTGAGTCGACCGTGGCGCCGCGCGGTTGTCCTCCGACGATGCGCATCCCGTCGGGCCACTCCTCTACTTCCACGCCCATCGCGGTCAGCATGTCGGAAGTGGTCTCGATCCGGTCGGATTCCTTGACGCGCAGCTCCGCGGCGTCGTGGATCTCGGTTATGCCTTCGGCGAATGCCGCAGCGACGGCGAGTGCCGGCAGCTCGTCCAATGCAGTGACGATCAGATCGCCGTCGATTCGCGTGCCGTACAGCTTCGACCCTCTGACGGTGATATCTGCGACCGGTTCGCCCGATACGTCGCGTTGATTGTGCAACTCGACGACCGCGCCCATCGAGCGCAGCACGTCGATGACACCGCTGCGCGTGGGATTGACGCCGACGTTCGGCAATGCGATATCGGAGCCGGGAATCAGCGCGGCGGCGATCATCCAGAATGCGGCTGCGCTGATATCGCCTGGGACATGAACGTCGCTGGTGGCCAGGTCCGCGCCAGGTCGAACACGGATACACGAGCCGTCAACTTCTATGTCTGCGCCCATGGCGCCGAGCATGCGCTCGGTGTGATCGCGCGATGGTCCAGGTTCGATGATGCGACTGGGATGCTCGGCGCGCAAGGCGGCAAACACGATGCAACTCTTGACCTGAGCGCTGGCCACCGCGAGATCGCCGTCGAAGCCTTGCGTCAGTCCGCCCGAACCATCGACCCAGAACGGCGCGGTGTCTGCGTCATCGACCAGGGCGCCCATTGAGGCCAACGGATCGAGCACGCGGCGCATGGGGCGTCCGCGCAGCGAGTCATCTCCGTCGAACTGGCTGCGAAACGGGAGCCCGGCGGCGACTCCGCTGAGCAAGCGAATTGAGGTGCCGCTGTTGCCGCAATCGAGTGTGCCCGGGGCCTGGCGAAAGGAATGCTGACCCGGACTGCGAAGCAGAAGGTTGTCGGCATCGATCTCGAACTCGACTCCCCATTGGCTGAGGCAAGCCATGGTCGAGCGGCAGTCGGCGCTGTCCAGGAGTCCGCTAATCCTGGCCTCGCCTTCGGCGAGGGCGTTGCAGATCAGGGCGCGGTGGGAGATCGATTTGTCTCCCGGAACGCGAAGGTCGCCTCGCAGGGTTCCGCCGGGTGCGACAACGATTTCGTCGCCCATTGGATCAGCCGCGTCCCCAACGGCGTCCCCGCGATTCGCGTTCCTTCTCGCGTTCTTCGCTGCGCTTGGTCATGCTGCGGACTCGGTCGTAGAGACGCGGGCTGATCAGCAGCGCCGCCATCTGGGATGTTGCATCGGGAATGTCTGGCTGTGCTCCGGCGTCGGGATCGAGGTCGTCGCCGCCGAGGAACTTGGCGTGATTGATTTGCGCCGTCGAATACTCCTTGAAGACCTCTTCCTCCTCCTCGTCGAGGAGGTTGCGGACCCGATTGAGCTCGAGCACGAATCGGTCGATCCAATGCTGGACCTGTTCCCGGTTGGTGACGGCGATCTCGGTCGTCATCGTTGGGTCGCCGGAGTTGTAGGCGGTCATTGAACGGAAGGTCTCGCCGGCGGCGCGTCCGAAGTCGGGCCAACCGTCTGAGCCGCGAAGCATGGTGAACAGCGCCGAGGAGACCACCAGGGGCAGGTGAGAGACGCCGGCCAGGACGTAGTCGTGTTCTTCGGAGCTGAGGAAGTGCGGCGAGGCTCCCAGTTCACGGACCATTCCGAGGACCGACTTGACCGCGCTGTCGGAGGCATTGGGCGAGGGGCTGAGGAACCAGCGCTTGCCTCGGAACAGATCGGCGCTCGCGTTGTCGATGCCGAATGCGGAGGCGTCGCCGGCCAGCGGGTGGCCGCCAATGAAGGAGACGCCGTTCGGCAGGTGGTTGCCCGCCCATTCCTCGATCTTGACTTTGGAAGCCGCAGTGTCGGTCACGGCTGCGCCGCGGCCCAGCGCGGGCGCGATGTCTTCAAGCAACTCGGATGTTGACGCCGGAGGCGTTGCGAGGATGACGAGTCCAGCGCCATCGACTGCCTCGCGGGGACTGCCCACAATCTGGTCCACGGCGTCCTGCTTGTCCGCCGCTCGTCTGGCTGAACGCCAGTCGTCGAAGCCGACGATTTCGGTGTCTCGCAGTTTTGCTGCGCGTAGGCCGAGTCCGATCGAGCCGCCGATGTAGCCCAACCCGATAATCGCAATGCGCGCCACACGCGCCTCCTGTCCACGCTCTGGATGAAGCAGTCCTACCGCGGTTGGTTCACGGCATTTTGCCCACAGTATCGCAGCGTTGATGTCGTGAGGTGCGTGGTAGAGTCGGAACGCGTGGCGACACGCGAGTGGGAGCGGCCGGGCGGGGCCGAGGGTGATGATGACGGTGGGTGCGACCGGGTCCATGCCGCCCAATGCCCAGTGGTCGGTTGACGTGTCGCGGTGACCTGGCTTCTGGTTCGAGGTGTGTTGCTCGCGTTGTTGATCGGGATTGGCGCCGGGATGCTCAGCGTCGACGTCGTTTCGAGCGCACCCCACAGCTGTCCCTACAGCGGAGGGGGACCTCCTTTTGCGGTTGAGTCGTTCGAAGCGGATCAGATGCGCAGCATCTACCTCGAAGCTCAGCTGCTGGCGGCTGAGAACCGGTTGTTTCCAGACGACGCGGAGTTTGCCATGCCCGCCCTGAAGGTGGGCGCCAATCGGACGGCGTCGGCGTCGGCAACGATTCCGGCACAGCTGCTTCATGCGATCAGCTGGATCGAGAGCAAGATCAACCAGGTGCATATCAATGTTCCTTACGGCCACGTCGGAGCGGCGTTGATCTCCCCGGATTGCGGCTACGGGATCATGCAGGTGACGAGCACGATCGACAACGACGGCGGCTTGCCTTCGCGATATGAGGCATTGGCGATCTCACACTTTGCCTACAACATTGCGGCCGGCGCCGGGATCCTGGCGGAGAAGTGGAACGAGGACTACTTCCCGGTGGTGGGCGATAGCGATCCGAGCTACGTGGAGTCCTGGTACTTCGCACTGTGGGCTTACAACGGTTGGGCCTGGATTAACCATCCGGGGAACCCGATGTACGATCCGGCGCGACCGCCGTACGACTGTGATGACGACGAGAGCGGCTACTGGGACTATCCGTACCAGGAGCGGGTGTTGGGCTGTGTGCTCAATCCGCCGGTTGTCAATGGTCAGCGGTTGTGGGAGTCGCATCCGGTGGTCCTGCCCGACATTGCCAACCTGACGGCGCCGGGCGGGGCACTGGATCCCGACCTGTTCCGGCAGCGGCTGGACCAGGTCCGGGAGCGAATGAGCCTGGACCTGCCCGGCAGTGCCGTGCCGGCTCGGTTGACGATCGGCGGGCCGGAGTCGAGCCGGGAGGCGTTGCTGGGGATGCCTGAGCTGGATGGGATACCGAGTGAGGTGGAGTTGTCGTCGAGCGAGCTGGCGCGGGGCGGGACGCAGCTGACGATCGCGAACGAGGGCAGCGGGCTGCTGGCCTGGCGGGTGGTGAGCACGCCGAGCTGGCTTGACGTGGGGATCCAGGCGGGCGTCGCACTGGGCAACGGTTACGACTTTTCGAACATGCCGCAGCAATCGATCATCCCGATCTCGGCGTCGGCCGGCGGCGTGCCGGAAGGGTCGCATCGAGGGCGGATTGTGCTGGAGTTCAACTATCCCGACGGCTCGTCGGAGACGGAGAGCGTCGCCATATCATTGGACAAGCGGGGCGCCGCTTTCTATGAGGCCGGCGGCCCGCAAAGCTGACCCCCCGTAGCTCAACCGGACAGAGCGACGGACTTCTAATC
>JAPPBN010000006.1:0-2833 GCA_026705025.1 Chloroflexota bacterium | reverse complement strand
GTCGTCCAGAGCGCTTCCGCAGGAGCTCACTCGCAGCGTGATCTTCGGCTGGGTTCACGGCTCCAATCTTCCAGCGTCAGCGGCCGTGCAAGCCACAGCCGCCAATGTACGGCCTACGCACGGGCACTACCCACGCGAGGGCTTGACTGATCACGTGCAGTTCGGTCCGCCGGCGGAGCTCGTCAGAGGAGCGATCATCGGGCTGCAGGGACGTGGAGGTCCAGTAAGGAGGAGGGAGGAACGGCTGAGGCAGGTGACACGGAGAACACGTGCACTCAATCCGCCGGGTCCCGGCCTGGCGTGGACACGAAGTGATCGAAGCCCCCTGGAGCGAAGCAGTCAGGTGTCGATTGCGGGTCGGCGGGCCAATCGGCGGCACTCGCGCTTGAAGTGCGGGAAGATCTCCGTCGCGCGCGCCGGCTCCGGCCGCCGCGCTGGGCCGCCGGAGCCGGTCTGCGAGTCACTCGCCGGTAGGTTCCGCGTACATCGCGTCAACGACTCGCTGCATGTAGTCGGCGTCCGCGATTTGCGGGCGGATCAGCAGAGACATGCCGTTGAAGTAGGTCACAGGGTCGAGGCGCCAGCGCTCGGCCATCACCGCGGCGACCGTCGACATGTAGGCCTGCAGTTCCGGGTGATCGAGGATCGTGAACATCACCGAGCCGTCGAGCACGCCGCGCGCCAGGCCGACGCTGAAGCCAAAGGCCGCGAGCGGCACGGGCTCAGCTCGGCGGTTGTTGACAATCCGCGCGTCCCAGGCGCTGTGCACGGAGAGCGTCAGCGTGGCCCTGATGTCGCCCTCGTCCAGCCGAGCCGCGAGCTCGCCGCGCGCCGCCGCGGGATCCTCCGCCGACCATCGTTCGACATCGCCTCGATAGGTCTCCTCGAAGCCCTCGCAGCGCTCGTGCAGGCCGACGTTGTTCGGCTCGTGGATCACGCAGAGCGCCGTGCCCCTGATCTTACGGCGGTTGAACTCCTCGCCCGCGATCCGGCCCGCCTCGTGGTCGTCGAGCGCGATGTGCAGCACGGTGCCGATCTCGTCGGCCGCGTTGACGCCGGAGTTGAACGAGACGACCGGGATGTCGGCGGCGAGCGCCTCCTCGATCGCTGGCAGCAGCACCTCGGGTTCGACCAGGGTGGTGGTGATCACCGATGCGCCGCTGGCCACGCATTCGCGGATCGCTGCTGCCTGGCCGGCGACCTCACTGTGCGAACTGAAGTCGAGGCTGACGCCGAGTTGTGCGGCGGCCGCTGCGCTGATTTCGGACGAGAGACCCCAGAAGAAGTCCTCTTCGTTCTCGAACAGGGTGCCGCTGTGCGTGACCTGGCAGAATGGCGCAACGCTCGGCGCCAGGTGCTGGTCGAGCAACTCGATCCAGTAGGTGACCCAGGGCCGGTTGCGGGCCCGCTCGCGCACCTCGAGCGCCAGGATCGTCGTCGGCACGCTCGTGGTCAGCATCGCGACGGGCACCTGCACCGCCATTCGCGCCCGCAGCTCCGAGCGCAGGTCGTCCCAGTCGTCGTGTTCGACCCGTACCACTGGTCCGCGATAGCTCGATTCGAGTCCGTCGCAGAGCGCCTCGATGCCATCGTCGTTCGGATCGATCACGCAGAGGAAGCGCCCCGGTACAAGTTCGGGGTGGTCGGGGTCGGTGAATCGGGCATTGTAGCGCTCGCCGATGCCGGCGCCGGCGTCAACGAGATAGTCGTAGTAGACAGTTGCGGCGCGCTCCTCGCGGGACGCCACCTCGACCTCGACTTCGATCGTGATCGGCTCGCTCTGGTGCAGCGCACCGACCTCGGCATCTGGCGTCAGAAAGCGGTTCTCAGGCCGCTGCGTCTCGCCCCAGACGCCGCCCCCGCCGAGCTGTTGCAAGCCGAGTTCGACGCGGCCGTCCTCAAGTCGCTCAGCTGTGATCCGCACGTCCGTCGTGCCGATCTGCGTCGCGGCCCAGACCGCGCCAAACGTGAGCGAGCCGATCAACACGCCCAGCCCGACCAACATCACACCTGTGATCCGAGAACGCTGCATGAGGACCTCAACAGGTTCCAGTGGTCTCAGCTGGAGCCCGGCCCCGATGACCGACCCCCGCCGTCGCCGATTGCCTCAAGCCGCAGCAGGATGCGGCGCTGGTCTCGGCGGGTTCAGGATATCGAACGTACGTGAACGTCATGATGAGGATCGTGAATCAATCGATCATGAATCGGTCACGAACAGTCACGATCTGTCCTCGAATCTCTCTGGTCGGCGGACGCGCGGAGCGCGAGCGGGAACATGCTCAGCGCTGCGCCGGGCAGGTTCGGGGCCGCCAGGCCGGTCGGTGCTCCGCCTCTCTGCTGCCTCAGTAACTCCGGGCGCTGTTGTCTGAACGTGGGCGAGCGCCGACGCCGCTCTCCGAATCGTCCAATAGGCGAAGCCCGACCTCTCCGGTTGGCGTCTGGTTCTGGGTCTCGCTCGAGCACTCCAGATCAAGCGTCTCAACTTCCCGCGCGGTCCAGAGGCGCGCGACGGTTCCCTCCCATCCGGCTGTGTGCGCCCGAGCTTGGCGCTCTGCCGTCGCCGGCTAGCGGTGTTTCCACAGTCCAAACGTCAATGCTGTTGCTACAACGCGTCGCCGCCGCGCCCGGCGCAGCTTCGACCGCGCGTTCCCCAGCCGCTGCTCCCGTCGCCGTGCCTCCCGTCTTCGTTGGTCCCACTCCCAGGGCAGCTGGCCGGGCGCCAGGGTGAGGCGGCGTTCCTCGATCAGCTGCAGTTCCAACTCCAGCATTCGCACCTCGGCTTCCAGCCCCTCGACCGAGGGCCAATGCGCCTTGAACCGAGCCCGCTGGTACC
>JAPPBN010000031.1:0-31941 GCA_026705025.1 Chloroflexota bacterium | reverse complement strand
CGCGAGAACGAACCTCATCGGGCGGGCCGTTTGAAGAGCGATTCGGCTACTGCCGGGCGGTGCGAGTGGGGAATCAGATTCACGTGAGCGGGACTGCGGCGGTCGAGCCGGACGGTCGGGTGACGCCCGGCGGCGTGGGAGCGCAGACGGCTCGATGTCTGACGATCATCGGAGATGCGCTTGCTGTTCTGGGCGGGTCGCTGGCGGATGTCGTTCGCGTGCGGATTTACATCACAGATATCGGTCAGTACGAGGCGACGGGAGAACACCTGAGGGCCGCATTCGGCGATCATCCACCGGCGGCCACGATGGTCGAGGTGAGTGGATTGATCGATCCCGAGATGTTGGTCGAGATCGAGGTCGACGCCGTCATTGCCGAAGCGGACTGAGTCCGTGGCGCTGACGGATCGCGTTGGCCGCCGCCCAGAGATGCGACTCCGACCCGAACAGCTTGGTCAGTTGATTCGACGAGCAGCCGAGCAATGAGGCGCAGTCGGCGGTGGACGCGCCCACGGCGTCGAACAGGTCGAGCAGGGGCGCGACTCCGGTCCAGAATTCTCGGTGCTTCGGGCCGACACGCTCCTTGCGCGATATCTCGGTCTGGACAGTTCGGGGAAGGATTCGCTGCAAGGAGGTCGGTGGATGATACATGTCCAGTTTCACTCCGGACCGTACTTCCAGGGCAATGCCGCGACGCAGCCGTGCTAACGCGGCGGCGCGGTTCTGGTGTTGCGAGCGACGCTCCGAAGCGAAGCCGACGACGCCGGTCGGCCTGTGAGTGAGTCGGACGGCGGAGTCGGTCTTGTTCCGGTGTTGGCCCCCCGGTCCTGACGCACGGAAGCGTTCGAGCCGGCATTGGGCCAACAGCTCGTCGTCGGAGAGTGACAGCCAGGCGTCACTGTTGCTGGACGACCCGGATCTCTCGGTGCTGTCGCGCGATGACGAATGAGACATATTGCCAGCCAGCAATCGATGTGTGGTTCACGCTGGTAGCCAGGCGGGTCAACAGGACGAGGCCGAGGTCCTGCAGTTCGTCGGCGTCGGCCGCCAACAGATCGGGGGGAACATTGGGCACTTCTACGTCCCGCACGTCGGATCGGTCGGTGACGACCACTTCGACCTCGTCCTCGTTGGCCGTGGCCTCAATGCGAACCGTGCGGTCGGGATCGCCGTTCTCGACGACGTGCGTGAACAGTTCTTCGAGGCACAGACCGAGGCGATTCGCGGGACCGGTTTCCAGCCTAAACCCGCTGGACACGTCTTTGCCGAATGCGATCACCTGGTCGAGGGAATCCGTGGATGCGGCTCCTTGCCAGTGGTACCGTCGCTTTGGCATCAGGACAAAGATGGTTGAGATCAGCACGGCGATGACAGAACCAAGCGCGATCGCGTTGCCTGTGATTGGCGCCAACGCTTCGGGGATGTGTTCCACGAATGGCAGCCCCAGTTCGTCCGCAAACTCACCCGTGAAGCCGCCCCAGAAGCCGAGTGAGACGATCAGCGCCGTTCTCGTGTTGATGCCGGCATCGACGACGGTCTGCATGCCGACGATGAACAGCAGCAACAGCGCGACGAAGGACACACCGCCGACCGCAGGACCAGGCAGATCGAGCACGAAGCCGCCCAAGATGGGGAAGAAGGCCATCACGATCATCAGTCCGGCACCCCAGAGCCCGACCCAGCGGGAGGCGACACCGACCACTGGCACCATGCCAATGGGTGAGGAGTAGGTCGTGTTGGGCGTCGTGCAGAAGATCCCGGCGAGCGCGTTGCCCACACCGTCGGCATTGAGCGCGCCGCGCACGGAATCGTAGTCGATGCGTCGGAAGTTCCGCAGCGACACCTTCTGGATTGCGATGGCGTCGCCGACGGTCTCGAACGTACCGGCAAGGGTGGCGATGACGAACGCGCCCAGGACGGCGAACGCGGCGCCCGAGGTGGGGAAGGTCGGCGCTTCCCACTCACCAATCGGGAAGCCCAAGATTGCCGCGTCGCTGGCATGGTTGAAGGACCAGTGACCCGTGATCGCCGCCGCGATACAGCCAGCGGCGAGTCCAACGATTGGCGACCAGAGCCGATAGCGCGCCGGGGCCAGGACGATCATCGCGACCATGGCGAGGACAGCCACGCCACCGATCAGCATGTACTCCAATGATCCAGCCTGATCGGTACCGACGCCATTCCATTGTTTGATGGTCAGAGGCACGACGGTCACCGCCACACACATCACCACGACGCCACCGACCGTTGGGGTTAAGACGTTGCGGAAGAACCGGAAGAACTGTGCGATGAGAATCTCGGTTGGCGCCGCAATCAGTGCCAAGGCGGCGACAAAGCCGATGCCCGCCAGCGCGATGGCATCGAACGTTGCGGCGAAGAAGGTGCCCGAAGTGCCCATGAAGAGCATGAAGCCGGAACCCACGGCGCCGAAGCGTAGTGCCTGCACCGCAGTCGACAGACCGGCCGTGAGCAGAGACGCCGAGATCAGGAAGGCAGCCTCGCCGGCGGTGATCAAGTCGGCGGCGCGCAGCAAAATCGGCAGGAGGATTGCCCCGGAGATGACAAACAGGGCGTTTTGCAAACCCAAGCCGGCCGCGATGAACAGCGGCGGTCGCTCGTTCACGGCGTAGCGCAGGGTCGGTCCGCGTTCCTGCATGGCGCGCGTAGTCTATAGGGAAGGTGAATGCGTGGACGCAGGAAGAGAGACATTGCCTTGTCAAGCGGACAGACTGCGACGGTCAACGGGCTGAAGCTTCACTACGTCGACCACGGCGGCGACGCCGAGGTCAGCGCCGTGGCTCTGCACGGATTCGCGCTGAACTGCCACTCGTTCGACGAGGTTGCGCCGGCGCTGTCGGACCGGTTGCACTGGTATGCGCTCGATCAGCGGGGCCACGGCCACTCGGACCGAGCGTCCGAGCTCGCCGACTACTCGCGCGACCACATGGCCGAGGACATCCGCCAGTTCGTCCAGATCCAGGAACTGGACCGTCCGGTGGTGCTGGGGCACTCGATGGGCGGCATGAACGCGATGACGTTTGCCGCACAGCACCCTGACCTGCTGCGGGCGTTGGTGCTGATCGACGTCGGACCCGGCGTGAGCGTTGATGGGGTTCAGCAGGTCCGCCAGTTTGTCGCGGGACCGTACGAGCTGGATTCGCTCGAGGCATGGGTCGAGATGACGCATCAGTACTACCCGTTCCGCTCCAAGGAAAGGATCAGGAAGCGCCTCGAGGTGTCGCTGCGTGAAACGCCCGAGGGCAAGATGGCGAAGATGTTCGACGAGCGCTTCCGCCAGGCCGATTTCCGCGGAGTCGCCGACGCGCGAGGCGGCATCTGGGAGACGGCGAGGGCGCTGACGGTTCCGACTCTGTTACTGCACGGGGAGAAGAGCCCGGTGCTGAAGCGAGAGCAGGCGGAGGAGTTCGCCGACCAGGTTCCTGTGGTGCGCCTGGTCACGATTCCCGAGGCCGGGCACTCGGTGGCCGGCGATCAGCCGGAGGCCTTCGTCGAAGCGGTGCGCGATTTCCTTGACGATGTCCTCTAGTCGGGCGCCGAGGCGCTCAGGACGACGCCGACAGTCCTCTTCGCTGCTGATTCCGATCATTGGCGGAATTATTGGGTTTGTGGCCGCGTTGTTCCTGCTGCGGGAGCTGGACATCTTCGAGGGTGACCCGCCACCTGCGGAGCCGGCGGTCAACGCCGACTGTACGTATCCGGTGGGCAGCTACTACGACCAACTCTGCAATCTGGTCGCTCGGGCGACGCTTGAAATCCAGACGGTGATCGATCCTGAAACGGCGACGCGCTGCGTCGATGAGCAAGTCGATTGCCGGGTCCATCGCGAGAACCTGCGACGCGGTCTGCCGACGACCGAACGTTTCAGGGACGCGCTGTTCGACCTACAGCCACCGGAAAAGGCGGAGGACTGGCACCATCGCTATCTGACTGGCATTGCGCTGTTGCATAGCGGCTACAACGCTCAGTTCGTTGCGCTTCAGGACGGGGAACGGGAGGCGTTTCTGGAGGCGCATGAACGCACACAAACAGCCGCTTCGGAGGCCGGGATTCTGTTCGATGACTTCCAGATCGCGTTTACCGACGAGCGGGAACGTTAGGCCCGGCCATAGTGGGACGCTGCTAGTCGCCTTCGAGGATGGCCTTAAGCTGACCCAATTCCTTGCGTAGTTGGCGGGTCATCATCCACTTTGTCAGGGGGCGCAGCACGAGGAACATGATCGAGGTGACAATGTGGTCGCTCCCGGCAGTCATCGAGTTGGACACAATCGTCGAGGTTCCAGATCGCTCGAGGGTCAGTCGGCCGGTGAAGGGGAAGGGTCCTTCCGACGTTTCGATTGCGAGCTCACGGCCTTCTCGAAACTCAGTGACGGTCATCTCGACCGGGCCGTCATTGCCTCCATAGGTGTAGACGCCACGAATCTGCGTGCCGCGACCGACCGGTCCGTTGCCGACGATCTCGGAATCGGACATTCCATCGACCCAGTGGTCCTGGTTGGTGACGTCGGAGACGTAGGCCCACACGTCGGCTGGCTCACGATTGATTGTCACCTCGGCGGAGGCGCTCAGGCTGACCATCAGGGTTGGAGTCCCATTGCGTGACGGAGATGCGAGATTTCCTGTCGCAACATCCGGTTGGCGACGATGTTGCCCAGCGGTCGGAGCGGACCCATGACGATCTTCATCAGGAGCGCGGTCGGAAAGAGCGTGACGTGGTATCGCATGCGCGAGCCAGTTTCGTCGCCAGAGCAGGTGATCACCGTGACGAATGGCGTGTGGCCGTCGGTGTTCTCCCAGGAGATTCGTGTTGGCGGGTCGAATTCAGTGACGGTCATTGTCACGCGAAGAGATTTGCCTTGCTCGGTCGATGTGCCCTCGATCACGGAGCCGACACCGATATCTCCGCCGCCGACCACCTCAGAGTCTGACATGCCGAAGACCCAGTGATCCTGGTTGGGTACGTGAGACACGTACGACCAGAGTTGGTCCAATGAGCATTCGAAATCGGCGTCAATGCTGAATGCGGCGGCCATTGGTTGGTCCTAGCGGAACAGGTCCATCTCGGCGGGGCGGACGAGCGGTGTGTGGTCATACTCTTCGACGGGCACGTTCAGGCCTCGAACCACGGCGACCGGCACCTTGTCGAGCTTGTTCATCACCGGTTCGGCGGCGGATGCCAACTCATCGACGATTGCCATTTCGGTCACGCGCAAGTCGTAGCCTTCGGCGTCGACTTCTCCGACATATGAGCGAATCGGATTCATCCCGCTGACGCCGATGGCGACGTTGGTCAGTCCGTTGCGCCAGGGGCGGCCGAAGGTGTCGGTGACGATGACCGGGACATCGACCTGGCCACGGGCAACCAGGCCCCGGCGAATTGTGAGGGCCGACGCGGAGGAGTCGACGGGCAGGAGCGTGACGGCGTCGCCGCCGCCGACGTTGGATTGATCGACGCCTGCGTTGGCGCATACCCAGCCGTGACGGGTTTCGGAGAGGATCAGGCCCCGGGTCATGCGCACAATGCGCTTCGACTCGCTCAGAACTAGTTCGACTGCTCGCGCGTCTTTTTCCCAGTCGTCGGCCCAGTCCTGGGCAAAACCGCCGGCGCTGACATCGTCAAGTTGGATGACGCGGCCCTCGGCCTTGGAGACGATCTTCTGAGTCACGAGCAGGACGTCGCCAGATTCGAGCGGCGTTTCCTGTGCGATCAACGCGGAGTGAATCAGTTCTGCGAGATCGTCACCCTCGACGACTTCGGGAATGCCACCGACGGCGAACACGCGGTACTCGGACGGAGCGGCCACGGATGTCCTCCCTCGCTCCAACCCTCTCCCTCGGGGAGAGGGAGCTAGTCGTCGATTCCGACCATGCGGACGGCGGCCTGGGTCTTGTAGCGCATGTTCATGCCGATGATCAGCGCGGTCAGGTCCTCAACGAATTTCGACATCGAGAGCGGGCCGGCGTCGATTGCCCTGAGGTCGGGCATCTTGCCGACCAGGTCGACGACTTGCTGTTTGGCGTCTGCGTCGTCGGCGGTAATCAGGACGTCGCCCTCCATTGGATCGGAGAGTTTCTGCAACTTGCGCGCGCTGAGGTTGTGGAAGGCGCCGACGACGCGGGCATCGGGCAGTAGTGCCTGCGCCTGTTCGGTGGCCGAGCCCTGCGGCACTTCAGATATGCCGGGTATGCGATTTTCCATGGTCAGCGGCACGGCGGCGTCGATGACCAGCTTGTCGCCGATCGAATCTCGCAGATCGTTGAGCGTCGCCTCGTGTCCGTCGAAGGGCACGACGATGATGACGACATCGGATTGCTCGACCACATCTCGATTGACACCTCCGCCGGCGTCGGGGCTTCCACCGGCCTCAGTCACGGCGTCGCGGACGGTCTGAGCGGCGTCTTCTGCCCGCTCGATCCGGCGGGAGCCGATCAGGATGCGTTCGCCGGCCATGGCCAGCCGCATCGCCAGTCCAAGTCCCTCAGGTCCCGTGCCGCCAATGAAGCCAATGGTCGCCATACCCGCTCCCGATCTACGCCTAAACTGAGGGTTGCTCGCCCGAGTCGCAACTGATTGTTGCTGGCGCGAGACGCACAAGAAACAGGCTAACGCCAATCCCTGCGAACGCCGTGACCAGCTCGACCAATCCTTCAGCCACCGCGACGCCGCTGGTGATCAAGCATCCGATCGAACCGGATGCCGAGCCGGCCGTGCGGCTGAAGGATGTCCGCCTGACCTACGAGACCAAGCAGGGCGCGCTGCTCGATGCTGTGGATCCCACGAGCCTGACCATTCGGGCCGGAGAGTTCACGGCACTGGTCGGTCCGTCTGGCTGTGGCAAGACGTCGCTGCTGCGCATGATCGCGGGGCTGACTCCGCCATCAGGAGGGGCGGTGACGATCTTCGGTCAGACGCCGAAGGAGGCTCAGCACCACAAACGGCTCGGGCTCGTGTTCCAGGAACCGGCACTGCTGGCCTGGCGCAGTGTTGAGGACAATGTCCGGCTGGGGCTGCAGCTCAACCCCCGGGAGACGCATTCGCCGACCAACGTGGAAGAGCTGATCGAGATTGTTGGGCTGAGTGGGTTCGAGCGCTATCGGCCGGCGGAGTTGTCGGGCGGGATGCAGCAACGCGCCGCGCTGGCCCGGGCGCTGGCGATCGATCCGCCGCTGTTGTTGCTGGACGAGCCGTTCGCGGCGCTGGACGAGATTACGCGCGAGCTGATGCGATACGAGTTGCAACGATTGTGGAGCGTTTCGCACGATCCTCGCGATCCGCCTCGCTCCGCGGTGTTTGTGACGCATTCGGTGGCGGAGGCGGTGGCGATCGCCGATCGGGTCCTGGTGATGTCGCCGCGACCGGGCCGGATCATTGCCGACATTCCAATCACCACGCCGCGACCGCGCCAACCTGAGCACGAACACTCGGACCGATTCATCAACGACACCGCGATCGTGCGGGCGGCGCTGCGCTCGCCGACCACGGCCGCCGTGCCGCTGGACGCTGCTTGAGTCCGCCATGATCTCCGAGCCGATCCGCGACCTGGACCAACTCAATCCGACAACGGGACGGATCCCGCTGGCAGCGCCGGATGTGCGGCCGCTGCTTGGCTGGATTGTGCCGCCCCTGATTGCGCTGCTGATTGCGGCGGTCGCAATTGAAGTCTGGGTACGGCTTGCCGAGGTCTCGGTGTGGGTGATGCCACGCCCGACCGGGGTGATTGAGAACTTCTTCTCGGACTTCGGCCGCTACTTCAACGAGGGTCTGAAGACGTTGGGGGTGTCTCTGGGCGGGCTCGCAATCGGCACGGCGGCGGCCACGCTGCTGGCTGCTGGCGTGGCTCATTCCCAGGTGCTGGAGCGGGCCGTGCTGCCGATTGCGATCATGGTCAAGGTCACTCCGGTGGTGGCGTTGATCCCGTTGTTCATCATCTGGTTTGGCCACGGCTGGAACCCGAAGATCGCGATCGCCGCCCTGATCACGTACTTCCCCGTGTTGATCAACGCCATTGCCGGATTCCGCGACGTCGATCCACGGATGCATGACTACTTTCGCTCGGTCGATGCGTCAACGTGGGAGATATTCCGGCACCTGCGCCTACCGGCGGCGGTGCCGTATCTGTTCGCGTCGCTGAAGATTTCGGTCACGTTGTCCTTGATTGGCGCGGTGGTGGCGGAGTTTTTCCTGTCGGGACAGGGCGGCCTGGGCGCGGTGATCTGGATCGAGCAGAACAACCTGCGGCTCGAGCAGGTGTTCGCCGCGGTGTTGATGCTGACGCTGATCGGCGTGACGCTGTCGACGGCTGTGGTCGTTGCCGAGCGCCTCTTTTCGTGGCGACTCGACCAGCCCGTTACCGCCTCTTAAGCTCAATTGTTGGAGCAGACATGACTACGCCCGATACATCGACCGACGACTCCGACAACACCGACCACCGGCTGCCGCAACAGCAGGAGGCCCGTGCCGCCGACTCGGTCGTGATCAAGTTCTCGAACGACGGCCTGGTGCTGGAGCTCGAAGGCGACGACGTCGACCTGGGCACCGACCTGAAGGTCCGCAACGAGCACCGTTTGATTGCGGAGTTCCGTCGCGACGCCGTCGACGGTTGGTGGTTCAAGTCCTCGGTAGTCAGCGAGCCACGGAGCCTGCACGGCGAGGACTGATCCGCGTCGTCGCTTCCAGACGACGCTTCTACTTGCCCGATACCGGCACGATTCATAATCTGGAGGCGGTCGCTATCGCCGTGGCAACCCCTCGGAAGCGGCTCCGGCTAGCCGGCCCGGCAAGAAGAAGCGCCCGGCGTCCGACCAGCCAGAGGAGCCCTGCGCCCATGTCCCAGATGTCTGTTTCCATTCACACCAGATTGTTGCTCTCATTTGCGCTGATCGCCGGCCTGGCGGCGGCGCTTAGCGTCGCCTGTTCCGGCGACGACTCCGGCGACGCCCTGACGATGACCTACATGGCTGGGTTCAAGGAGCAGGCGAACCTGCCGTTCGTCGCGGTATATGTCGCCGCGGATCAAGGTTTCTTCGCCGATGAGAACCTCGAGGTCGAGATTCAGCACGCCGGCTTTACCGGTGCGCACAAGGGTCTTGTGCTCTCCGGTGAGGTCGACATCACGACGCTTCCGGCTTCGGAGATGCTCCAGATTCGGGCCAACACCGGTGCTCCGTATGTCGCGGTGATGCTGTTCGGTCAGCGCGGAGACTTCGGATACGCCGTGCTCGATTCGTCGGGCATTGAGTCGCCGGCCGATTTTGCCGGTCGCGATGTGGGCTTCAAGGGGATTGTCCAGGCCGAGTTCCACGCGATGCTCTCGGCGCACGGGCTGACCACCGACGACATGAACATGATTGATGTCGGATTCAATCCGGTCGTGCTGGTTGAGCAACAAGTTGAGGTGTACCCGGTCTTCCTCTCCAATGAGCCGGACACCCTGAGCCGGAATTTGAACCAGGAGATCACGGTGTTCGAGGCCGCCGATTACGGCGTGCCCACGCTTGGCGTGGTGTACCTGGTGAGCGAGGAGTTCCTGGAGGACGAGACGAATCGGGAGAAGCTGACGCGATTCCTACGCGCCACCGTGCGTGCGTTCGAGTTCTCGGTTGACGATCCGGCGGCCGCGATCGAGTCGACTGCCAAGTTCCTGCCCGACGATCCTCCGCCGGACCTCGTGCATGAGCGGTTCATTCTGGACGTCGAAATCGAAAATGCCCTGAGCGACCTGACTCGGGCCAACGGGGTTGGTTGGTTCACACAACAGCAATTCCGCGCACTGACCGATGTCTTGCTGGAGTACGACGCACTGGACGGCGACATCGACCTTGAGGCGGCGCTGGACCGCTCGTTCCTCGAGGACATTCACCAGTAGAGGCGAACGGCCAATTCGCCTTCCCAGTCTCCCTCGTTCCCTTACCGGGTCGCGGGCATCTCGCTGAGTTTGAGGAGCGTGGCGCTTATGGCGAGATACCCGCGGCAAGCGCGGGTATGACGAGAACAGGTGTCGAGGGCCGGGGAAAATCGAAGCTCTAGGCGCGGGTGCGGAGGAACTTCTCCTGGCCCGGGGTGGGCTTGTCGCCGGGGTAATGGAGCTTCTTGAGCATTGGCCGGCGCGGGAAGATGTGGACGGCGTCCCAGCCGCACGATTGCTCGCAGAGCCGGCAGCCGGTGCAGTTCTTTTCGATGACCACAGCCTGCCCGAAGAAGTCGGAGGCTTCGTTGGTGAAGTCGAGCTCCAGCGCGTCGAACGGGCAGACGTTGATGCAGATTTCGCAGCCCGAGCCGATGCACTTGTCGGGGTCGACCTCGGCCTTGGGCCATTCCTTCTTGGCGAACTTGCGGCAGATGTCACCGTCGTCGTCGAGGATGCATTCGACCGGGCAGACCGCACCGCAGGCGCCGCAATCGATGCAGAGCGCGGGGTCGATGTAGTGGATGGTGTTGCGCTCGCCCCAGATGGCGTTGGTCGGACATCGGTTGGTGCAGGCCGTACAGCCGATGCAGGTCTCGACGATTTCGTAGGCCACGGCCAACTCCTCTGCGTTCCCCGATCACGCTAACAGGAGTATATCCGCGCCGGTTCCCGGCATCCAATCACACGGGCAACTTCAGCCGATAACCCCGCATTGCTCGTATATTGAAGATGAGGCGGCAGGGATTAGGTGCTCCTATGTTGGAAATTTCTGAGCGTGTCCCTCGCGCCGCGGTCGGGATGTTCGCCGGAGTCACACTGCTGGCGGCGTCGCTCGCCGCTTGCGGGGATGACGCGCCGGAGGAAGTGGCGCAACAGGCTCAGCAGGAGACCGTTGCCGAAGCGCAGGAAGAGCAGCAGGCGCAGCCGATCGATGCTGCGGAGCAGCAGCAGAGCGCTCAGTCAGCACAGCAAGAGGCAGCCCAGGAGGCTCAACCCGAAGCACCGGCCCAGCAGGCTGAGGCTCAGGAGGCTCCTGCCGAGGAACAGACCGGTGACCAGTCCGGAGAGGGCGAGCAAGCGGTCAGCGACCCGGATCGCGACACGCTGAACGAAGGGGAGCTGTTTGCCTCTTCAATTTCCGCCGACGACACGGAGAAGCTGTTCAAATTCCAGGCGTCGACGGGGGCCTGGCTGCGCATCTTCGTTGATGGCAAGGGCGGGATGGATCCCGTCGTTACGTTGCTGCAACCGGACGGCGTTGAAGTGGCGGTGAACGACGACCTGTCGACCACCAACCGGGACTCTCTGCTGATCGCCCAGGTTCCGGTTGAAGGGTTACAACTGATTCGGGTGCAGCCGTTCGATTCCAATGGCATCGGCGACTTCATCATCCAGGTGCAAACGCTGACCATTGGGGCCGACGATGACAACGCGATCATTGCCGTGGGCACCACCAATGACGGTCGACTGAACACCCCGGGCGATGTCGACGTGTTCGAGTTCCAGGCTGAAGTTGGTCAGCAACTGTTCGTGCTGGTCGACGGCGACACTGGCGTTGACGTCTTCGCGCAACTGTTCCAGCCGGATGGCAACCTGCTGCAGATCGATGACGATGGCGGGCATGGACTGGATTCCGAGATTTACTTCACCGCTGACTCCGCCGGTCTCTGGCGGGTCGAGGTTTGGCCGGCATCCAACAAGGCGGGACAGCGGCAGTTGATCGGCGCGTACCGGATTACGGTCCAGGAAGGTCTACCGACCAGCGACGTCAACGAAGCGGTCGCATCGGACCTGGCGGGGGCTGCACTGACGTTCCTGCAGGCGCTGCGCGACGGCGACTCGGCCACGATTCTGGCGCTGGCCGGACCTGAAGCGTTGACGATCTGGGGCTGGGACGAGGCCGACGACGTAGGCCGGGACATTCAGAAGATCCAGTCCATCGACCTTGGAGGCGAAATCCTCCAGTCAGTGTCCTATGGCGACGTGCTTCACACAGCCCGCGGCCGGGTCTACTTCCAGCTGTCGGAGAGCGACTGGATGCGGATGGAGCTGATCCAGTTGGGTGGTCACTGGCTGGTTGACGACTGGGCTCACAGCATTGGCCCGCCGAGCTGATCCCTGATTGGTCGGTGCTTGCGGTCAGGTCCGTTCGCGGCCTGCTGGTATCGTCGTTCTCGGTTCGGTAACGAAGCCCGCATACACGTGGAGCGTTGCATGTCTGAACAACATTCTGAGTCGGACGGGCCGATGGACGGCGTCATCGTGATGACAGATGGCCAGGTGGCCGAGTGGTCGAATCACCGCTCGGGCATGGCCATCCAGTTCGGCGTCTCGGGCGACCTGTCAGGGTCGGAAGCAGTCTTCATGACACGGCAAAAGATTCCTCCGGGGATGTACTCGACGCCGCACTGGCACGTCAACTGTGAGACCGCCATGTACATCCTCCAGGGGCCGATCGTGATGTCGTATGGGGAGCGGCTGGAGCACGTACACGAGGTGGAGACCGGCGATTTTCTCTACGTGCCGCCGCGCGCGATCCATCAGATCAGCAATCCGCGAGAGGATCGGGACGCCGAAGTGGTGCTGTGCCGCAATGCTGCCGAGGAGATCGTGGCGGAAGTGGACATTCCAGGAGCGCCGGGATGCTCTCCGGCCGAGTGAGCAGATCCGACTAGCCGGCCGCCATGGCCAGGGCGCGTTCGGCTTGGAGCTCTTCGAGATAGCTCAACATGGCCGGGATCGCCTGATGGGCTCCGCGCAAGGCGGTCACCACAAGGTCGGCGCCGATCACGTTGTCGCCACCGGCGAAGACGCCGGGTCTTGAGGTGCGGCCCTGTTCGTCGACGATGACCTCACCCCAGTCGTTGACGTCGATGCCTGAGTCGCCGTACAGGTCGCGGCCGACGTCGTAGCCGACCGCGACGACAAACGAGTCACAGTCAATCACGAACTCGGAGCCAGGCATCGGCTGCGGTCGCCGGCGTCCGCTGTCATCGGGTTCACCGAGACTCATTCGGACGCACTCAATTCCGACCAATGCCCCATCCTTGCCGATGAGACGCACCGGCGTCGTCAGGTATTCGAAGGTGACGCCCTCTTCTCGGGCGTGCCGCCGCTCTTCTTCACGACCGATCATTTCGTTTTCGGTGCGCCGATAGAGCAGGGTGACGTCGTTGGCGCCGAGTCTGATCGCTGAGCGGACGCAGTCCATTGAGGTGTCCCCGCCACCGACGACCACGACGTTTCGCCCAACGTGTGGCCGGCTGCGCAGCGCAGTGGGCAGGGATTCCTCGCCGAGGTTGGCCCGGACCAGGAATTCGGTTGCGCTGTAGACCCCGGCGAGGCGCTCGCCTTCGAGCCCCAGCTGCTTGCCCATGCTTGCGCCATGGGCGAGGAAGACCGCGTCCCACCTGGACAGTTCATCCCAGCCGACGTCGGCGCCGACTCGGGTATCGAACCGGAATTCCACACCAGCGGCAACGAGGGCATCGGCCTTTTCGTCAACGATGTCCTTGGCCGTTTTGAAGTTGGGGATGCCGTAGCGGAGGACACCACCGGCCGATGGCCAGGCCTCGAAGACCGTGACGGCGTGGCCGGCGCTGCGCATCTGTTCGGCGACGGCCAGTCCGGCTGGACCTGCTCCGACAACAGCGACTCGCTGTCCCGTCTCGATCTCGGGTTGCGGGATTGGGAAGCCGCCACGTTGCTCGCGATCCCAGTCGCCGAGGAACGCTTCCAGCTTGCCAATCGCGACCGGCTTGGCGTTCTTGCCCACGACGCAGGATCCTTCGCAGAGCGCCTCCTGGGGACAGAGCCGGCCGCACAGTTCGGGCATCTCGGATGTCTGGCGGAATACGGCCGCGGCGTCGGCCAGCTTGCCGATCTCGAGGAAGGCCAGCGCGCCGGGGATGTCGTTGCCGACGGGACAGGCCTGCGTGCAGGGCGCGGCCGGACATTGAATGCAGCGCTGGGCTTCAAACATCGCCGGACCGGCGGTGTAGCCGTAGTAGACCTCATCCCAGTTGCGGACCCGATCATGTGGGGTCTGCTTGGTGACGTGGTGGGGTGGAATGCGCAATCGCTGGCGGCGATCGATGGGTTGGCCGGCGCGCGTGAACTGTTGCTTCTTGACTCTGGGCCGGCTGCTATTGGCTTGGCCAGTCGCGCGATCGGGTGTTCCGTCTGCAGACGTGGCCGTGGAAACTGACTCGTCGTCCGACATCTCAGCCAACACGCTCCTCGCTCCGAACCGTGCGACCTGACTTCATCATAGGCGCGTCGGCTCACGGTGTGCCTGCTAGCCTCGATTCATGGGTGAAGATGTAACGCAACGTTTCGTAAAACATCACGATCTTCATCTGGCGCGGCAGTTTGGAACTCTGGCCAGGGGACACGAGCATGCTGTCCGTCTTGACCTGTGCTGCTTCCTGATTGGTCGAATCGTGGATCCCGAGTTCAATCAGCTGGTCGCCCTCGCCAAGCTGGATGAACTCGCCGGGGAGGTCCGACAAGCGGCCGGGGCAACGGGATTCGACAGGGTCGAGCGGCTTCGGCAGGTCTTGTTCGACGAGCATGAGTTCCGGGGCGACACCGACACCTATTACGACCCGACGAATTGCTGCTTGCACTCAGCGCTCGACACAGGTCGGGGCATGCCGATCACGCTGGCCGTGCTGATGATTGAGGTGGCCCGACGGGCGGGACTGGAGTTGCACGGGGTCGGTGCCCCATTCCACTTCCTGGTCAAGTACCGCGACTCAGACGCCGATACCGAGCGCTTTCTTGATCCGTTTCACGCCGGGCGTGAGATCGACCGCGAAGCCTTGAGTGAACGGCTTCGCGCGACGAACCGCGGCGCGGGACCGAATCCCGATTCGTTCCTCGCATCGGTGACCAAGCGACAGATTCTGCAGCGGATTCTGACGAACCTCAAAGGCGCATCGGTGCGCAAGCGCGACTACTTCGCAGCAATCACTGCGACCGACTTCCTGTTGGCGCTGACGCCGTGGTCGTTGGAGGATCGGCGCGATCGGGGCTTGCTCTGCTACCAGACCGGTCAGTACATCGAAGCGCTTGACGACCTGCAGCAGTATCACGAGCATTCGACGGGCGCTCCGGACGCCGACCGTGTCGCGGACTTCATCGAGCGGGTACGGACGCGGATCGCCGAGGGCAGCGGCTGAACCGCGGTCATCGTGAGGAACTGATGTTGGCCGGTCGGCAGGCCCAGATGGTTTTCCGCTATATTCAGTGGTGGCGGCCGCCGGGAATGCTGCAACTGTCGGCGCCGAACTCATTCTCTTGTTCACATCATCTCGCAGCTTGAGAAACCAAAGGGGAATGGCTAACGCGACAGCCCTGCGCAGTGTCAATGGGGCTGTGACGAATAGCGCGGTGCCTGCCAACGCCTTCCGTCACGTACACGACGAACTTCGGTATCGCACCGAAGACGGTCCGTCGTTCCGTGACATCACCGAAGAGGTGCGAGGAATCGTACAGCGCTCCGGTGTCGGATTTGGACAGGTGTCCGTCTTCTCACAGCACACAACCGCTGCCATCATCCTGCAGGAGCATGAACCACTGCTCCTGGACGACCTTCGCGATCGATTGATCGCGTTCGGTCCGCCGGATACCTACTACCGGCACAACGACTTCGAGATCCGCACGGTCAACATGCACGAGAATGAGCCTGAGAACGGCCACTCGCATGTCCAGCACATGATGCTGGGTACGTCTGAGACGATTCCCGTGCTGAGCGGCGAAATGCACATCGGCGAGTTCCAATCCATTTTCCTGGTGGAGCTGGACGAGTCGCGCAATCGTCGCGTCAGCGTGACCGTGCTGGGGGTACCCGGCGAGTAGCTCGGGCGACTCGAACAGTCCCAACCAGCGACCACCCCGGCGCCTGTCGGGGTGGTCGTTTCTATACTCAGGCCATGATTCAGCGGGGCCCGAGCAGCTTCGATCCGTTGGCCGTCGCCGGACAGACGCTCAATACGCCGCTCTCCCGAATTCTAGCTGACCGCATCCGCGGGAAAGGCCCAATCACGTTCGCCGACTGGATGGATGCGTGCCTCTACCACCCGCAGCACGGCTACTACCGTCGGGGCAAACCAACCGTCGGCCGGGATGGAGATTTCCTCACCAGCCCCGAGGTGCATCCGATCTTCGGTGCGGCCGTTGGCCATGTAGCACTCGAGTTGTGGCAACAATGCGGACAACCGGAACGGTTTGAGATCGCAGAGGTCGGGCCCGGAACCGGCGCGCTGGCGGAATCGTTGCTTCGACACCTCCAGACGTCAGCTCCCGGGCTGGCAGATGTCACGCGGTACACATTGGTCGAACCCGATTCAGCTGCCGCTGAAGGGCAGGCGGAGCGGCTGCGCGCGGTGTTGCACCCCGCACGGATTGAAGCCATCAGAGGGCTCGGCGAACTTGCGGCTGGATACCACTTCGTTGTCGCCAATGAGCTTCTGGACGCGTTGGCGGTGCACCGATTGACATTTCGGCGGGGCGTGTGGTTGGAAGTCTACGTCGATTACTCGTCGCGAGGCGGTTTTCTGGAAGTGACGCGCGAGTTGAGTGACGTGAGACTGTTGCAGCACCTCAATGGCCTGGCGCCGGCTGAGAACCAGATCGTCGAAGTGGCACTAGAGCGGGATTCAGTTGTTGGCCGATTGGCTCAGGCGGTGGGCGAACGGGGACTGCTGCTGCTGTTCGACTATGGCTACTCGCGAAGTCGTCTCTACGTTTCCTGGCGGCGCGAGGGCACGTTGATGACCTTTCGCAAGCATGTTCCGGGGCACGATCCGTACGCCCATCCGGGCGAGCAGGACATCACGGCTCACATCGACGTCGATCAGGTGCGTGAGGCGGCGCAGGCTTCGGGCCTGACACCATTGCCGACGTTGAGTCAGGCTCAGTGGCTGCAGCAGATGGGAGCGTCGGTCATGCCGGCGGTGGCTGATGCCGAGATGGAGACTGGCCGCTATCTGGCAGCGAGGCGGGCGATCGAAACGCTTACCGACCCGGGGGGGCTGGGGCGAATCGCGGTGATGGGATTCAGTCGAGGTCCGCTGGGCGCCCTGCCGGGGTGGAGCGCGTCGTGATCGGGGTCGGCGACCAGCTGCCGGACACCGAACTCAGCCTGCGCGACTACCTGTCCGACGGTCCGCTGCTGATCCTCTTCTTTACGGAGGCGAATACCCCCCTGTGCACGGTGCAGCTTTGCGCGTTCCGAGATGACGAGGACATGATCAGCGCCCTTGGTGCGAGCGTCGTCGCAATATCATCGGACCCGCCGTGGGAACTCGGGCGCTTTGATGACGAACATCAATTCCCATTCCCCTTGCTCTCCGATCCGGCACTCGAAGCGGCCGAGGCGTTTGGCGTCATCGAAGAATCTGGCAAGCGCGCGCAGCGCGCAGCGTTCGTCGCCGACGCCCAGGGGACAATTCAGCTCGCGATTCCGTTCTATCAGCCGAACAACCTGGATGATTACCAGGAGATATTCGTGGCGCTCGGCCTGGATGTCTGATGTTCGATCACTTTGAGGCCGAAGCGGATTCGATACTGGAAGAACAGATCAGGATCTGCGAGATTCCCGCCCCGACGGGTCAGGAGGCTGTCCGAGCGGCTTATGTCGCAGAGCAGCTGGACAGGCTCGGACTGATCGTTGCGCACGACTCGGTCGGCAATGTGATTGGGCGGCCGGAGTCCATGGCGGACGATCCGGTGGTGCTGAGTGCACATCTGGACACTGTGTTCGGCGCGGACCAACCTGTTGCTGTCGCCCGACCTGGTGAGTTCGACCCGTACCGCAACGGCGAACCGGTGCCAGCAGGCGAGTATCACGCTCCGGGGATCTCCGATGCGGCGGCAGGTCTGGTCGCCATGTTGACCATCGCGCGATCGATGGGGCGAACGCCGTGGGCATCGGAGGTGATGTTCGTGGCAACTGTTGGCGAGGAGGGGCGCGGTGACTTACGCGGCGCGCGACACTTCTTCGAAACCGACCAGGGGCGCAATGCCCGCGCATTCATCACCATTGACCACTCGGATCCCGCCGCCGTGGTCAATGCGGGCATCGGATCGCGTCGCTACAGCGTGCAGTACCGCGGCAGCGGCGGTCACAGTTGGGGACACTTTGGTCGATACAATCCGGCGTTTGCGCTCGCTGCAGCGGCCGACCGACTGGCCGAGATTCGAGTGCCACGCAATCCGCGCACGTCATACAACGTTGGCGTCGTGCGGGGCGGCGAGACGGTGAATGCGATCCCGGAGTTCGCCGAGATGGACATCGACCTGCGCAGTGAGTCGCCGGAACAGCTCGAGCGGCTGGACGAAGATGTCCAGGAGATCATCCGCCGCGGACACCAGCGCGAGCTACGGCGACGCAGCGAGGGAGCGATGGAGCTCGTGATCAGCAAGATTGGCGATCGTCCTGCGGGTCTCACGTCGGTCGATTCGGCGCTGGTGCGAGCGGCCTGCCGGGCTCTACAAGCGGAAGGTCTGGCGCCGCGCACGATCGCTGCCTCGACAGATGCGAACGCGGCGATGGCCGCCGGCGTACCAGCCGTGGCAATGAGCTGGGGCGGCAGGTCAGACAACCAGCACAGCATCCGCGAGTGGTTCGACCCGACGGATCGCAGCCGTTCACTGCGGGTGATCGCTCGGATGTTGCTCGAACTGGCTCAGCAAGGGCCTGACTAGACTGAATCCATGCCAAACGAAGATTTGCGCGCGTACAGCGACATTGTGATTGACCATTTCCAACACCCGAGGAACGCGGGTGTGTTGGACGACGCCAACGCGGTGGGCGAGGATCGAAATCCGGTCTGTGGCGACCACATGAAACTGATGCTGCGGATCGAGAATGATTCAATCGCAGAGGCGCGGTTTCAAACACGCGGGTGTCCTGCCGCGATTGCGACGAGCAGCATGGCGACGGTTGTCCTCACCGACATGCACATCGACGAAGCGGCGGAGCTGAAGCGTCAGGACTTTGTCGATGCGGTCGGTGGATTGCCGAAAGCGAAGATCCATTGCTCGGTGCTGGCCGCAGCTGCATTGAAGAAGGCGTTGGCTCACTACCGAGAGTATGTCTCCACGGGTCGAATCGGGTGAGTGAGCGCCGATTGCCGCTTCGACAGACGGTCCTCGACCTGCAGACCACGGGCGAGAACACGCTCAACGACTGGTTCGCGATTGGCGACTCCGTCTCGACGATTCGGATCTGCCTGGAAGATCCTCGACACAACGCTCTGGCAGCCGCGCTCATCGTCCTGGACTCTTATCTCTCACTTGCCGGAGGGGACACGGCACGCGTTGACGAGCGATTGCTCGTCGAGGGCGGCGTAGACGTCGATGGACGCGACGGGGCGACGGCCGCCGAACACCTCTGCATTCCACGGCTGCCCAAGGGCGCGCAGACCGCAATGGCGGCCGCAAAGGCGAATCCGAAGGTCAGCGCCGCTGCTCGTCTGTCGCTCAATGGCGACGCCGCCGTGATGCTGGTCGGCGTTGCTCCCTACCCGGTCCGGGCGCGGCAGATTGAGTCGGTCGTGCGCGGCCGGACTCTGAATGACCAGGTCATCGATCTCGCCGCGCAGACGGCGCGTTCGGAAGCACAACCCTACGGCGTCGGCGATCTGACCGATACAGCTGCCGTCGACGATGTCGAAGACGCAGTACGTCGGCTCTTCCGGCGTCTCCGCGACCGCTTCGACGCTGACCAGCTACAAGTCCAGCCCAATGAACGCCGCCATCCTCCTCGCCGCCGGTGAGTCGACCCGGATGGGTCGCCCGAAACAGTTGCTCGACTGGCACGGTCGGCCGCTGGTCGTTGCGCAGATCGAGACCCTGCTCACTGCCGGCTGCCGGCCCGTCGTCGTGGTGCTCGGCGCGCACGCAAACAGCATCCGCCCGGTCCTGCCCGCACGATCAGTGGTGCAGGTGACGACCAATCGCAACTGGCGCGAGGGGCGGGCATCCTCGATTCGGACCGGCGCACGCAGCGTCCCGGCTGCTGCCGAGGCGGTGGTTGTCGCTTCGGTAGACCAACCGACCGAACCGTCGGTGATTGAACGCCTCCATCACGGGCTGAAAGCAGCACGCGATTTGCTGATCGCGGTCCCTCGACACGACGGACGCAACGGACATCCGCCAATGTTTCGTTCCGAGTTGCTACCTGAGCTGAGTGCCGTGAGCGAACGTCGACAGGGACTTCGACAAGTCAGACGGCGGCATGCGGAGCGGACTATCTTCGTGGAGATGGACAATCCGATCGTGACGATTAACCTCAACACGCCGGAGGAGTACCGTCGCGCGCTCGAACTCGTCTAAACTGCATCAGGTGCAATTAATCCGGCTCCACGGCAACACACGTGTGGCGATAGCCTGTGTAAGACCAGATAGAGTGGACAACCAATGGCCACACCCCTGAGACAAACCATCCAGGTCGGCAAGTATGTCGTCGGCCAGCAGCTGCGCCGAACGGAGCGCTATCCGCTGGTGTTGATGCTTGAGCCGCTGTTGCAGTGCAATCTCGAATGCGCTGGCTGCGGCAAGATCCAGCATCCGACGGACATCCTCCGGCGAAGACTCACGCCGCAACAGTGCTGGGACGCCGTCGAGGAGTGCGGCGCGCCGGTGGTGGCGATCGCGGGCGGCGAACCGCTGATCCACAAGGACATCGTCGAGATCGCCAACGGCTACACCGAGCGCAAGAAATTCGTCTACCTCTGCACCAACGCGATCCTGCTGGAGCGCAGGCTGCAGGATTTCGAGCCGAATCCGTACCTGACGTTCTCAGTCCACGTCGACGGCTACGAACAGGACCATGACGACTCGGTCTGCCGCGACGGGATCTGGGATGTGGCGATCCGGGCGATTGAGGCGGCCAAGGCGCGCGGGTTCCGCGTGACGACGAACAGCACGTTCTTCCTTGGCGCCAAACCGGACCGGATCCGGATGATGTTCGACAAGCTGATGGACATCGGCGTTGACGGACTGATGATCTCCCCGGGCTACCCGTACGAGAAGGCGCCCGACCAGGAGCATTTCCTCGCCCGTAACCAGACCAAGGAACTCTTCCGCGACATCCTCAACGACCCGCCCAAACACTGGAAGTTCAACCATTCCGAGCTGTTCCTCGATTTCCTCAAAGGAGAAATCGAGTACGACTGCACGCCCTGGGGCAATCCGACCTACACCGTCTTTGGCTGGCAGCGACCCTGCTACCTGATGGACGAGGGCTACGCCGAGAGCTGGCAAGAGCTGATCGAGGAGACCGAGTGGGAGAACTACGGCGTTGCGTCAGGCAACCCGAAGTGCGTCGACTGCATGGTCCATTCGGGTTACGAGGCGTCGGCGGTGATCGACGCGACAACGAATCTCAAGGCTGGCCTGCGCAGCTTCGTCGGTTCAATCCGCTAAGAACCCCGCCCCTCGCACTCCACGAACCTGCCGCGCTGCGCCAGTGCGGCGCTGCGTCGCGATCTCGACATTTCAGAAGGCCTCGCTATGTCAAGACAAGAACCAGGCACTGAGCCGATCGCGGGGGCACAGCCACCGACAGAGCTAGCTCCGGCAATCCCACTGGAGGAAGTGGGGCGGATCGCCGAGCGCGTTCAGGAACTGATCGCGGCCGGCAACGAAGCAGCCGCCTGGCAGCGACTGCGCCAGCTGCATCCCGCTGACGTCGGTCTGATCCTCGCTGGACTGCCGCGTGCCAGCAGCGAGGCGTTGCTGCAGATCATGTCGCCGCAGACCGTCACCTGGATGTTGCAACACATGAACCCGGTGGAAGCCAGCCGCCTTGGCGCTCGATTGGGCCTCCAGACCCTCTCTTTCGTACTTGATCAGGTGCATCCACGTCACGCCCTCTCGGCTCTGCAGCGGTTGCCCATCCGACAGGCGCAGGAGGTGGCCGAGCAGTTGGACCAACCGATCGCCGACAGTGAGCTGCTCAGCCAGGATCCGAACACGGCCGGCGCACTGATGAGCGACCGCTTCGTCGCGGTCAACGCGGACGCAGGCATTCCCGAGCTGCGCGCGAATCTGGCGGAGCTACAGGAGGATCGGACCCGGCTGACGTTCCTCTATCTGCTGGACGCACAGGGCCTGCCCGTGGCCCAGATATCAATGGTCGACCTGGCACTGGCGGACGCGGACGGCACCGCATCCTCAATTGCTTCACCGCTCACCGCCATGGTCTCCGTCGACACTTCCGCACAGGAATGCGCGCGGCTGCGTCGGCACTACAACCTGACGCAGCTTCCGGTGGTCGAAGGCAACACGCTGATCGGTGTCGTGCTCCCCGATGCGTTGCTCGGTGTCACGGTCGAGGAGGACACCCGGCAAATGCTCCAGGTGGCCAACGTTCCAGGCGAACGCGCCGATGGGCCCATGGAGCTCTCGATCCGCACGCGTCTGCCCTGGCTCACGATCAATCTGGCGACCACATTCTTGGCGGCCGCCACTATCTCGCTCTTCGAGTCCACACTGACCCAGCTCGTTGTGCTGGCAGCATTCCTGCCGGTTGTCGCCGGACAGGGCGGCATCGGTGGCACTCAGACGCTCACCCTGATCGTCCGCGCTATCGCCCTGGGCGAGCTCGTCGGCATCCGGGCGAAGCGGTTGCTGGTCCGAGAGGCCACACTCGGCGTCGTTCACGGCATATGGCTGGGTCTGCTGGTCGCCGTGATCGCGATCGTCTGGCAGGGCAACTATGGACTCGCGCTGGTCCTCGGGTTTGCCATGTTGGGCAACATGCTGGTTGCGGGGACGGTCGGCGCGGGGGTACCGCTGCTCATGCGACGCGTGGGCATCGACCCGGCGGTCGCGTCCGCCGTGGTCGTCACCACCTTCACCGACGTCTTCGGCTTCCTGCTCTTCCTTGGCATCGCCCAGGCCGCGATCAGCCTGCTCGTCTAGCTAGACCAGCCGGAAGCGAACGCCGCAGAGCATCACGACGGATTCGTCCTCTGAGACTTCGAGCTCGTGGTGCCGCGCCGTCGTCACGACGTGCCCGCGATCGACGGTTGCCACGTCCAGCCCGCCCAGACCTTCTCCGCGGCCGTCGGTGGCCTCGACGAAGCGCAGTGTGGCGTCATCCAGGGCAACGGTCGGATGACCGTCGCTGTCTGAGCCGACTGGAATCTCCAGAACTTCCGACCAACGCGCAGCCATTGCCACCGGATCGTCGCTTTGCAACTCGGCAGCGGTCACCGCCGTGATGACATGCTCGCGCTTCGCCGGCAGCCAGTGGTCACCGGCGGGATTCCAGGGGCCGTCAAGCTGGTCGTCACCCGTGTTCCAGCGCAACTCGGCGATCGCTCCGGGCACGTCCTTCGGGTGGAGCTGGATACCGTCGGTCTGATCGTTTGCCGAATCCGTGATGAGTCGGATTCCCAGGTCGGCCACATGTGCTCGCCGCGCAGCGATATCGCCGCACTGCATGATCACCATGTAGCCGCCGTCGCCGCCGCGACGCCTGAGGTAGCGACCGCCTGCGGTGCCGGGCGTCATCGGCGAGACGACCTCGAGGAACGAGTTGCCTACTGGCATGAGGAAATTGTGAAGCCCAAAACGTCCAACGCCGGGGTCACGGTGACAGACTTCGAGTCCGAAGACGCCCCGCAGGTGCGCCTCGATCATGTCCAGATCTTCCGCGACGAGGCAAATTTGCCGCATCCGCAACATGGCGCACCTCTCTCGGACTATTGGCCTCAGCGGCCTGGTTGACTCAGCGTCCCTTGAACACGGGCCGCCGCTTCTCGACGAACGCCCGCCGTGCTTCGATTGAGTCTTCGCTCTCGCCGACACGGCGCATCCGGTCTGCTTCGCGTCTGACTGCCTCGGAGAGTGGAATCGTGAACGCGTCGTTGAGGTTGTTCTTGATCTGCGCGATTGCGCCGGGATGGGAATCGCGCAACTGGGCCGCGACCTGCAGCACATTCGGCATCAGCTCTTCCGGGTCGTAGACGCCGTTGGCCAGGCCCAGCGATAACGCCTCCTCCGCGTGCACGCGATCGGGCAGCAGGTACATCTCACGCGCTTTACCCATGCCAACCAGGCGCGGGAGGGTCCAGGTACCGCCGAAGTCGCCGGAGAAACCGACCTTGAGGAACGCGGTGTAGAGATATGCCGTGGTGGACATGTAGCGCAGGTCGCAGGCCAACGTAATCGAACAGCCGGCGCCAGCTGCACCGCCGTTGATCGCCGCGATCGTTGGTTTGGCCATCTGGTTCAGCAGGATCGAGGTCCGCTCAGAGTGGGTCAGGCTGTAGATACTCTGCTCGAGGTTGCGTATGTCGCCTCGACCCGTGTCCTTGAGGTCGCCGCCGGCGCAGAACAGGCGGCCGGCGCCGGTCAGGATCACGACCCGGACTTCATCGTCCGCGGCTGCCTGCTCGCACGCCAGAGGCAGCTCGGTCAGCATCGTCCCATTGAGTGCGTTGAGCGACTCGGGCCGATTCAGCGTGATCGTGCAGATGCCGTCTTCAATCTCGTACAACAACGTCTCGTACATCAATCGTCCTTACGGATGAAATCTTCGTTGTCTCGGTTGTCGTCCAGTCTACTCATCGATTCTCTGGGCTCCGATGCCGTGAGCTGAACTCCGCCCCATCATCTCCAGTGGCATAAGTTGGTTTCATGGCGCGTGATCGACCTGCCTCTGGCCTAAACTGACTCGCATGCTCACCATCACCGCTGCATTGCCCTGGGAGGCCAAAGCCGCCCGAGCCGGACAGGCGATCGCGGGGCGCGGACGCGTCCGGATCATCACATCAGGCGTCGGACCGCAGCGAGCGCGTGACGCAGCCGAGGAAGCCGTCGAAGAATATCCCGACCTGGTGATCAGCATCGGGGTCGCCGGCGGCCTGACCAACACGCTGCGTCGCCCCTCGATCACGCTGCCGACCACCACCATCCGGCAGACCGACGGCGCTGCCTTTCCGGCCGACGACCAGCTTCGCAAACAGGCCATTCGCCTGCTGAACAAGGCCGATATCTACTGGCAGTCGGTGACCAGCATTACGACGCCGGAGATCCTGTTCACCAAGCCGGAGAAGCGCGCCGCCGCAGACTCGGGCGCAGAGATCGTGCAGATGGAGGACTCGGAATGGGCCGAGGTCTGCGCGGAAGCCGACATCCCGTTTGTCTCCGTTCGTGTGGTCATGGACGCGCTCGACGATGACATCCCGAACGAGGTCGTCCAGTGGCGGGGTAAGCCGTCGGCGCTGGACATCGCGGTCGGCGCGATCCGCCGGCCCGGTTTGCTGCCCGAGTTGCTGTCGCTAGGCCTCCAACGAGAGTCTGCGATCCGCGAGTTGGAGCGTGCGATGACGCTGATCATTCCCGCGCTCGCGGAAGAGAACGGCGGCTAGGACCGCTCCAGGCTGCCCCGTGAACCGAGTACTGGTTACCGGCGCCAACGGCTTCATCGGCGCCCACGTGGTGCGCGCCGTGATCGACGCTGGCGCAGAAGTCCGTGCCATGGTGCGAGAGGGCAGCGACCAACGCAGCCTCGCAAGCCTACCCGTTGAGATCGTCCATGGAGACCTGACCGACCCGGCCTCGCTGGCCAACGCCGTCAACGGCATCGACACGCTGTTCAACGTGGCCGCACGCTACGACCTCAGCCGTCGTGCGCGCCGAGAGGCGTACCGAGCCAACGTCGACGGCACGCGAGCGCTCATGTTGGCTGCACTGCGGGCACAGGTCGATCGAGTCGTCCACACGTCATCAGTCGCCGCGATCGGACCGCCGTCCAATCCTCCTCGTCCCGCCGACGAGACTCAGTGGGCCGCGGTCAAACAGGCGCCGGGACCGTACGAGGAGACCAAGATTCTGAGCGAACAGCTTGTCCACGAGCTGGTTCGGTCCGAGTCACTCCCAGCAGTCTGCGTTTTGCCCACAGCCCCGATTGGACCATTCGACATGAAGCCCACGCCGACCGGTCGGTTGATCCGCGACGCGGCGAATGGCGCGATGCCTGCCTACATCCGCACCGCAGGACTGAACGTCGTTCATGTACAGGATGTGGCCGAGGGTCACGTCAACGCGGCGACCATGGGCCGAATCGGAGAGCGTTACATCCTCGGACACGGGGAGGGCAATATGACTCTGCGCGAGATCATCGAGCATGCGGCGGTGGCGGGCGGCGCTTCAGTCCCACGGATGGCGATCCCATCGACTGTCGCCTTCGCTGCTGCCCTGATCGACGAGTTTCTGATCAGCGCTTTGACCAGACAGCAGCCACGGGCGACTATTGCGGGAGTCCGGCTCGCCCGCCAGCGGCAATACTTCGACTGCCAGAAGGCGATCGAGGAACTGCAGTTGCCGCAGACCGATTTGGACGAGACATTCAACGAAGCGGCAGCCTGGTTTCAGAAAGACAGTCCATGAACGACCAATCAACACCACCCGTGGTCCTGATCACCGGATCCAACAGCGGCATCGGCAAGGCAGCCGCGATCGAGCTTGCTCGACGCGGCTGGCAAGTGTTCGCGGCCGCCCGCTCGGTCGAGCGAGGTCAGGCCGCCGTCTCTCAGATCCAGAAGGACAGCGGCTCGATCGCCGTCGAACTGCTGGAGATGGACCTCACATCATTCGCCTCCGTCCGACGCGCCGTTGACGAACTGTTGGAGCGCACCGATCGACTCGACGTGCTCGTCAACAACGCCGGCCTCACTCTCAACGACCGTCGACTCACCGGCGACGGTCACGAGACGATGATGCAGACGAATCACCTCTCACCCGTCCTGCTCACCTCGCTGCTGCTGCCCAAGTTGCTCGAGTCGGACGATGCGCGCGTCGTCAACGTCAGCTCGCGCGTCTACGAACGTATCGATGCGATGCCGCTGGACGACCTCAATTTCGAGCACTACTGGGGCGGAATCAGACCGTACTGCGCCACCAAGCTGGCCAACATCCTCTTCACCAACGAACTGCACCGACGCACGCACGACGCCGGGCTGGCGACCTTCTCAGTCCACCCGGGAGTTGTGGCGACCAACTTCGCGCAGAACTTTCCGCCTGCATTTCGGGTGGGACTCAAGCTCCTGCGACCATTGCTGCGCAGTCCCGAGCAGGGAGCCGCGCCGGTTGTCGAGCTGGTCACTGAGTCAGCTCGACGCGCCGACGCCGGCGAGTACTTCGACCGTCACACCCTGACGCAGCAGCAACCACACGCGAGCGACCGTGAGGCCGCCGAACGCCTCTGGGATCTGTCCAACGAGATCACCGGAGCGGAGTGGCCGGCCTCATGACGAGCTCAAGCCGCGAAGACCTGATCGCCGCGCTGCAACAGGACAGCGAAGAGTTCCAGGAGGCAGTCGCGCAACTTCCCGCAGAGGCGTTCGAGCGCGGCGTCTACGAGCAAGGCTGGAACGCGCGACAACTGCTGGCGCACATCGCCGCGATCGAGTGGACCTACCCGCGCCTGATTGAGCGAGCTGAGCAACGTGCTTCAGGAGCAGATGTCCCCCAGGGAGGCGGCGCCGGTTTCGACATGGACGCCTACAACGCCAAGCAGGTCGCCCGCCGCGACGACCAGCCGGTCGAGCAACTGCTGACCGAGTTCCGCCGCAACCGAGCCGAGACGATCGACGCGATCCGGGCCGCCGACGAAGAGCTGCTCAAGCAGCCGACCCGCTCAGCCGGCGGCGTCGAAGGGACGCTCCTTGACGTGCTCGAAGGCGTCGCCGTCGGCCACGTTCGCGAGCACGTCAACGACCTGCTCCACGGCGCGCGGGCAGACTGAGATCCCGCTACTGACGCGGAAGCTGCAAACCTCGCGTGGCGATGATGTTGCGCTGAATCTCGGACGTACCGGCTGCGATGGTGCTCGGCACGGTCGACATGTAGGCCCGTCCGATCCTCGCCGCAATCGGCGCGCCCGGGTCCTCCGGGTCGATCCGCTGCGAGTGCAGGCCCATCATGTTGACGCCGAAGCGGGCCACCCGCTGGCCCAGCTCCGAGCCGAACATCTTCGACATTGACGCCTCGTGGTTCGGGACCAGTTCCTGCGACTGCATCCAGACGACGCGGTAAGAGATCAGCTTCGCAATTTCCGACTCGATCATCAGGTTGGCGAGTCCGTTGCGCACACCCGGGTCGTCGATCAGCTTGCCCCCGCCCTGGCGGCCAGGACGCTCGGCGGCGTACTCGGACATCAGCTCGACGCTCTTGCGCGACGTCGCCGACCAGGCCACGCCCGATCGTTCGAAATCGAGCAGCGTCGCCGCCACGTACCAGCCGCGGTTGTACTCGCCCATCATGTTCGATGCGGGTACGCGCACATCGGTGAAATAGACCTCGTTGAAGCTGTGCTCGTCGAGCATGTTGATCAACGGGCGCACCTCGATACCCGGCGTGTTCATGTCGAGCAGGAAGTAGGAGATGCCGCGGTGCTTGGGCGCTTCGGTGTCGGTGCGCGTGAGCACGTGGATCCAGTCGGCGTGCTGCGCACCCGAGGTCCAGATCTTCTGGCCGTTGATCACGAAGTCGTCGCCGTCGCGGACGGCGCGTGTCTGCAGCCCGGCGAGGTCCGAGCCGTTGCCGGGCTCGGAGAAGCCCTGCGCCCAGTAGGACTCGGCGTTGGCGATTCGCGGCAGGTGCTCCTGGCGCTGGTCCTCGGTGCCGTGCAGCATCAGACAGGGCCCGACCATCGAGATGCCCTGCCCGCCCGAGCCGGGCGCGTCGCGATAGGCCGCTTCCTCGCGGTAGATCATTTGCTGGATGTGGCTCGCGCCGCGCCCGCCGTATTCCTCCGGCCAGGCCATGGTCAGCCAGCCCTTGGACGCCGCACGCTTCTCGAAGGCGCGTTCGGCCTCAAACCCGGCGTCGGGGTTATCGTCCGAGACGGACGCCGGCACCCAGTTGTTGCCGATGAAGTCCACCACCTCGCTGCGGAACGCGTTGTCAGCTTCGGTGAATTGATAGTCCATGCTTGGCTCCTCGGGTCTTTGCACACCATCCCGCGACCAAATCGCAGGCGCAAAAAGTATAGCCAACCCTCCCGATACGCTGATCAACCATGACCTTGGCGGGTGCACGGACTTGGGATGCCTTGGTGATCGGAGCCGGCCCCGCCGGCGCGCGAGCGGCGCAGCAACTGAGCACTGCTGGAGCCTCAACCCTGCTTCTCGAGAAGCAATCGCTGCCCCGCTACAAGGCTTGCGGCGGAGGGGTCCCCGCCCGAACGCTTCGACTGTTGGACGATCTCGATATTGCTCCGGTCAGCGAGGGCCATGTCGACACGATCGACGTCTCGCGCTTCGGCCAACCTCAGTTCCGCAAGAAATCGGAACGTCCACTCGCCTGGATGGTGATGCGCGACCGCTTCGACCAGTTCCTCACCGATCTGGCCGCCGAGTCGGGCGCGTCGGTGGCAGACTCAACGCCTGTTCAATCAATCTTCGAAACGGACGATTGCTACGAGATTGAAACGCCAACAGGCACCGTCCGAGCGCGCCACATCCTCGCCGCCGACGGCGCAACGGGCCCGACCGCGCGCTGGCTCGGCATTGCGTCGGCCCCGACCCGCAGCGCCGCCTATGAGGTCGAGGTCGCTGCGCCACGAGATGCCCTGGACCACTGGCATCAGGCCGCCAACGTCGATGTCGGCTACCGACCCTGGGGCTACGGCTGGGTCTTTCCCAAACAGGGCAAACTTTCGGTCGGCGTCGTCAACGCGCCAAAGCGAGGCCGCTCGATTCGCAAGCACACTGACCGCTATCTCGCTCGCCTTGGCCTGGCGCACTCGGAGGTGCTAAAGATCCAGGGACACCCGATTCGCTACCGCCGCTCCCGCAACGAACCCGTCGCCCAAGGCCTCGCGCTACTTCTTGGAGACGCCGCTGGCCTGGCCGACGAATTCACAGCAGAGGGCATCGCCTACGCACTCCACTCGGCCAACCTCGCCGCCGACGCCGTCCTCGACAGCGACAATCCAGCAGCGACCTACACCGAATCAATCAACCAACATATCCAACCCGAGCTCAACGCCGCCCGCACCATCTCCCGCCTCTACTACTGGTGCATCACGACCTGGCCCTGGCTGGCGCTCAAGACCTCGAAGCACGTCAACTACCTCTGGAGAGCCTTCTTCCGAGTCATGCGCGGCGAGTCGACGTACGCCGCCGAACTATCGACACTGGCGCTTGGTCACTTCGCGAGAGAGATTGTGCGGGCACTCGGGACAGCTCACGCTGCATTCCCGCCGCAGAGAAACACGTGGAAGGACTGAGTCTGGATGATTTTCGGGCGACTCAAAACGCGAATCACATGGGCAAAGGTCCCGCAGTCAATTGGCGCCTGCTTTCAGAGCGAGTTTCCGGTCGCAGAGATCTTTGCACTGGGGGTCAGAGAGGACCCTGTCTCAAGGGTCGCGACTGCGGTCGCGCGACAAGGAGCGACATCCGGGATGTCCTGGGGTTGGGTCAGACCGGACAATCCTTCTTGGCCACGACCCTACCTTCTGCCCGCCCGTCTATGTCCGAAGTCCATCGACCGGATTCTGGAGGAGGCAGTGCTTGTGGCGAAGGACGAATCTCAAGCCGGGGACCTCGAGCTTCAGTTGAGGACTCGATCGCGATACGTACAGAACTCAAACTTCGGCTATGCCGTAGCAGAGGCGGATGGAGAACAGATCGGGGTGTTCTTCGTACTTTGGGCTAGCAAGCGGTACCGATTGCGATGCTGGGTTTGGTACCTCTGGCAGTCGTGGTTCAAGGACCTTTGGAACTTCGTGAAATGGCCTCTTGCCTTGATTGCGCTTCTCATGCCTCCTGCCTACTACGCATACCGATTGGTGGAAGCGGTGTTCTGGAGCAATGGAACCGCGCCTTGAGTTTCTTACCCTAGGAACCGCATCACTCCGGCCTAGCAGAGTGAAGTGATGACCTTAGGAGCTGAGTGGAGTGCCCCGCCGACGCCGACCACCGAAACCCCTCCGCCCCACCGCGATCATCAGCCGACTGATCCGCGAGGCTCCGCTTACGCCCTGGCGCGCGACCAATGATCCGGTGACCGAGCTTGTCCTCACTCTGCTCTCGCAGAACACCTCCGACACCAACTCCGGCCGCGCGTTTCAACAGCTGCTGAAGCGCTATCCCGATTGGGACGCCGTGCTCGAAGCGCCGGTCGAGGAACTGGAGGAGACGATTCGGCCGGGCGGTCTGGCACGGACGAAGGCCCCGCGTATGCAAGCGCTGCTGGCCATGCTGCGCGAGCGGCTCGGACCGGAATGGGACGCTTCACGGCTGGAGGAGATGCCGATCGACGAGGCGAAGGCCTGGTTGACCGAGCTCCCCGGCGTCGGACCCAAGACCGCTGCCTGCGTCCTGCTGTTCTCCCTCGGCCGGCCTGCACTGCCCGTTGACACGCACGTCCACCGGGTCGCGCAGCGGCTCGGCCTGATTGGCGCCAAGATCGCCGCCGTCCCCGCCCACGACATGCTCGAAGCACAGCTCCCGCCCGACAAGTACTACGACTTCCACGTCACCCTGATCCGCCACGGGCGGCGCGTCTGCCACAAGCAGCGACCTAGATGCGGGGAATGTGTGCTGATCGATCGCTGTCCGGGCGCCGACGACTTCATCTACAGCTAGGTTCTGCAGAAAGCGGTAACCTCACTTCGTTTCAACCCTGATGAAAGAGATGAACGATGAGCGCGATCGCACAAACCACCGCCGGAACCATCGAAGGAACCGAAGAGAACGGACTCTGCGTCTTCCGCGGCGTGCCATTCGCCGCGCCGCCGGTCGGCGAACTCCGCTTCAAAGCGCCGCGGCCGGTTGAGTCGTGGGATGGCGTGCGTGACGCCAAATCCTTCGGCCCAATATCGCTACAGGCGCCCAACGAGATGCTGGAGGCGCTGCTGCCAGTATCAGACCCGCCGCAGCCGCAGAGCGAGGATTGCCTGTACCTCAACGTCTGGACGCCCGGGCTTGGGGCTTATAACCTTGGGTTGACTACCAGATAGGGAGTCGGTATTCTGGTATCA
>JAPPBN010000014.1:0-32217 GCA_026705025.1 Chloroflexota bacterium | reverse complement strand
TCGAGGACTGGCTGGACATCGTCGAGGCGGCAAGAGAGCTGAACATCCACCCGCAATCCATGCGCCGGCTCATCAAGCAGGGCCGGGTCCCCGCCCGCCTCTACGGAGGCAAGTACCTGATCGAGCGAGACCAGCTCCTCATGTTCAAATCCAACTACGACCCGAGGCCGGGTCGGAAGCGGTCGCCGCGGCTGTTGTAACAGGTCCGCCTGTCAACATGCGCATTCTTCTGTCCGCCAAACGTGGGGAGAACTGAACGTGAACGACGCACTGAACCAGAATGACCGCGACGAACCTCAATCGTCAGTTTGGCGACGGATCTTGAAACCGTTCAGGTATGTGATTACCGGTCTGTTTGCTCTCGTAGTGATCGCCATGGGCGACGATCCCAGCCAGGAACTGTCGAACCAGAAGTCACGAGACCAACGCAAGCGCTAGACCGCCCGCAGACGTCCCATTCGATGTCCACACCTGAATGCTAGGACCGATGCCTATGACCGACCTCGCCCAGCCTTAGGTCGAACCACGACCCGCGCCCAGGCCGAAAGCGCTCCCCGCGGCTGCTGTAGCCTCTCAAAGAGCTTTCCAGCGATCCCGGGCGCCCACACCTCGATGGGACGCAACCGTTGCGGCGCTTCCTGGCTCAACGGAACTGAAGAGCCATGAACTCCAGACTCTTCCAGCTCGCCATCGCCGCACTGATTTCAATGGTCCTCGCTTTCGCTGCCACCCAGAACGCCGCCCAGGGCCAACCTCAAATCGAATGGACCAGTCCGCCAGCAACTGCCAGCCTTAGCGACTACAAAGAAGGTCTTGGGTACCTCAAGTATGGAGGTGGCCACATCAGTAACCTCCTGCGCGACCTGAACGAAGATGGCTGCCTTGTTCAGTACATTTGGGATCCTGCAACACTTGACTGGTATCACGCCGATGCGCCAGCCTGGCTTCAACGACCGTTCGTCACCAAGTACACCTCTAAACCCATACCGCCCGGAACTGCACTAGCCATCTACTGTCGCTATTGGCCACCGCCATCTCCGATCAAGCTGGAACCACCAGCGCCTGTCACGATTGAGGCACGCTTCGACGACTCTCTAACCATCAGCTGGCCATCACGCCCTGGGGCCAACGGCTACGTGGTTCGGTGGTGCAACGGAAATGACTGCGTCGGCACCACCAAGGAGCATCGCACTGACGTCAGCCGCCTTCAGCTGTCGCCCCTCAGCCCCGCGACCCACTTCCGGGTAAGCGTTCGCGCCCTTGGTGGCAGCGTCGGCCGCCAAGCCTACCTCGATAGTGAACTCTCCCCTTGGACGCCAGCAACGACCACCCCTCCGATTCGCTCTCGTTCCCTGGACCACACGCACATCGCGTGGATCACCTCTCCTGACATCAACACCGCCAGGAACAAACAAGGACGTGCCACCATCCAGTACGGGGGAGGTACGATGTATCACCTGGTCTCGAGACTCGCTACATCTGGCTGCAATGTCACAGAGCTGACCATTGGCAATGCAACCACAGCCACTTGCAGCTAGCCGAGTCTGCCCAAGAATTCACCGATTCTTATGACCTCAACATTCCCAAGCACACGAACATCGGCGTCCATTGCCAAGGCAGTTGCTCTCTCTTCTACGGACTTGAGCTGGTAACCGACCCGCGAGAGCGCGCTAGGATAACGTCCGACCAATGCACACATTGGGATCGATGGCGTCTCGATCTCTCCCTTGTCGACAAAAGCCTGGCCGATTGCGACGACCAGTGGCGCAGTCCGATTGAAGACATACTCCGCATCCTGCCGCTGTTTCAGGAGATCTGCCGCGTCGAAGCTGCCTCAACCAGTCCCCGGCCCAGGGACGCTGTGACGCTTCAATCGATGCTTATCAACAGTAGTGCGTTGTTTCAGTTCACGGTACCAACAATGTGGATCTCCAACGAACTGCCCTTCCGGCGCATGCTGGCACGAGAGGTGCATGAGCTGTGCTATATGCATCAAGAGTGGTACACGTACAAGTACCATCTCGACTACGAACTGTTGAGTAGCCTCTCGGTAGAGTACGTCACAAGTCTATGGAAGCACTCCCCCATGGCGAACGAACTCCGCGACTTGGTCGGCTTTCAGTTTGACAGCGACGAAGGAGCTTGGGTCTTGCCCGCCGACAGCCCTTACAGAAGTCTTCAACGAGGGGATTGGGCAAATTGGCCCTTCAGGATCGCCGCTGAAGTGTGCTCGTGGTACATCCTGGAGAAAGTAGAGCCGACCGCGTTGGCAAGCCGTTACAAGGCGCCTCCCTATCTGACCACAGAACTCAGGCAATGGGTAGAGAAGTACATCGTCCTACCGGAGTAGACGCATCGGAGGTCTCATAGCTGGGGGAAGGTCCTCGTAATCAAGCGCGCAACTGCTTGGCGTTTCAGTGCGCCGACGACGCCCCCTCGATGATCTCCTCGACCACATGAGGCTCCGCCAACGTCGTCACATCGCCGACGTTCTCCGGCTCGCCCTCGGCCACCTTGCGCAAAATCCGACGCATGATCTTCCCCGACCGCGTCTTGGGCAACCCGCCCACGAACTGGATCCGGTCGGGCGTCGCAATTGGACTGATCTCCGCCCGCACCTGGCGCTTCAGCTCGACCGCCAGATCCGGCCCCGGATCGAACCCGTCCTTGAGCAGCACGTAGGCGTAGATGCCCTCGCCCTTGATCTCATGCGGATAGCCGACGACCGCCGCCTCAGCGCAACCGGCATGGCCGACGAGCGCCCCCTCGATCTCGGCAGTCCCTAGGCGGTGGCCGGACACGTTGAGCACGTCATCCACCCGGCCCGTCAGCCAGTAGTAGCCGTCGTGGTCGCGGAACGAACCGTCGCCGGTGAAGTACTTGCCCGGATACTGGACGAAGTACGTGTTGATGAAGCGCTCGTGGTCGCCGTAGACCGTGCGCATCATCCCCGGCCAGCTGCGAGCCATGCAGAGCAGACCGCTCTGCTGGTTGCCCTCGAGCTCGTTGCCATCCGGATCGACCAGCACCGGCTCGATGCCGAAGAACGGCAGCGAGGCGGAGCCCGGCTTCATGTCGTTGGCGCCGGCCAGACCGGTCAGAATGTGCCCGCCCGTTTCGGTCTGCCAATATGTGTCCACGATCGAGCAATGCCCATCGCCGACGATGCCGTGATACCAGCGCCATGCCTCGGGATTGATCGGCTCGCCGACGGTGCCGAGCACCCGCAAACTCGTCCGCTGGTGGACCTTGACCCACTCGTCGCCCTCACGCATCAGCGCACGGATCGCGGTCGGGGCGGTATAGAGGATGTTGATCCCCAGCCGGTCGACCATGTCCCAGTAGCGCCCCGCGTCGGGATAGGTCGGAATCGACTCGAACATCACCGAGGTCGCCCCGTTGCCCAGCGGTCCGTAGACGATGTAGCTATGCCCGGTAATCCAGCCGACATCGGCGGCGCAGCAATAGATATCGCCCTCGCGGTAGTCGAACGTGTAGCGATGGCTCAGCATTGTGAACAGCAGGTATCCCGCCTGCGTGTGCAGCACGCCCTTGGGTTTCCCGGTCGACCCCGACGTGTAGAGGATGAACAAAGGATCCTCAGCGTCGAGGATCTCGGGCTCGCACTCGTCCGGTTGGTTGGCAACGGTCTCGTGCCACCAGACGTCGCGGCCGTCTGTCATCGTCACGTCGCCGCCCGTGTGCTGATGGCAGATCACGAACTCGACGCAGTCGACGCCGGCCGCGTCAAGCTGGTCCATCGCCGCGTCGACATTGGCCTTGAGCGGCACCGTCCGCCCGCCGCGCTTGCCCTCGTCCTGCGTGATCACGGCCTTGCAGAGCGAGTCCTCGACCCGATCGGCGATCGCCGTCGCCGAGAACCCGCCGAAGATCACCGAGTGAATCGCCCCAATCCGGGCGCAGGCCAACATCGCCGCCACGACCTCGGGCGTCATCCCCATGTAGATCGCAACCCGGTCGCCCTTGCCGACGCCGCGGCTACGCAGCTCATTCGCCAGCCGGCAGACTTCGGCGTGTAGCTCGCGGTACGAAATCGACTCGTTGTCCGCCGGCTCGTCGCCCTCCCACAGGATCGCCGTCTGGTCGCCGCGCCCTGCCAGGTGCCGGTCGAGACAGTTGACCGACACATTCAGCTTCGCCCCCAGGAACCAGGCGATCTTGCCCTCAGCCAGGTTCTCCTCGCTCAGCGTGTGCCACGGCTCGACCAGATCGAGATGTTCATTCGCCATCTCCGTCCAGAAGGCGTCCGGCTCCTCCAGCGATCGCCGCCACAGCGCCTCGTAGCCCTCCCGCGACACAACCAGCGCGCCCTCACGCACATTGTCAGGCGGCGAGTACGTCTCATTGACCGGCATCGCAGCGTCTGGGGTAGTCATGTCAGCATCCTCGTCTACACAGGCGAAGTCGTCATGCCAAAAATCCTAACGCGCCCCGACATTCCCCGTCCCCTCCATCGAGCGGGGACCAGCTCCGCGCCGAACGCCTTCCTCACCCGTAACCGTCATTCCCGCGCCCTCTCCGTCATTCCCGCGCCCGGCGCGGGAATCTCGCCCCATTCCGCAGAGACGACAAATCATCCGACTTGGCCACTGACGCAAATCGTCGCCCCGACAGCCTCGACCCCTAGCCTCCCCGAGCCAGCAATACCCCCAGGAGCGCCAGTACCGTCGCGAATCCAATCCCGATCCCCCACATCAACAGCTTCAGCTTCGCGTCCACCTCGGCCCGCAGATTGTCGTGCCGCCGATTGAACTCGGAACGCAAACTGTCGAACCGTTCATTCACATGGGAACGCAGATCACCGATTCGACCATTGAAGTTGGAAGACAGATCTTCGACCCGCTGATCAACGCGCGCCTGAGCTTCACGCACCCCAACAGTCTCATCTGCTTCGCCCGAGCGCTCACTCGACACCATGCGGAACTCCCGACGTCTTCCAACCCTCGCGGTCCAACACAGTGTAGCTTTCCACCGGTCATCATGCACCCTCACCTCCATCACCCGACCCGCCGGGAACCAGCCCGTCATCCGACAGCGCATCCGCCGTCATCTCCATCACTCCGAACCAGAACGACGCAGTCGACCCCGGAAAGTCGTGCATCAACTCCCGGATCAGACTCCGCCCGTCCGGCATGTCGCCGTAGGCCAGCATGATCACGATCAGCGCGTCCACCGCCTCGCGGTAGATCTTCTCAACCTCTGCCTGCTCCTGCAGATCCTCCAGGTTGCGCATCTCCGACATCCGACGCTCCTCTCTTGTGCAGCGTGCCCTCGGACAACGGACGTTCGCCCCGACACACTCGCCTCTCCATTCAGAACATATTCACTATATGGTGACCAGAACGTCTGTGCTCTCCGAGAAAGGAAACAACAATGCAGATCTCACCCCGACGACGGCAACGCGCCCTCAGAGTCCACGAGCTGCGACAGAGAGGACGTTCGCTACGCAACATCGGCAAACAACTCGACATCTCTCACTCCACGGTGCTCGCCGATCTCAAGCTGATCGAAACCCATTGGAGCGAGTTCGCCCGGCAGTCCACCGACGACTTCCAGCTCGAACAACTCGCCCTGATGCAGCGGCGCCTGCGCATGCTCCTGCGACGCGACCTGCTCAAAGAGTTCGGCCGGCTCAGCCCCATCGACTTCGTCCGCATCCACGAGGCCCACAACCAGGAACTCGCCATTCTCCTCCGCGAGACGCGGCGACTCGCCGCCCAGCTCCGAGAACGAGCCGATCTCCGCGATCTCGATCCCGCCGAGCTCCCTCCAGAACTCGACTTCCCCGAGGAGGAACTGGTCTCCGCCCTCGAATCGCCAAAGACGGCGAAATCGACGGAGTCCGCCAGAGCAGGCAGAGCGGCGAGGGCAGGAGAGCCGACCACCACTCACCACGGCCTGCCAAAATCTTCCAAACCCAACCACTCCAACCACCCAATTCCCCGTAAAACACTGGAAATCGCGTCATCGACCGCGCCAGAAAAAATCTCCAACCAACCACCCGCCGACCTCACCCCCGAACAGCTCAACCAACAAGCCGAGACATTCCTCCGCAACTACAACAGACAGGAACTCCAACCCACCGCCGCAGCCGGCGGCTAAAACCCTGATCACACTGACACGCCAATCACACGCGACGAACAGTCCCCCTCCTCGCTTCCCCCTGGGGGGGGAAGCTGCCGAAAGCCTGCCCCGCACTTGATGCGGGGGCTGAAGGGGGGGCGCCGTTCCCCATGCCCTCCCACCCGACGCGGTGATACGATGCGCAACAGGGCATACAGAGCCGAGTCGAGAGGTCCCACGATGGCGCAGCAGGAACCGTTTCAGCGAATCTCCGTGGAGCAAGCGGAAGAGAAGCGACAGGCCGGCGTAACCCTCGTCGACACCCGCGAACTGGACGAATACCAGGACGGCCACGCCGCCGGCGCCCCCCTGATGCCGCACATGTCCGTCATGACCCGCGCCGACGAACTCGAGCAGATCGCCGGCGGCAAGGACGAGCCGATCATGTTCATCTGCGCCAAGGGCCAGCGCTCCGCCGTCGCCTGCGAGTTCGCCGCCGCGCTCGGCTTCACCGACCTCTACAACGTCGAGGGCGGCACCGACGCCTGGATCGCCGCCGGCTTGCCGATCGAGCATCCCGCCTGACGTGCGCCCGACGAGCCGCGCCGCGAGCGGTCCACACCAATGCTGAGCGGATTAAGCGGCACCCAGCGCTACGCGCTGTTCGTCCTGCTGGTCGTGATCGTGGTCGTCATCTACCTCTTCGTCTCCGGCGGACTCAGCGATCTGATTGGCGGCGATGACGACGACCAACAGGTCACCGAAGAGCCGACCAGCGCCCCCGAGGCCCTGAGAACCGTCGCCGTCGAGTTTGGCGAGTCCCAACAGGTCGGCCCGGTCGAAGTCTCCATCATCGGCCTCACCTTCCCCGACCAGATCCGAGCCGAGGGCCTCTGGCGAACGCCGGCCCAGCGCTTCGCCGCCGTCCATCTGACCATGACCAACCGCTCCAAGCAGGCCGTCGAACTGCCCCTCGATGGACTCCAACTCGTCACCGTCGACGGCCGCGCCTACCTCGCCGATGCCGCCCTCTCCCTCGGCCACGCCCGAGCCGCCGAATCGGTCGCATACTCACCGCCGTTGATCCTGCAACCCCAGCTCACGATCACCGTCGTCGCCGTCTATGACATCCCCCTCGACGCCTCCGGCCTCCAACTCCGCGTCCGCGGCGGCTGGACCGACTTCGCCCTGTTCGAAGAATGAACCAGCGATGACCATCCTCATGTTCGACATCGACGGCACCCTCTCCCTCTCGCAGGGCGCCGGCACCCTGGCGATGACCCGGACCTTCAAGGAACTCTGGGGCATCAGCAACGCCCTGGAAGGGATGAACTTCGCCGGCCGATCCGATAGCTGGATCGTTCCGACCGCCCTCGCCAACCAGGGCCGCGACTGCTCCCCCGAGGACCTCGCCCGATTCATCGACCATTACGTGCCGCAACTGGACCGGGCGCTGCCGCGACGTCGGTCGCGGCTCTGCCCGGGCGTGTCGGAGCTGTTGGACGTCCTCAGCCGACTGACCGTCACGGTCGGCCTCGGGACCGGCAACTTCCGACGCGCCGCCGAGGCCAAGCTCGCCCCGCTCGGCGTCTGGGACTACTTCATCGACGGCGGATTCGGCGACGACCACCCCGACCGTACCGAACTGCTCGCCGCCGGCCTCGAACGCCTCAGGCAACACGCCGACGACGGCTCCGACGTCGTCGTGATCGGAGACACCGCTCACGACATAGAAGCCGGCCACGCGATCGGCGCGCGAGTCGTCGCCGTCAGAACCGGCTACTCGGAACCGGGCGACCTCGATGAGGCCGACGTCACACTCGACGACCTGTCCGACCTGCAGGAGTCCCTGGCCGCGTTGCTGGGAGTAGCCTGAGCTCATGTCAACCGGGCTGATCGTCGGCATCATCATCATCCTGCTCGTGGTCGGCGTGCCAATCTTGCAGGCCATAATCGGCGGCGCTCAGCGCCGCCGATCGCTGGCCGCCGAAGGCGTCCCCGCCTTGCGCGACGCCGGACTGCGACCCGAAGAATTGCCCTCTGGCCTGTCCCGTCAGACCGCCGAGGCCATCACCTCCGAGGACATCGCGCTGGCCGACGACAACCCGGAAGCCACGATCACCCAGCTCGACGACGCAGGCCGGATCATCGGCTATCGCGAGAGTTTCCGCGAGCCGCGTTCATGGGGCGAATTTATGGACTGGGTCCTGGCCCAGTCAATCTTCCGCAACCGGCAACATCGCCGGGTCGAAGTCGAACTGACCCGGTACGACTCCTCTGAGCACGCCAATGAGGCGCTACAGGCCGATCCACCCTCGGACCTCGGCGATGCAGGCGTCAGCGTCGAAGACGCTGGTGAGCGTGGCGGACTCTTGGCGCGCGAATGGATCCGTACAGAGCACGGCGACACCGTGCAGCGCATGCTGGAGTTGCGCTGGGCCTCCGGCGATGTGCTCGGCGTCGTCCGTGGCGACTCCGAGCCCTCCGGAGCGCTCGACGATGAGGAAGTGCGTCGCCTCGCCGGGTTGGTCAAGGCCCGCCTCGGATGAACCCTGAGCAACGCGATGAACTCCTTGCCCGCTACCGTGCGGCGCCGAAGCTGTTGGCCGACTCGTTTGCCGGATCATCAATCGCCCAGCTCGACGGCGCGCCGCCCGAGCCAGGCTGGACCGCGCGCGAGAACGTGCATCACGTGTCCGACATCGCCATCATGGCCGGTCTGCGCCTCCGCCTAATGCTGCTCGACATCGAGGTCGAAATGTGGCCCATCGACGGCGACACCATGCAGAAGAGGCTACGCAACGACCAGCGGGCGATCGGTCCGGCACTGAGGACGGTGGACGGGTTGGTCGAGTCGGCCTGCTCAATCCTTGGCTCGCTGAGCGAAGAAGAGTGGACCCAGCCGCGTCCCATGCCGGTGGCCCGATCTCGCAGCGTCGAGGAATGGCTCGAAGCCAGCGTGCGGCACATCGAACAACACGTCGATCAGATCCGCTACGCCCTCACCGGCACCTGCTAGGACGTGCCAGATGAGCCAACATCCCGCCGAACGTCCAGAACTGTTGGTTGCGTACCTCGAGTCGACCTCCGACATCGAACTCGTGCTTGGGGAACTGTCCGAGGATCAGTTGGAGTCGCGCGAACGCACGGGTGAGTGGTCGGTCCGCCAGATCGTCCATCACCTCGCCGACAACGAAGTCGCCGACGCCATGCGCCTCCGACAGATGCTCGCCCATGACTCGCCCCTGATTGTCCCCTTCGACGAACTGCTCTTCACCGAGCGGCTGCGCTACGACCGCGAGATCGAATCCTCGGTCGCGACCTTCTTCGCGCTGCGCGCGTCCAGCGGCGCCATCCTCGAGCAGATCTCGGACGCCGACTGGTCGCGCTCCGGCCGCCACGAGGAGCACGATCGCTACACGGTTGAGATCCTGGTCCAGAAGAACATCGAGCACGACCACGCCCATCTGGACCAAATCCGGCGGGCGCTGGCGTCAGCGGATTGACAACGACGGAGAATCGGAGACCGATCATGGCCACGCCGCCGACCTACACGCCGGACGATGTCGAGGCGCTGCTTGCGAAGATGGCCCTGGAGCGCGGCAAGCTAATCACCGCCGCTGAGGGCCTGCGCGGCGACGACGCCGACCGGGTGCCCGTCGACGCCGTCGGCGAGGAACAGTGGACCGCCAAGGAACAGCTCGCCCATCTGATGGAAATGGAGCGCGGCTACATCTCCTGGTGCCGAGCCGCCCTGGTCGAGAGCGGCGCCGACGTCAGCGCCGTCCGCGGCATTCCTGTCGACATCCCGATTGAAGACGCGCCCCAACACACCGTCCGCGAACTGCTGGACACGTTGATCGAAGAGCGCGAGCGGACCAACCACTTCATCCGCTCACTCCTGCTGCAACAGTTCTCCCACACCGCCGTCACACCGGGCTTCGGCGAGCTGACAGTGATGCAATACCTGCGTTCCTTCTACCGGCACGACCGTCAGCACACAGCCCAGATCGAGGGTCGGCAGTCGGACTACCAGCCGAACTTCGCCTCGGGCGTTGAGCCAAATCAGCGGCAGATGCGCATTGACCAGGTGGCTCAGCGGGCTGAGTGATCGGAGTAGCATCGGCCCATGACAGAACCGGAAGAAGAAGTCGTGCAACCGGACTCGGTGACCGACTGGGCCGAGTGGGGTCGCCAGCGTGGAGGTCGCTGGGGCAAGGAGTTCAGCGGCAAGGCCCAGAACTGGCGCAGCGAGGCCTGGTCCTGGAGCCATCCGCAGGACCGGCCCACAGGGCCCTGGTGGAGCCGCCTGATCTGGGGCATCGTTGGGTTTCCGGTCTACCTGATAGGCAGCGTCGTCTTCCTCGGACTGGTCATCGTCGGCGCTGCCGCCGCCCTGTTGGGCGGAGCAATGCTGGTCTGGCTCGCCTGTGGAGCCGGCGGCGCCGCCTTCGCATCGCGTAGAGGCTGGCCCGGACAACTCGGCGGACTCCTGGGCTTCGCGCTCGGACCGATCGGCCTGCTGATCATCCGCCGACTGCCGGAGCGGGCATGATGACCGCTACAGGCAGCCGGCCCGCCGCATCGTCGCCCGAATCGACGGGTCCAGCGCATCGATCGCGCGCGACAGTTGAGTCGCAATGCGAACCGCGTTGAGGCCGAAGGCAAGCGGGTTGGCAAGCTCCTCAGCAGGCTGTTCCTCAGCCACACCGACGACGAAATCCAGCGTCTTGATCGATGCCCGGTGGAACTCCGCCAGCTCGTCCGGCGGCTCCTCAGCTCTCAAGCGCTGCAACGAAGGCGCGCCGAGGCGGACGAGGTCGCCCCAGGTAACGGACTCCGGCTCAATCAGTGTCCGGGCGCTGGCGATGCCATCAGCGCAGAACTCGGCGTACTCCGAGACCGTAAGCCGTTCGTTCGATGCGCACGCAGCGGCCACGATGGCAGCGCCCAACAATGGCACAATGAACACGATGAACAGTGAGCGAATCATCCGTCGACCTGATACGCCTTGACAGACCCGGTTCGTCATCCAGCCCTGTCCCCACTATCTTGACCGTGAAGTGGGAGGCTGTGTATGACGGCGCCGTATCGGGTGTTCATAACCCGTGAACTCCCCGGCCGGGAATTTGCCAATCTGCGCGACGATCCGGCGTTCGAGCTTGACGTGTGGCCGGGAGATTTCCCGCCATCACGGAGTGAATTGCTCCAGCACGTAGTCGGCGTCGACGGACTAGTCTGCCTGATCACCGACAACATCGACTCCGGCGTGTTGGACGCGGCGGGCGCACAGCTCAAGGTGGTCTCGCAAATGGCGGTCGGCGTGGACAACGTCGATGTCGCCGCCTGCACAGCACGGGGGATTCCCGTGGGGAACACGCCCGGCGTCTTGACCGAGACCACAGCCGACATGGCCTGGGCGCTGATTCTCGCCTCGGCCCGGCGGGTGGTCGAGGCAGCGGAGTACGTCAAAGACGGACAATGGCAGACCTGGACCCCAACCCAGATGGCCGGAATCGACGTGTATGGGTCGACGCTGGGCATCATCGGCTTCGGCGCAATCGGTCAGGCCATCGCGCGGCGAGCTCAGGGATTCGGCATGCGGGTGCTGTGCTGGAACCGATCCCCCCGGCCCGAGGAGGCGTCAGCCGTCGGCGCCCAGCAGTGCGAGTTTGACCAGGTGTTGTCGCAGGCGGACTTCGTCTGCGTCAGCATCGCTCTGACCGACGACACCCGCGATCTGATCGACACGAGAGCGTTTGGACTGATGAAACCGGGCGCCATCCTGGTCAACACCGCGCGCGGTCCAATCGTGGACGAAGACGCGCTGGTCGAGGCATTGCAAGGCGGCCAGATCGGCGGCGCCGGCCTGGATGTCACTGCAGTGGAACCCCTGTCGATGGAATCGCCGCTGTTGAGCATGGAAAACGTGGTGGTGTTGCCGCATATCGGCTCGGCCTCGATGGCGACGCGGGGCAAGATGGCCGATATGGCGGTCGCCAATCTGCGCGCCGGACTCGGCGGCGAGCCGCTGCCCAACTCGGTGGGCGGCTGATGTCGGAATCCGGTCGGGCCGCCTGGACGCCGCAAGGCGATGAACCCGGCAACCTCTGGTTGGCGCGAGCCCTGTGGGACTCGGGCGGAATCATGTTCGGCGACTTCGACCTCGGCGCCACGCTGGGTTCACCGGTCTACCTCAACGTCCGCCGGCTGATCGCCCATCCCTGGGCTCTCCGCCGGATTGGCGAGTTGCTCAACGATGAAACACGCATGTTGGGCGGCATGTTGCGTCCGACAATTGCGCCGTTCGAGCTGATCGCCGGCGTGCCAATGGGCGGTCTCCACGCGGCTACCGCCTTCTCACTGTCCAGCAACGTGCCGATGATCTACGTGCATCCATCGAGCCAGATCAGACACGTCGCCGAGGAGATCGAAGGCGCCTACTACCCCGGTCAAACCGTGATCCTCGTCGACGACCTGATGACTCGCGGCGGTTCGCTCTCGGAAACCGCCGACCTGTTGCGCTCGGCCGGCCTCATGGTCCACGACGCCTTCGTCCTCATCGATCGCGGAGCGGGCGGAGTCGAGCGTCTGCGCCGGGAAGGCATCACGGTGCACTCGCTGCTCACGCTGGAGGGACTACTCAACTTCTTGCTGACGCGAGAGCTCATCACCGAAGCGATCTACGCCAAATGCCTGACCTGGCTCGAAGGCGTCCGGGATAGCGACCAGTGAGGGTGTCGTGAGGCTATTGCAGACACTGTTGGCATTCGTGACCGGTGCGATCGCCGCGGTCATGTGGCTGGAGCGTCAGACGGCGACCGATCGATCGCGGCCCGCCCCACCGGTGGAATCTGAACCAGCGTCAACTCCACCTGCACCGGAACCGGTGATCGAACAGTTCGAGGTCCCCGACCCGGAACAGGAAGCGAGGATCGCCGCACTCGAGGCCGAGCTGGCGGAGCAACGCTCGTTGCGCACGCCAGAGCCCGGCGCAGTCCACCCCGGAGTCGACGCGATCCGCGCCGCGCGAGCGCGAGCCCTGGAGCTGGAGCGGCAGCTCTCGCAGCGGTCGAATGACGGTACACGCCATTGGTTTGAGGTTTCGCCCTCGGCCGACGGGTTGGTCGAAGCGGCGATTGAACATCTGCCTCAGGTTGCGATCCGGGTCCAACTTGACTCAATCGACTCGGCAGACATGTGGAAGATTCTGGGCGCGATGCAGGAGTTCGCAGAGGCTTCCGGCGGGGCCTGGTTCGAGTTCGACGGTGACTTCGCTCGCTGGTGCGCAGAAAGCGGCCACCCGCACGCCCTCGACCCGGACGTGCCGGGCACGGACGAGACGCGCCGGACGTTTGCGGTCGAGGCGAGGGTCAATCGCTCCGGTCGGATGATCGTGCCGACCTTCGTCACGATCGGCGAACACCGCTGCTACTACATCGATGATGTCGCCGGCGAGACGGGCCGGATGCACATCGTCGGACTCGGCTAGCGCCGGCCGTGGAAGAAGCCGCAACCTGGCGTATCGGCCTCCGGCGCCAGCACGCCGCTGGCAGGGTGGCTGCATGTCCCCTTGTCGCCCAGCGCGTCGGCCCGAGGCGGAAGCCATTCCAGGCAGTTGCCGCAGAGGCTGGGCAGCGATCGCGCGGGCTGATCGTCGAGGACCATCAGTTCCCGGCGCTCCCGTCGAGCCTCGCGCGAGCTGTGGTAGCGGGCAGCCTGCTTCCTCGGCCGCTGACTCGGTCGGCGTCCCTTGCGGTTGCGGCGGGGCACGTCAGCGTCGCTCCAGCGCGTAGCGGTCGGCGCTGAGCAGCATCGAAAGAGCGGACAACCAGCGGTCGCGAACCACGGTGTAGTCGCGGCCGGTGCGCCGATTCGGATTGCGCGGCACCCGATGCCCATAGGGACGGCGCAAGGCGTAATGGGAGCCAATCCACTCGGTGCGCAGCGTGCGATCGGCCTGCGGCGCCCAACGAACGCGCAGCCGAGTGCGGCGAGCGCGCCTGCGATCGGGTGGTCGCCACTTGATGACTAGGTCGCGACCGCGTGAGGGTTTGACATCCTCGACGAGCGACGCCGGAATGTGCAGCAGGGGCCGGCCATCTTCTCGCAGGAACGTCGCCCCGTCGACATCAAGAATGAGGTCACCCTGGTGATCGCTGAATGGAACCGGACCGACCAGCGTCGCGGCGTCGCGGCTGGGAAGCGCAATCGGACGCTGCAAGGCGACGTCGGCGCCGCAGCGATGACAGGCGGCGCGTCCGTCAAAGGTCTCTCGGTGGCACGCGGGGCAGATCTTCATTCCGCTTCCCGTCCACGCGAACGGTACCAACAGTGCTCCCTCACCGGGAGAATGAGGGATTGGAGGAAGGCGGCAACCGTTGGCGCGTTAGACCGCGACGGGCGAGCCGAACTTCTCGATCAGCTCTTCGGCCTGGCTGACCATGGTCTCGACAACCTCGGTTGCAGGGCGGATGGCCTTGATCAGGCCTGCGCCGTTGCCAGCGGGGCCGCCGATCAGTTCCTCGATGTGCGCTTCGCGAGCGCCGCGCAGCGCTTCACCGACGAGCAGTCCCTGAAGCGGCATGGGGAGTGTGGGCGGCGCTTCGGGTCGTTCCCAGGCCTCGGTCCAGGCGTTGTACATGTGGCGCATGGTCTTGCCCGAGTACATCCGGCCGATGCGGGTGTCCTCGTCAACCGCGGCCACGAGCTTGTCCCATTGGACCTTGCGGGTCCATTCGTCGGTCTCGCCGCGTTCTTCGGAGTCCTGGTAGGCCTCCCAGGTGCCGAGGAACGCGGTGCCGCACCAGATCGCCTCGGCGCCCAGCGCGAGCGCGGCCAGCAGGCCGCGACCGTCCATGATTCCGCCGGCGGCAATGGTCTTGGTCGGAGCGATTGCATCGGCCACCTGGGGCACGAGCGCGAGGGTGCCGATCCGGCCGGTGTGGCCCCCGGCCTCGGTGCCCTGGGCGACGACCGCGTCGACCTTGGCGGCCGCAACGCGCCGCGCGTTGCGCGTGTTGCCGACCAGTCCGATCACCTTCATGCCCTGTGCGTGGGCGTCGTCAACCATCCAACCGGGGCTGCCCAGTCCGGACGCGAATACAGGGACGTTCTCGTCGAGGATCACTTCGACCTGCTTGCGGAAATAGTCCTGCGTCAGGGGCGGGCGGTCGAGCTGCTGAGACGGCTCGGGGATCTCGAACTCCTGCTTAAGCTGATCGACGAAGTGGTGATGCTCGGCCGAGATCTCGAGCTCCAGATCCTCGCGGTTGCCGGAGTCGGCGATCGAAGAGGGCAGGAGCAGATCAACGCCGAATGGCTTGTCGGTCAGCGAGCGGACCTTGGCGATCATGCCGTGCAGCTCATCCGGCGTGTAACCGGTGGCGCCGACCACGCCGAGCCCACCGGCCTCGGATACGGCAGCGGCCAGCGTCGGCCCGGCGGCGCCACCCATCCCGGCGAGCATCACCGGATACTCGATGCCCAGCATGTCGCAGAGTTCAGTTTTCAGAGGGGAAGCCATACGTGGCCTTTCAGTGAGTCTCAGATGTGTTGAAGGGTTCGCGGGTATGGTATCAGCGCCTCGGCCTGCGCTGGCCGGGGTCAAGAGAGCGACGCCATGAGGGTCACCGCAGTATCCAAGGATTGGTTCAGGATCGAGCGCGACACAGCGGGTGCGCTCGCTTCGATCGATGTGGGTCCGCCTGGCGTGGCGCGAACGACAGACTGCGCGACCACTCTGTTCTTTGGGTATCAAGAGAACACAACAGCGATACTTGAAGAAGCGACTCGCCATGTCTAGTCTGGTGACTAGTCACGTACAGTCGTCGCAGGGTTGGGGGTGCGATTTGGCGAACAGCTATGAAGGCCGCGAGCAGGAATCGACTGGTACCTGGCAGGTGCAGGAGGCGAAGGCTCGCTTTAGTGAGTTGCTGGAAACCAGCTTGCGGGATGGACCGCAGGTGGTGACTCGGCGCGGGGTGGAAACTGCGGTGATCGTGCCGTACGCGGAGTGGCAGCGGATCAAGAAACCCAGGTACCGCAACGTCAAAGCGTGGCTGCTGGCGCCCGAAGCCCGCACCGACGATCTTGTTCCAGAGCGACTCGACTGGGAACTCGGGTCGCCGCCCAGATTCGACTAACGCTCCGTGTATCTGCTCGACACCAACGTCGTCTCCGAGCTGAGGCGCCCACGACCGAATCGGTCGTTGCTCGCCTGGTTTGAGGGCGTCCACTCGGAGGATCTGCACTTCAGCGCGATGACGATTGCAGAGATTCAACGCGGCATTGAACAATGTCGGATCAAGGATTCTGAACAGGCTCAGGAGTTGACGGAGTGGTTGGAGAGCCGGTTGCTTACTGGCTTCGAGGTATTGGCCTTCGACACTCGCGCGGCGCGTGAGTGGGGGCGAATGATGCACAACCAGTCGGCCAAGTTGGCCCAAGACGCGGTCATTGCAGCCACAGCGAGAACGAACTCTTTGACAGTGGTTACGCGCAACGTCAAAGACTTCAGGCGCCTGGGCGTCGCCTATCTCAATCCGTTCGAGTTCGGCCGCTGAGGGGATCGTCCCATCAGGTCCCAGCCGGTCCGACGATGGTGATCTCTTCACCCAGCGCGGCCAGCCCCAGCGAGTGCTGGAGTTCGTCAGTTTTCCAGGCCATGACGATGCCGCCGGTAAGGTCGCGGTACAGGCGCTCGAGCGGCTGGCCCTTGACATAGGCGTGGGCGCCGGTGGTCTTGATGCTGATCTGGGCGACTTCCTCGGCCATGCGGCGCAAGTGGTGTGTGGTTCGAACTTGCATGCGGACGAACGACTGGCGATCGTTGTAGGCCCGGTCGACTTCCTTGACGGCGTGGTACAGCATCGTTCGTCCGGAGGCGAGCCAGCTGTCCATTTCGCCCAGCGCCATCTGGGCCCATGCCTGTTGCGAGCGGAGCTCGTTGGATCCGCCGAGCGGGCTGTTGGCCGAAGCGAGATAGCCGCGTCGCTGCTGAAGGTATTCAACGGTCTCGTCGAACATGGCCTGGGCGTTGCCCAGCCAAATCGCGCAGATCCCCAATCCTGGTAGCGCTCTGCGTTGCCACTGGCGCTGGGGGATCATCTGTTCGCCCATGCGCAGCAGAGAGAGCGGTACCACGAAGCAATCGGCCCGCGGGAGCCTGAGTTCCTCGATCACTACGTCGTGCGAGGCGGTCGAGCGCAGACCCATGCCGTCCCAGTTGTTGCGATTCGTGATCGCTTCGTCCGTGAAGGCAGGCAGGGCGATGACCAGGTCCGGTTCTGTTGGCCTGTCGATCAGGGCGCCGACCATGGCGAACCGGGCGGCATCGGCACCTGAAGCAAAGCCTGCTCGCCCGCTGATGACCAGATCCGTGCCGTCCTCGGTTGCCGAGAAGCCGGTTGAGGTGTTGTCGAGCTCTCGTGATGGAATGCTGCCGGGTGCGCAACACCAGGCGCCCTCGGCGCAGGCCTTGAGCACATTGTCGCGGTGCGGATAGGGAGGCAGGGCTCCGGCGATCGCGGTGACGAGCACGTGCATGTTTAGCGCGACCGCCGTCGAGGCGTCGCCGTAGGCGATCTCTTCGATCAGGCGGACGAAGGTCTCGCCGTCGGCCTCAAGCCCGCCGAGCGCCTCCGAGATCAACAGACCGGAAATGCCCAACTCGGCGAGTTCGTTGAAGTTGTCGATCGGTAGCTGGCCGTCACGATCGGCGTCGGCGGCTCGGTCGCGGATCGATCCTCGAGCGAGTTCGCGGACCTGTTTAATCAACTGTCGTGATGCATCGGCGTCCATGGGAACTCCCGTTGTCGATACGAGTCAGAACGAAATCAGCGTATCGGCCAACTGTGCCCGAGCGTTAGCATTTCGGCAGGAATGGCAAGCCTCTGGGAAGGACGCTGCTGATGCCCTCAATCAACACATTGCACGGAGAAGTAGATACATCCGAGCTGGGTCGGACGCTGATCCACGAGCACATCGGGATCCGATCTCCCGGGATCTCCGAGAACTGGCCGGAGTTGTGGGACGAGGCGGGCTGCGTGGCGTCCGCAGACGAGAAGCTCAATGCGCTCCAGCAGCGTGGTGTCAGTACGGTGGTTGACCTCTCGACGGCAGATCTGGGCCGCGATATGGGCTTCCTTCAGAAAGTGTCGGAGGTGACGTCGATCAACGTCGTGCTCTGCACCGGGATCTACTGGCTGCGCTCGATGTATTGGCGCGGACGTCCGGCCGAGATGATGACGGAGGTGTTTGTCAGGGACATCACTGAGGGGATCGCCGGCACTGGTGTCAAGGCCAACATCATCAAGCTGGCTTCCGACGAGCAGGGCGGCGGGGTCGACCGCTACAACGAGAAGTGCTTGCGTGCCGGGGCGCGTGCGCATCGCGCAACCGGCGTGCCGATTGCGACGCACAACGGTCCGCCTGCACTGGGTGCGAAACAGCAGGATGTCTTCGAGGACGAGGGCTGCGACCTGTCGCGGATCGTGATCGGCCACGTCGGCGATACGGCGGACACGGACTATCTCAAGTCGCTGATGGACCGGGGCTCGTACGTCGGGCTCGATCGCTTCGGACTGGACCAGATCCTGCCCTTCGACGACCGAGTGAATACGGTCGTCAAGCTCGCGGCCGACGGCTACACCGAGCGCATGTTGCTGGCCCACGACGCCTCTTGCTGTCTGGACTGGATTCCCGACATCGATGCAATGCGGCAGGCGCAGCCGAACTGGCACTTCAATCACATCTCCGACGACGTCGTTCCGGCTCTGTTGGAACGCGGCGTGACGCAGGCTCAGGTTGATCAGATGCTGATTGGCAATCCGCGAACCCTGTTCGAGAATCAGGGCGCGTACTAGATGGGCGCAACGGCGCTGGAACCTGCCGACCTCCTGTCGGCGGCACGCGCGGGATTTGCCGGTGCGCCGCTTCAGGACTCTCCGGGTGAGGTGGCCGCGCGGGCACGCCTGTGGCGCAACGGCCTCCTTGTCGCAGAGGCGGAAGTATCGGCCTTCGATGGCCTATCTGCCGCTCAGGCAGCCGGAACAGCGCTGCAGGCGGCGCTGGGTGATGAAAGCGATCAGCCCGGCGATGCGCTGGGCATCGAAGTGGAAGCCGAACGCGATTCGAGATCCCCTGAGGGCCTGATTGGGTTGATCCAGACGCCGCTTGCGGGCCGGCATGGGCTCATTCTTCGTGATGACGACCAGGTTGCCCGAGGGTGGCCGTTTGAAGCGCTGCGCACCGAAGGTCGCACCGCCGGCTGGGTCAAGCAGCTGAATCGCAGCGTTCGGCGTCCTGGCGCAAGGCTGGCCTCGAGCACCTCTGTGGAAGTCTTCACGACGGTCGAAGTGATCGGCAGCGTTGCGCCGGCTGACGGAGAACGGATCTATGCCCGTGCCGGCGGCTTCCGGCTGGTCGAGATGGCGGAGGTGCTGCCCGACCGGCTCACCGGCTCAGCGCTTCAGGCGGCCGCCTGGCTGCTGCGTCATCAGCGGCCCGACGGTTCGTTCGCGTATGAGTACGCGCCGCCGACCGCTGGCAAGCAGGGCGACTGGACGCCGTACGACCAGCTCGTTCGGCAATGCGGTTGCGCCTGGGCGATTGCGATGGTCGCGCGATTGTCGCGAGATCGAAAGATTGGCGAGGCGGCCGCGACCGCAATCAGCGGCATCCTCGAGCGTCACCTCAGACGGGATGGACCGGGTCGGCTGTTCTACTTGCGAGACATGTACGGCGAGGCCAAGCTGGGCGCTCCGCCGCTGCTGTTACTGGCGATCACGGAGATGGGTTCGTCGCTGCGGCTTCCTCGGGAGACCGTCGACCAACTGACAGCATCGCTGTTGGCGGTGCAGGCGGCCGACGGCCACTTCGGCACCAGGGCCCGCGGCATGGAACTTGAAGGCTCCGAGACCTACTACGCCGGGCAGATCGTCCTGGCCCTGGCCAGGCTGTTCGGCGTCCGCAAGCGGCCACGACTCCGCTCAGCCGTGGAACGGGCCTTGAAGCACTACCAGGCGCGCTGGCAGGACGAGGATGAACGCGATCTGTCCTTCACGACCTGGATGATTCAGGCTTGCGATCAATGGCATGCCCTGGAGGGTGACGAGCTCGCTCGAGACTACGCCTATGAGATGGCGGACTGGGCGCTGGAGGAACAACACGGCGAGGACTGTGAGAACCCGCTCTGGGTGGGCGCGTTCCAGAACACGCCGGGGATTGGGACGGCGGCGTACAGCGAGGGGATCGCGAGCGCGCTCTCAATAGCCCAGCGGGCGGGCAATGAAGAACGGACCGAACGCTATCGGACGGCGCTGTTGCTCAGCATGCGATTCCTGCTGTCGCTCTCGCTGGACGGTCCCGAGCACGCGTTGGTCGGAGGGACTGAACACGTCGGCGCCGTTCGATCGGCGCTGCATCGCTCGGGACTGCGCTGCGACAACGCGCAGCACTACTTGATGTCAATGCTGCGCGCTCGGGCCTTGTGCTGGGATAGCGAATAGCCACGGTTCTCTATTGAGAACGAACATGCTGATATGATTGAGACGAGCATCGGGAGGGCTTCTCAGTGGCAGTTCGCATTGACAGGCCAAGGTTCAGAGCGCTCTTCGGCCGATTGGCTCTGCCCAACGAACGCGCGGAAGAGCTGGTTGATGTCCTTGAAGACACCTTCGACGAGAGCCTCAACGACGTGGCTACAAACTCGTACGTTGACCTCAAGGTGTCGGGAGCAGTTACGGACTTGAAGGCTTATCTCGCTGATCGCGAAGCTCGGATGACCCTGAATCTGATGATTTGGCTGGGTATCGTGCTCTCCGCAATCGGGGTCGCTACTGCAGTTCTGATTGCCGTGCTGGGATAGCGAATCGTAGCGGTTCTCCAAAAGGAGCAGTTGTGCTGGTTTCATGTGAGTGCAGGTGGGGAGTCTGCGTTGGCGATTCGCAGTGATCGTCCGAGGTTTCGAGACATCTTCGCTCGTATGGTGATCCCGCGGGCTCCGGCGGACGATTTCGTTGACGTTGTGGAGGACACGGTCAACGAGGGACGTGAAGGTCTGGCAACGAAGGACGACCTGGATGCGATGGAGGCCAGGCTCAGAGCAGATGCCGCCGAACGCGAAGCGCGGATTCTGCAAAATCAGCTGGTCATGGTTGGCGTGATGCTGGGGGGCCTGGCGATTGCGACGGGCATCATCATTGCGGTCGTCACACTCTCTGTCTAGCCCCCCTTGACCTCGGGCCAGACTTCTCGCCAGGCGGTTTCGATGGTCTGCAGGTATTGGTCAACTGGGATTGACAGCTCCCGGTCGTAGTTGGGCATGCCAATGCCGAGTCGGGTGATGCCCATGTCGCGTGCGGCGCTCAGCATCCTCAACGTGTTCGACATGTCGCCGTCGAGGGGCGGCAGCCACTGGATCGGAAAGTCGTCCGGGTCTCTCTCATTGGCCTCGAGCTGTGTGCGCAGGCGTCCGATCAGCTCGGCCAGTTGTTCCACGGTGGACTGGACGGGTGCGATCCAGCCGTCGCCGAGGCGGGCTGTCCGTTCAATCGCAGCTTGAGCAAAGCCGCCAAAGAGGATCGGTGGACCGCCCGGCGTGACCGGCTTGGGCATCACCGACATCTGGTCGATGTTGACGTAGCGGCCGTTGAACGTGATCGGTTCCTCGGTCCAACAGGCGCGGAGCACCCGGATGTACTCCTCCATCCGGCTCGGGCGCTGGCGGAAGTTGGCGGTCAGTGCGTCGAACTCCTGCCATTGCCAGCCGATCCCGATCCCGAGGCGCATCCGTCCGCCGGACAGGATGTCGACCTCGGCGGCCTGCTTGGCCACGAGTACGGGTTCGCGTTGGGGCAGGACGAGCACGTTGGTTTGCAGCGCCACTCGGCTGGTGATGGCGGCGAGCCAGGCGAGCGTCGTCATCACCTCATGCTGGTGGACATCGTCGGTGTAGGGACCGGTCTGCGGCCGGTCGTCGCGCGCGTAGGCGTAGATGATGTGGTCGGCCATCGAAATGAAGTCACAGCCGATCGCCTCGACACCCTGGGCCCAGTCGCGCAGCTCCGAGACATCCCAATGCCAGTGCCAGGCCGGAATCTGACAGCCGAACTCAAACTGTGCCATTGGTCGCTCCCATCAGACTCGCTCGGGTTCAATCTCGATTGGTCAGGTGTATCCTAGGCGCATCCTGACGGCATCTGGAGATGTGTGCGATATGGCGTTGGATGAACGGCATACAGGCGAAGAGGGCGTCCTACGGAGCGACATCGCGGATGTGATCGACCGCGCGGCGGCAATGGCGGTCTATGCATTCGCCTCCGTCAACCAGGCAGGCACGACAGAAGGTGTGCGTCTGCCTCCGCAACTGGCAGAGCACCTTGCTGAAGCGACATACGTCGACGTTCTGCGCTATTCGCTGGACGAGTGCACCTGTCCCTGCCATCAGGAGCACTAGGTCTCCGAGAACTCCCTCCGCCTCGCCCCATCGGCCAAGGGCTGGCCCTGGCATCTTCCCTCCGTGCGCGAGGGGAGAGCGGATTCCGGTTACACTGCGGTTGACTGCGCTTGCGCAGATGAGATTTCACGCGACGACATGAAGGAGCATGCGCGATGACCACGGCGACCAAGGATTCGGTGGTAACCCCGGAGCGGTTCAAGTCGGGGATGACCTGGAACCAGTACCTGGCCTTCATCAACTCGGAAGAGAACTTTCAGCGCCTGACTCCGGGTGGCCAACCGCGCGGCGACGCGAACGTCGAGCGGTTCGTTCGTAACATGAGCGCCTGGCAAATCTCGGAAGAGGGCCGCGAGGCGCTGCAGTCGCTGCCGCGGCTGAAGATGCTGGTCCTGGGTGAGGACTGGTGCCCGGATGTCTACCGCGGACTGCCGGTACTCGCCGAGATCGCCGCGACGGCCGGGTGGGAGATTCGCATCTTCGCCCGCGACGAGAACAACGACATCATGTCCGAGTTCCTCAAGGACGGCCTGCACGAGTCGATCCCCACGGCAGTGATCTACACGATGGACCACGAGTACATCGGTCACTGGATCGAGCGTCCGGCAGTGGCGAACGAGCACATGGCCAACATGCAGAAGCTGTTCAGCCGCAAAGAGGGTGAATCCGAGGACGACATGCGGGCGCGCATCCGTCAGGGCTACCGAGACCTGCAGTCGTCGGACGAGTGGGCCTCGTGGCGCGACGAGACGGTCAACGAGATCGTCGCTCTGGTGCGGGCGAACACCTAGCGGTTGCATTCTGGCTCGACCGGAGACCTCACCTAGCCCCCTCACGGAGGGGGCTGGGTGATGGTTCGTCAGTCGGCCACTGTTCCACCGAATGGGCTGTCGGGCGGCTCTTCCGGTTCGTCTTCCTTCTCGGCGATCGGTGCACCCTGCTCGATCGCGCGCATCGCTCGCCAGGTGATGAACCAGCGCTGCAGTGCGGTCAGATTGGTGAGCACGGCGAGCAGCCAGAGCATCGGCACGATCTGCGATGAGAGCAACCCAATCGCCACGATCAGGACGCGCTCGAGCCGGGTGCCCAGCCCGGTGCGGATGCTGACGCCGAACTCGCCCGCCTTGGAACGGGTGTAACTGACCATCATGCTGCCGAACAGAGAAACGGCAATCAGGACGATTGCCGTGCGATCGAAGCGCTCGGCGGCGCTGTACCAGATCAGCAGTCCGAAGAGGATTGCGAAGTCGGCGAGGCGGTCGGAGACGGCGTCGAAGACGGCGCCCCAGTCGGAAGCTCGACCGGTGGCGCGGGCGACGGCGCCGTCGAGCAAATCGAACAGCGCGGCGGCGAGCATGACGATTCCCGCCTGCCAAAACTTGCCGTACGCCGCCAGGGTGGACGCGCCGGCCATGCCGAACAGGCCGATCAGCGTGAGCGCATTCGGCGTGAGACCGGTGCGGGCAACGGCCCGACCAAGTCGCCCCGAGATCTCTGTTGATATGGAGTGGGGAAGGAGAGACACGCAGTTCCCCGAGTGAACTCGCCCGCGCTGAATTCACTCTACACAGCCAGCGAGGTCTGACCAGGGCTAGTCGTAAAACATTCGCTTGCCGACGAAGAAGAGGAGGAGTGCGACGGGAATTGCGGCGGCGATCATGATGACGTGATTGAGGTTGAGCTGATCGTAGAAGGGCTTGTCCTGGGATTCGATGTACGGCCAGTTGAGGAGCAGTGCGCGCTCGGCGTTGTCGGTGAATGTGGAGATGAGCTCATCTTCGGGAATGCCATAGATCTCCTCGACAGCGTCATAGAAGGGCACGCCTTCGCCCACGGCTCGAAAGAGATCGGCAAGCGCATCAGGGCCCCAGTCCTGAAGGAGCCAGGCGAGCATGCCGCCGGCCTGTCCGAAGTACCTGGCCTGGAACTGCCAGGTGGTAGGGACGACCTCGAGTTGCTCTGTTGTGTAGAACTCCTCGTAGTCGAGATAGAGGACGGAGCCGGCGCGTCGGAGGAAGAAGCCGGGCAGCGGTCCTTGGGACCACAAGCCGAGCGCGGCGCGCATCCAAACGGGGACCTCAGCGGCATATTGCCCGGTGGCGGCGTTGATCAGCGCGTTGGTGACGGCATTGCGGACATCGCCGGATGTGTTGCTTAGTACGTTCACGGGAGGGATCTCGGCTGTTACGCCGTCTGGAAGCTGTTCGGTGTCTGCCGGGTCGGCGCCCGGCGGCCAGACGATGATCGTCAGGGAAGCGGGTATCTCGGTGTCGATGAGTTCGCTGACCAGGTCGTAGGCTCCCTGGGCATGATCGGCGAGGTCGTCGGCGGGTTCTTGGCCCTGAGTGTGCCAGAGAGTGATGTCGCCGCGTTCGGCTGCGAGCCATTCGGGGCTCGTTGTTTGCGCGTAGAGGTCAGCGGACATCAGTCCCGCGACCAGGATCGCAAGCAAGAGCACGACAGCCATGGTCCGCTGATGGGTCATCTGGTCAGCCTAGGTTCAGACGAGAGATTGATAGAGGTCCAGATGCTGTTGAGCGATCACATGCGAGTCGAAGCGGTTTGCGGCCTCCCGTCCGCGATTGGCCAGGCGTTCTCGCAACTGGGCGTCGTCTAGGAGTCGCAACAGGTTCTGGGCGAGCGCATCCGGATCGTTGGGAGGCGAGAGCAAGGCGGCGTCGCCGTTGTCTGTGGCGATCCGGTAACCGGGAATGTCGGAGGCAACCAGCGGGACGCCTGCGGCCATCGACTCGATGAGCACGAGACCCAAGGCCTCGCCGCCCGTGGCGGGAAAAGCGGCGCAGGTCGCCGACTTCATGAGCAACGGGATTTCCTCGTGCGGGATCGGTCCGAGGATTGTCGTTCGGCCGTCGGCCAGCTGGCGAGTCGAGTCGCGGACGGGTCCTGCAATCACCAGTTTCGCCTGAGGTAGCTGCCGGATGGCACGCAGGAGGAGCGTGAGCCCTTTTCGCGGCTCGTCTCGTCCGACAAAGAGGATTGTGTTGGGTTCGGGATCGCGCGTAACGGCGCTAAAGGAGGCCAGCTCCAGACAGGGATAGATGATCCGGGGCTCGTAGCTGATGGCAGGGACGGCAGTCTGGTGCGAGATTGGGCTGGCGCAGATCAGGGCGTCCGCGCGCCGCATCAGTCTTCGGGCTAGTGGCGCCGTCCAGCGGTAGAAGCGATGCGCGACGACTTCGGCCGAGTGCAACGTGACGACGGTCGGGACCGGAGACGGATGGAGTAAGGCGAGGGGTCCGACCGCCGGCAGAAGCGGTTCCTGGATGTGAAGGAGGTCGTGCGGCAGGCGGAGGAAGCGCCGTAGGGCAAGCGCGTCGAGCGGATGGAGGGCGAGGTCGGCTCGGGTGCCTCCCAGCGAGACTCGGAGCGGCCGTGAAGGCGCGAAGATGGTCGAATCGTGGCCGACATCGTTGAGCGCTCGTGAGAGCGCGTATGTGTGGGTCTGGACGCCGCCGGGCTGCGTGGGATCATAGGGGAGGACATGTTGGATTCTCACGGCTTCGAGTCCGGTTCGCCCTGTCAAGCGCCGGTGCGTCGTCGCCGGAGTATCGCGCGAGGAGTGGCGCTAATCCCTCTCCATTGCTGATGAAGGAGGCGTCGAGCGCCGATGTTGCGCAGCCGCGGATACTCTCCAAGCTCACCGACCGTGGTTCCAGCATCGAGCGCCGCGCGCAGCGCGTCCTGTCCGTTTCCCTCAAAGATGGTCACGGAAGAGCCGACCTGTTCGTGAAAGTGTGCGTCTGATCCACCGGTTGTCACCAGGCCCCACTGCTGATTGGCCTCGATCACCCGGTTGCGGCGCCAGCGGGCCGAGGGGATGGGATTTGCGGTCTCGATCCCGAGTATCGGTGGCTGATTGCCGCTGCGTTCGGGGGCGAGATCCTGGACCAGGCGGTCAATGTCGCCGATGTTGAGCGCGATTGGCATAACGGCGCACGGGTGGGCAATGACCGCCACACCGCCCTGCTTCCAGATCGCCTCGACGGTCGCGGCGGCGCTGCGGAAGAAGGGGATCGGTTCCTCAATCCAGAGCGCGAGGATGTGTCCCTGTCGACTGGTGACTTCACTACCGATGATCACTTCGACCGGATGGTTGTTTCGCGCGGATACCTCGCGAGCGATCTGGGCGCCGCGGGTCTGGTCGTGGTCAGTCACGGCGATGATGTCGACGCCGCGTCTGTGAGCGGCGTCAAGGATTGTCAGCGCATCGTCCATTCCGTCCGATTCCTCGGTGTGGATCTGCAAATCGGCGCGGCCGACGGTCTGTTCTGAATCGCTCATGTCCGGATCTCGGCTGGTTGATCGCGGGGATGGAGATCGTCCCAGGGGGTATCTCGACAGGGCGCCCAGGGCGACTCCGGAACGCGCCAGAAACGGGCGTGTTCTTCGATGATCGGCTCGAAGAGCCGGGCCAGATTGGCCGTGTTCGTGCGGGTGTCGAGCGCTCGGTTGCCTTTGATCAGCAGTTCAAGCGGAGGCAGGAATGTGACGTCGAACTGTAACCGGTCGGGTCCTGATCGGCGGACGGCGTATAACGGCAGCACTTCGGCCTCGGCGCGAATCGCCAGATCGATGGCGCCAACCGGGAGTCGCGCCTGGCGTCCGAAGAAGGGCACACAGGCTCCGCCGCCCTGGCGATCACGGTCCCAGAGGATGCAAACCACACCGCCAGCTCGCAGCGTGCGTAGCGCCGAGGCGATTCCGGTTTGCGAGGCAGTCAGGAACTCAATGCCCACCGCTGCGCGAGCGGCGTTGACGGCGTCGAGATGATCCTGGTCGTCCAGGCGCTCGACGAGGGCCACGGCAGGGATGTCAAGCGCGGCCAGGGCCTTGACCGCGACCTCGGGATTGGAGATGTGGGCTGTCGTCAATACGACGCCGCGGCCGGATCGGTGCGCGTCGAGCAGGTGGTCGAGTCCGGTGACGTGGAGGTGGCAGTCGATGACTTCCTGTGGCGAGATAGTTGGCAGCAGTGCGAGGTCGACGTAGTAGCGAGCGGTCTCGGCGATGACTTCGGCAGTGTCGCGGTTGAGCTGGGCCGGAGTGTGTTCCGGGTGGATGCGCTGGAGGTTGTTACGAATGCGGATGCGTCGCCGTTCGAGCAGGGGCAGCGCCAGAAAGGCGGCGGTCTCGGCGATGGCGTAGAGCCACTGTCGGGGTAGGAATCGGGAAAGCCAGGCCAGAACGGTCAGGGCGTAAGCGGTCGTCATAGAGACATCTTCTCACGTCTTGAAGAAGTCCCTGAACTGGTACCACTGGTCCGGCGCCGCGTCGACTGCACGCTGGAAGGCTGGCAGCAGCGGAACGCCTGCGCGGTGGTCCAGGTCGATGTGGGGTACGAAGCGAAGGTCGTGACCCTGGCGGGTTGCGGCGAGGGGGACGAGCTTGGCGCCGGTTGACTCGGCGATTCGGTGGATTTCGCTGGGAATGACAACTCTGTGGCCGAACAGGGTTTCGGTGGTGGTCCGTTCGTTCGGGCGGGGCGGGCGGTCAAAGAGGATAGCGGCGGTTTCGTTGTCGTTGAGGTGGGAAACGATTTGACGGAGGCCTCGGCGACCGCTGGCGGGGGTCATGCCGAGGCGGGCTCGTTGGGCCTGGATGGCTCGGTTGAGGTCGGGGTGGCCGAGGTCGTCGACCAGGACCATCGAAGGTCCGATGCGATGGGTGAAGGCGCCGCCGAGGATGTCCCAGTTGCCGAAGTGGATGACGGCGAACAGGATTGGGCGGCGTTGGTACCACTCTTCAAGTTGTTTCCACTGGTCGACCCAAACCGGATCGTCGCCTCCGACCGCGGCGTAGCAGTCGGCCGGACTGAGTTCGTCGAGGCGGACGGCGTCGACGAGGTACTCGCCGTAGCGCTGGAACTGGGCCCGGGCCAGGGATGAGGCGGAGCCGATCCAATCAACGTGCGGTCGGAGCAACTCGGCGTTGCGCCGGGCGGCGCTGCGGCCTCGCGGCCAGGCGAGGTAGACGGCATCCATGAGGCGTCGGGCGGTGGCGTAGGCGAGGGGGCGTGGGAGACCTCGAGCTGCGCGACCCAGTGTCTGATAGCCGAGGGCGAGCGGATTCATCGGAGCCCTCACCCTAACCCTCTCCCAGAGGGAGAGGGGACGAGAGATCTCCAGCCAGAGAGGGAGGGAACCGGAAGGCTACTCGCCGTGGGCGAAGGCTTCGACGGAGTCACGGGCGACGTCGTCGGTCCATTGCTCGGGCGGCGATTTCATGAAATAGGCGGATGGCGCGAGGAGCGGGCCGGCCAGGCCGCGGTCGAGGCCGAGCTTGGCGCAACGGACGGCGTCGATCACGACGCCGGCCGAATTGGGCGAGTCCCATACTTCCAGCTTGAGCTCGAGGTTGAGCGGGACGTCGCCGAAGGTTGTGCCCTCGATCCGGATGTGGCACCACTTGCGGTCTTCAAGCCAGGGCACGTGGTCGGAGGGGCCGACGTGCACGTCGCCAGAGGGCATCTCGTATTCGATCTGCGAGGTGACCGCGTTGGTCTTGCTGATCTTCTTGGATTCGAGGCGCTCGCGCTCGAGCATGTTGTAGAAGTCTGTGTTGCCGCCGAAGTTGAGCTGATAGGTGCGGTCAATCTGGACGCCGCGATCGCGGAACAGGCGCGAGAGCACGCGGTGCACGATGGTCGCGCCGACCTGAGACTTGATGTCGTCGCCGATGATCGGTGCGCCGGCGCGGCGGAATCGGTTGGCCCAGTATTCCTCGCGGGCGATGAACACCGGGATGCAGTTGACGAATCCGCAGCCGGCTTCGAGCACCTGCTCGACGTACCACTTGGTCGCCTCTTCGGAGCCAACCGGCAGATAGTTGATGACCACATCGACATCGCGATCCTTGAGGATTTGCGCGACGTCGACGGTCGAGCCGGGCGCCTTCTCGATGACCTCCGAGAGGTACTTGCCGAGACCATCGTGGGTCATTCCGCGTTCGACGGGCACGCCGAGGTCGGGAACATCGGTGAATTTCACGGTGTTGTTGGGTTCGGCAAAGATGGCCTGTGACAGGTCGAGGCCGACCTTGCGCGAATCGATGTCAAAGGCGGCCACGAAGTTGAGATCGGAGATCGAATAGCCGCCCATCACGGCGTGCATAATTCCCGGGATTTCGTCGCCGTCCTGTGCGTTCTGATAGTGGGTCACGCCCTGGACGAGGGACGAGGCGCAATTGCCCACCCCGATAATCGCCACATTGATTTTTCCTGATGGGGCATCACTGGCTTTCGCGTCGTCTGACATGGAGAGTTCCTTCCGCGGATGGTGCGGTCGATGAGGATTGCCGAGCAAATTCGGAATCTCGCCGTGAGACGACCGCCCCGGATCACTCAGATGTCACCTGCGAGTACTTCAATCTACCAGCCGCCTCGGTGATTCGCAGTCATTGAAGACATAGATGGCACTGCCGAATCGGTCGAAGACTGGGCGGTCTGGGCGGATCAGCCGCGGGCTCCGGGCATGGCGGCACGCGGTAGGCTGAGGCAATGCCCGACCCTCGCGAGTTGATGGCGGAGATGTATCTGCAGTTTGCAGGGGAGTTGGCGGACGCCGCGGGCGAAGCCATTCGGCCCTGGTTTCGAGCCGAGATGCAGGTTGACCGCAAGAGCGACGGCTCACCGGTTACCCAGGCCGACCGAGCCGCGGAAACTGCGATCCGAGAACGGATCGCCGACCAGTTTCCACTGCATGGCGTGATTGGCGAAGAGTACGGGAGCGAGGGCTCGGATTCCGAGTGGGTCTGGGTCGTTGATCCGATTGACGGCACCGGTGCGTTTGTGTCGGGATTGCCGACATTCGGCACGCTCATCGCCCTGGTTCACGATGGCAAACCCCTGCTGGGCGTACTTGACCAACCGATATTGAACGAGCGCTGGTCGGGAGTGCACTACCCGGGAGTGACACGACAAACTACACACAATTCACACCTTGTCCACACGTCCTCCACGATCGATCTGGAAGCGTCGATCGGCTTCGCCACGACGCCGGAGATGTTCACGGGCGCCGACCACACGGCGTGGCAAGCGTTGTCGTCCTCGTTCGAGCGAATTCGCTATGGGGCCGACTGCTATGCGTACGGCCTGCTGGCCTCCGGGTTTGTGGACATTGTGTGCGAAGCCTCGTTGAAGTCGTGGGACTACCTGGCGCTGGCGCCGATTGTGGAAGGGGCAGGGGGTCGGATGACGGACTGGGAGGGTGCGGAGCTGACCACCGGGTCAGGTGACAGAGTCGTGGCTGCGGCGACTGCGCGTCTGCATCAGGCTGCCCTGGAGCGACTGATGTGTGCGGATCGTTAAGCCTGCTGTGGATAGATCGTGGAAATGGGACGGAAATGTGGACAGAGAGACAGCAACACTCGAAGACAATCGAGAAGTGTTATCAGCCAGAACCAGTTGGAATCGATCAGCCGGCTGCGTCGGCGTGAGCCTTGACCTTGCGCAAGACAGGCAATCCGGTGCGCGGATTTTCGACGATTTCATAGCCGTCGGGGACCGCGTCGATTGCTCCGGGCTTCTCCGACTTGGCGAAGAAGTAGATGCGTTGCGAATGGTGGTTTCTCAGCTCGATGTCTCGCGCGTGGAGAAAGTAGGTCTCGTGGCGGCGGTTCGTGGTGGAATAGGCCATGGCTGCCAGCCTCCGTCTAAATGATCAGGCGCCTATGCGGTTGCATCATATATTCAAGCGACTTTCGCGCCAGATGTCAAACCCATGCCGTTTCCTCGTTACGTCGAGTGTGCACAAGTCGTTGACGAAACGGCGATTACTGGTTGTCGCTGCAGCGACCGCTTTGCTCTTGAGCGGATCGGCGTGCGGCAACGGTTCGGATGAGCTGCAACAATCGTCGCAACGCGAGACCAACGCCTGGGCGGTTGCCCAGCCTGATCCGGCGGCCCGGTGGTTGCCGATTCTGGCGACGCAGGATCTTGCTGTCGGGGTGAAACGGATTGCGTTCAGCCTGGATGGACTGGGGCCCGACGACACACCACCCACGGTTCGGGTGTCGCTGTTCGCGCTCGACGCCGACCGCCAATCGCCGCGATCGGTCCAGTACGCCAGGTTCATCGCCTATGACCCGAGGGTCGGCATTGCGCCGCACGGTCACGCCAATGCGACCGTTTCCGATCGCTCGCTGCCGATCGGCCGCGGGGTCTATGTCGTGCCGGTCCGATTCACGTCGGCCGGGATCTGGGGCGTGCTGCTTGAGATGGCTGTGGATGATGTCCAGGAGTCGGTGCGGCTGCGATTCTCCGTTCGCGACCGGCAGGCTGCTCCGTCGGTGGGTGACCGCGCTCCATCCGTCGAGTCTCGCACCCGAGATGACGTGGCGGCGCTGTCGGAACTGACATCTGACCCGGATCCTGAGCCTGGGTTGTATGCGTCGTCAATCTCCGAAGCGTTGATTGACGGCCAACCGCTGGTCATTGCCTTTGCGACGCCGGCATTCTGCCATTCGCGGACGTGCGCTCCGGTCCTGGAGGCGGTCAAGGCGGTGTGGCGCGAGTTGTCCTCCGAGGTGACGGGGATTCACATTGAGGTGTTTGAGAATCCGGGCGAGCCGCAACGGCTGGTTGAGGGGGAGACGTTTGTCGCCTGGCGCCTGCCTTCCGAGCCGTGGGTCTTCGTCATCGATCGAGATGGCGTGAT
>JAPPBN010000013.1:0-123940 GCA_026705025.1 Chloroflexota bacterium | reverse complement strand
GCGGAGGCAGGCTAGGCAATCCAGATCAGGCTGTCAATCCAAAGTTATAATCCCCAACAAGCTGTTTACAGTCTCGGACGGCCGTTGGGGGGCGACGGTGGGTGTATTCCGTCATCCCGTAACGGCCGCTCGGCCGCCGTGGGCGGAGCAGTTCGGCGGCACGGGGAGGGATCTTCGGCTGGCCGGGCGTAATCGCCCGTCCTGGACTGAGGATCGTGCGTTCGGGGGTCTCGATTTGTCCAGATCTGTCCAGATTTGTCTGGATTCGTCCAGACGTGTGTCAGTTTGGTCAGATTTCGTCCAGGCAAATCCACTCAATCGCGGAATCCGCAGCTCCAGGCAGGACGCTGAGCGACCGCGACGGTCGAGACCGGGACCCTGAGCGTCCTTCCGTGCTGATCGTATCCCGGTTCCGCCGCCAGCACAGACGGCGGAACCAGGCCGCGATTGCGGTCACGCCGGGCCCTAGAGAATCCGGTGCTCGTGCGGGCGCCGGAAGAGCTCGTAGTACGGAGTGACGGTCCAGGCGGGAGGGTTGACCGCGTCGATGCGCTCGCGGTCTTCGTCGGTGATCTCGACATCGGCGGCGCCGAGGTTGTCTTCCAGCTGCTCCATCGTGCGTGGTCCGATGATTGGACTGGTCACCCCGGGCTGCTGCTCGCACCAGGCCACAGCAAGCTGCGAGAGGGTGCAGCCCTTGTCCTGAGCGATTGGCGTCAAGCCTTCGATGACGTCGAAGACGCCGTCTGTAACTCGCTGTTGTTGTTGCGGATTGAGCGCGTAGCGACCGTCGGCCGGCAACGGCTCGCCTCGCTGGTAACGACCGCTGAGCAGGCCGCCGCCCAGCGGTCCCCAGGGAATCACGGCGATGCCGAAGGTACGCGCCGTGGGCAGCAGTTCGCTCTCGACCCGGCGGTCGAGCAGGTTGTAAGCGGGCTGCTCGCAGACGACGCGGTTCAGTCCCAGTTCCCTCGCCACCCAGAGCGACTCGACCAGTTCCCAGCCGGCGAAGTTGCTGGTCCCGATGTAGCGCACCTTGCCGTCGCGGATCAGGTCGTCGAGCGCGCGCAGCGTCTCGTCGATTGGAATGTCGGCCTGCGGCCGGTGGAGCTGGTAGAGGTCGATGTAGTCGGTCTGCAGCCGGCGCAGGCTGGCCTCGCACTGCTCGATGATGTGTCGCCGGCTGTTGCCTCGGGCGTTGGGATCCTCGGCGTCCATCTGGCCGTGGACCTTGGTCGCCAGCACGACGTTGTGCCGCTGACCATTGCGCTTGAGCGCCTCGCCGGTGATCTCTTCGCTGCGGCCCAGCGCGTAGACGTTGGCGGTGTCGAGGAAGTTGATCCCGGCGTCAAGCGCGCGGTCGATGATCGCATAGGACTCTTCCGGTTCGGTGCGCCGACCAAACATCATGCAGCCGAGGCAGAGGCTGGAGACCTGTACACCGGTCCGTCCGAGTGGTCTGATTTCCATGTTGTTCTCCTCAGTGGTTGGGGTTAGTCGACCGGCGCTGCGGCTTTGACCAGGTTGCGCATTAGCCGGATCGCTTCGTCGTGCGGAACGCGGCCGACGCCGCAGCTGGTCGACACCAACAGTCGCTCCGGAGGAATCACGTCCGCGAGTTGTTCGATCTTCTCGCGCAGTTCGGTCACCGGGGCGGGCCTCGACTTGACGTCGGCGATGCCGGCGATGATCTGCATGCTCTCGGGAAGCTCGGCAAGCAGCCCGTGTTCCTCCCATTGTCCGGAGTAGGAACACTCGACGTGGACGCGGTCGACGACGCCGTCGAGTTGCTGGATGAAGGGGATCAACGCGCGCAGGTTCTGCACCTCGATCGACGGTTTGCGGGCGATGTCCCCGAGGCAGAAGTGGATCGTCCTGGTGATGCCAGAGGCGGGCTCGAGCGGCTCTCTGACCAGCGAGAGCAGTGCATCGGCGGCTTCGCGCCCGGAGACCAGGTTGATCGCCTCACCAGGCGCGTCTAGCTGGATTTCCTGCAGTCCGTTGCCGACCATGTCGGCGATCTCGTCCTGGACAACCTCGATCAGATCGTTCATGTGCCCGGACTCGCTTGCCTCGTCGTCAACGACGAATCCGCCGCCGATGGTCAAGGGAGAGGGCACGGAGGCCTTGTCCAGCCGAGGCTCGATTTCGCGCTCGCGTCGCCAGGCTTTCGCGTGTCCGGTGCCGCGAGGCGCGGTCACCTTGCCGACCACGCGGTAACGTCCGACACCTTGCTGTCCTTTGGAGGTAACCCGCGGCGCGAGCGTCTCCAGCCCACCGAGCCGCGGCGGAATGTGATGCAGGAAATCGGGGGCGAAGACTTCGCCGCCCATGATCTGGTCGAGGCCGCAGGCGATCTGCTCGTCCATGGCGATTCGGGCGGCGGTCTGCAGGACGCCGCTGGCCTCTTCGTCGGAGAGTTCGCCGGCGTAGTAGCGCTTGAGCTCCAGTCGCTGGCCAAACGGAATCGGCCAGGAGCCGACGACGGTCGTGCGGATCGGCATGACGGTCTCCTCAGCTATTCACACCGCGTCCGCATAGATGCGGAAGCCGTAGTCGTTGTAGCGGTAGCTGGGCGACAGGCTGGAGCGGGCGCTGACCCGTGTGAACTTGATTCGGTGCCGCCAGGAGCCGCCGCGGCTGGCGCGCCGCATGCCGCTGACCGGTCCGGCAGGTTCGGCCCGTGGCGAGACGTCGTAGTAGCTGCGGTCGTACCAGTCGGAGCACCACTCATGCACGTTGTCGGCCATGCAGTACAGACCGAAGCGGTTGCGGCAGGCGTCCAGCGGCACGTGCGGATGCTCCGCTGAGGCGACCGACGCCCGAGCCGTTGCCTCAGGCCAACACACGTTGGGCTCGGGCCAGTCTGCCTCCGCCAGCCCGCCCCGAGCGGCGTACTCGCGTTCCGCCTCGGTCGGCAGCCGAACGCGTGTGTCGGTCTGTGTTGAGAGCCACTCGCAGTAGGCGACCGCATCGTGCCAGGAGATGCCCACGACGGGCGCATCGGGGATGCGGAACCCGTCCTGCGGCCAGAACGGCGGCGGTAGGGCGTCGGTGTGTTCGACGAACGCCGCATACTCGTCGTTGCTGACCGGTCGGTCGGCGGCGAAGAACGGTCCGAGATTGACCGGATGGGCTGGACGCTCGTCGCTGCGCCGGTCATCGGCGCCCATGATGAACGTGCCGCCTGGGAGGTGGATCAGACGTAACGAAGAGACGGCGGCTGGACTGCTCATTCAGGCAGTGTAGGACTTGAAGCCTCGGTGTGAATGATAATCATTCACGATCCGCATGACAATCATTCACACCAAGAATGATTGTCATTCAGAGTCTGCATGATTATCATTCACAGCATGACGCAAGATGCGCTTCCCCGGCTCGTGGCGGACAGTCTCGCCGAGCACCTGCGGCTAATGCCGAGCGTCGTCGTGACCGGTGCGCGGCAGACCGGCAAGAGCACGCTCGTACGTGAGCTCCAGGGCGCTGAGCGTCGCTACATCACCCTCGACGACGCGGAAGCGCTCGGAGCCGCGCGCACCGAGCCGGAGCAGATTCTCGCTGGTCCGCAGCCCGTCACCATCGACGAGGTACAGCGCGAACCACAACTGATGCTCGCCATCAAACGAGAGATCGATGAGCGCCGGGCGGCAGGCCGATTTCTGCTCACCGGCTCCGCCAATCTGCTGCTCATGAAGAGCGTCTCGGAAACCCTGGCCGGCCGCGCGAGCTACCTGACGCTCTGGCCGATGACCCGCACGGAACAGCTGGGACTCGCCCGCTGCGGCGTCTGGGACCAGTTCTTCGAAGCCCCGCCGCAAGACTGGCTGGAGATGCTCGGCGCGCAAAACTTGCCCAAGGATGATTGGCGCGCCCTGGCCCGCCGCGGCGGCTTCCCTCCGGCGGCGATCCAGATGCGCACCGACCGGGAACGTGCAATCTGGTTCGACGGTTACGTGCGTACCTATCTCGAACGCGACCTGCAGAGCCTGTCGAACATCTCCGCGTTGCCCGACTTTCGCAGACTGATGCAGGCCGTCTCCCTGCGCGTGGGACAACTGGTGAACCAGACCGCCCTGGGGCGCGACATCGGGATGGCGCAGCCCACGGTGCACCGTTACCTCAACCTTCTGGAGACCTCGTACTTGCTGGTTCGGCTGCCCGCCTATGCGGTCAACCGCAACAAACGACTGATCAAGTCGCCCAAGATCTACTGGAGCGACAGCGGCATCGCCTGGCATCTGAGTCAACAGCCGGAGCCGCAGGGCGCTCTCCTGGAGAACCTGGTGCTGCAGGATCTCCTGGCATGGCGCGACAGCGGATCAAGCTCCGGCGAGCTCTTCTTCTGGAGATCGACGCTCGGTGAAGAGGTCGACTTCGTGATCGAGTCGGGCGGCCGACTGCTGCCGATTGAAGTCAAGTCCAGCAGACGGACCCGGCTGTCCGACACGAAGCATCTCCGCACGTTCATCGGCGAGTATCCGGAGCGCAGCCTGCCGGGGCTGCTGCTCTACGACGGCGAGCGGGCCGAGTGGATCGGGCCCGATGTCCTGGCTGTTCCGTGGTGGATGGCGTTTTGATTGGGCCGAACTGTGCCCCTGCCCCGGCCCTGCCGCGACGGTCCGCATGATGACGAACCATCAGTCGAGCCTCGTGCTAGTCTGCGCTCGCTGCCTGCGAGCGAAGGGAGGGACGAGATGGGTCTGCTGGATGGTCGAAAGGCGCTCGTCACCGGTTCCAGTCGGGGCATCGGCGCCGACATCGCACGGGGGCTCGCTGCGCACGGCGCGGCGGTGGCGGTTGCCGCCCGCTCGGACGAAGCTTCTCCCGATCCGCGCCTGCCCGGCACGATCCGGACCGTCGCCGAGGAGATCCGCGAGGCCGGCGGGCACGCGGTGCCGGTGCGACTCGACGTACGCGACCCCGACTCGATCGTACGAGCGATCGACACGACCGCCTCGGAGCTGGGCGGACTCGACATACTGATCAACAACGCCGCGGTGCTGGTGCCGGGCACCCTGGAGTCGGTCCAGGACCGACACATCGACCTGATCTGGCAACTCGACCTGCGCGGTCCGGTGCTGCTGGCCAAGTACGCGGTCGAGCACATGAAGCAGTCGGGCGGCGACATCATAAACATTTCGTCGGGAGCGGCCGACTTCCCCGGACCAGGCCCGTACGATGACGTGCGCGAAGGCGGACAGTTCTACGGCATGGTCAAGGCCGGATTGGAGCGGATCACGCATGGCTGGGCGATGGAGCTGCAGCAGTACCAGATTGCTTGCAACGTGCTCACCTTGCGCTACCTGATCAAGACGCCGGGCCACTGGTATGCGCTGACGACGCCCGACAACCCGCAGACCGAGTTCGAGTCGGCCGACTGGATGGCGGCCGCCAGCGTCTGGATCGCCAGCCAGCCCTCGTCCTACACCGGGAACATCGTCGACGACCGCGAAATGCGCGACATCCTCGCCGACCTGTAGGGGACCAACGATGGCAGAGACCGCAAGCGACGGTCCGGACCTGATCTACGAGAAGTTCGACCACTACGCCGTCCTGACAATGAACCGGCCGCACCGGCTGAACGCGCTGGGCGGCGATCTGCGGCGTCTGACACGCGAAGCCGTGGCGGACCTCGAAGCAGATCCCAACATGCGCGTGGGCATCCTGACCGGAGCTGGCCGCGCCTTCTCGGCCGGGGCCGACCTCAAAGAGATGAACGAACAGAACCAGGCTCGCGAGGGCGAGCGCAACACGATGGGCTACGACTACAAGGAGTCAATGCCCTTCTCTCGAGCGCGCAAGCCGTTCATCGCTGCGATCAACGGTCTTTGTATCGCCGGAGGACTTGAGCGAGCGCTCGATTGCGATATCCGCATCGCGTCTTCCGAGGCGTTCTTCGGCCTGTTCGAAGTCCAGCGCGGGATCATGCCCGGCTACGCCATCCACCACCTGGCGCGGATGCTGCCGATCGGCGATGCGCTGTACATCATGCTGACCGCCGACCGCGTCTCGCCCGACGACGCACTGCGCATGGGCTTGATTCGCGAAATCCTCGAGCCCGACGCATTGATGCCGCGGGCGATCGAGATCGCCGAGATGATCGCCGCCAACGCCCCGCTCGCCGTCGAGGGCACGAAGTTCATGGCCCACCAGTGGCGGCAATTGCAAATCGACGAGTCGTACCGCGTCGGCCAGTGGGTCAGCCGCACAGTGCTCAACTCCGACGACGCAAAAGAGGGCCCGCGCGCATTCGTGGAAAAGCGTCCGCCGAACTGGACCGGCCGTTGACCCCGCTGGCGCGAGCGCATCGCGAGTGAATGACCGCCTGCGGTCTCAGAGTCCGGCTGCCCCGAGCAGCCGGATTGACGCTGTGCGCCTGTTCGGTTCTCGTTTCGATACATGTCGGGTTAGCACAGGGCGCACCCGACATTGATTCGAGCAGCGTCGACGGGTCAACGCTGACCATCACCTTCTCAGAATCCCTGACCGCCTCCAGCACCGCAGTGGCGTCGGAGTTCGCCGTCAAGCACGGCGAGGAATCCGTCTCCGTGTCTTCCGCCGAAGTCGTCGGTGCCGTTGTCACGCTGACCCTGACGGAAGCGGTCCCGGATGTCGATTGCAGCGACGAGAGCGTCAGCGTTGGCTTCTCGCCAGTGAGTTCCTCCCTGATCGGCGTCGGTGGGGGAACGATCGAGGAGTTCTCGGACCAGAGCGTCGTCAACCGTACCGACGCAGCGCCCCGGATCGACTCGATCGCATCAGACGCCACTGGTCGATACATCTACGTCACCTTCTGCGAAGCGATCGCCGATCTCAGCTATCAGTGGTCCGACTTCTCCGCCTTCACGGTCTCGGTGGATGGCGTCACGCGACCGGTCAATGATCTGTTGCGGCGCTCGGACTCGCGCAACCGGCTCGACATCCAATTGAGCCGCAGTCAGGCGATCACCGAGGGCGAGTCCGTAACGCTCGCGTACGATCGGCGCCGCGCCAACGCCGACTATCCGCTTGCCGACCTCAATCAGGGCAACCAACTGGTGGAGAGCTGGCCCGCGCGCTCGGTGACCAACAACGTCGACGGTCCGCCCACCCTGCAAACGGTCTCCGCGCTGTACGAGGTCGTCACGTTGACCTTCAGCGAGCAACTCGATGAGGACAGCGTCCCTGACGCGAGCGCCTTCACGATCGGCGGCGTTCAGAATGTTCCGGCCGTGGACGACGTGACCGTCTCGGGGCAGACCGTCACCCTGACACTCGATGGCATCCTCCACAGCCGTGACTCGCCCACGTACACGCTGAGCTATCTCGAACCGAACCAGTCGCCGCTCAGGCAACTGGACGGCGCGCACAACGTCGCTGACGTCTTCTCGTTCCAGTTCAAGAGCAGCACGCCCGACCGGAAGCCGGCGTTCAGCGAAGCGGCGGTAGACGGTTCGCTCCTCACAATCACGTTCGATCTGCCGCTCAAGGCCATCGCCCCGGCCTCGGCGTTCACGATCGCCGGCGAAGTCGCGATCACGGTGACAGCGGCGGCGTTCGAGGGCTCTGTGGTCACCCTGACGCTCTCGCCCGCGGTGACCGTCGATTCCTCGATCACGGTGTCCTATTCGGTGCCCGACTCACCGCCCAGGATTGAGGCGCGCAACAACCGCGACGCGGACGCGTTTCGCAGTCAGCCCGTGACCAACAGGACGTCGGCGCCGGTTCCCGAGTTCAGCCGGGCCGAGACCTCGGCCGACGGGACCAGACTCACCATCAACTTCACGCTCCCGCTCGACGCGACAGCCGAGGGAACGCCTGCAGCGTCTTCATTCTCGTTGTCGGGCACAACTGCCTCGGTCTCGTCGGTCACGGTCTCAGGCAGCGGCGTGACTCTGGGGCTGGCGCCCCTGGCTGATTTGGGTCAGGTGATTGTGGTGAGCTACACGCCCCCCGAAGAGGAATCCGAACCAAGACTGCGGTCGCTCGCCCACCAGAAAGTGGTCGAGGCATTCAGCGGGCAGCCGGTCACCAACAGCACCGACGGCAAGCCCCGTCCGCTCTCCGCGACGGCCACCGCCGACCAGGTCGAGATCACGTTTGATCGCCAGTTGGACAACCAGTCGGAGCCCGCGCCTTCCACGTTCGCGCTCGGCGGAGTCGCGGCGACCGTTTCCGGTATCTCTATCGAGGGCAAGACGCTGACTCTCACCGTCGATCCAGAAATCACGCATCGTGATTCGATCACGGTTGGCTACACACAGCCGGCCGAGACGCCGCTCAAACGAGCAGGCAGTTCGCTGCTGGTCGACTCGTTTGTGGAACTCGGGGCGACGAACAACACCGAAGATCCGACGCCGACATTTCGTTCAGCGTCTGTGGACGCCGCCGGGCGGACCTTGACGATTGTCATGTCCCATGCCTTGCTGGCGACCTCAGCTGGCACTCCCGCCGCATCGACATTCACTCTCATCGGCAGCACCTCGGCCGTGGTTGAATCGGTCAAGATCAACGGATCCAGCATCGAGCTGACCCTGAGTCCACTAGCAGACCTCAATGAGACGGTCAGCGTCAGTTACCAACCGCCGAGCGACGCCACGGCCTCCGCCCTGCAGAGTCTCGATGGCGAGTGGAAGACGGCTGCCTGGTCGGTTCAGCCAGTGACCAACCATGCCGACGGCGTGCCAAGACCGGTGAGCGGGAGAGCAAATGGACACACGGTCGTTCTGACGTTTGATCGCGACCTGGATGAGACCTCCGTCCCACCCAAGGCAGATTTCAGCATCGCTCCAGGCGAGATCGTCGTGAGCGGAGTCGATATCGACGACGACACGGTGAACCTCACGCTGTCAACTGCGCTCCAGCACGACGAAGACGTCTCCGTGACGTACTCCGCGGCGGACGACGTCAAGTTGAAGCGCGACGGTCACGAGCTGGCGGTGTCAGCATTTGACGAAGTCGAAGTCACGAATGAGACGCCCGAGCCACTGCTGCGCTCAATCGTCGGTAACGGGCAAGCGATCGTGGTGTCCTTCTCCAGATCGTTGGACGCCAACTCCACGCCCGCAACCTCTGCCTTCTCTCTGGGGGCGGATCAGCCCGTCGTCAGCGAGGTGACGGTCAACGCCATGACGGTCGACCTCACCCTCGACCGAGCGCTGAGCGAAGGCGCGGCGTACACGTTGACCTACACGGCGCCCTCGGATTCTCCTTTGACAGCGTCCGACGCTTCGGAGATACCAGGCTTCTCAAAATCCGTGACCAACCAGACTGATGTCGCTCCGCGGGCGATCTCTGCAACAGGTGACGGATCCACAGTGACGATCGGGTTCGATCAGTCGCTGGACGATGGCTCGAGCCTGACGGGGAGCGCATTGAGCATCTCGGCAGATCCGGGGGCAACGGCGACCGCCGTGTCGTACGTAGACGCCTCGATTGAGTTGACCCTGTCGCGGCCGCTGGCCGAGGACGAGTCAGCCTCAATTTCTTACATGCAGCCATCAACCGGGGGAATCGCCGACCCGTCCGGTAACCGGACGGAGTCCTTCGCGATCACCGTCGACAATCGGACCGACACGGCGCCAGTACCAGTGTCGGGAACCGTCGAAGGCGACACGGTCACCATCACGCTAGACCAGGAGCTGGCCGCGGCTTCTCTCTTCGACCTGGATCTGGAAGACAACAGTGTCGTGCTGGACCACTTCACACTGACAGGAACAGCAGCGGAAGATACGAACGTGATCCGCGTTGTGGTGTCCAACGGCGGACCGAACAATGTCGGCAAGATTGTGCTCACGCTGTCCCGAGAGACTCGGGAGGGTGAAGCACTGACGATCACCTATTTCCCCAAGACCGGAAGTATCCGGATTCGGGATGACGACGACGGAAAGAACCGCGTAGAGATCAGTGGCTATGCACTCACCAATCTGAACGACGAGCCACCGGTCGTCGAGTCGGCGATGCTAGACGGCACGAGCTTGGTGGTCACATTCGATCAGGAGCTTGATGCAGATTCAACACCTGACGTTTCGGCCTTTTCCCTGTCTGCCGACGGTCCGGCGATCTCCACCGCTTCGATCGCAGGAGCGGTATTGACGCTCACGCTGGCGACGACCGCAATCGAGGACGCTGAGTACCAGTTGACGTACACATCGCCCGTGACGGACCGGATCCGCGATCCAACGGGAAATGATGCCGTCGGCTTCTCCAGGGATGTCGACAATGTCACCGACTACGCGCCAACCCCAGTCTCGATCAAGACGAATCAGGCAGGCACAGAGGTAACCGTCAGATTCGACCAGGCAGTGTTGATACCCAATACGTTTGACAAGACGTCGTTCAGCTTTGACACAGACGAGCAGATTCACTCCGTCATCGTGGATCCGAACGTTCGCGGGAGCGACCAGCTGATTCTCATTCTCGAAAGCAATTCCGCCATCCGCGAGGGGGCCGTCATCAACCTGGAGTACAAGCCGCCAACGTCAGGCGGTCTACGGGACGACGACGCTGGGAACCTCCTGGAGTCGTTCACGGAGCCGGTCAATAACACCGTGGACGTGGCCCCGCTCCTGACGGAAGCGACGGTCAATCGCGACTCCGTATCGCTCAGGTTCGATCAACCGTTGGACACCGATCATGTCCCACCGGCGAATTGTGATCAACTGCCGATCCAGTCGGAACGGGCAGCATGCCATGAGGTTCCGGACATCGCGTGGTTTCGCATAACTCGAGACGCCACCGAGGAACTGGAAGTCGAGGAAGTGAAGGTGAGCGGCTCCGTCGTCGAGCTCGTGTTGCGCAACACAGTCTCCAGGAACGCCGTGATCACGCTGGCGTACGCTCGTGAGTCACTCGCGGATGGCACGTACAACCTGCGCGACACATCAATGCCGCACCATCCCGTCGCCTCATTCGGCCCGATTCAAGTCACCAATCTGACCGCGGCCGCTGCCCTCGAGGTGGCATTTGATCGGCTCCGACCGGACAGGATCGAAGTGAGCTTCGACGGTCCGCTGTCGAAGACGGCAACAGACGGTCGGTCGCTGGTCACGGTCTCCGTCGACGAGACTCCCGTCGATGTCGAGTCGGTGAACACCGACGGTTCCAATCTGACGCTGAAGTTGAAACAGCCAGTGACCGAATGTGCCCCCGTTTCGCTGACATACGTTCCCGGAGACGCGCCGCTGCTCGACATTGATGGACGTGAGGTAGTCGCGTTTGCATTCCAGGTCGCCAATCTGCTCAACCCGCAATGGGGTCTCAGCTGTCTGCAGTCCGATGTCGGGGCGCTGCAACTGACCTTCACCGATCTGTCGTTGCTGCAGAGACAAGGATTCGAGTGGCAACTCACTGTCAACGAGCAAGACCGGGCATTTCGCACGGAGGAATCCGAGCGCGCGCTGCTCTTGAGGCCTGCGAAGTCGATCTGCGAAGGCGATATCACGATCGTCAGATACTCCTCCGATCTGTCGCCCGATCGATTTCAGCTGGAGCGAACCATTCGCGTCGCGGCCCCCTGCGCGTTGTCCGCCTCGGCAGACGGCGAGCGCTTGAGCATAACCTTCGACGGTCAGTTGGACGGATCACCGGCCGATCTGTCGGGGTTCTCCATCAGCGGCCGGGCCTCCCTGGAGGCGGTCGAGGGCGTCGAGGAACAGGTACTGAAACTCAGATTGACCCCGCCCGGCTTGCCCGAGGGCGACAAGGCCGAGATCTCATACGAGGGAGACAGTCTGATCAGGGGCGAATTGACCGTCGGCCCGTTTGTGCTGCCGGTCCTCGACAGGACTGCCCCTCCCCAGCTCGAGTCGGCCTTCGCCCTGAACACCTCAGTGTTTCTGACGTTCGACCAGCCCCTGATTGAACGGTCCGTGCCTGCCTCGCGCTTCATCCTCAGCGGGCCGGGCATCGACTCTCACGTGTCGTCCGTCAGCCTGACCGGCTCATCCGTCTACCTGGAACTGTCCGACCAACTGCCGGACGACCCCGACCTGTTCGGTCTCGTCTACCTGGCCGCGACGCGCGGCGGGCTGGCCGGACTGACCGGATCCCGGGTTCCCGACTCCGTCTTCCTGGTCCGCAACTTCACCGAGACGCCGCCAACCGTGCTGTCGGCGGAGGCAGATGCCCTCAAGATCAGGTTGGTCTTCGACCAGGAGGTTGAGCCGGTTGGCGCGCTGCCATCAGATTTCTCGGTCGTCGCGGGACACAGGGCGATCGCGGTGGAGTCATTGAGCTGGTCATCGAGGAGCGTGGTGCTGACCCTGGCTGAACGGGTGACCTCACTCGACACCGTCGTGGTGCGCTACGCGCCAGGCGACGGTCGGAGCATCCGGGATCGTTCGAACCGGAAGCTGGAGGCCTTTGAGTTCCAGACTGAGAACCTGACTTCCGCGCCGATCTCGATCGCCGAGCGAGTCGCGGAAGCCGAGCTCCGTGCTAGCAGCGGGACCACCACCTTCGCGCATGAGCTGGTCCGCGGATTTGCCTCTCTTGAGGGAATACGGGTCAGCCTCGCCAGCGGAAGCGGGTGGACCAGGGTCGCTCGAGCTGATTTACAAGTCTCTGTCGATGCTTCGCGCATCGGAGCCGCATCTGCGCGAATCGAAGTGGCCCCGATTGACCACCTCGTGGCGATGCTGGAACAGCTCGAAACCGGTGCGTCATCCTGCTGGAATCCTGATGCATCGGATCGATTCACAGCCTGGTGGATCGGCGCCAGCGATCCTCATGGCGTGCCCGCTGAGGACCGAATCAGAGTCATCTTCACCGGAGTCTTCGACCCCTTTCATACCGCCAGAATCTGCGTCATGAACCTCGCTACCGGCGATTGGCGTGTGCATAGACCCGGCCGGCCAGTGGTCGCGCCGGCGTTGGTATTGATACACGAGATTCCCGTGACGATTAGCCGCGATCAGCTGTCTCTCGCAGGGTGACCTCGCCGGCGATGAACGTTCGCTGCTCTCCATCGCCGGTCTCGACAATCAATGCGCCCGAATGGTCAACGCCGACGGCGCGACCATCGATCGCTTCGCCGCCGGCCAGCGTGACGGTCACATCCCTGTTCAGCGTGTTGAGGCGCGAAATCCAGGTCTCGTGCAGCTCTGCGGCGCCGGCCTGGCGATATCGCTGCTCGAACGCATTGAGCAGCGCCGCAAACACCGGTTCGCGCTGTTGCCGTTGGCCGAGTTCGATCATCAGACTGGTCGCGGGCCGATCGATCTGCGTCGCCCACGGTGCCGGATCAAAATTGACATTGAGCCCGATCCCAATCAGCGCGTAGCTCGGCTGGCCTTCGCTCCAGTCGGCCTCGATCAAGATGCCGCCCATCTTGCGATGCTCCATCTGGATGTCGTTAGGCCATTTGATCGTCGGTTCCAGCGGCGACATTTCGCGCACGGCATCGGTCGTGGCCACAGGGCTGATGATGCTCAGCCGCTTCAGTTCCTCAATCGACGGCCGGACAATCAACGTCGTATGGATGCTCTGTCCAGGCGGCGAAACCCAGATCCGGCCCTTAGTGCCGCGGCCCGCCGTCTGCTCGTCGGCGACGACCACCGCGCCGTGCGGTGCGCCAGCCTCGGCGAGACGGCGCGCGTCGTCCATGGTCGACCTGGTCTGAACGAGGTAGTGGAGTTCCTGCCCGAACTCCTGGGTGGTCAGCACGGATCGGACCAGATCAATATCGAGCCGCTGATCTGGCGGCAACAGGTCGTGGTTGGACATGGCCGAAGGCTAGCGAGTTAAACGGTACGACCCCGAGCTGGGCGGCCCGGGGTCGTCGTGTTCGCCCAGGAATCGGGCGACGGTTCAGAAAGCGCTTAGGAGGCGCCCACCTCCACTACGCTGCGTCGTCGATACCTGGGCGAAAGTTGACTATGTCCCAAGTTGCATCACCTCCTTTCCTGCCACGAAGAGTAGCACGGAAGTGAGTGCCTCCTCAATCCCGATCAGAGGGCCGACGTGACCTCGCGAACCGAATCCTCGACGATCGTGAGGATCTCGTCGACCTGCTCTTCAGTCGCGACAAGCGGTGGAGCCAGCAGGTAGCCGTCGTTCCGCACTCGGCTGATCAGGCCGCGGCGTTGGCAGGCCTTGAGCAGTTTGGCGCCCATGGCGTCCTCCGCGGGGAAGGCTTCGTCGGTCTCGGGATCCTTGAGGATGTCGAAGCCGCACATGAACCCGAGGCCTCGGACGTTGCCGATGTGCGGATTCTCGGTCAGCCGCTGAAGCCCGGAGAGCAGCTGATCGCCTCGTGCGCCGGCGTTCTCGACCAGGCGCTCGTCCTCAAAGATCTGCAGGTTGCGCAGACCGACGGCGGCGCCGGTGGCGTGCCCGGAATTCGTGTAGGCGTGCATGAACTTGCCCGGACCGTCGGTGATCGTCTCGTGGACTTCCTTCGACCAGACGGCCGCGCCCATGGGCACGTAGCCCGACGTGATCGCCTTCGCGATCGACATCATGTCGGGCTGGACGTCGAAGTGCTCCAGGGCGAACCACTTGCCGGTGCGGCCGAACCCGGTGATCACTTCGTCCACCACGAGCAGCACCTCGTAGCGGTCGCAGACTTCGCGCAGCCGGGGGAAATAGTCGTCCGGCGGCGGGTAGACGCCGCCGGCGCCCTGGACCGGCTCGGCAATCACCGCCGCAACCGAGTCCGGGCCTTCCTGCTCAATCGTGGCGACGATGTTGTCGATCATCAGGTTGCCGCTGTCGATCCGGCCACCACCGGTTGGGACCGCGTCGGGAGTGGTCGCGTTGATGATGTCCGGCACGGGTCGGCCGAACTGCGGCTTGAAGACCTGCATCCCCGTGGCGGCGGTCATGGCGACCGTGTTGCCGTGGTAGGCCTCGACTCGGGTGATGATCTTCTGCTTTTCGGGACGCCCCTTCTGAATCCAGTAGAAGCGTGCCGCCTTGACGTTGGTCTCGTTTGACTCCGATCCGGAGTTGGTGAAGTAGACCGCCTGCATGTTGTCGTAGGCGAGCTCGATCACCTTCTTCGCCAGACGAATGGCGGGCTCGTTGGTGTAGCCCTCGTAAGAGTTGGAGAATCCCAGCTTGGACATCTGCTCCTTGGCCGCTTCGCCGAGTTCCTCGCGGCCGTGGCCAACGGCCACATTCCAGAGCGCGGCCAGACCGTCGATGTAGCGCCTGCCGTCCGCGCCGTAGATGTAGACGCCCTCTCCCCGCTCGAACATGACCGGTTCCTGGTGGAAGTCCGGGTGGAAGAGCGGATGCACCCAGTGATTGAGGTCGTCCGCAACGAGCGCGCGGTATTCGGCGTTGTCCATTGCTTGGCTCCGTCGGATTCGGGACGTCTATGGCGGAAGGGTATGCGCTGGTTGGTTACTGAGATAGGCGCGTAGTGGGCAGACTGTTCAAGAGTTCTCGCGCCACGTCGCGATCATCCCAGGGCTCGACCCTGTCGGCATAGATCAGCGTTGGCTCGGCGCCTTTGCCGGCGATCAAGACGAGGTCGTCGGGCTGCGCCATGGAGACCACACGGCGGATCGCCTCGCGGCGGTCGGGCTGCACGTCAAACGACTCACCGCCGGCCTCGACGAGGTGACCGGCGATCTCGTCAACCATCTCGACCGGATCCTCCGAGCGCGGATTCTCGTTGGTAATCACGGTGTGGTCGGCGTACTGCGCTGCGGCCGCAGCCATGCTTGACTTGCGGATCGGATCGCGCTCGCCGGCGACGCCGAAGACGAGGATCAGACGGCCTGCGACGTGAGGCTTGAGTGTCTGCAAAGCGAGATCGAGTGCGGGTCCGGTAGCGGCCGCGTCGACGATCACGGTGAACGCCTGACCTTCCTCTAATGATTCCATTCGTCCGGGGACCGGTCGCAGTTCGTTCAGGGCAGCCTGCATCGGCACGGGACCGACGCCGAGGCTCCAGGCGGCGCCGGCGGCCAGAGCCGCGTTGCCGAGGTTGTAGTCGCCGGGCATGGGCAGTCGCGCACCAAGGGCTCCGGCGGGCGTGACGATTCGAACGTCGGAGCCTCGGGCGTCGCGTGAACCGGCGATGACGCTGACGTCGGCGACGGTGTCGGGCGTTGCGGTGACGATGGTCGTCGGGCCATTGTGAGCGCCGGTGATGGTCGGTCGATGCTCGTTCTCGGCTCCGACGACCGCCCGGCCTTCGGGATGGTCATCGAGCGACTCGAAGAGCTTGAGTTTGGCGGCGAGGTATCGGTCTCGGGTCTGGTGGAAGTCGAGGTGATCGTCGGAGAGTCCGGTGAAGACGGCGACGCGGGTATTGATCTGGTCCGCGCGTTGGAGCTCGAGGGCGTGGGAACTGACTTCGATGACGACGTGGGTGTCCCCGGCAGCGACTATCTCGGCGAGTTTGGCCTGAATCACGTCAGCTTCCGGCGTGGTTTCACCGGTTTCGTTGCGGCTCCATTCGCCTCCGGCATGGAACTCCACGCCGTTGAGCAGGCCGGTGCGGTGTTCGGCGGCGGTCAGCATGGCGTGGATCAGGTACGTGGTGGTGGTTTTGCCGTCGGTTCCGGTGACTCCGACAACGCTGAGCTTGCGAGCCGGGTAGTCGTGGTAGGCGGCGGCGATCTCCGGCAGCGCCGCGCGAGTGTCGTCGACGCTGACAACGGTGAGCTGCGGATGAGCGTCGGCGATTGGCTGCCAGAATTGACGGCGATCGTCCTGAACAACAAGCGCCGCCGCCCCATTCGCAATGGCAGATTCGAGGTAACGATGGCCGTCGACGGTGAATCCGGGCATGGCGACAAACAGGTCGCCGGGGGTGAGCTGGCGGGAATCCTGACGGACTCCGCTGACCGTGCCCGAGGGATCACCCTGGACCAACCGGTGCGGAGTGGTCGCGAAAATCTGGGCGATCTGGGCGGAATTGGCAAGATTTGGCGTGTATTGCGGTGTTTGAGGCATTCTGGATGTCAGATTTGTCCAGATTTGTCCAGATTCGTCCAGACTGGTCTCGATTTCGTCATGATTCTTCTCACAATTTCCTGCGTTTGTCCAACAGATTCTGGTTGAATGCCAGGCCGCCTGTAAGCCGGGTTCTGTACCCGACGCCACGAGTTGTGTCGCGCTTCGGGTGGCGGCCATCCATCTGGGACGACGGTTACCCGCCGCCTCGTGCGACCTACCCGGAGGCGGCCCGGGACAGGCCATCGCCTCTCTATTTGGTCTTGCTCCAGGCGGGGCTTGCTCAGCCGGCCGGTCACCCGACCGCTGGTGCGCTCTTACCGCACCATCTCACCCTTGCCGCCGTCCTCGGCCGCGACAAGCACGGCCGGAACGGGTAGGCGGTATGTTTCTGTGCGCTTTCCGTCAGCTCGCGCTGCCTGGGAGTTACCCAGCGCCCTGTCCCGCGGAGCCCGGACTTTCCTCGATGCCGCCCGGCAGTTGTCGAGCAACACCGCGACCGCCCGGCGGCCTGGCGAGATCCACTGTATCGCGGTCGTAGGAGTTAACGATCCAGCGCCTCGTTCGCCATCGCGTCGGCGCGTTGGTTGAGATTCCGCCGTACATGAGTGGGCTGGAAGCTGTCCAGCCGTTCGATCAGGGCGCTGAGCTGCGCGAACAGGGGCTTCAGCTGCTGGTTCTTCACCCGGTAGCGCCCCTCGAGTTGGCGGACGATCAGTTCCGAGTCGAGCCGAAGCTCCAGGTCCGTCGCGCCGCGCTCGAGCGCCGCCTCGACCGCCGCAATCGCGCCGTGATACTCGGCGACGTTGTTTGTGGCCGGACCGATCGGATTGCCCCAGGCGTCAAGCTCGACCCCGTCGGCGTCGCAGAGGACAGCCCCGTAAGCGGCGGGACCGGGATTGCCACGCGATGCCCCGTCGGCGTAAGCGATGAGGTGCATGTGGGAGAGCGTAGCGGGGCCCCCTACACCTCGGACACCACGCGCTCCGGCGACCCGCCGATGACCCAGCTGTTCGTTCACGGCACGACCGGCGAGCAGAGCTCGTCAGCCTCGTACGGCCATTCCGGCTCCCTCAGCTCCCGCTGCTCGGGATGCTCGATGCCCTGATACGCCTCCCGGCGTCGGCGGATTCGTCGAACCAAGATCTGACGGCCCGGCAACACCTCGAAGATCACGCGCCAACGCCGGCCCGCCTTTGCTCGCCACAGGTTGACGTCCGTGAGGTGCAAATCGAGGTCGCGATCCGCGCCCGACCGCAAGCGCTCTATCACTTCGTTGACATCCCGCCTCGGGTTGGGACTCAGGCGGGCCATTTCGGCCTGTGCGTCGTCGCTCAGTCGGACGCGGAATTCCACGAATCCGGCAGGGTGTACTCGGCATCGTCGGGGAACGTCTCGGCCTGCCATTGGAAGAACTCGTCTATAGAGATCGTCGGCTTGTTCCGGCGCTCTCTGGCGATGCGGATGTCCTCCTCATCCTCCTCCGGCGTCGAGTCGTAATCGAACTTGGCTGTGCGGATGATCTCCAGCATCTCCGGATCGTCCTTGAACGGCTTCATCCGCTCCTCGCGCCAATACTGCTCGAGCTCTTCCCGGGTCAGACCCTCAGGTTCATCTGCCATCGCCACAATGCGACCTCGCTTCCCGGTACCAGTGTATCTAACTCCATCGACCCAGGCCCCGGTAAGCCTCCGGCCGTGCAGGTCCCTGCTCGGGGGCGGGGACGGTGTAGGAACGTGCTAGGCCTTGAGCTGGGTGGTGACGGAGTTGTCGAAGACGATGACCCGGTCGACGAGATGTTCAATCAGGTCTCTCTGCTGGGGGAAGTTGAGGGATTCCCAATCTTCTCGGACGCGTTGCAGTCGCTGGTCGCGGCGGCGCCGGCGATCGGCTTCTCTGTCATGCGCCTGCGCCCGGCCCTTGATCGAGGCGAGGTCGGCGCTGGCCGATTCCCATTCGGCGATGATCTCGGCGCCCGCCTCATGCAACATCGACGGCGGAGGATCGCCGGCGGCGGCGTCTTCAAGCAACTGTGCGAGCTTGCGGTCGATCGCTCGCAGGCGAGCTTCCCCGGAGGCGAGCGCGACCGCCGTCTCGGCGGCGAGCGCCGTGTCGTCCTTGCCGATGTTGAGCACGGCGATCTCACCGCCCTGGCGTTCGCCGCGGATGTGCGCGAGTACCTCCGCTTCCAGTTCGTCGGCGCGCCGCGTGTGATAGCCGCCGACCGACTGGTTGGTTCGCGCCTCGGACTGGTAATAGCGGTAGGTCGCCGCGGCGGTCTCGCCGCTGGCCTTGCGCCAATTCTGGCGCCGGGTGACGCCGATCATGCGGGTCTGATCCTCGCCGCACCAGACCAGGCCGGCCAGCAGGAAGTCGGACGGGTGACTGACGCCGGTCGCGGTGCGACGCTCGGCCATCTGCCTGGCGACGGTTTCGAAGTCTGGTTCGGAGACGATCGCTTCGTGGTTGTGGGGCACGCTGACACCGAGCTTGTCGTAGCGACCGACGTAGACCGGGTTGCGCAGCAGATCGCGGATCGAGACCATGCTCCAGTTGCGGCCGCGGCGGGTCTGGTAGCCATCCTGGTTGAGTCGCTGCGCGATCCGCCTGATGCCGAGACCGTCGTGCAGGCAGAGGCCGAAGATCCGCCGCACGACGGCAGCCTCCGCCTCGTCGACTTCATAGCGTCCGTCGCCGCCGACCCGGTAGCCGTATGGCGGCCGGCCGATCGCCTGACCAAGCCGGGCTCGCTCCTGGAGCCGAGCGCGGCGGCGTTCGCTGTCGCTGTCCGGGTCGCTATGCAGTCGCCACAGGTCGATCAGCGAGGCCTCGTCGATCGGACCGTCCGTGAGCGAGATCAGCTGGACGCCCCGCGCTCGCAGTTGCAGCACCGTCCGGACCGCCTGCGTAGCGTCGTGCCCGAGGTTGGCGAAGCTCTGAATGACCACGAAGGTGAAGCCGCGCGCCTCCTCGCTGAGGTGCCGCAACAACTGGATCAGGCCGGGACGTTCGCGACCGGGAGACGTGTCCGCATCGAGAAACGTCGCCGTCGGCTCGTAGCCATGACGTTGGCAGTACTTGAGGAACTCCGCGTTCTGCTCGACCAACGAGGGGAGCGAATCCAGCCTGCCCACCGCCGTCGACTCGCCGTCCTGGTCGTATCTGGTCAGGCGGTCATGAGGTTGACTGAGATAGCCGATAGCGCGCACAACGTGATGCTATGGCGTTCGCCCGAGGAGTACTAGACGACGCGCAGCAAGCATCCACATGATGGACACTCGACGGCGCGGGATCCCTGCCGCGCCCGGGTCACGACAATCGTCGGCAAGCTCAGACGGCAGCCGTCGCAGACGCCGCCGGCGACGCTAGCCACGACGCGCGGCCGGCGGCGGCGGTATTGGTCGTAGGCGGTCAGGTCTTCGTCGCTGAGCTTGTCTCGCAGTATCTCGACCTGTCGCGAGAACTCATCCACGCGCTCCTGCGCATCTCCGCGCTGCGCTTCCAACTCGCTCTGGCGCTCGTTCCAGGCGTCGACCGCACTGGTTCGGAGTTGATTCAGCCAGGCGCCCGCTTCGTGCGCCATCTGCGCGTCATAGGATGCGCGCGTCTCCGCCTCGGCCAGTGGCGGCAGCTGCTGGCGTTGCGAGTACAGGTCGCGCTGCAGCTCCTCAAGTGTGCGATGGTCGGTGATTGAACCCGAGTACAGCCGGTTGTCGGTGACTTCAATCCGCCGCTGTGCGGTTTGCACGACGGCGTGCGCCTCGCGAGTGGCGTTGTCGGCGCGGCGCGCTTCCTCCGCCTGCGCCTCGATTTCGGCATCGAGCTGCGGCACGAACGGTGGATCGGCAATCTGATCGAGGATGGTCTGCAGCTCGCGCTTGGCCTCGTCGCGCTGGATGTCGATCTCCTGGAGTTGCTGCAGCCCTTCGAGGTCCATGGTGACGGCTCGTCTTCCTTGTCTGAAGCGCGGCGGCAGAGCGGTGAGAGCCAGGAGCAGGCCGAACAGGTCGAACGACGCTCACGGCTCACCAACCGAGTGTATGCCCGACCACTGCCAATGCCAATCTCAGGAGACATGGTCGCGGAGGCTGCCGAGGTCCGTTGATAGGCTGGTCGGACCATGACTGCTGAAGGCGGGACCGCCGGCACGCCGGTCCGACGCACGAGTTCCCTGCTGTTCAACGTCTCGACACTCCTGCAGGAGCCGATCGGGGCGTCGCGCCGCTTCCACGTCGATCGCGCCGCCGAACGATCGCTCGACACGGAGGTCAGCGGGACGCTGAGACTGTTGCGCACCGATCAGTCGGTGCTCGCGACGGCGGCGCTGACCACGACCGTCCACGACGTGTGCGGCGGCTGCCTGATCGAGATCGATGTGGGCCTGGAGCTGTCCTTCGATGAAGAGTTCTGGCCGTCGATGGATCCCGTCTCGGGACTCTCGATCGAGCCGCCGCCGGAGCGCGTCGGCTTCGCCGTGATTGACAGTCAGATCGACCTCAGCGAAGCCGTGCGACAATATGTAGAGATGCAACGTCCCATGAGCCCGCGCTGCGGCGCGGAATGTCCGGGACTGGAAACGAACACATCAACCGAAGCGCCTGTCGACGACCGCTGGTCGGCGCTGTCGGCGTTGAAGTTGGAACTCAAGGGAGACTGAACCATGCCACCGCTTCCCAAGCGCAAGTATGCCAAGACACGACAGCGGCTGCGACGGCAGCATCACGCCGTTCGACGACCCAAGCTCGTCGTCTGCGCCGAATGCAACGAAACGCACCAGGCGCACCGGATCTGCTGGGCCTGCGGCATGTATCGCGGTCGCACCGTGATCGAGCTGGAGGACTAGGGGTGGCCGACACCTCCTCGACGGCCCCCTTGACCGCCCCATCAACAGCCTGGCTGTTCCCCGGACAGGGCGCGCAGGAGGTCGGCATGGGACGCGACCTCTACGAGGCGTATCCCGAGGCCCGCGAGATCTTCGAAGAGGCGGACGAGGCGTTGGGGCGCTCCCTGTCGAGCGTGATCTTCGAGGGCCCGGACGAGGTCCTGCGCCAGACGGTCAATACGCAGCCGGGGATCCTGGTCACGTCGCTGGCGGCCTGGCGAGCGGCGACGGCCGCAGGTCACGAGGCATTGAACGCCGACCCGGTCTGCACAGCCGGACACAGCATGGGCGAGTACTCGGCCCTGGTCGCTGCCGGATCGTTGAGTGTCTCCGAGGCGGTTCGCCTGGTCGCGAAGCGCGGCGAGCTGATGCAGGCAGCGGGCGAACAGAATCCCGGCACCCTGGCTGCGGTGCTGGGCATGGACGAAGCCGATGTCCAGGCGGTCTGCGACGAAGCCGGGGCCGAGGTCTGCAATCTGAATGCGACGGGACAGATCGTCATCGGCGGCGCCGTACCGGCCGTCGAGCGGGCGGCGGCGCTGGCCGAGGAGCGCGGCGCGCGACGAGTGGTCATGCTCAACGTCGGCGGCGCATTTCACACCTCGCTGATGTCGCCCGCCTCCGACGCCATGGCCCCGATCATCGCCGAAGCCGACGTATCCGACCCTACGACCCCGGTAATCGGAAACGTTGAGGCCGCCCCGCTCACCACTGCCGACGCCGTCCGCGCCGACCTGACAGCGCAGATCCGTCGCCCGGTGCGCTGGGAAGACACCGTCAAGCGCATGCACGAGATGGGCGTCCAGCGTTATGTCGAAATGGGACCGGGCAAGGTACTGACCGGTCTGGTCCGCACGACGCTGCGGCCGCTCAAGCTGCCGGAGATGCCGGCGCTGGTCAACATCAATGATCGGGAGAGCCTTGGCGGCTAGCCCGAGACCCGCACCGATCCGTCCGGACGCCGAAGACAACGCACGCGTCCGCGCCTTCTGCGCGCTGTTCGAGGCGGAGTTCGGCAAGATGCCCGCCACCACCTCGTTGCGACGGTCGCACGCCGACATTCCCATGTCGGGCGACAAGGCCCAACGCGCCGCGGCGATCGTTTCGGGCGTGATTGAGCACCGCGAGACCCTGGACACGATGATCGGCGAGCTGGCCGACCGTCTGCCGCTCGATCAGATCGCGCTGGTCGACCAGACCGTCCTGCGCATTGCGCTCTTTGAAATGCTCTTCGATAATGGCGCGGTACGCCCGAACACCGCGGTTCGACACGCGGTGACGCTGGCCAAGCGATTCGGCGACGACGGCAGTCGGCGATTCGTCACCGGCGTGCTGGGCACGGTCACACGGAACCGTCTGCAGGCTGGGACTGCGGAGTAGCCGGAGGAAGCAGTATGGCCCTGTTTGATCGAATCAAAGACATCATCGTCGACCAGTTGTCGGCGGACCCCGACGATGTCAGCCCCGAAGCGTCGTTCGTCGACGACCTCGGCGCCGACTCGCTCGACCTGGTCGAGCTGATCATGTCGTTCGAGGATGAGTTCCGCGACGAGGTGCCCGACCTCGAGATCTCCGACGAGGACGCCGAGGGTATTGGCACGGTGCAGGACGCCATCGACTTCCTCGTGTCGAAGGGCGTGTCCGACGAATAGCGTTATCGGGGGATTATGGGAGCGGCCCGAATCCCCGCGAGGCGGGCGGCGGTTGCTGTGTAATCGGGTACGCTGACTGCCGATGAACATCTTCGGCGTCGGCATTCCGGAAATCCTCGTCGTGCTGCTGCTGGCAGCCCTGATCTTCGGGCCCGGCAAGCTGCCCGAAATCGCCGGTCAGTTCGGCCGCGCCATTCGCGAGTTGCGCGAGTACGCGCGCGACTTTCGCGACGAGTACCTGACCGACTTCGAGGAAGTTCGCGAAGAATTCATTGAGCAACGGTTCGAGCTGCAACAGATCGACGCCGACATCCGCGCCGACCTCGAGCAAGCCGAACAGGACGTCCGCAGCGCGGTCCGCGACGCCGAGGTGATGACCGAAGAGGCGATCGAAGCGGCCCGCGACGGCGGTTCGGCTGAGTCCCAGGACGGATCGACGGCGACAGCCACGGCCGAACAAACCGACGATCAGGGGCAGGAAACTCGACAGGTTCGTCGCGTGCGGCGACGGCGTCCGGTGGTCAGACCGCGCCGGGTCGCGGCCGCCGCTGCGGCTGGCAGCGACGGCGAGGACGCCGAGACAACGGAACCGGCGCGGCCGTCGAACGTGATCTCGCTGAATCGGCGACGTCGCGATCTCGAACGTGACGCCCAGTAGCGCTCGCTCATGCCGATCCGCGCCCAACCCGAACCGACTGGCTGACTGCTGATGGCGACACAACCCGTCCCCCCAGAGTCAGAGGTATCAGCACCGTCCGAATTGCCGGAGCCGCCGGACCTGTCGGAACTCGATGTCGTGCTCGACGGATCGGGCGATCTGCCTCCGGGGATGCCACCGGGTGAGCCGCCCGACGATCAAGAGGGCGCGGAACTCACGCTGGGCGAACACCTCAACGAGATCCGCCAGCGCCTGACCGTCGCGGTGCTGACCCTGGTGCTGACGACCGTCATCACCTTGATCTTTGCCTCGACGATCCTCGACTACCTCCTCGAGCCCGGACGTCAGGCGTTGCCCGAGTTCCGACCGATCTACACCGAGCTGCTCGGCTTCATCGGGGCCTACATCAAGATCTCGCTGATGCTCGGTCTGGCCGGGGCGATGCCGGTGATCGTGTATCAGATCTACGCGTTCATCCATCCCGGCCTGACTCGCGCGGAGCGCAAATGGATCATGCCGATCGTCGGTCTGGCGACGGTGGCGTTCGCCTGCGGCGGCGCCTTTGCCTTTTTCATCGGCTGGCCGCCGGCGCTCACCTTCCTGCTCAACTTTGGCCAGGACATCGCCGATCCGCAGGTGCGGATCAACAACTACATCGACATGCTCACCCGCTTCGTGATCTGGACGGGCATCATCTTCGAGCTGCCACTCTTCCTGATGGGCCTGGGCGCGATCGGCCTGGTCACCTCGAGAAAGTTGTTGGGCATGTGGCGCTGGGCGATCATCGGCTCGTTCCTCCTCGCCGCGCTGGTCACGCCATCAATCGATCCGGTCACACAAACATTCGTCGCCGTGCCCACGATGGGCCTGTTCGTCCTCGGCGTCGCCCTGGTCCGCCTCGTCGAGAATCGCACCGTCATCCCCGTCATCGAGTCCGACCTCGACGAAGACGACAACGACGATGACAATGGCCGTGACGATCCCGAACCGCAGCCGGCGTAGGCCACCCATCCCGCAGTCCGGGAGCGAGTCTCCTGTTTCGCTCCCCCCTTGCCTATCGAAGTCTGCGCGCAAAGAACCAAAGTCGGCCCCGCGTAGGCGGGGCCCCGCAGCGCTGAGGCGGTCGCAACACCCCCGCCTTCGCTGAGGCGACCTCCTCGAGGGACTACGCGCAGGTTGCCATCTGCGGAATGCGGCACAGCCACTCGGTTGACCAGCCGCACCCATCACAGTACGTTTGTTCTCAATGGGCATTCAAAGCAAACCGAGACGCATACCGCTCCGACCGGTCCCCGGCCCGCGCAACTCAGTCGCGTAGCACAGGCCTCGACTCCACTGCCCAGGAGCGACAAAACCAGTACGAAACCTGACAAAACCATCACGAAATTGCGCAAAATTGAACCACCCCATTCTCACGATCCCCCGCAAAACACTGGGAACCCGTCCCTGTGGGCCAGCTGGAAAAAATTTCCCTCGTGTGGCGCGATCAGTCGTTCACCACGCCGCACTCCGGCCCCACGCCAGCCGAACATCACCGAACGGATCCGAACGAGATCGAACGTGTCTGCCGAATCGGCGTCCCGGTCCAACCGAACAGAGCCGAACACCGCCGAACGCTTCGAACGCCCTTCTTGCTGCGCCGCAAACACCAACCAGGCGCTCGACCTGTCTCCGTGGATCGTGGTCGTAGACTGACGCCGTGGACCCTCAGCGACTCGAACTGCTCAACGCGAAAATCGCCGGCTGCACCGCCTGCCGCTTGCACGAGGGCCGGACGCAGACGGTTCCTGGCAATGGCGACCCCAACGCCGAGCTGATGTTCATCGGCGAAGCGCCCGGACAGAACGAGGACCAACAAGGACTGCCCTTCGTCGGGCGCGCCGGTCAATTGTTGGATGAGCTGCTGGGCGAGATTGGATTCGCCCGCTCGGATGTGTTCGTCGCCAATGTGCTCAAGTGCCGCCCACCCGGCAACCGTGATCCACAGCCCGACGAGATTGGCTGCTGCGAGGTCTACCTGCGCGAGCAGATCGAGGGCATCCGGCCCAAACTGATCGTCTTACTGGGCTTGTTCGCAACGCAGTATTTCCTGCCCGATGCGAAGATGGGCGAGACGCGCGGTCAGCCGCATCAGGCCGGTCCCTGGCTCATCCTGCCCGTCTACCACCCGGCGGCGGCCTTAAGAAACTCAAACCTGATGTCGACCATGCGGGAAGACTTCGCCGTCATTCCGCCCTTGCTCGCGCAGGCCGAGCGCCCGGAAGTGCAGCGGCTGCAGATTGGCCACCAACACGCGCACGCCGCCGAGGACGATGATTCGCAGCGTTCGCTGCTCTAGCAACCTGGCGTCAGAGTGAGGAACCAGTGAACGACGTGTCCGACATCCCCAGCGACGCCGTGCGGGTGGTGCCGCTGGGCGGCCTGGGCGAAATCGGCCGCAACATGATGGTCTACGAAACGGCCGATGACATGGTCATCGTCGACGCCGGCTTGCTCTTTCCCTCGGAAGACATGCACGGCGTCGACTACATCATTCCCGACGCCACCTATGCGCTGGAGCGACGCGACAAGCTGCGCGGTTACCTGATCACGCACGGGCACGAGGACCACATCGGCGCGCTGCGCTTCCTGATCCCCCAGCTCCAGGCGCCGATCTACGGTCCTCCCTTGGCGCTAGGCCTAATCGGCTGGCGGCTCGAAGAGTCGGGAATCCTCGACGCCGACATGATCAAAGCCGGAACCGGCTCCGTCTTCGACTTCGGCAGCATCTCAGCCGAGTTTTTCCCGGTCGCCCACTCAATTCCCGACGCCTTCGGCATCGCCCTGCGAACTCCAGCCGGGCTGATCGTGCACACCGGCGACTTCAAGATTGATCACACGCCCGTGATGTCGGAACCGACTGATCTGCAACGTCTGGCGGCCTACGGGCAGGAAGGCGTCCGCTTGCTCTGCTCCGACTCGACCTATGCCGACAAAACGGGCGTGACGCCGTCGGAGACGCTCGTCGGAGATGCACTGGAACAGATCTTGCTGACCGCGCCCGGCCGCGTGATCATCGCGACATTCGCCTCGCAGATCGCCAGAATTCAGCAGATCATCGACGCGGCCGAGGAGTCGGGACGGGTCGTCTTCGCCACCGGCCGATCGATGGAGAAGAACATCGACATGTCGCGCGACCTGGGCTACGTGCGGACCGACGATCGTCGCCTGCGGCCGATCACCGACCTGGGTTCGGCGCACGACGAGAACACGGTGGTGATCTGCACCGGCGCCCAGGGCGAGCCCATGGCAGCGCTCTCGCGCATGGCGACCGGCTCGCATCGCGACGTCGACCTGAAACCGGGCGACACCGTGGTGCTCTCGTCGTCGCCGATCCCGGGCAACGAATCGGCGGTCAACAACACGATCAACAACCTCTACCGACGCGGGGTTGAGGTGTTCTCGGTCGGCTCCGGCCACGAGCACGTCCACGTGCGCGGACACGCCGCACAGGAGGAGCTGAAGACGGTACTGTCGCTGACCGAGCCGCAGGCCTTCGTCCCGATCCACGGCGAGTACCGCCACCTGGTGCTGCATTCCAAACTGGCCGAGTCGATGGAGATCGCCGACGGCGAACGACACATCCTGCTTGACGGCGACGTACTGGAGTTGACTGCCGAACGGTCCGCAGTGGTCGACCAGGTGGAGGCGAGCTACGTCTATGTGGATGGCATGAACGTGGGCGGCGTCGACCGCTCGATCATTCGCGACCGGCAAAAACTGGCCGGCGACGGATTCCTGCTGGTCGCCGTGCCGCTCGACGAGCAGAGCGGGGAACTGTCCGGCGAGATTGAAGTCGCCGCACGCGGATTCGCCGAGATGCACGCCGCGAACAACCTCAAGGCCGGTGCGTCGCAGGTGGCTCGAGATGTGCTGAAGTCACGAGCGAATTCGAAGAAGCCGGTGCCCTGGGACAAGCGCGAACGGCAGGTTCAGCAGGAGGTATCGGCCTATCTGCGACGCGAAACGAGACAACGTCCTATGGTGGTAGTGGTGGCGGTACAGGTCTGATTGGCAGCATTGGGCCTGTCCCTGCGCGGCTGAACTGATGCATGACGAGTAGCACGGCTTCCCGGCGGCCCAAACGGGCGCTGCCCGACCGAATCTCACTGTGGATATCGCAGCACCGACGCCTAATCCTCGGTGCGCTCCTGATCCTCGTCGCCGCCGCGTTCTCCGGTTGGGTCACGTTGGCCTCCTTGCCATTCGCAGACCAACGAGAAGTCGTGGTTCATTGGCTCGGCGGCGGCGCATACCTCCTTGCCGCTGTGGTCGCAGTCGTCGGCGTTCTGACCGGCATCCAGTGGGTCCGAACGACCGTCCGCCAGGATCGACGCCTGGCGCGGCAGAGCGCCGGGATCGGACTGGCCGCGCTGGCCCTCTGGGGAGTCGCCGGCGCGATCACGCCCGACGCATCACTCGGCGGAGTGTCGCTCTCGCGCTACGGCGCCGGCGGACAGGTCGGCGCCTGGCTCGATTCACCGGTCGGCTGGGGCCTCATCCTGATCGGACTTGCCGGCGCATTCGCCCTGATCGCTCCGACCGCTGCGCAGGCGGTGTCAAACGCGGCCGGTCGTGCGCTCGAGCGCGCCCTGCGCTGGTCCGGTCGTGAGGTGAAGCAGAAGGGACCGGGTGCGCTCGGGGCCATGGCGCGCGGAGTTGGGCGCGGCGCGCTCGCCGTGCTCGTCGGGATCTGGGCCGGAGTCATCTGGGCCGCTCGAGAACTCCGCCTGGCCGTACGCACAATTCGAGAGCAATGGCGAGAATCCAGGGGCGGGGCGCCTCCGTCACGGTCCAGATCTGTCCCCGCTGCTGCGGCGCCAGCTCCCGTCCATCAGGCCGAGCCCGCCTGGCCGCCGATGACCAGTGCTGAGGCGAGTGACTCGACGCCTCCGGTACCGGAACCGCCGAGTCAGCCGAAGCGGAAGCCGACAGCTTCCTCGGCGGCTCCTTCGACATTACGAACGCTTGACCGCACGGCGGCCGATGGCTGGCGATTGCCGCCGATCAACCTGCTGGACGAAGATCCAGCGGCAACGCTGCGGACCGGGGCCGAGGAACAGGCGCAGATCATTGAGCGCACGCTCGCTTCGTTCGGCGTCGACGCCAGCGTGACGCAGATCAACGAGGGCCCGGCGATCACGCAGTTCGGCGTCGAGCCGGGCTGGGAAATCAAGACCCGTCTGACGCCGGCCAAGGATGAGTCGGGCACTCCCCTGCTCGACGAGCACGGCCAGCAGGTCATGCAGACCGAGGAGGTCTCGCGGACCAGGGTGCGGGTCAACCGGATCACGCGCCTGGCGGACGATCTGGCATTGGCGCTGGCCGCCCCTTCGATTCGGATCGAGGCACCCGTGCCCGGGCAGCCGATCGTTGGCGTCGAAGTGCCGAATGCTGACACGCGAATCGTGGCGCTGCGCGGCCTGATCGAATCGCCGGAGTTCCTGCAGATGGCGTCGCAGGGCGGATTGCCGATTGCGCTCGGCCGGGACGTGACCGGCAACCCGGTGATCACGGACCTGACTCACATGCCGCACGTGCTGATCGCTGGCGCGACGGGATCGGGCAAGTCGGTCTGCATCAACACGATCATCTCATCGCTGCTGATGCAGAAGTCCCCGGAGGAAGTGCGGCTGATCCTCGTCGACCCGAAGCGGGTGGAGCTGACCAACTATGGGTCGGCCCCGCACCTGGCGTTCTCGCATGTGGTGACGGAGCCGGACGAAGTGGTCTCGGTCCTGGGCGTCGTGGTGGCGGAGATGGACCGACGCTATCGCAAGCTGGAGGAGTACCGGGCACGCAACATCATCGCCTACAACGCGTTGCCGACGATCGACAAGCGGATGCCGTACTGGGTCGTCGTGTTGGACGAGTTGGCCGACATGATGATGGCCGCGGCGGCGGAGGTCGAGGGTCAGATCGTCCGACTCGCCCAGCTGGCGCGGGCGGTCGGGATTCACCTGGTGATCGCAACGCAACGGCCGTCGGTCGACGTGGTCACCGGCCTGATCAAGGCCAACTTCCCCACGCGGATTGCCTTCGCGACCACGTCCCAGACCGACGCCCGGGTGATCATGGATCGGGCCGGAGCGGAGAAGCTGATGGGCCGGGGCGACATGTTGTACATGTCCTCCGATTCGATCAAGCCGAGACGGGTGCAAGGGGCATTCGTCTCAGACGGGGAGATCGAGCGGTTGATCGAGTCCTGGGCGGCGCCGCATCAGGCCGGGAACGAGCAGCAGACGCTGGACGAGGTGTTGGAAGAGATCTCTGAGCAGTCGCCGGAGGCGGTGAGCGAGGTTGCCGCGCGGGGAGCTCAGTCGGACCTGCGGACGCTGACATCGACGCTGGAGTCGGCGTTGGAAGCGGACGGATCGGACGAACCGGCGGACATCGTGGTTGAGCCTGGGCCGATACCTACTGCGGAGCTGGACACCCGGCTCGGCGAGGCGACGGAGTTGGCGCGGGAGTACGAGCGGGTCTCGGCTTCCTTGCTGCAGCGACGGATGCGGGTGGGCCGACCACGGGCGGAGCGTTTGATCGATCAGTTGGAGCAGAGCGGGGTGATCGAGGGTGCGGACGGCGGTCGTTCGAGGCGGGTGCTGGCCCAGTCCGACTGAAGTGACCGACTAGCCCTCGACCGCGGCCGTTTCCGCTTCGATCAGGGACGGATCGAAGGGGTCGTCGAGGCTGTCCGGCAGCGACGCCAACGGTTCGGGCCCGGGCTGGAGGGGGGCTGCCTCGTGGCCCAGGTACTCGGGCCACTTGAACATGTACATGCGCTCTCGCCGGTCGAGACCGCGCACGCGGCGGGCGCCCATATCGACCCAGAACTCGGGCCGAACCTGGCGTCTGACGTCGTCGCGCAGTGCCTGTGACACGACGATCGATCCGCCGCGACCCTTGGCCATGATCCTGGCGGCCATGTTGACGGTTCGTCCGAGAATGTCGCCACCCGGTCTGAGGATGACATCGCCGCGGTGGATGCCCATTCTCACTCGCACCGGCCAGGAAGCGCCTCGCTGATCGGCGAACTCGGTCACCTGCTGTTGCACGTGGGCGGCACAGCGCAGCGCTTGCATCCCGTCTGCGAAGACAATCAAGAAGCCGTCGCCGGTCAGCTTGACCTCGAATCCCGCGTGCTGATGCAACTCTCCCCGGACGATCTCGTTGTGTTCGTCGATGATCGTCTCCCATTGGAGGTCGCCGAGGCGCTCGGTGAGATGGGTGGAATCTTCGATGTCGGTGAAGAGGACAGTTGCGGCCTTGCCTTGCTGAGGGAGGAGCGACGCCGTCACGGCACGGCCGCAATTGGGACAGAAGGATGATGCGGGCGGCGGGACTTCGCCGCAGAAGGCGCAGGCGCGCGCTTCTTCCTGCTCGGGACCACCGCCCAGCCATGAGGGCGGCGCGTCGGCATTGGCGCGTCGCCAGCGTTCAGGTTCGGGTTCGTCAGCCACCGGATGTTGCTCTCATCGCACTCGCCACGTCAGGCGCGCCAGATGATAGCAGCGCGGACGCGTGCGCGTCGATCCGACGGTATCAAGTCCGAAGTCGGGTGACAGAACGGACCGCCGACCAGATAGACGAGTTAACGCTGACGTGACACTGGCTCCTTGCGACGCAGCGGCCGGCGACGGCGTCCGTAGGCCTGGTCGCTCCATTGCTGAAGATCTTCGCCGAGGGCGGCCTGGTCGCGGCGCAGTTCGACGATCTGGTCGCGCAACGCCGCGGCCTTCTCAAACTCGAGATCGCGGGCGGCCTGTTTCATCCGGGATTCCAACTCGCTGATCATGCGCGCGATTTGATCTGGGGTCATGTCTTCGGGGATCGTGGCACCGAGGCCGGAGTCGTACTCGGGACCGTCCTCGGCGACCATCTTCTGTTCGAACTCGTCGCGGACCTGGTTGGCGACGTCGGCCGCGATATCGCGAATCTCCTTGGTGATGCCAACCGGCGTGATGTTGTTGGCTTCGTTGAACTCGCGCTGCGCTTCGCGGCGGCGGTGGGTCTCATCCATTGCCCGGCGCATCGAGTCGGTGATGCGGTCGGCGTAGAGGATTGCGTGCGAGTTGACGTGGCGGGCGGCGCGGCCAATGGTCTGGACCATGGAGCCTTCGTTGCGCAGGAAGCCTTCCTTGTCGGCGTCGAGCACGGCGACGAGGGAGACTTCGGGCAGGTCGAGTCCTTCGCGGAGGAGGTTGATGCCGACCAGGCAGTCGAAGACGCCGAGGCGGAGGTCGCGCAACACCTCGACGCGCTGGAATGCGTCCTGCTCGGAGTGGAGGTAGTAGGTGCGGATGCCGACCTCGCGGAGATAGTCGGCCAGGTCCTCGGCCATCTTCTTGGTCAGCGTGGTGACGAGTGTGCGCTCGCCGCGATCGGCGCGGGTTTTGATCTCGCTGACGAGGTCGTCGATCTGTCCATCGGTGCCTCGCACCTCCACGTCGGGATCGAGCAGTCCGGTGGGGCGGATGAGCTGCTCGACAATCTCGGCGGAGTGGTTGCGCTCGTAGTCGGCGGGCGTGGCGGAGACGAAGACGACCTGGTTGATGTGGCGCTCGAACTCGTCGATGTTGAGCGGCCGGTTGTCGATCGCCGAGGGCAAGCGGAAGCCGAAGTCGACCAGCGTCTGCTTGCGCGACGTGTCGCCGCCGTACATACCGCGTACCTGGGGAATGGTCATGTGCGACTCGTCGATGAAGAGCAGCCAGTCCTCGGGGAAGTAATCGAGCAGGGTCCAGGGCGTGGAGCCGGCGGCTCGACGGGCGAGGTGGCGGGAGTAATTCTCGATGCCGGGGCAGTAGCCGGTCTCACGCAGGGTTTCGAGGTCGTAACGGGTTCGTTCTTCGAGCCGGGCGGCTTCGAGGATGCGGTCTTCTCGGCGGAGTTCTTCCAGGCGCTGGGCCAGCTCGGCCTGGATGTCTTCAACCGCGGCCGCCATGCGATCGTCTGTGGTGACGAAGTGCTTGGCCGGGTAGATGTCGACCCGTTCGCGCTCGGCCAGAATCTCGCCAGTGAGCGGATCGAGTTCGACGATCCGCTCGACCTCGTCGTCCCAGAACTGAACCCGCACGGCGAGGTCTTCGTAGGAGGGATGGATGGTCAGGGTGTCGCCGCGGATGCGGAACTTGCCGCGAGAGAGAGTGAGCTCGTCGCGCTCGTACTGCTGGTCGACGAGGCGTCGCAGAATCAGGTTTCGTGAATAGGACTTCCCCTGTTCGAGACTGAGAACCATGCCCTGGTAATCCTCGGGCTCGCCGAGACCGTAGATGCAGGAGACGGAGGCGACGATCAGCACGTCGCGGCGCTCGAACAGCGCGCGGGTGGCGGCGTGGCGCAGCTTGTCGATCTCCTGGTTGATGTCCGACTCCTTGGCGATGTAGGTGTCGGAGCGGGGGATGTAGGCCTCGGGCTGGTAGTAGTCGTAGTACGAAACGAAGTACTCGACCGAGTTGTTGGGGAAGAAGTCGCGGAACTCGGTGCAGAGCTGCGCGGCGAGGGTCTTGTTGTGGGCGAGGACGAGGGTCGGCCGGTTGAGCTGGGCGACGACGTTCGCCATCGTGAAGGTCTTGCCTGAGCCGGTGACGCCGAGCAGCGTCTGGGCGCGGTGACCGGCATCGAGTCCTTCGACCAGGCGCTCGATCGCATACGGCTGATCGCCGGTGGGCTGGTAATCGGCGCTGAGTTCGAACTGTTTCGAGTTGCGGACAGGGGCGGAGACGGTGGTCATGAGAGAGAGCTTAGCGAGATTGTCGGGGTTGGCTGGGTTGATGGGGCGGGTTGGCTCCAAGTCTGTTGGCTGACGGGTTCCGGTGGAAATTTTTTCTGGGACGCATTGCAGGGGTGATCTCCAGTGTTTTGCTGGGGATCGTGGCAGGAGGGTGATCAATTTTGATCAATTCTGAGCGGGTTTTGTGAGTCGAACTCATGGTGTTGGCGTGCGGTCTTGTTCGGATTTGTTCGATTCTGGAAGGATTTGGACGGCTGGGTGCGGGCGTGGACGGCTGTGGAGGCGTGGGTTCGGGGGCGTCAGATCGGGGCACGGCTTGTCTCTCAGCAGGTCATCTGGATACGTCCGCCGTCATTGTATCAGTACATAGGTGCTGATGAGCGGCGAGGTGGGAATTGGAGGCGGGGGCAGTGTTCGGCTGCGATTTGTGATCGCGGTCTGGGCCCCGCATCAAGTGCGGGGCATCGGAGGGGGGCGGGGCGGTGAGGGGATGGGGGGTTGGTGGCGGCGGGGAGGGGGTTGGTGGCGGCGGGGGAGGGTGGCGGCGGGGATGGGTGAGGGCGGCGGGGGTGGGGTTGGTGGCGGGTGGGGTGTGGATGGGGGGGGTTAGGGGGTTGAGCCGATGTGTTCGAGGACGGAGCGGAGGAGGTCTTCGGTGGATTGGGGTGGTTCGAGATCGGGGGCGCTGAGGACGGCGGCGATCCAGCGGTCGGCGTCTCGGCGGGTGTAGCCGAGGGTAAGGAGGGCTTCGGTGGCGTCGGCGGCGATGTCGTCGGTGGGTTTGACCGGGCGTCTGGCTTTGGTGTCGAAGCCTTCGTCGACGAGCATCGCTTCTTCGACGACTTTGCCCTTGAGGTCGGCGATGATGCGGTCGGCCTGACGGGCGCCGATGCCGGGGAGCTGGGTTAATGTGCGACGGTCCTCGGCCTCGATGGCCTGGGCGATGGTGGAGACGGAGGCGGCGAGGGCCTGCTGGGCTTTGGCGACGCCCATCTGGGGCACCCCGATGAGTTTCCGAAAGAAATCGCGCTCGGTTTTCCTGAGAAAACCAATAATCACGGGCACGGGCGCGCGGTCGGGGACGTGGTAGTGGGTGAAGAGGTCGAGGACGTCGGGTCGGTTGTCTTCCAGCGCGAGCCAGACGGCCGTGGGTAGCCGGACTTCGTAAACGAGGCCGCCTGCCTCGGAGCCGGTGTCAATCTCGACGCTCTGGGACTCCTCATGCCAGTCGACGGCACGGCCGCGGATGCGGGAGATCACAGGATCTCCAGCTTTTCTTCGATCGGCGTCATCAGGTGGTGGCAGAAGGCGATGGCGAGCGCGTCGGCGGCGTCGGCGGGGGCGTCGAGCTCGGCCAAGCCGAGCCGCGCGATCAGGGCCTGCTTGACGGCCGGCTTGTCGGCGGAGCCGAGGCCGGCGACGGCTTCCTTGACCTGCCTGGGCGGATACTCGTGGACGGTGACGCCCATGGCGGCGGCGGCGATCATGGCGGCGGCCTGGGCCTGTCCCAACAACACCGCAGTCTTCACGTTCTTGTGGTTGAAGGGTCGTTCAATGGCGACGGCGTCGGGGCGGTGGCGCTCAATCAGTTCTTTGACGCGCCAGTTGATGTTGTTCAGTCGCTCGGATAAGGGTCCGTGGGGAGGGCGGATTGTGCCCCAGCGGAGGCCGGCGGCGCCGTCGGGGGCGATCTCCAGCAGTCCCCAGCCTGTGGCATTGAGGCCGGGGTCGATGCCGAGGATGCGGGTCATGGATCGAGTCTACGCCTCGACGAGGGCGGCGTCGGGGAAGTCGGCGTTGGTGAAGACTCGCTGGACATCGTCGAGGTCTTCGAGGGAGTCGATCAGGCGCATCAGCTTGCCGGCCTGGTCGGTGTCGACGGGGACGGTGTTGGTGGCGCGCATGACGACCTCGGCCGAGGCGATCGGCGCGCCGACCTCCTCGACCGCGTTGCGAGCGGACTCCAGGTCGGCGGGCGCGGTGATGACCTCGACCAGTCCTTCCTCGACGTCGACGTCCTCTGCGCCGCCGTCGATTGCGGCGAGCATGATGTCGTCAGGGTCGAGCTGTTCGTCGACGTCGACGGCGATCACGCCCTTCTGCTCGAAGAGCCAGGCGACGGCGCCTGACTCGGCGATGCCGGTGCCGGCCCGGGTGAGGGCGGCGCGGACCTCAGATACGGTGCGGTTGCGGTTGTCGGTGAGCGAATCGATGAGGAGGGCCGCGCCGCCGGGTCCGTAGGCCTCGTAGCGGATCTCTTCCAGCTGCGATCCGTCTCCGCCGCCGGAGGCGCGATCGATGGCGCGCTGGATGTTGGCGTTGGGCATGTTGGAGGCACGGGCGCGTTCGACCGCGAGCCGGAGGGCGGAGTTTTCCTCGGGCTTCGGTCCACCGGAGCGGACGGCGACGGCGATTTCGCGTCCGAGCTTGGTGAAGAGCTGGCCGCGCTTGGCGTCGGTGACGCCTTTCTTGCGCTTGATCTGGGCCCATTTGGAATGACCGGCCATTTGTCGAACTCCCGTGCGATCAAGCGGCTGCGACTGGGAAGATCAGTCTATCGCGCCGTCGAGGAGCGTGTTGACGTCGCCGACGATCGTTGCGGCATCGGCAAGCATGGCGTGAAATGTGAGGTCGTTGTGCAACGGGGTGACGGTGACAGCACCCTCGATGATGGCGGCGACGTCCGTGTTGGGAGCAATACTGGCGTCGGGACGCAGGACGAGCTGCCGGCGGGTCGCTCCGTGTTCGTCGGTTCGGTCGATGACACGAGACGGGGAGACGTTGGCGACCGGGGTGACGCGGACGCCGGCGAAATCGGAGATCGACCGATCGGGCGCGTTGACGTTGAGGAACTGGATCTGTCCGCTGGCCAGCAGCCGTTGAGCGATGCGTCCGGCGATGATCGCAGCGTCGCGGAGATGGTCGTCCTCGAAGGACCAGAGCGACGCGGCGACGCTGGGCAGGTTTCGCAGGTAGCCCTGCATGGCGGCCATGACGGTGCCGGAGTGGAGGATGTCGCGTCCGACGTTGGGTCCGGGATTGACGCCAGAGACGATCATGTCGATGTGTCGCGGGGCCAGGTGGCGGATGCCGTGGAGGACCGCGTCGGTGGGGGTGCCGTTGACCTGCCAGGCGTCGACGCCGTCGAGTAGTGAGTGGGCGCGTTCCGTCTCCAGGTCCTGTCGCAGCGTGACCGACGCTGACATGCCGGACTGATTGAACGCGGGTGCGACGACGAGGACGTCGGCGAAGTCGAGCACGGCCTCGGCGAGATGCCAGAGGCCGGGAGCTTCGATGCCGTCGTCGTTGGTGGCCAGGACGAGGGGTCGTTCGGTCATGGCGGGATGGTATCAGCCGTCCGGATGGGCGGATGATCGCCACTCCGAGACCGATGGGATTCCGGCGAGCGATGTGGCTTCGTGGACGCTGCGGAGGGTTGCCTCGGCGACGGCTTCGGCAGCCATCGTTCCGGTCAGCGTGAGCATGGCGGGGATGCTGGTGACGTCGATCTCGCCGGTGGCGAGGGTGAAGATAGTGTCGCCGTCGCCGGGGGTGAAGACGGGGTCGATGGTGCGGGCGAGTCCGGCGGAGCCCATGATCGCGACGCGCTTGGCGGTTCCCTTGTGCAGTTTGGCGTTGGTGGCGACGACGCAGAGGGTGGTATTGGTTCCCGGACGCTCGGCGCTGAAGTCGGGCCTGGATTTCTGCAACTCTTCGAACTCGGCGAGGGAGCGATTGAGCAGCGCCCGGCTCGAGCGAGACATGGAGCCCGGCTGATCGCCGCGAGCGCCGGCGGCCGGTTCGCCGGTCGAGGGGTCGACGATGTCGCCGACGGAATTGGTGGCGACCAGCGCGCCGACGATGAGTCCGGAGTCGTGGATCAGCGAAGCGGTGCCGACGCCTCCCTTGAGCGCAGTGCCGGACGGTCCGGCCTTGGCGACCGTGCAGCCAGTGCCGACTCCGACGGAGCCTTGCTCCAGGGGTCCGGAGGACGCGGTTGACGCGGCGATGTATCCGCTGTCGCCCGATGGATGCACCGCGTTGCCGATCATGAGGTCGAATACGACGGCGCCCATGGCGAGCGGCAACGGGTCCAGATCGGGCATCAGTGGCAGGCCGACGCCGGATTCCTTGAGGTAGCGGCGTACGCCTTCGGCGGCGTCGAGGCCAATGGTGCTGCCTCCGGTGAGGAGGACGGCGTGGATTTCCTGGATTGAGTTTTCAGCAACGGCGAGGTCGGTATCGAGGGTGCCCGGTGCGCCTCCCGGCTGGAAGACGCCTGGGGTGACGCCGGTGCGTGCGAGGACAACCGTGCAACCGGTGGCGTTGTCGAGGTCGGTGTAATGGCCGGCCTCGATGCCGGGGACGTCGGTGATGGCGTCGTGGGGTCCGGGATCAGTCATCGACAACCAGTGGGGGTTTGGGTCGCTTGTCCCAGTGGAGCTGGAAGACGTCGGGTCGGGCGTAGTGTCCGGCGGAGTCGACCCAGCGCTTGGATTCGATGGTGTTCTCCAGGTCGATTTCTGCGTAGATGATCGTTTCCTGATCGGTGACCGGCTCGACGAGATACTTGCCGCCCGGCGCGATGATCGCGGAGCCGCCCGAGGCGTGCCAGAACGGTTCCTCGCCCAGCGGCGTGCCAGCGGGCAAGAGTTCGGGCGACATCGTCTCACGAGCGACGATGACGTAGCAGGCGTTCTCGTAGGCGAGGTGTCGGGTGGCGGCGTCGATGACCGGGTGCAGTTGTTCCCAACCGGGCCAGACCGAGGCGTGGACCTGGATGCCGAGGGTCGAGAGCGCGTAACGGGCAGGGGCCATCTGGTGCTCGTAGCAGATTAAGCCGCCGAGGCGGCCGACTTCGGTGTCGTACACGTCGAGGTCGGAGCCGTCGCCGTAGCCCCAGATCATTCGCTCGGAGAGGGTGGGCACGAGTTTGCGGTGCTTGCCGAGGAGCGAGCCGTCGGGTCCGATGTAGGCGAGCGTGTTGTAGATCGTGCCGGCGTGCGGTTCGCGTTCGTTGACTCCGATTGTGACGTGCGCCTGAGCCTCAGCCGCCGCTTGCGCGATTCGGTCCCAATCGGGGCCGGGGATGGCGATGCTGTTCTCGAATGTGCGCTGGTAGAGGGCGGAGAAGGCCTGACGGTTGGCCGACTGGCTGTGGTAATAGGGATACGACGGGATCCAGGTCTCGGGGAACACGATCAGGCTGGCGCCCTCGCGTCCCGCTTCCTCGATCGCGGCGACGGCCTTCTCAATGCCATGTTCGAGGGTGAGTCCGGGTGAGCGTTGGACGGCGGCGGCGAGATAGGTCATGGGTTGCTTCGTTTCAGGGGGCTTCAGCGGGGATCGAGCGACCAGAGACCGTAGCCGCCGGTAACGGGGACGACGGTTCCGGTGATGTAGCTAGCCGCGTCGGAGAGCAGGAAGGCGACTGCGCCGGCGACTTCGTCGTCTGCGCCGAGACGGCGCATGGCGGTGTGCGATTCGACCCGCTCGCGGTACCAGCCGGGCATCGGTTCGGTCAGGGGCGTGTCGATGAACGCCGGAGCGACGCAGTTGGCGCGGATTGGGGCCGTGAGCGAGTGTGACCACTCCGCAGCGAGGGTCTTGGTCATGGCTTCGACCGCCGCTCGGGTCATCGAGTAGGCGGCCTGTCGTGGCAGTCCATACTCGGCGCCGACGCTGGAGATCGTGACGATCGAACCGCCGCGCTCTGCGTCGATCAGGCGCGCGGCAAAGTTGCGGGTGAGGAAAAAGGTGCCGCGCTGGTTGATGTTCTGGATGTGGTCGTAGTCTTCGGCGGTGATCCGCTCGCCGCGCTGGAGGATTGGTGAGATGCCGGCCACGTTGACGAGACCGGTCAGAGGTCCGATTGTGTCCTCCACGTCGTCGAGCAATGACTCGTGGTCTTCGATCGCGGCGACGTCGGCGCGGAAGGCCCAGGCCTGGCCACCTTCGTCGCGAATGGCCTGGGCGACCTCCTCGACCTGGGCGACGGTTCGCGAGGTGATCGCGACTCTGGCGCCCATCTGCGCGATCAGTTCGGCGGCGGCGCGGCCGATTCCGCGTCCGGCGCCGGAGACGAGGACGACCTGACCATCGAGGTTGAACGGGGACTGTGTCATGTTCGCCGCCTTACGTCTGACCTGTCTGGGAATCCTCAAGCGCAACGGTGTCGCGGACGTGAAGATACAACCAGATCAGGTCACGCGCGGCGGCGGTGATCTTGTCGATGGCGTCGATGAAGACTTCGAGCTGCGGCTCGTGGACGGCCAACGTGTGTGTGAGCAGGACCCGCCGGCGCTGATTGAGCACCACCAGCGCGACCTGGTCAGGATTCATCGCGCGTTCGGGCAGCCAGTCCATTTTGTGGGTCAGCGCGGTTGACTGTCTGAGTCCGTCGGCCAGCTCGAGCAGCACGCCTTGATCGACCTTCTGCACGCGCTCGATCCCGTTGGAGATTGCCATCACGGCGCCGGCGAATTGCCGCCATTCCTTGCGCGGGATCTCGCCTCGGGCGGCCTCGACATCGGCCAGGGTGGGTAGCTGCAAGTCACGGAGGAGATCGTCGGCTGTGCGGCTGGCCGTCAGGATGCGGAAGGCGGCTACAGAGGGAGCGTTGAGCTCGAAGTTGGTGAACGTGGTCAGCAGCGGTTGCTCATGGCGGCGGCGCAGGGCGACGTAGAGCGCCATGAGGTCCTGGGCAGCATTGAGATATTCCTCCACGATGCGCATACCGATGACCTTGCGGTCGTCGGGATCGGCGAGCGCCTGGGCGCGGAAGAGCGCTTCGGCGACGGTCCGGTGGGACTTGGCGCCGAACTTGGCGTAGTTGTCGAGGAAGGCCATCTCGATCGCTTCGAGCGATCGGTCCCAGCAGGGAGCGCAGACTCTGGTGCGTGGGTCCGAGTGAGCGATGTCGAATTCGTCGCCGCAGTCTTCGCAGTTGGCGATGGCGACGTCATGGGGTCGGTCGGAGTCGGCCTGGTAGGGCTGACGCGGATACGGCTCGGAGGGTGGTTGCCGGGTCATCTCGGCTTGAGGGTATCGCGGACAACCTCAGCTCGGACAGCAAGACCCGGATTACAGCCTCGTCAACAGCACAACCAGTACGGCGCCCAACAGGGCCAGGACTGAAGATGTGCCGACGGCGAACATCCATTTGAACATCTTCATCTCGGCCTTGAGCGCCGCGACATCTTGCAGGAGTTGACTGAGTTGGCCACCATGCTCATACCTGAGACCAGCAAAGTCATCTTTGAGGGCGCGTATCTCGTCCCTGAGTTCGTTTCTCACTTCGCGCAAGTCGGGTTTCGTCGCGAGATTGATGGTCACCCGGTCAACAATGCGCTCTAGAGCTCGCCGCGATGCGCGCGCTTGAGCCGGCGGGACGTCATCGTCCAGCAGATCCTGCTCGTAGTCCACATATGTGGACTCGGGAACAGGTGATTCAGACTGCGCCTCTGCGACCATTCGCCTCATCCTTCCGATACGAGTCTACCTTCTCAGACGGTTGGATGTCACCTTCCTCGTGCGTTGGCGGACCGGCTGGCACTTTGGGCAGAAGTGGGTGGCTCGGCCTCCAACGACAATGCGTCGGATGGTCGCTTCACAGTCGTCACAGGGTTCGTCGGTGCGGCGGAAGACTCGGACGAAGTACTGTTGCTCGCCCTCGGCGCCGTCGACGTCCGTGTAGTCGCGGAAGGATGCTCCGCCGTGGGCGACTCCGTCTTGCAAGGTTTGCCGGATGGCGGCGTGTAGAGCGCGACGCTCCGCGGGACGCAGCGAGCCGGCCGGTGCTTCGGGATTGAGACGCGAGAGGAAGAGCGCTTCGTCGGCGTAGATATTGCCGATGCCGGCAATGTTGCGCTGGTCGAGGAGTGCGGCTTTGATTGGTTGCTGTCGCCCGCGTAACGCGTGCCACATCGCCTCAATCGTGAAATCGTCCGACAGCGGCTCCGGGCCGAGTTCGGGCAACGCCTCTTCCATCCGTTCGACCAGATCAATGGTTCCGAACTTGCGGACGTCGACGAAGCGCAGTTGGTCGCCGTGGTCGAGGTCAAAGACGGCTCGGGTGAATGACTCCTCTTCGAATCCGCGAGAGCGAAATCGGAGCGAGCCGGTCATTCGCAAATGGACGACGACCACCTGACCACTGTCGAGATTGAGGCCGAGGTACTTGCCCCGTCGTTCCACGGTCGTAAAGCGGCTGCCCCGAAGTAGCGAGTCCAGTTCTGAGCTGGAGCGACCGCGCAGGAGCCTCTCGGCACCGGGCAACACGTTGAAGCCGGTGACTTTGCGTCCGGCGATCAGGGGCTGGAGTTGTCGCCGGACGGTTTCGACCTCGGGCAGCTCGGGCATTGCCGGGGATTACTCCTTGAGCGCGTAGGCGTTGGACAGAAGCTGTTGGTCGAACCATTCGCTGCCCTTGCCCTCGGAGACCCACTCATACAGCGCTGCCTTGAAAATGCCCTCCATCGCCGCCACCGAGGCCAATGCGATGCCGCCGAGGATGACGCCAACGATGATCGCGCCGACGGGCCAGAGGAAGATCAGGACGACCACCGGTATGGCCACGATCAGTAGCGCCAGCAGGTAGATGAGGAAAAACGAGAAACTGGCGGTGAGTTGCTCGCCCCAGGACTGGCGCAACAGACGTCCCGAGCGACGAATCGCACTGATTGGGCCCACACGCTCGACCACGAGCACGGGAATCACGAAGAAGGTGATGTAGGCCCAGGCGGTTTGCAGCAGGGCTACGAGGATCATCGCAACGATTCGCATGACGCCCTGCGCATTGTCCCTGGCCATGCTCTGCAAGGCCTGCAGGATGAGTCCGACGGTTCCGGTGATGATCGTCCAGCCGAGAATCGCCAGCCACATGCCTCTAACGGCGCGAATACCCGACATCACGTTGGGGTCGCCGCCTTCAAGTCGCTCACGCGCGGCCGCGACCAGCGCGGCATTGAAGAAGATGACCATATAGAGCCCGCCGAAGTAGGCGACCAGGGTGATGATCAGGTCGACGACGTTGAACTCGGTCTCACCGCTGCCGAGACGGTCGAATGTGCCGGTGCCGGCAAAGACGCCCGCCGCGATGACACCGACGATGATCGCGCCCAACGTGCCCATGATCGGGAAGAAGATCAGCTCGCGGTCGAGCTGCAGCACCTTCCAGGACAACTTGGTGATCTGCCAGGTGTTGCCGATGGTGCGAAACATGTGGCCTCTCCTTCCGATCAGCCGACCTGGAGCGGCTCCAGGTCGCGCCAGTTGCGAGCGCTCTTCACCTCGATGTTCAGCGGTACTACCAAATCGAGTGCGGCAGGCATAATCTCGCGCAGGATGTCGGCCAGCGAATCGATTTCTTCGCCCGGCACCTCAAAGATCAACTCGTCGTGGACCTGCAGGAGCATGCGTGACCTGAGTTCCCGCTTGCGGAGCGCCTCGTCGAGCTCGATCATTGCCCGCTTCATCACGTCGGCCGCGGTGCCCTGGACCGGCATGTTGACGGCCATCCGTTCGGCGGCGTTGCGGCGTTGGAAGTTGCGTGAGTTGATCTCGGGCAGGTAGCGGCGGCGGCCCATCAGCGTTTCGGCGTAGCCCTGTTCCTTGGTCGACTCCTTGGTCTCTTCGATCCACTGCGCCACGCGCTCGAAGCGGCCGAAGTAGGCGTCGATGAAGGCCTGCGCGTCGCGGCGCTCCATCCCGCTGCGCTGTGAGAGTCCATGCGCCGAGAGACCGTAGATCACACCGAAATTCATCATCTTGGCGACGCGGCGCATTTCCGGCTGCACGTCGTCGATCGAGACGCCGTAGGCGCCGGAGGCGGTCGCCGCGTGAATGTCCTCGCCGTTGCGGAAGGCGTTGATCAGACCATCGTCCTCGGAGAGGTGGGCGAGCACGCGCAGTTCGATCTGCGAGTAGTCAGCCGAGACGAAATTGACTTCTGCTTCAGGGGACAGCTCTTCCCACGGTTTGGCCACAAACGCCGCACGAATCTGTCGTCCCTGTTCGGTGCGAACCGGGATGTTCTGCAGGTTCGGCGACTCGGAGGACAGGCGACCGGTCGCCGCGACCGTCTGGTTGTAGTCGGTGTGGACTCGCCCGGTTGATTCGTGCACTTCGTTGGGCAGCGATTCGACATAGGTGCTGCGCAGTTTGGTCAGCTCCCGCCACTGGAGGATGCGATTGACGATCGGATGGGCGTCAACCAGACGCTCCATCTGCTGCGCGTCGGTTGAGTATCCCTGGGTGGTCTTGCGGGTCTTGGGCAATTCGAGCTGATCGAAGAGCACGCCGCTGAGTTGCTTGGGCGAGCCGATATTGAACTCGTGCCCGGCGTCTTCGAAGATCTGCGTGGTGACCGTCGCGATCTCGCCGTTGAGCTGCTCGTCGAGGTCGTCGAGGATGCCGGTATCCAGCGTGACGCCGGCCAGCTCCATGTCCACCAGGATCGGGATCAGTGGCAACTCGAGCTCTCGGTACAGCTTGTCCAGGACGTCGTTCTGGTTCAGTTCCGGCAACAGCAGGTTGGCGAGGCGGAGAGTGATGTCGGCGTCGGCGGCAGCGTACTTGCCGGCTTCGGCGGCGGAGACGTCGACCATCGAGAGCTGGTTGCGGCCCTTGCCGATCAGGTCCTCGATTGGGGTCATCTGGATGCCAAGCTCGCTCAGCGCCAACGACTTGAGGCCGATGTGCGACTTGTTCAGCACGAATGCCGCGACCATCGTGTCGTCGTGCAATCCGCGCATGGTGATCCCGTGGCGTCGCAGGACCTTCATGTCGAACTTGGCGTTGTGCAGCAGCTTGGGGATCAGCGAGTTCTCCAGCACCGGGCGTAGCGCGGATTTGACCAACTCGTGATCGAGCTGCGGCTCGTCGCCGCGATGGCCGACCGGGATGTAACAGCCCTGGCCTTCTTCGTCCGAGAGCGCGTATCCGGCGATCTCGCAGTCGATGGTGTCGGTGGATGAGGTCTCGAGGTCGACCGCGAGCAGCGGCGCGTTTGCCGCTCGCTGGACCCATTCCTGAAGACTGGCTTCGTCGGTGACGAGGTCGTAGTGCTCGACCGACGGCTGCTGAATGATGGGTTCGTCCTCGTCGTCGAGCCCGGGGATCTGGTCCATCAGCGTGCGGAACTCGAGCTCCTGGAACTTGGCGATGACGGCATCGCGGTCGAACGCCGTGACGTCGGCAGCGGCAACATCCAGCGCGACCGGGGCGTTGTGGCGAATCGTGGCCAGATCCTTGCTCATGAAAGCGTTGTCGCGGTCATCGAGCAGCTTCTTCTGCGTGCCAGCCGGCTTGACCTCGTCGATGTGTTCGTAGATTTGCTCAACGGTGCCGTACTGGTTGAGCAGCTTGACTGCTCCGACTTTGCCGACACCCTTGACTCCGGGGATATTGTCGGACTTGTCGCCGACGAGGGCCTTGAAATCGATGATCTGAATCGGGTCGACCTCGTACCTGGCTCGGACCGTGGCGGGGCCGTCGTAGGCCGTGTACTCGCTCTTGTACGGGTTGTAGAGGTAGACCGAGATGTCGTCGGTGACGAGCTGCAGGATGTCGCTGTCGAGCGTGCAGATCCAGGTGTCGAAGCCCTCGGCGACGGCCTGATCGGCAAGGGTGCCGAGGACATCGTCGGCCTCGAAGCCGGGCTCCTGGTAGATCGGCACGGAGAAGGACTCGGCGATCTCACGGCACCGTTGAATCTGGGATGGCAGATCCTCAGGCATCGGTTCGCGGTGAGCCTTGTAGTTGGGGTCAATGTCGCGTCGGAAGACGGTCGCGTCATCGACGTCAAAGGCGAAGGCGGCGTGGGTCGGTTCGAGCGTGCGGAAAATGTGGAGCAGGGTCGAGGTGAAGCCTCGGACCGCGCCGGTCGGTTCGCCGGCGGTCGTACGCAGATTGGCACGTTGCATGGCGAAGTAGGCACGGAAAATCAGGGCGTAGGCGTCGAAGATGACAATGCGTTTGTACCCCGACGGAGCCTCGCCGTCGTCATCGGAGAGCGCGGTCATCCGAGATTGTCGTTCGGATTCCGAGGTGGTGGTTGACATGAATCGAGTATAGGTAGCGTCAGGGCGGTTCAAGCGGCGACCTGCTGTTCGGTTACGCTGAACAGGCTGAATCTGCGCGGGAGTTGCGCGCAATTGGGAGTACAACTGGTGCCGTCTGATCGGATCCTGGTCCGCGGCGCGCGGGAACACAATCTCAAAGACATTGACGTTGAACTGCCGCGCGACCAGCTGGTGGTAATCACCGGCCTCTCGGGATCGGGCAAGTCGTCGCTGGCCTTCGACACGATCTACGCCGAGGGCCAGCGCCGCTACGTTGAGTCGTTGTCGGCGTATGCGCGACAGTTCCTCGGACGGATGGAGAAGCCGGACGTCGACTACATCGAGGGGCTGTCTCCCGCGATTTCGATTGACCAGAAGACGGGATCGCGCAACCCACGCTCGACCGTCGGCACCGTGACCGAGATCTACGACTACCTGCGGCTGCTCTTCGCCAGAGCCGGCCGGCCACACTGTCCGCTTTGCGGCGACCCGATTGCCCAGCAGACGGTTCAGCAGATGGTCGACGCGGTGATGTCGCTGGGTGAACGACGCCGACTGATGATCATGGCGCCCGTGATCCGCGACCGCAAGGGCGAGCACAAGGGCGTGTTCGAGGATGCGCGCGGACGGGGATTCGTTCGCGTGCGTGTCGACGGCGACGTGTTGTCGCTGGACGATGAGATCGAGCTGGAGAAGAACAAGAACCACACGATCGACATCGTCATCGACCGCGTTGCCTTGCCCGACGGAGCAATCGCGGATGAGGACCGCAACATCCTGGCCAACCGGCTGGCCGATTCGATCGAGCAGGCCCTGGGTCTGGGCGACGGCATCGTGCGAGTCCGGCCGCTGGACGCAGACGACGACCTGATTTTCTCCGAGCAACTGGCCTGTCCGCGGGACATGTTCGCGCTGGGCGAGATCGAACCGCGCTCGTTCTCATTCAACTCGCCGCATGGCGCCTGCCCCGATTGCACCGGCCTCGGCGTGACGATGCAGGTCGATCCGCTGCTGGTCATTCCCGACCGATCCAAGTCTCTCGACGAGGGGGCGATTGCGCCGTGGTCGCGATCGACGACGCACACCGGCTGGCATCGGCGGATGCTTGAAGCGGTATTCGAGCAGTTCGAGGCGGAGACCGATGTGCCCTTCGACGACCAGCCGGCGGAACTGATCGACGCCATCCTGTACGGCTTGCCGGAGCCGATCGTGGTCGACTTTGTCAATCACCGTGGACGGCACCGCCGCTATGAGACGCAGTTCGAGGGCGTGGTCCATAATCTCGATCGCCGCCATCGGGAGACGGACTCCGACTGGTCGCGCACCGAAATCGAGCGCTACATGACCGCCGTGCCCTGCTCCGCCTGCGGCGGGGCGCGTTTGAAGGCAGAGTCCCTCGCGGTTCTGGTAGACGACCGCTCTGTGGTGGACGTGACCCGGATGTCGGTTTCTGAAGCGTCGCTCTGGGCGCACCGACTGAGCGGTGATCACACTCCGCTGACGGCCAGGGAGATGGCGATCGCCACGCAGATCCTGAAGGAGATTCGCGAGCGGCTGACCTTCCTCGTTGATGTCGGACTGGATTACCTCACGCTCGACCGGGCGGCGGCGACGCTGTCCGGCGGTGAAGCACAGCGGATTCGGCTGGCGACGCAGATCGGCTCGTCTCTGATGGGCGTGCTCTACGTCTGCGACGAGCCGTCGATTGGTTTGCACCCGCTCGACGACGAGCGCCTGATTCGCACGTTGAAGCGACTGCGCGATCTGGGCAACACCGTGCTGATCGTCGAGCATGACGAAGCAACGATGCGCGCGGCCGACTACATCGTCGACATGGGACCAGGCGCCGGCGAGGCGGGCGGCAGAATCGTCGCCGCCGGGCCGCCCTCCGCGATCATGGACAGTCCCGAGTCGATGACCGGCGCCTACCTCAGCGGCCGGCGCAGCATCCCCATGCCGAGCCAGCGTCGTCCCGGGAATGGCGACGAGCTGATCGTCGTCGGCGCCTCGGAACACAACCTGCGCGAGATCGACGCCACGTTCCCGCTGGGCACGTTCATCTGCGTGACCGGCGTATCGGGTTCTGGCAAGAGCACGCTGGTCAACGATCTGTTGCACGCTTCGGCGGCACAGCAGCTGCACGGCGCGAGGCGCCGTCCTGGAGCGATGCGCGGGCTCAAGGGTCTGGACGCGATCGACAAGGTGATCGATATTGACCAGTCGCCGATCGGCCGAACGCCTCGTTCGAACCCGGCGACCTACACCGGCCTGTTCACGCCGGTGCGCGAGTTGTTCGCGTCGGTGCCGGAATCGAGGATGCGCGGTTACAAGCCAGGCCGATTCTCCTTCAACGTCAAGGGCGGCCGTTGCGAGGCCTGCAAGGGCGACGGCTACAACACGATCGAAATGCAGTTCCTGCCCGACGTGACCGTGCCCTGCGAAGTCTGTCACGGCGACCGCTACAACCGCGAGGCCCTGGAGATTCGCTACAAGGACCAGACCATCGCGGATGTACTCAACATGACCGTCGACGAGGCTGCGGTGCTGTTCGACGCGAATCCGACGATCTCACGAAAACTTCGGACTCTGCAGGCCGTGGGTCTCGGGTATGTCAGGTTAGGACAGCCGGCGACCACGCTGTCGGGCGGTGAGGCACAACGGGTCAAGCTCTCGACCGAACTCTCCAAGCGCTCGACCGGGCGCACCCTGTATTTGCTCGACGAGCCGACGACCGGCCTCTCGTTCTCGGATGTCGAGGCGCTGCTGCAGGTGTTGCAGCAACTCGTCGACGGCGGGAACACCGTCGTCGTGATTGAGCATCATCTGGACGTGATCAAGAACGCCGACTGGATCATCGACCTCGGACCGCTGGGCGGCGATCGCGGCGGACAGGTGGTGGCGGAGGGGACGCCGGAAGAAGTGGCGCTGGTTGAAGGCTCGCATACCGGCGAATTTCTTCGCGACGTGCTGTCTCAGCACGGCTGGCGCTTACCGGCGGAGGCTGTCGCCGCCTCATAGTTCCGGCCTCGCAGAAGCGCACTCGACGGGGGATAAAGATCAGTGTTTGCAGCAAACTCAATTGGCTATTGCGAAGATCGGATTGCCGTCCTATAAGTGTGGTAGTCGCGAAAACGTCGGTGGCGGCGTAGCGCAAGACGAGCGCTTGAGAGGATGGATCGATGACCTATGTGATCGCGGAACCATGCATCGACGTCAAGGACCAATCCTGCGTTGAGGTCTGCCCGGTGGACTGCATCCACGCCGACGACGACGACCGCATGCTCTACATCTCACCAGATGAGTGCATCGACTGCGGCGCCTGCGAGCCGGCCTGCCCGGTGACCGCCATTTTCTCCGAGGACGACGTGCCCGACGAGTGGCAGGCCTTCACCGAAATCAATGCCGAGTGGTTCGAAGACCCCGAATCGGCCCGAGGTAAGGTTGCCGAACTCGCCCCATAACTCGGGCGATCTGAGAAATCTCGACAAGCGACGCTGCCGCCTCGGCCGGACGCCACACACGTGGCGATCCCGCAGCAAGCGGCAGCGTTCTTGTGTCTGCGAACTCCAACTGAGACCCCGCAACCCCGCGCTCTCACCTGGGGCGACAGAAGAAGACTAGAAGCCCAAACGGTCCCTGAGCGTGTCGACCAGTTCTTCGATCCTGACGCGTACCTGTTCCTGCGTATCCCGGTCGCGGATTGTCACCGCGTTGTCGTCGAGCGACTCGAAGTCGACGGTGATGCAGAGCGGCGTGCCGATTTCGTCCTGGCGGCGGTAGCGGCGGCCGATTGACTGGGTGTCGTCGTACTGCGTTGTCCAGAGCGGGCGGATTTTGCCCCAGACTTCCTGGGCGAGGTTGGCGACGGGCTCCTTGCGTGAAAGCGGCAGCACGGCGACGGTGATCGGCGCGACGCGGGGACTGAAGGCGAGGACCGTGCGATCGTCGCCCTTTTCGTCCGGAGAAATGGTGTAGGCGTCGCAGAGCAGGGCGAGCATGATCCGGTCGACGCCGGCCGCCGGCTCGATGACGTGCGGGACGATGTGCTCATTGGTCTGCGGGTCGAAGTATTCGAGCCGTTTGCCCGACGACTCGCCGTGCTGGGTCAGGTCGAAGTTGGTCCGGTTGGCGATGCCTTCGAGCTCGTCCCAGCCCCACGGATAGCGGTACTGCAGGTCGGTGGTGCCGGCTGAGTAGTGCGACAGCTTTTCGGTCGGATGGACGTCGCGGCGGATGTTGGCCGGGTCGATGCCCAGATCGGTGTACCACTGCTCGCGCAGGTCGATCCAGCGTCGGTACCACTCATCGGACTCGTCGGGTGCGACGAAGTACTCCATCTCCATCTGTTCGAACTCGCGGGTGCGAAATATGAAGTTGCCCAGCGTGATCTCGTTGCGGAACGACTTGCCCTGCTGCGCAATACCGAACGGCAGGCGACGGCGGGTCGAAGTGAGCACGTTTTCAAAGTTGATGAAGATGCCTTGCGCAGTCTCTGGACGCAGATAGGCCTGCGAGCCCGTCCCGGCGACCGGGCCAACCTGAGTGCGGAACATCAGGTTGAACTCGCGCGCCTCGGTGAACTTGCCGATCACGCCGCAAGTCGGGCATGCCGGACCCTTGAGATGGTCCGCGCGGAAGCGCTCTTTGCACTCAAGGCAGTCGACCATCGGGTCGTGGAAGTTCTGCACGTGGCCGGACGCCTCCCAGACGCGCGGCGACTGAATGATGGCGGAGTCCAGCCCGACCACGTCGGAGCGTTCACGAACGACTGAGCGCCACCAGAGTTCCTTGACGTTGCGCTTGAGTTCGACGCCGAGCGGTCCGTAGTCGTAGGTTGATCCGAAGCCGCCGTAGATCTCCGAGGCGGGGAAGACGAACCCGCGCTGCTTGCACAGCGATACGAGGGTGTCCAGGGATACTTCGGTCGCGGAGGTCATGCACATCGCCTTTCTGGAGGGGCTATCGGCGGTCGTATGGTTGAGGCTGATGCCAGCCTATGGGGGAGGTGCCTTATGCGGTTCCTGATCGGTCTGACGTTGGGGTTGCTGATTGGCGCGGTGTTAACAATCCTGGCGACCGGCAACGCCGGGCGGGCGCTGCAGGAGCAGATTCGTGAGCAAACGGAGCGGGAGCGGGCGAGCCGGTCAACGGACACTGACGCTCCCTCTCCCTCTGGGAGAGGGCCGGGGTGAGGGTCGGCTGCGTTTCGGTGTCGAGCCAAAGCAGCTCTGTGATGTGAGCGGGCCTTCACCCTAACCCTCTCCCTCAGGGAGAGGGGACTGGAGGATCGCGAGACTCCTAGAGGAACAATGGCCCGAAGACGACTGCGACGATCGACATCAGCTTGAGCAGAATGTTGAGCGACGGTCCGGAGGTGTCCTTGAACGGATCCCCGACCGTGTCGCCGACCACCGCCGCGGAGTGGGCGTCGGAGCCCTTGCCGCCGAAGTTGCCCTCTTCGATGTACTTCTTGGCGTTGTCCCAGGCGCCGCCGGCGTTGGCCATCATCAGCGCCAGCATCGCGCCGGCCGCAATGGAGCCAATCAGGAGGCCGCCGAGCGCCTCGGCCGAGATCACTGCTCCGACAAAGATCGGCACAACGACCGCGATGAGGCCGGGAACGATCATCTCGCGCAACGCGCCGTCGGTAGAGATGGAGATGGCGCGCTCGTAGTCGGGGTCCTGGGTGCCGTCCATGATGCCCGGCATCTCGCGGAACTGGCGGCGGACTTCCTGGACCATCGCCTCGGCGGCTCGTCCCACGGCTCCCATCGAGAGCGCCGAGAACACGAACGGCATCAATGCGCCGATCAGCAACCCAATCAACACCTTGTAGTCGAGCAGGTTGAAGACGGCGTTGCCGATGTCGCCCCACACAGTGATCGCGTAGGTCGCGAGCAGGGCCAGTGCGGTCAGCGCGGCCGATCCGATTGCGAAGCCCTTGCCCGTCGCGGCGGTGGTGTTGCCGAGCTGGTCGAGCGCGTCGGTGCGCTCGCGCACCTCGGGGTCGAGACCGGCCTGCTCGGCGATGCCTCCAGCGTTGTCAGCGACCGGGCCATAGGCGTCGGTGGCAAGCGTCACGCCGAGCGGCGCCAGCATGCCGACAGCGGCCAGCGCGATGGCGTAGAACTCACCGAGTTCGTAGGCAATCACAATTGCCACGACGATGGTGATCAGAGGGATCAGCGTCGACATCATGCCGAGGCTCAGTCCGCCAATGATGATCGGTCCGGTGCCGGACTCGGCCTGTTGGCTCAGGTTGACGGTCGGCGAGTAGCGCCTGCCGCCGAGGTTGAAACCCTCTGACGACGTGTAACCCTCGGTCACGGTGCCGATTATCTGTCCGGCAATCAGTCCGACCAAAATGGCGAAGAAGAGATTCCACTTGCTGCCGTCGAGCGAGTCGAGGTCGAGCAGGGCAATGGCGACAATGCCACCGATGAGGACAAGCGCAGAAGCGCCGAATACTCCTGCTCGCAGCGCCCAGAGGAGTCGACCCTGATCCGCCTGTTCGCCGGTGCGAACGAAGAAGGTTCCAATCACAGCGGCGAGGATGCCGATGCCCGCGATCAGCATGGGCAGGACGACGAGACCGTCGTCCCATTCGAGGCTGATGTTGGCGGCCAACACCGTAGCGGCCAGCGCCATCGTGGCGACCATCGATCCGACATAGGACTCGAACAGGTCTGCGCCCATGCCGGCTACGTCACCGACGTTGTCGCCCACGTTGTCGGCGATCGTGGCGGGATTGCGCGGGTCGTCTTCGGGAATGCCCGCTTCGACTTTGCCGACAAGGTCGGCGCCGACGTCGGCAGCCTTGGTGTAGATGCCGCCGCCAACACGGGCGAACAGGGCAATCGAGGACGCGCCGAAGGCAAAGCCGGCCAGTGGCGCGACGTCTTGCCAGATCAGGTACATGATCACGAGACCGAGCAGACCCAGTCCGACGACGGTCATGCCCATCACGGTGCCGCTGCCGAACGCGACGCGAAGTGCGGGGTTGAGTCCCTCACGAGCCTTGGCTGCGGTGCGTACGTTGGCGCGCACGGCGATCAGCATGCCGGCGTATCCGGCGGATGCGGAGAGAATCGCACCGATGATGTATGAGATCGAAGTCCAGCGATGAGCGGTGCCGTCGAACTTGTCGAGCACGTCGAGGTCGATGAAGATCAACAGGACCACAAACACGACTGCGACGAATCCGGACAGGAACGTGTACTCGCGCTTGAGGAACGTCGCAGCGCCGGCCTGGATCGCGCGAGCGATCGTCTTCATCAGGTCGTTGCCTTCGTCCTCGGCCAGCACGTCGCGAACGCGCACCGCCGCAAACAGCAGCGCGAGTACGGCCGCGATGATGGCAAAGATCAGAATTTCCATGCAGGTCCCCTCACGAACAGGTCAATCCCGTGCGGTTCCGGTAACAGGCGGACAGGCTGCTCCGCCCGTCGGCAAGATATCGCCCAGGCCATAACGCGGCAATTCCGTGATTTACAGGGGCGAGCGCGGCAATGACGGAGTCGAGGACTACAGGTCCTTGACCGGGTCCGGCAGATCGCCATCGCGCGCGGCGTCGATCATCTGCTTCGCCTCGGCCGGCATCTCGACACCCATCTGGTCGAATCGCTCTTCGGCCCAACGCCCAATCTGGCGCGGGTCCCGATACGCGTCCGGTCCGGCGCCGGGACCGGGAGACCCGTACTGCTCCAGCACCTGCGCCTCGGTCTTGGGTGTGGCGAAGCGCGAGATCACCCGTTCCATCTCCGTGGAGGGGCAGGTGTCACAGGCAGGGATCTTGGCCCGTTCCAGCGAGCGATGAAATTGCTCCTGCACGTGACCGCATTCCTGGCATCGGTATTCGTAGATCGGCACGTGCGGCCTCCTCTGGCGCTTGAGTGCGCTGGTCAGGCGAGATCAGCAGGCAGTTCTGGCGTGGCTCCAGCCGACTTTCGCCAGGCGGCGACGGACTCCGGATCGTCGGCGTCAACGTCGTCGAGCGTGTCGAAGCCGGGAAATGACAACTCCGTCTTCGAGCGGAATCGAGAAAACCGGATCTGCAGCTCGCCATCCCGGCATTCGGGACAGCCCGGTAACGGATCACCCTTGGTGCGCACGCGGCGCTGAAACAGCTCGACGGTACGTGCGCAGTCGGGACAGTAGTACTCGTAGATCGGCATGTCGACGGTCCGGCTCCGGCTATGCTCTCAGCTTAGTCGTCGATCGGTTCGTCTTCGACTGCATCCTGAATGTGCGCCACGACGGTCAGCCGCCCGCGATGGTCGGGCGCAATGATCATCACGTCGACCCGGATGTCGATCTCTGCCTCCTGCTCGGCCAGCAATCCGTGCGCCAGCCGTCGCAACTGACGTTGCTTGCGCGGACCGACCGATTGCGCCGCTTCGACCGCGTAGCGCCGATCGCTGCGGCTGCGGACCTCGACGATCACGTAGCTCCCGTCGGCATCGACGGCGATGATGTCGGCTTCGCCCCATCGCCTGCGGTAGTTGCGCTCGACAATCCGATAGCCGCGCGATTTCAGGTAGGTGGCGGCCAGATCCTCGCCGGCTGTGCCCAGCGCCTGCTTGCTGTCGGGCTTGCGGTCAGGAAGCGGCGGCATCGAGCGCGAGTCGCGGCTGATTCTGCGCGGCCACCGGCGCGAACGAGCGTCGATGTTCGGGACAGGATCCCAGTTGCTCCAGGGCGCGCAAATGCTCGGGAGAGCCGTATCCCTTGTGTCGCGCGAATCCGTAGCCGGGATACTGCTCATCCAGTGTGATCATCCATGCGTCGCGAGCCGTTTTGGCGATGATCGATGCCGCGGCGATTGATGAGACCGAGGCGTCGCCCTTGACGACCATTTCGGTTCGCACGGCGAGCCGAAGATCATCGCGGCCGTCGGCGATCACCACATCGGGGGCCGCGGGCAACTGCTCGAGCGCTCGTCGGCACGCGAGCCGCAACGCGGCCGTCATTCCGATCTCGTCCAACTCGGACGCATGCACCCAGCCCAGCGCCCATTGCAACGACCCCTCGCGAATCTGCGGCGCCAGCAGTTCCCGCTGCCGAGCGCTCAGCTGCTTGCTGTCGCGCAATTCGGACAGCCAGGCCGGCCGATGGTCCAACGGCAGCGACACCGCGGCCGTCACCACCGGTCCGGCCAGCGGACCGCGGCCGACCTCGTCGAGGCCGACGATAGAGCGGGCCCCGTTGCGCCAATGCTGCAGTTCTCGCCGTCGGGTCGGAACCTGTCTGGACACGTCACGATGCTACCGCCATTCGTTATGTCTGGCGAGCACTCGCTAGGCGCTGCCCTCAACCTGCACGATGACGATGTCCACGCCGTGGAACTTCTGGTGCCGCACATTCGAGGCATAGTGACGGAGCAATCTGAGCGAGAGCTCGCCCTCCGCAGCCAGCGCCGACTCGTTTGTCAGGTACGCCATCTGGTCCTCGATGTTCTCTCGACTCATGGTGGCGACGAACTCCAACTCCACCATTCCCGATTGCGGTCTGGCGAGGAGGATCAGGCGGGGAGTGTTCGGCTGGTCGTCCCCGTCGTCGTCCGCGAGCAGCGTGGCCAGCGTTTCTTCGCCTGCCGAGCGCAGCCGCCGGCTTGACGCCTCGTTCCAGCCCAGACGCGCTGCCGCATCGGACAGAAACTCGTCAATCGCTGGGAGCGAGGCCATGTCCAGCGTCACCTCCAGTCGAGAAGCCCGTGAACTCAGCGCCTCGATCAACAGCGTCATCCCGATCGCCACGACCGCGCCGATCATCACACCGTTGCTCAGGAGTCCGCCCAGTTCATCGCCCAGCAGGTCGCGCATGACCTCGTGGTTGTGCAGGCCCAGACCCAGCGTGATGGCCAGCGCGACAATCAGACTTCGTCGGGGATCGAGGCCGTCGCGCAGGATCGTCTGCACGCCGCCGACAAAGAAGAACCCCATCGCCAGCATCAGGTAGGCGGCCAGCACGGGCCCCGGGATGCTGAGCAGGACTCCTGCGAATTTGGCGAAGAACGCCAGCGCCACGAAGACAACAGCAACACCGATCCCGACCCGTCTTGATGCGACGCCGGTCAGATTGGTCAGGGTCAGGACGTATGACGAATAGACCGAAATCGGCGGCGTGCCGGCGATTCCAGCCAACAACATGCCAATGCCGTTCACGCTGACCATGCCCTGGACCTTGCGGAAGTCGATCGCCGACGGTCGCCGCCGGGAAGCTTGCTGGATCACCACGCTGTCGGTAATGGTCTTGAGGCCCACCACCAGGGTGAGAATGGCGAACGTTGGCAGCAACGCCCAGAATTCGTTGCCGAAGGACAGGTCGAACCCCAGTTCCGGTACATCCGGGACGCCGAACCAGCTGGCTTCGCCGATTCGCCGGGCGTCAAACTCACCGAACCCTACTGTGACCAGGCAACCGACAACGATGCTGACAAACGGCGCGATCAGCCGCCATCTTCCGCGCGCTTTGAGCGTCATGACCACTGACACGAGCAATGTGATGCCGGCAATCGTCGGTCCCGCTCCCCCCGGCGCGTCTGCCGACAGCGTTTGGATGTTGTTGAAGGCAAGCGGCAGCACGGTGACCGCGATCAGGATCATGACCGTGCCGGTAACCAGCGGCGTCACAATTCGGCGAAGCAGTGGCAGCCACCACGCCAGCGCGACCTGAACCACACAGGAGACGACCAACAGCGTCGCGAGGATCTCGGGTCCAGCCGTGGATACTGCGACCACGGTGATTCCGATGAACTGCATGGTTGGACCGGAGATCACGACGTGACCTCCTCCGAACCGCCAGGCCTGGACTGACTGAAGCGCAGTCACCACTGCATTGATCAGCAGTGCGGCAAACACGCCCCAGGTCAGGTAGCTGTCATCAAGACCCGAGGAACGGACCGTGATGGCGACGATCAGGACCGTCGGCGCGAGCACCAACGCGGCGCCCTGCAGGCCGACCACGAGCGCGATGAGCGGCGGACACGCCTCGTCAGCTTCGAACCGGATGGGCGCGCTGTCGGGCCTGGCAGCCAACAGTCCGTTCTCCACCTAGCGAGCATCACTCCCAGAACGTCATGCTCGCGCCGCCGATGCTCGGTGAATCCTAACGGACGGCCAGAGACGACAGCACGGCGTCGCAACAGGAACAATGCAAGAACCATGCAAGAGCAATGCGCGGAATTCACGTAATGCAGACACAGGGCGTTCAGCCGTTGCGATATGCTCAATCATGACCGATGACGCACCCGGCGCGTCCGCCAGTGGTTGGTGCGCGCTGCTGTGAGGGAATGACCACGATGGGCGGCTCACGCTTCAAACGCAGCTTCCTGGTCTACCTGCTGATCGGCGTCGTTCTGATCATCGTCATATTCTCGGTCTTCCCGCGCGGCGGCGGATCGAATGAGATCCCCCTGGCGGGCGGCACCGAATCACTGCTCGAACGAATCAAGAACGACGCCGGTCTGATCGAAGCGGTTCAGGTCGGCTCGGACAAGGTCACCCTGGATTACCGCGACGGCGCGGAGTCATACGAAACGAATGTCCCCGAAACGGGCTTCGACTTCTTCGAGTTCCTCTCGCGAGAGGGCATTGATGTCGGCTCACAGGGCTTCCCCGACATCGAGGTCGGCGGCGGCGGCGGTTTCGGTTCGACGATCGCCGGGCTGTTCATCAACCTGTTGCCCTTCCTGCTGATCATCGGGCTGATCTTCTTCTTCCTGCGCCAGGCCCAGGGCCAAGGCTCGCAGGCGATGTCCTTCGGCAAGAGCAAGGCCCGCATGGTCACGGCCAATCGACCAACCGTGACGTTCAACGACGTCGCCGGGTGTGACGAGGCCAAAGAAGAGCTGCAGGAGGTCGTTGAGTTCCTCAAGTTCCCCGAGCGCTTCGCCTCGCTTGGCGCGCGGATTCCGCGCGGCTGTCTGCTCGTCGGACCGCCGGGCACCGGTAAGACGCTGATCGCACGCGCCGTGGCCGGCGAAGCCGGCGTGCCGTTTTTCTCGATCTCCGGCTCCGAGTTCGTCGAGATGTTCGTCGGCGTCGGCGCCAGCCGGGTCCGCGACCTGTTCGAGCAGGCCAAGCGCAACGCGCCCTGCATCGTCTTCGTCGACGAGATCGACGCGGTCGGCCGCCAGCGCGGCGCGGGCGTCGGCGGCTCGCACGACGAGCGCGAACAGACGCTCAACCAGATCCTGGTCGAGATGGACGGCTTCGACACCAACACCAACGTGATTGTCGTTGCGGCCACCAACCGCCCCGACATCCTCGACCCGGCGCTCCTGCGCCCCGGGCGCTTCGACCGCCGCGTGGTCCTGGACGCGCCTGACGTCAAGGGCCGCGTCGCGATCCTCGATGTCCACGTGCGCGGCAAGCCGCTGGCCGAGGAAGTCGACCTCCATACGATCGCCAAGGAGACGCCCGGATTCTCGGGCGCCGAGCTGGCCAATCTGCTAAACGAGGCAGCCATCCTCGCCGCTCGGCGACAGAAGAAGCACATCACGCAGGCCGAGGTCGAGGAGGCAGTCGACCGTGTCATGGCCGGTCCCGAGCGCAAGTCGCGGCTGCTCGTCGGGCGCGAGAAAGAGATCGTCGCCTTCCACGAGGGCGGCCACGCACTGGTCGCGTCGCACATCCCTGGGCACGACCCTGTGCACAAGGTCACGATCGTCCCGCGCGGCATGGCCGGCGGCTACACCCGCTATCTCCCCGAATCCGAGCATCGGTTGGCCGGCAAGACCTACTACGAAGGCTTCATGGCCTCCGCCCTGGGTGGTCACGCAGCCGAGGAACTCGTCTTCGGCGAGATGACCACCGGCGCGCACGACGACCTGAGCAAGGTCACTCAAATCGCCCGCGCCATGATCACGCAGTGGGGCATGTCGGAGCGGCTCGGTGCGCGCACCTTCGGCAAGAAGGAATCAATGGTCTTCCTCGGTCGTGACATCTCCGAGCAGCGCGACTACTCCGAGATGGTGGCCGAACAAATCGACGAAGAACTGCGCGAAATCATCGACCGCGCCCGCGATCGCGCCCGGACGATCCTGCGTCGCAACCGCGAGCAGCTCGACCTGCTCGCCACGCGGCTGATGGAGGTCGAGACGCTCGAGGGCGACGACCTCAAAGCAATCCTCGCCTGGCAGCCGGGCGACGCCGTACCGCAGCCGACCCCACCGCCTCCGCCGCCCGAGCCGACCCCGCCTCCGAGCGCGTCGGGCGACGACGCCCCGGAGGAAGAGCGCGAACCGCTGATGCCGCCCAAGCCAGGTCTCGCCTGGGGCGGCAACCAGAACAGCAGCTCGCTGGACTGACGCTTCCACGGCAGCCAACCATCGAGGGTGTAGAGTTCTGTGTTGGCTGGTCGCTTGACGGCTGACCAGCGCTGGCTACGCTGGGTACTTCAGGACCGACAACGCGATCACCCGGAAGTCGACGCGAGACGCATATGAGCACTGATCCGTCCAACGTGTACGCCGTGATTCGCAGCGGCGGCAAGCAGTACCGGGTCTCGCCCGGCCAGCGGATCACGCTGGAGCGTCTCGACGGCGATGCTGGAGACGCGATCAGCTTCGACGATGTCCTGCTGGTCAGCGGCGGCGGCGAAGTCGCCGTCGGCACGCCAACCGTCGCGGCGGCCAGCGTCAGCGGCGAGATCGTCGAACAGGGCCGCGGCCGCAAGATCAACGTCTTCAAGTACAAGAGCAAGACCCGCTACCGCCGCCTGCGCGGACACCGTCAGCTCCACACCTCCGTGCTCGTCAACGAAGTCGCGCTGGGCGACCAGGTCTGGTCGGCTCCGGCCCAGCAAGAGATCGCCGCAGACGCCGCCGAACCCGAGATAGAGGAGCCTGACCAGCCCGCCGAAGCACTCGAGGAATCCGAGGCCGAGGCTGTCGCTGAGGTCGCCGATGAGCAAGAAGCCAATCCGACGGACGGCGTAAACGAGGAAGCCGCCGAGGGCGGCGAAGAGACCGAGGATTAGGGGAGCGCCATGGCACACAAGAAGGGCGTCGGTTCGTCCCGCAATGGACGCGACAGCAACTCCAAGCGGCTGGGCGTCAAGCTGTTCGACGGCGAGATCGTGCGCACTGGCGGAATCATCGTTCGTCAGCGCGGCACCCGCATTCACGCCGGCGACAACGTCGGCGTCGGTCGCGACCACACACTCTTCGCTCTGACCGACGGCACCGTCAAGTTCGCGCCGTACGCGCACAACCGGCGCAAGAAGGTCTCCGTCATTCCGGCGCAGCTTGAAGAGGTGGGCGCGTGAAGACCGAGATTCACCCCGAGTACGTCGACGCGACGATCACCTGCGGCTGCGGCCACAGCTGGGAGACGCGAGCGACCAAGTCCGACATCCGCATCGAGATCTGCTCGACCTGTCACCCCTTCTTCACCGGTGAACAGCGAATCGTCGACACCGCCGGCCGGGTCGAACGCTTCCGCCGCCGCTACGGCATCGCCGAGGACGAGGGCTAGCCGGCTCGCCCTCCCGCTCCCGACTACGGGGCGGTGAATTCTGGCGGGTCCTCCGCAACCGCGTTTGGCGCTGCCGAGGGCATCTCTCGGGCGCTCACATCGAGCCGCAACCCGATCGCACCCAGCGCCGCGTCCATCTGTTCAAGTCTGGACGAGTGCTGTACGTTCAGCACACGATCCACCTGAGGCAAGTGCCAGCCCAGGCGACGAGCCAGCTCCGCTTTGCCGATCTGGCGGTCGCGCATCCCCTGGTAGAGCATCAGCTTGACCGCGGTCAGGGTCGGCAGCGTCGCCTTGAGCTCGCCCTCGGAAGGCGAAGGAACATTGAGTCGGCTGTGCATCCGAGCCGCGATCGCCTCCTCGAGCGCATCGACAGCCCGCGCGATCGCCTCGTCGCGGTCTTCGCCGTAAGTGGTCAGTTCAGGGAAGTCGGGCGATGTCACGAGCAACGTGCCGCCGTCTTCCTCGAGGGTGATCGGATAGGAGAGCATCACTTCAGCTCCAGATCCTTCTTGATCTTGGCGACCAGGCCAGGGCCGAGTTCCTTGCGCCCGCCGTGCATCGGCAACTGACTGGTCAGATCGCCTCTCCGAACGGTGAGATGGCCGCTGCCGCCCTTGTGGTTGTGGAAGGTGCAGCCCCGCTTCTTGAGCCAGCGGCGTAGCTCCGAGGCGTTCACAGGCACACCGTAGACAACACAATCGTTAATGTCAACATATCTGTTGTCTATTCCACACCAGGACCTGCGATGCTACGGCTCAGTCATCCCCGAGGTCGCGGTAAAAGCAGCTCCGATTGCCGGTGTGACAGGTCGGCCCGTGCGGGACGGCTCGAACCAGCAGCGCGTCCACGTCGCAGTCCTTGCGGATTCCGACCAGCTCAAGCACGTTTCCGCTGGTCTCGCCCTTGGTCCAGTACTCCTGCCGGCTGCGGCTCCAGAACGTCACCAGCCGCTTCTCCAGCGTCATCCGCACTGACTGCTCATTCATGTAGCCCAGCATCAGGATCTCATGGCTCGCGTCGTCCTGGACGATGGCGGGAATCAGGCCGTTGTCGTCGTACTTGAGCTCGGGCACGGCGAACTCGGTCGGGTCAGAGGACGTCGTCATAGTCCGCGTGCTCCATTCGCATGGGGATGCCGGCGGCCTGCATCTGGCGTTTGACATCGAGGATCGGGTGGGTGCCGAAGTGGAAGATCGAGGCGGCCAGGACGGCGTCCGCCTTGCCATCGGTGATCGCATCGATCATGTGCTGCGCGTTGCCCGCTCCGCCCGAGGCGATCACCGGCACGCTGACCGCGTCCGAGACCGCGCGGGTCAGCGGGATGTCGTATCCATCCTGGTGGCCGTCCGTGTTCATCGATGTCAGCATGATCTCGCCGGCGCCGCGCTCGACGACCTCGGTCGCCCATTCGATCGCATCGATGCCTGTCGGCCGGCGGCCGCCGTGTGTGTAGACCTGCATCGAGCCGTCGGATTCGGTGCGCGCGTCGATCGCGACCACGATGCACTGGGATCCGAACCGGTGCGCGCCTTCCGAGATCAGGTCGGGACGTTCGACCGCCGCCGTGTTGATCGTGATCTTGTCCGCGCCCGACTCCAGCATCAGCCGCATGTCGTCATCCGAGCGCAACCCGCCGCCGACCGTGAACGGAATGAATACCCGGTCGGCTGTGCGCCGGACCATGTCGACCACCGTGTTGCGGTTCTCGTGAGAGGCCGTGATGTCGAGGAACACGAGCTCGTCAATGCCCTCGTGGTCGTAGAGCGTGGCGAGTTCGACCGGGTCGCCGGCGTCCCGGAGCTCGACGAACGAGATGCCCTTGACCACCCGGCCGGCGTCAACGTCGAAGCAGGCAATGATCCGTTTCGTCAGCATGATTGGGTCAACATGTTGTCAGCAGGTCCGCTCACGGATGCCGGCCGCCGCCGCATCGAACGCGTCCGACAGCTGCAACCGCCCGTCATACAACGCGCGTCCGAGTATGACCCCGGCTGCCCCGTTGGCGGCGAGCCGGCGAATCTGCATCGGATGCGCGATCCCGCCGGCCGCGATCACGGGCGATCGCGCCACACCGACGACTCGTGCAAACTCGACCTCATCGTGACCGCCGAGCATGCCGTCAGATGCGATGTCGGTGTAGATGAACCGGCGCACGCCCAGGTCTTCGAGCTGCGGGATCAGCGCCACCGCCGGCAGCTCCGACTCCTCGGTCCAACCGTTGAGCGCCACGCGTCCGCCCTTCGCGTCCACCGACACCGTCAATGCCTCGCTGCACAGTTGGACGGCGTCTGAGAGGAAATCGCGGTCGGTGACGGCCGCGGTGCCGATGATGATCCGAGAGACGCCCGCGTCGAGATAGCGCCGGACGGTCTCCAACCGGCGAATCCCGCCGCCCACCTGGACAGGCTTGCCCAGCGCTGCGATCCGTTCGACGAACGCCGCATTGGCGGCACGACCCTCGCGGGCGCCGTCCAGATCGATCACATGCAGCATCTCCGCGCCTTCGTCGATCCAGCGTCGCGCAGGCGCGATCGGATCGTCGTCGAAGACGGTTTCGCGGTCATAGTCGCCCTGGACCAGGCGCACGCAACGCCCACCACGGATGTCTATCGCGGGCAGCACGTCGATCATGTTGGGCGTCAATGGGACGCTCATCGTGATACTCCGTTGCCCGAGTGTTCGATCAGGAAGTTGCGGTAGATGCGCAGCCCGTAGGCGCCGCTCTTCTCAGGGTGAAACTGTGTTGCCGCCAGCTTCCCGCGTTGGACGACCGCCGTCACCTCCGCGCCGTAATCGGCAACGGCCACGACGTCCTCCGGCTCGGCCATGTCGCAGTAGTAGGAGTGGACAAAGTAGAAGTGCGCACCGTCGGGGATGCCGTCGAACAGCGGCGTGTGGCGACGCTGCTCAACGCGATTCCAACCCATGTGGGGAATCTTGCGCCCCTCTGGAAGTCGGACAACGCGTCCTTCCAGCACGTCGAGGCAGGGGTGTTCACCACCCTCCTCGGAGACAGTCATCAAGGCCTGCAACCCCATGCAGACGCCCAGAAAGGGGCGGTCTGCGGCGAGGTACTCGTGGATCGGTTCGACCAGCTGCCGCTGGCGCAGGTTATGCATCGTGTCGGCGGCCGCGCCCACGCCAGGCAGAACGACCACGTCCGCTTCGTCCAGAGCGGCCGGCACCGACGCGACATCGGGCCTGGCTCCGACGCGCTCTACCGCGCGCACCACGGAGCGCAGGTTACCGGCTCCGTAGTCGAGAATGATTACGTCAAGATCGGCCAGACGGGGATCGCTCACAGGCCGAGCGTATCAGTAGGATTGCGCCGCATTTCGTTCCTATAGTGAACTCGATGTCAACGCAAACGTCAGTCAGCGACAACGAAACCATCGTCGCGCGCGATCGAGTCGAACTGCTACGCGCGGAGATCCTGCGCCACAACCATCTCTATCACGCCCTCAATGAGCCGGAAATCTCCGACGCCGACTACGACGCCCTCTTCGCCGAACTCAAGAGCCTCGAAGCCCGCTATCCCGAACTGGCCTCGGCCGACAGCCCCACCCAGACCGTTGGCGCGCCGCCGGGACGCACCTTCGCTGTCGTCGAACACCGGCTGCGGATGCTCTCCCTGGGCAACGCCTTCAACGCCGAAGAACTGCTCGCCTGGCGGCAGCGCGCCGCCGATCTGCTTGATCGCGAAGAGTGGACCTATGTGTCGGAACCCAAGATCGACGGGTTGGCCATTGCGCTGGTCTACGAACGCGGGCGCCTCGTCCAGGCGGCGACTCGTGGCGACGGCCGGGCCGGTGAGGACGTCACCGCCAACCTGCGCGCCATCGACGCGGTTCCGAACGAGCTGTCGGGCAACCCGCCGCCGCGGTTCGAGGTCCGCGGCGAGATCTACATGCCGAAATCCGGCTTCGAAGCGATGAACGACGAAATCGCGGTCGAGAACGAGCGCCGCCGTGACGAGGGGCGCGCCGCGCTCACGCTTTACGCCAACCCGCGAAACGCCGCCGCCGGATCGGTTCGCCAGAAGGACGCTTCAGTCACCGCCACCCGCCCGCTGAGCATTGGCGTCTACCAGCTCGGCTGGTGCGACGACGCCGTCACACCCGATACCCATTGGGAGACGCTCGGCTGGCTGTCGGAGTTCGGCTTCCCGACCACGCCCGACGCGGCGCACCACAGCGGCATTGAAGACGCGCTCGCCGCCTGCGAACGCTGGACCCAGCGCCGAGACTCGCAAGCCTTCGAGATGGACGGGGTCGTGGTCAAGGTCGACGACCTCGGCCTGCAGGCCGACCTCGGGATTGTCGGCAGAGAGCCGCGCTGGGCAATCGCCTGGAAGTTTCCCCCGCAGGAGGCCTCGACCGTTGTCGAACAGATCCTCGTCAACGTCGGCCGCACCGGCAGCATCAATCCCTACGCCCGCCTACGACCGGTCCGCGTCGGCGGCGTTCAGGTGACCAACGCCACCCTGCACAACCTCGACGACATCCGCCGCAAAGACATCCGCGAGGGCGACACCGTCGTCATCCGCCGCGCCGGCGAAGTCATCCCCCAGGTCGTGCGGCCTGTGCTGGAGCGGAGAGCGGATGACTCGGTTCCCTGGACCATGCCGGACGACTGCCCAGCCTGCGGCGCAGGGATCGTGCGCAGTGACGATGATGCCATGCACTACTGCTCGGATCGATCCTGTTCGGCCATTCAGCAACGTAGCCTCGAACACTTCGCCAGCCGTGGGGCCATGGACATCCGAGGCCTGGGCGAAAAAATGATCGGGCTGCTACTCGCTGAAGGCCTCATCCGCGACGCCGCCGAGATCTATACGATCCCCGATCGCCTGGAAGAACTGGCCCGAGTGCCCGGTCTCGGACAGGTCAAGAAGCGCAAGAATGAGGAAACCTACGAAGTCGGTGACCGTCTGCGCAACCTCGCCGCGGCGATCGAGAGATCGAAATCACGGGGCTTGTCCTATCTCCTCGTCGGACTCGGCATTCGCCACGTCGGCGGCGAGAACGCCAATCTGCTCGCCGACGAGTTCCGCTCCCTCGACAACATCCTCCTGGCGCCTGCAGAATCGCTGGCCGCCGTTGAGGGGGTCGGACCGATCATCGCCGAGAGCATCGTTGACTGGGCGCTGGACGGCGACAACTGGTCCCTGGTCCACCGCCTCCAGGCAGCAGGCGTTGAGGACGAGGTCCAACGCTCAGATGATGAGCCGGCCGAAGCGCCGCTCGACGGCCTGCGCTTCGTTCTCACCGGTAGATTCGGCGCGATGACGCGTCCCCAGGCCGAGGCGCAACTCAAGGCGCTGGGCGCGGCGGTCGGATCCTCGGTCAGCAAGAACACCACGGCCCTGTTCGCCGGTGAAGCGGCCGGTTCCAAGCGAACGAAGGCAGAATCGCTCGGACTGCCGATCTGGGACGAGGACCGGTTGATCGCTGCTCTCGAGGAACCGTCGGCTCTGCTGAACTGGTTGACGGAAGAGGAACCAGCGGACGTCAATTGACGTTCAACTGGTACAGATATCGACGGGTTAACGGGTACGCTGGTCTCAGCCGAATTGGCGTGTCGGCCTCTGCCTATCGTTGTGGTGCGCCCTCGTTCAATCGGCGTTCACGAGGCCGGAATCTGAGGAGTCCCGATGGTCTGGTCTCCCTTTGGCTGGTTGGCCCGGCGCTTCTCGCCGGATGTCGGCATTGACCTGGGAACCGCAAACACGCTCGTTTCCGTCCGCGGGCGCGGGATTGTGGTCAACGAGCCGTCCGTCGTCGCGATAAACCGGATCGACAACTCCGTCCTCGCGATCGGCAAACAGGCCAAGACGATGGTCGGCCGGACGCCGGCCCACATCGTCGCGACCAGACCGCTGCGCGACGGCGTCATTTCCGACTTCGACGTGACCGCGCGGATGCTCAATCATTTCATTCACGAAGCGCTGCAACGAAGCGGGATCGGCATTGGCCGCCCGCGAGTGATGGTCGGCATCCCGGGCGGCGCCACCGAGGTTGAAAAACGCGCCATTTTCGAAGCGACCCGCTCGGCTGGCTCTCGGGAGGTCCATCTGATCGAGGAGCCGATGGCCGCGGCGATCGGCGCCGGATTGCCGATCTTCGAATCGACCGGCAGCATCGTCGTTGACATCGGCGGCGGCACGACCGAGGTCGCCGTCTGCTCGATGGGCGGCATGGTCGTGAGCACATCGACGCGGGTCGCCGGGGACGAGATCGACCAGGCGATCATCACCTATGCCCGCCAGGTCCACAACATCCAGATTGGCGAGGCGTCGGCCGAAAAAATCAAGATCGCCGGAGCCTCGGCGTTTCCACTCGAGGAGGAGCGGGACGTCACCCTGAGCGGGCGCGACCTCTCCACCTCGATGCCGAAGGTCGTGACTGTGACCACGGTCGAGCTGCGCGACGCCATCTCGACCGCCGTGTCGTCAATCATGGACGCCGTGCTGCGCACCATGGAGATCACGCCGGCGGAGCTGATTCCCGACATCATGCAACAGGGCATCGCGCTCGCCGGCGGCGGCGCATATCTGCCGGGCCTGGATCGCCGGATGTCGCAGGAAACGAAGTTCCCGGTCTACAAGGCGGACTCCCCCTTGACCTGCGTCGTGCGCGGCTGCGCCGAAGCCCTGAACGAGACCCGAGCGCTCGCCGCGGCCGACGGACAAGTGCTCGCCGGGCGGCGCTAAGGCGGGTGCAGGCGATAGGCGGATAGCGTGCCATTCCTCGGCGCACTGATTCGACTTCTGGGAGCTCGCACCCGTTGGGTGCTATTGATCGCGCTGGTCGTCGGCGGACTGACACTGCTCGGTCTGATCGGCTGGGCCGCCACCATCGAAGACCGCGCCGCAACAGCGCTCAACCCGGTCCAGCGAGCCTTTCGTCAGGCCGGAGAACCAATTTCCAACCTGCTCGGCGATCTCGACGACTTCGGCCGCTTGAACTCGGAAAACCGCGCCCTGCGCTCTCGGATCGAACAGCTCGAGGCCGACAATGCGCGTCTGCGCGAGCTCCAGATCCAGGTACGCGCCCGGCAGGCTCTGCTCGAAGTCCAGGCCGAGACCGACGCCGTCACCATCACAGCCAACGTCACCACCCGGGATCTGACCGGTCTGCGCACCATCATCGGCATTGACAAAGGTTCCAACGACGGCCTTCGTGTGGGCCTGCCGGTGTTGGCCGCTGGCGGTACGTTGATCGGGCAAATCTACGATGTGCGTCCGCACACCTCGTTTGTGCGACTGATCACGGATCCGGACAGCGCCGTTCGGGTCCTGCACCAACCGTCGCGCAGCGAAGTCGTCGCGACCGGCGACACGCTGGGCAATCTTGAGGCGCAGATCCCCTGGACTTCCGAGGTCGAACTGGGCCACCTCTTCGTCACCTCCGGCCTGGATGGCGAGCTGCCACAGGGCTTGCCGGTCGGACGCGTCTCCGCTGCCGAAGGCACGGTGCAAGACGCGTTCCGCCATGTCGTCCTTGAGCCGATCGCTCCGCTCGAACAGCTCGAGCAGGTCCTCATCCAGCTCACAATCCCGCCGCCGGATCTGTCGATTCTCGACACCGACTCCGCCGAGGGCGACGGAGGCTAGACGATGAGCGCCATTCGTTGGACCTTGCTGCTCGGATTGTTGTTCGTCCTCGTCGTCTTCCAGACCGCCGCGAGTCCGTCGTTCCCCATCTTCGGCGTCGGACCTCACGTGGTCCTGATCGTGCTCTGCTGCTGGGCCATGGTCAGGCCGCCAACGGAGACCCTGGTGATGATTCCGTTGGCCGGAGTCGGACTGGGCCTGCTCGCCTTCCAGGGCATGGCCGAGTCGGTCGCCGCGCTCGCCCCAATCGGTCTGGCGGCGCTGTCCTGGCACGCATGGAAGGAGTCGCGGACTCACACGCCGCTGGCGCTGGAGTGGGCCGCCACCATCGTGCTCGTCGGCGCCGCCTCGATCCTGCACTTCACCGCCCATGCCATCGCCGTTGAGCTCTCTACGAATGGCGTCAACTGGCTCGCCGCGTTGCGAACCGTAATGCTCGGCGGACTGCTCGGGAACATCTTGCTCGGCGCCGTCGTCTATTGGTTTGTCCGGATACCAACCTCTGGCGCGGCATCAATGTCGACGACTCCGAGAACGGCCGGTTTCTAGATGCAGCGGCGACCGCGAGGAGAGAGATCCGAAGGGGTAGCGCGAGAGTTTGCGCAACACATCGAGCACGGCGAGGGCTTTCCCGTCCGCGCCCGGGTCTGGGTCCTCGGCGGCTTCATCCTGCTGCTGTTCGGCATTCTGACCGTACAGCTGGTCCGACTACAGCTCCTCAATCACGACGAGTACGTCGCCCGCGCGGCCAGCAACCGGGTCAGAACAATCGATATTCCACCGGCCCGCGGTCTGATCTACGACCGCGATGGCAACCTGCTCGTCGAGAACGCGCCGGCCTACCGGATCATGCTGATCTCCGCTGATGTACCCGATCATCTGGTCACCCAGATTGCCGAGGAACTGGCCGAAATATTCGACCGCCAGGCGTGGGAAATCGAGGAACAGATCTGGGACCGCAAGTACTCCAACGACCCCTTCCTCCCGCTGCTGATTGCCGAAGAGCCGAACCCCGCGCAGGTCATTGACGTCACGTCGCGGCGTTCCCTGCTTCCCGGCGTGCAGGTCGAGACCATCTCGAGCCGGCGCTATGAACATGGACGACTACTCGGCCACATCCTGGGGTATGTCGGCGCAATCACCGAGGAGGAGTACGAGGATCTCTCCGGCGCCCGCTATCTCTACAGCGACCAGATCGGCCGCACCGGCGTCGAAGCGGCGTACGAACGGCAACTGCGAGGCACCGCCGGACGCGAGCTGGTCGAGGTCGATGCAGTGGGGAATGTCCTGTGGACACTCAACAGTCGATCGTCCCAACCAGGACTGAGCATTGTCCTCACAATTGACATCGAACTACAGCAACGCATAGAAGACATTCTGCTCGAGCATCAGGGCGCGTCGCTGTTTGCAGCCGCGGTCGTCCTCGACGTCCGCAACGGCGAAGTGTTGGCGATGGTTTCGGTGCCCAACTACGACGTCAACATCTACGAGGAAGTGACCACCGACGAATATCAGGAACTGCTCGAAGATCCGGGGCAACCCTTGATCAACCACGCCATCCAGGATCAGTTTCCGCCCGGTTCGATCTTCAAGATCGTCACCGCCGTCGCCGGCCTGGCCGAGGGCGCGATCACGCCCGACACCCGGATCTACTCGCCCGGCGTCCTCGAAGTGCACAACGAACTCTCGCCGGGCATCATCTACCGCTTCGGCGACACGACCCAGGGTGTCTTCAACATCCGCACCGCTCTGGCCGAGTCGTCCAACGTCTTCTTCTACTACGTCGCCGGAGGAGACCCCTACCGCAATCCCGACAATCCGCCCCGCCATCCGTCCGAGCAGGAACGGCTCGACGACCTGGCCGACGACGGCATCGTCGCCGGAGATGTCCAGTTTGTCGGCGCCGGCAACGAGGCGCTCGCCCGGTGGGCCCGCGAAATGGGCTTCGACGCGCCGACCGGCGTCGACCTGGTGGGCGAGGCCGCCGGTCTGATCACCTCCGCCCAGCAAAAGCTCGAGGCGTTCGGCGAGGAATGGCGAGACGGCGACACCTACAACATGGCCATCGGCCAGGGCTTCATCACCGTGACGCCGCTGCAAATGGCGGTGGCCACCGCGGCGATTGCCAACGGCGGCACAGTCCTCGAACCCCGCGTCGTCCGTGAGCTGATCGATACCAACGGCAAGGTCGTCCAACCCTGGCAGCCGTCGGTTCGCAACCAGATCGACGTCGACCCCGAGATCCTGCGCATCGTCCGCGAGGGCATGGCGCTCTGCACCCTCATGGGCACCTGCCACGACGCACTCGTCGAGCTGCCGGAGATGCTGATCGGCGGCAAGACCGGAACCGCAGAGTTCAACCAGACAGGCACCGCCGTATCCGGAGCCGAGGAAGGACCGACACACGGCTGGTTCATCGCCTTCGCTCCATTCGACGATCCGGAAATCGCCATCGCCGTCTTCTTCGAGTTCTCCGCCGGGTACCTCGCCTCCGCCGCGGGCGGCGAGATCCTTCGCGCCTGGGCCGAGACGTCCGGCGCGCTGTCCACCGCTATTCCACCTCCGCACGCGAGGATCGCGATCACCGACGAGGAAAATGAGCGCCTCGAACAGGCCGTCAGGGAGAGGTCACGCTGATGGCTGGCCACTCCTGGCGTCACTTCGATCCGCTCATCCTGATCGCGGCCCTCGCCCTGGCCGGCTACGGCGCACTGGTGATCTACTCCGCCTCGCTGCCCCGCGGCGCCGAGGGAGTCGTCCTCTCCAGCGCGGTGCAACGACACATCATCTTTGCCCTGGTCGGGGCGGTGCTGATGGTCGCCCTGACCCGGCTCGACTACCGCCTGATCGACGCGCTCGGCTGGCTCGCCTACGGCTTCGGCATCATCGTGCTGGTCGCCGTGCTGTTCCTCGGCAGCGACGAGTTCGGCTCACGCCGCTGGTTCGACCTTGGATTCACCGTGGTCCAGGCGTCCGAGATCGGCAAGCTGATGACGATCATCGGACTGGCCAAGTTCCTCACCGACTTCCGTGATCGGCTGCAGGAATTCCGTATCTTCCTGCTCTCCCTTGGAATCGCGGCGCTGCCCGCCGCGCTCGTCTTCATCGAGCCCGACGCCGGCTCGGCCGTCGTCTTCATGGCGCTCTGGCTGGTCATGACTCTCTTCGCCGGCGCGCGGCTCCGCCACTACGCGATGCTCGCCGCGATCGGTCTCTGCCTCGTTCCGGTCGGCCTCGCCGCCGGCGTCCAGGACTATCAGCGCGACCGCATCCGCGCCTTCATCGACCCCGAGTCAGACCCACAGGGCGCCGGATTCAACGTGATCCAGGCCGAGACCTCGGTCGGTTCCGGCGGCCTCTGGGGACAGGGACTCACCGAGGGAACCCAGACTCAGCTCGACTTCGTCCGCATCCAGACGACCGACTTCATCTTCAGCGTGCTCAGCGAGGAACTCGGCTTCGTCGGCGCGATGGCACTGTTCATCCTCTTCCTGTTACTCCTGTCCCGCATGCTGCGGGTCGCGACCAGGGCGGGAGAGCCGCTCGGTCAGTTGCTCGCCGTCGGGCTGATCACGATCATCGCGGTCCAGGTCTTCATCAACGTGGCGATCAACATCCGCCTGATACCCGTGACGGGCATTCCGTTGCCCTTCATCAGCACCGGCAACTCCTCCCTCTTGGTATTCTTCATCGGCCTGGGCTTGCTGCAGAGCGTCCTCGCCTGGCAGGACGACGCACGCCGCGGCCCGGTCTATTGACCAGCCCCACACTCAACACAGGATCCTCGCCATGTCAGTGCGACTCTCGATCGTCCCCATCCAGGTCTCCGACCAACAGGCCGCACTCGAGTGGTACACCGAGAACCTGGGCATGGAGAAGATCATGGACGATCCAATGGGGCCCGACCTCCGTTGGATCACGGTCAAACTGCCCGAGGACGACGTGCAGTTCGTCCTCGCCAACTTCGGAGCCTTTGATCCCGACGGCGCCCAGCCCGGTTCCACCAGCGGCTACGTCCTCTGGACCGACGACATCCAGTCAACCTACGAGGATTGGTCGGCCAGAGGCGTCGAGTTCAGCGAACCACCCACCGAGCAATTCTGGGGAACCCAGGCCCTCTTCCACGACCCCGACGGAAACGGCTGGGTCCTCGTCCAACGCCCAAGCGCCGAATAGAAGCCGCGCTTCCGATCGGCTCGCTGTGCTCCCCCTTGCAGGGGGAGCTGCCGAAGGCTGAGGGGGTCCCGGCACCCGCACCAACGCAGTTGTTGCACATGCAATCCCGTTGTCGAGCCGGACGTCAGAACGTCGAGCGCCCCTCATCGCTGAGGGGCGCTCGTTGGTTCCTGCGATGGCAAAAGGATCAGGAAGTGGCGACCGCTTCGCCCTCTTCCTCTTCCTCCTCCGACTCAGAGTCGTCCTTGGCCGCTTCGACCTCGGCAGCGAGCTCTTCAGCGCGTGACAGGCCTTCGATGCGCTCGTAATGCAGCATCTCTTCCTCGACGCCGTTCTCGTTGAGTTCCTTGATCAGGTCAACGCGAATCGTGTCGCCGGCTTCGAAGTCGCCGCGCAGCAACGCCTCCGAAAGCGAATCTTCGAGCCGCTCCTGGATCACGCGGCGTAAGGGCCGCGCGCCGAAGATCGGGTCGTATCCCTTCTCCCCGAGCCAGTCGCGGGCCGCCTCTGTCACGTCCAGGTCGACCTGCTTCTCCTGGATCCGCGAGTCAACCTCCTTCAGCATCATGTCGACGATGCTGCGGATGTGCGCCCGGCTCAGCGGGTGGAAGACGAGCGTCGTATCCACTCGGTTGAGGAACTCCGGTCGGAAGACTCGCTTCATCTCCTGAAGAACCTTGTCCTTCATCTTCTCGTAGCGCTGCTTCTCCGACTGGTCCTCGTCGTTGATCGTCGAGAACCCGATCGCCGATTCGCGCCGGATCAGGTCCGAACCGACATTCGAGGTCATGATGATGATCGTGTTGCGGAAGTCCACGCGTCGGCCCTTGGCGTCGGTCAGGTGACCGTCGTCGAAGACCTGCAGCAGCATGTTGAAGACTTCCGGGTGCGCCTTCTCGATTTCGTCGAGCAGGATCAGGCAGTAGGACTTGCGCCGCACCGTGTCGGTGAGCTGACCGCCGTCGTCGTAGCCGACGTAGCCGGGAGGCGCCCCGACCAATCGCGCGACCGTGTGACGCTCCATGAACTCCGACATGTCAAGCCGGACCATGTTGTCGTCGGAACCGAACATGAAGTCGGCCAGCGCACGGGCGAGCTCGGTCTTGCCGACGCCGGTCGGTCCGAGGAACATGAAGACGCCGATCGGTCGGCGCGGATCCTTGAGTCCAGCGCGCGCACGGCGCACGGCCTTCGCGAGCGCGACGATTGGCTCTTCCTGGCCGACGATTCGCTCGTGCAAGTCCTCTTCCATGCGCAACAGGCGCTGCGACTCCTCTGTCGCAATCTGGACCAGGGGAATCCCGGTCCACATCGAGACGACCTCGGCAATGTCCTCGGCAAGCACATCGGTAGAGTCGCGTTCACGCTGCTGGTCGAGGTCCTGCTCCAGCTCCGCAATCCGTTGCGTCAGCTTCAGCTCGCGGTCCCGCAGGTCGGCCGCGTACTCATACTGCTGCTGATTGATCGCCTGTTCTTTCTCTTTGCGAATGCCCTCCAGTCCGACCGTGGCTTCCTTGAGCGACGGCGGCGTGTATGAGCGGCGAATCCGCACCCGCGAGGCCGACTCGTCGATCAGGTCAATCGCCTTGTCGGGCAGCGCGCGGTCGGAGATGTAGCGCGCGGACATCTCGGCCGCCGCGACCAGCGCGTCGTCCGTAATGGCGAGCTTGTGATGCTCTTCGTAGCGGTCCTTGATCCCGCGCAGGATGTCGACCGTCTCCTCAATTGACGGTTCCTCGACCACGATCGGTTGGAAGCGCCGCTCCAGCGCGGCGTCGCGCTCGATGTGCTTGCGATAGTCGTCGAGCGTCGTCGCGCCGATCGTCTGTAGCTCCCCGCGTGCAAGCGATGGCTTGAGAATGTTCGCGGCATCGACCGCGCCCTCGGCCGCGCCCGCGCCGACCAGCATGTGCAACTCGTCGATGAACAGCACGCAGTTTCCCGCGCCCTTGATCTCTTCGACGACTTTCTTCAGGCGTTCCTCGAACTCGCCGCGGTACTTCGTGCCCGCGACGAGCGAGCCGATGTCCAGGGTCAGCAGGCGCTTTCCCTGCAGCGTCTCGGGCACGTCGCCCGAAGCGATGTGCTGCGCCAACCCCTCGACGACCGCCGTTTTGCCCACGCCCGGCTCGCCAATCAGCACCGGATTGTTCTTCGTCCGCCGCGAGAGAATCTGCACGACGCGCTGGATCTCCTTCGAGCGCCCAATCACGGGGTCGAGCGTGCCTGCCCGAGCGGCGGCAGTGAGGTCGAATCCGAGTTGATCGATCGTCGGTGTCCGGGTCGCCGAGCGAGAGCCCGAGCCGCTGCTCGCGCCAGCCCCGGCCCCGGCGGTTGCGGGCCCCCTCTGCGAGAGAATCCGCGTTGTCTCGGCACGCACCCGCTCGAGGTTGACGCCCAGTGACTCGAGCACACCCGCCGCGATACCTTCGCCCTCGCGCACGAGTCCGAGCAGCAGGTGCTCGGTGCCGATGTAGTGGTGATTCAGCCGTCGAGCCTCATCGACGGCCAGCTCGATGACCTTCTTGGCTCGCGGCGTCAGCCCGATCTCCCCCAGCACTGCTCGGTCGCCTCGGCCGATAATGAACTCCACCGCTGAACGCACCTTGGTCAGTTCGACGCCGAGGTTGGAGAGCACCTTGGCGGCGACTCCATCGCCCTCGCGCACCAACCCGAGCAGCAAGTGCTCGGTGCCGATGTAGTTGTGGTTGAAGCGCTGGGCCTCTTCCTGGGCGAGAGTCAAGACCCGCCGAGCGCGCTCAGTGAACTTGTCAAATCGGTCTGCCATGGCAGTCTCCAGTGCGCAGTGCGGCCAACGCTCGGCCGCTCGCCGGATAGTCAAAGCCTATCAGAGCTTTAGTCGGTCTCACCCACATGTTCCCCAGTCCCTGCGCCAACGATGCGCCCCGCAACGCGGCGCAGTCTCTCTCCCCCCGCTTCGCGGGGGGAGATGTCCCGTAGGGACAGAGGGGGGGCACTCCGAGAGGAGCAACGATCCCTAGCGCTCGTCGCCGAAGTCCTGCTCCGTAACGCCGGCGCGTTCCAGCGCTTCTTGCATCGCAGAGACGGCGCGGACCGGTTCCTCGGGTGCTTCCTGAGGTTGCGCGTCATCGCTTCCTCGGGATGGTTCTGAACTCGGCTCGGGGGCGGGCGGCTGCTCGGGCATTGGCTCCTGTGAGATACCGAATCGCTCCGCGATCTCCTCGGGCAGCCGAGCGATGCCGCCTTCGTTGTTGAACATCCAGCCAGCCCGCTCGGCGTCCGAGCGCGCCTGCCGCAACGACAGACCCAGCCGGTGTCGATCCCGTTCGATGCGCACGATCTTGGCTGGGATGATGTCGTTTTCCAGCACCACCTCGCGCGGATGCGTGATCCGCCGGTCGGCGAGCTCGGACACGTGAACCAGGCCCTCTACCGGTCCTTCAAGCCGCGCAAACGCGCCAAACGTGACCAGCTTGGTCACGACCGACGGCACGATGTCGCCGACCTCGAACTTGGCCACGACTTCGTCCCATTGCTCCGGCGCCGCGCGCCGGACCGAGAGCCCGATCTTCTTCGATTCCTTATCGATCTTCGTGATGTACACGTCGATCGTCTGGCCGATGCTGAACATCGACTCCGGGTCGACGTCCCGCTCCCAGCTCAGCTCCGACAGGTGCGCCAGGCCGTCGGCCCCACCCAGATCGACGAACACGCCGAACGAGCGAATGCTGGTGATCCGACCCGAGCGAATCTCGCCTTCCTGGAGTTCTTCCAGTAGCCGATCCTTCTGCTCCGCGCGCCATTCCTGGACGGCCGCGCGTTCCGACAGGATCACCCGATTGCGGCGACGGTTAATCTCAATCACCTTGAAGCGCAGCGTGCGGCCTTCGTACTCCGAGAGCTGGGCAATCGCCTGCTCACGGTCGCCCGTGATCTCGACGATCTGCGACAGCGGCACAAAGGCGTTCACGCCCTCGACGTTGACCAGCAGACCGCCCTTGTTCGAGCCGGTCACGCGCGCGTCGAAGACCTCGTTCTCGTCGAAGCGGCGCTGCAGCTCATGCCAGCCCTGCTCGCCCCGCGCCCGGTCGATCGACAGCTCCAGCGAGCCGCCCTCCGACTCCGAGTCGGTCACGAACACGTGCACCGCGTCGCCGGTCTTCAGCGCCTCGCGCTCCGTGTCGGTCAGCGAGCGCATCTCCTCGTAGTGGACGACGCCCTCCGACTTCGCCCCCACGTCGACGATCAACACCGAGCCGGACCAGTGCACGACAATGCCTTCGACAATGTCGCCGCGTCTGGGGTTCAGCGGCTCCCGGCCGGGCTCGGCCAGGAGTTCGTCCATGGTGGTGGGTTCGGATGCCCCCAGTTCCGGTGCGGTCGGGGGCGCGGGAGCGTTCGGATCGATGTCAGTACTGGGTGTGGTCAAGGGGTGGTGAGTTGGGACGGACAGCCCTCACGAAACACGCAAGAACCCGCCCCGGCTCCTTTCTGGGGATAAGCCGAATCCTACCACAGCGCCTTGTCAGGCCTCCCCCTTTGGGGGAGGCTGCCCCGCACTCGATGCGGGGGTGCCCCGGAGGGGCGGAGGGGGCTCCCCGCCCAAAACCAAACCGCCCGACCCCTCTGCAGGAAGTCGGGCGGATGAGCGTGAAGAGCGAGCTGGCGACGACCTATTTTCCGCAAGGGGTTGCCCCCCCAGTATCGTCGGCGCTGCGGCGTTTCACTTCCGTGTTCGGGATGGGAACGGGTGGTCCCACCGCGCAACAATCACCAGCTCGTAGAAGATCGTAACACGAGACCCCCCAACGACCGTGCTACGTTGACCACACTAGCAGGGAGCCCGGCCAACGATGACGACGATCAAGCGTGATGAAGTCGACGGCTACATCCGGCAAGCGCAGACGTTCCTGACCAAGTCGCGCCTGTATCTCGCCGACGGTGACCTTCACCAGGCCTCGGAGAAGGCCTGGGGCGCCGCTGCCCATATGGCCAAAGCCGTCGCCATCGCCAACGGTTGGCGCTACGAGAGCCATGCCGATTTCAGCCACGTCATGAACAACGCCCGCAACGCCTCGGGCAACGACCAACTCTGGTCGCTGCGCGCCATGGCCAACGACCTGCACGGCAACTACTACCAGCGGGAAGAACTCCTCGACGCCGAAGCGATCACCGCCGGCATCAACCAGATCGAATCCCTACTCAACCTCCTCGCCCCACTAACCGAGTAATCCCCGCCGCCAACCATCCCCTCCCAGTCTCGGACCCCGAGCCGGAAGCCGCTCGGCCTTCTCCGCTCTCTTCCGATCCCGTCCTCTCGACGTGCGTTAGCAGGCGCATCGCACGACCCCTGCACCGATTTAGACCGTTCAACCCCGACCAAACGACTATCTTATGTGTCAATTGTATGTATGAAGGGCATAAGCCATGAGCAACTGGTGCACAAGACGGTTCCTGGTTCCACTCTCGCTCTGCCTCATCGTCGCCGCCCTCCTCATCGCAGGCGCGGCCATCGACCGCATCATGCAGTCGGCCCTCTTCTCCGACACCGAGGCGGCCAACACCGCGGGCGCTCAGTCCGAGGTGCGGATCACCGCCACCCCGCGACCCGACGGCTCGATCCGATTCGGCCTGCAGCAGCTGGGCCCGAATGGCGCCTGGGGCGACGTGCAGTACCCCAGGTTCAACATCCTGCCCGCCGACGCCGAGCCCAACCGCCGACTCCACAGCTCGCCCCTCACCGTCTCGGCGGCGCCCGACGTCTACACCCTCGCCGACGCCTACTACGACCACGCCCGCCAGATCGCGCAACCATCCGTGCTCACGCCGCCCGATCCGCAAATCTGGTGCCTCCTGCTTGACGCCGAGGACAACGACGCCGGCCGCGCCTACTGCCAGGGATTTGTCGACGGCCTGGGCGAGGACGCGGTCGAAACGTTCCGCTACACCGACCTCAGGACCGGCGTCGGACAGGTCGTCGGACGCATTGCCGGCGGCGACGTGCCGCACCTGCTGGCCGCTGGCAAGGTCGAGGAGCTATTCGGACTCCTGGGCGCCTTCGCCCGCTTCCCGGGCGGGGCGCCGGCGCCGGTCGCATTCCCCCTCGACACCATCGATCCGGAGCCGCCCGCCGGCGCCGACTACTGCGTCATCGGCCACGGCGACAACTCGTTCTGGGGTCTCACCTTCGACGCCGCCGTCGCCGGCGCCAGCCACTTCGGCGTCAACCTCGATCACGTCGGCCTGACCAGCGCCGAGCAGCGCGCCGCCCGGATCCGCGAATGCATCGCTCAGGATGTCGACGCCATCGCCGTCACCCTGGCCGAGACCGAACACGTCGCCGATGCGATTCGCGAGGCCCGCGCCGCCGGTATCCCCGTGGTCACCTTCAACTCCGGAGCCGGCACCGCCCGCGCGGTCGGTTCGATGCTCCACCTGGGCCTCGACGATCGCAAGGCCGGTGAAATCGTCGGAACCAGGCTCACCGCCGACGGCGTCGAGGGAACGGCCCTCTGCCTCGTCCATGAACCGCCCAACGTCGGACTCGCGGAGCGCTGTCAGGGCCTCGACGACACCTATGGCGTCGTCGAGAAGATATCGCTGGCAGACGGCTTCGGACCCCTGGGCGAGCGCCTCGCGGACGGCGACGTCGGCGCCGTCGTTCTCCTGAACGCGGCAGATGTGGACGCCGTGGCCGATCTGATTGAGGCCTCCGGCCACACGCCCACCCTCGCCGTAATCGGCTTCGACACGGCGCTGGTCCTGCAAATGCTGTCCGGCCGCGTCTCCTTCGCCGTCTGGGACCACGCCACCCTCCAGGGCTACCTCGCCGTCGCCCTCGCCGCCCTCGCCGACACCGCATTCCTCGTCCCCGACCTCGTCTTCAACGGAGCCCAACTCCTCATCGAACCCTCCATCCTCACCGCCGAAGACATGACCCGCCTCCTCACCCGAGCCGGAGGCTAACCAACCCCAACCCCACGCGAGAACCCACCTCCGCAATCCCCACTCTCGCCCCCGAAGCCGGGACCCGCTCACCTTCCCAATCCCCTCTCCGCGAGGGAGAGGGTTAGGGTGAGGGCCTCCAACGGACCCGCCACCACAACCACCCGACGCCCGGTGGAGCCGCAAATTCAATGAGACAATCTCGAGAAAACCTACCTCCCGCGGGAGAAACACCTCCGGTATCGTCGGCCCTGCCGCATTTCACTTCCGAGTTCCGCCTCCGAACGTGTCCTCCAACCGCAACAATGACTATCCTACGAATTGGCGTGTAGAGAAGAACGCACCATCTCCCGCAAGACGACAATCGAGGATCTCGAAGGCCTCATCGCACGATATGTTCGAAACGACGAATGAATGTGCACGCCGCACCCTTCATCCCAATCCAAGAGCCGGAACGTCCCTCCACCGATCGGCTAACATAGTCCGCCTATGGAAGGACTGTTGGGCATGTGGGAACCAGACTACGTAGTACTCGACTCAAGTGAGCTCGTGAGAGATATACGTCTCGCGACACCTCGAGTCGTGATCCTGCGCACTTTCTGCGAACAATTTGGCGCCCAAGTTGTGGTTCCTCAAGTCGTGCGACTGGAAATGGCTGGCAACATCGAAACGAGGGTTCGCGACGCTAACAAGAAACAAAATGACGCCGCTGCCGCATATCAACTAGTCGGCTTGAGCCTTCCTGGCAATGTTCTTTCCAGTTCCCCGGCCGACTCTCTTGAGGCCGCCCTGCACGCATTCGATGCCCGATTGGAGTGGCTCGGCGCTACAAGTGTTGAACTCCCAAGTGTTTCGCATGAGGAAGTGATTGAGCGCCTTCAAGAGGGTCGGCGTCCATTCGGCACCAGCAACAAGAGAGAAATCGGGTATCGAGACTTTCTCCTCTGGCGCAACGTCTTAACCCTTGAAGGCAGGGTCGCCTTCGTCACCTCTAACACTAAGGACTTCGCCACAGAAGCTGAAGGCAACTTTGAACTGCATCCAGACCTACAGGACGACATCTCTAACGGGGTGTCCGAAGTACGACTGTTCGTCAAGTTGGAGGACTTGGCGGAGAATGTTCTCGAACCTCGCATGGCCGCACTCGACAATGCCAAAGCACTTGCGCAACAGCTCGTGCTAAACAGCAGGCAAAGGCGTGAGCTCGAAGAGTTCGCCATTGAACACTTGCAGGATGAGTTCGTCGAGGCAAGTTCAGAGCTCTTTTATGAAGGCGTGTCGATACCTTGGGATCAAGTACCCCATGATGCACTACAAGCAGAGGTGGTCCGAGAGGACTTTTCTGCCGGAGTAACCGGAATCAGGATAGTAGAGGTCAAGGATGCCGATAGCATCGGTGGAGAAGTAGAACTGTCTCTCTCGTGTGACGTCACGGTTGACGTCGAGCAGACTGCCTCGTGGATGCTGTGGTTCGGGCAAATGGAAACGGTAACGAGGAGTCGTGTCGAGACCCTCTTAGCAGCGGTTGAGTTCACGCTGATCGACAGGGACGGCCGGTTCGAGCCGGAAGTCGTCTCGCTCCAAGGAATTCGAGGCACACTGTAGCCAACATATGGTACCTACATTCTGCGACATCTCCGCGATCTGGAGCAATTGGACAGTCATCATACCTAGGTGCAGCTCAATCGATAAGTCGGAACACTATCGTATGAGTAACGGCTGACCCTTTTCCAGTCAGCTACCCCCGCAACAGCGGCCGATCCGGCGACTCCGGCCTCTGGCCCAGCGTCTGACTCGCAGGGTCTGGATGCAGGTCCAGCACGTTCAGCACCATCAGACCGACCACGGTCCCGGCGCCCTCCGGCAGCACGATGCACTCTGTGCTCGTCTCGCGAACTCCGATCCGAATCCTCAGCGGACCCGCCACAGCCGCTTCCCCGCGCTGTCCGTCGGTGCTGACTGTCCTCACCTGATCGATCTCCGGCACTCCGAGCCGCTCCACGACATCCTTAGGCACCATCAGCATCGTGACGCCCCGATCGGCGTTCGCACGAATCGTCTCCCGCCGAACGTCACTCGCCGAGCGAAACCCTCTCTGAGTCAGGTGCCGGTCTCCGGCGTTCTCCAACTCGATCTCAACCACAATCTCGCCCACGACGATCTCCACCCTCATTGTTCACACCGCAACTCTACGCCCAACCGTCACCCCCGACACTCTTCTCACCCACAGAACATCCGTCCGCATACAATCACCCAACGACCCGAGAACGGAGACCGCGACATGCACGCACCCCAACCAAACACCCAATCCGCAACCACCTGGATCACTCAGGAATCACCCGGAACCATCGTGGACAAACCGGCTCTCATCCAGACGAATCTGGACAAATCTGGACAGATCCGGACAACCACGACTGACCAGGACCTTCCAAACCCAACCACCTCCAACCACCCTCGAATCCACGAAACCCAGTGTTTTCTGCGGTCGGACGCCCGTTTTTTCTCCACCGGCCCGGCAGAAAAATTTTCCACCAACCACCCAGCGTCCCGATCCGCCCGAACAGAACCGAACAGAACCGAACAGCCCTATGGCTCGATCAACCCGCAGATCGCCCCCGCCGGATCGCGAATCACCGCAAACCGGCCCTCGCCCAGTTCCCTCGGCCCATCCAAGATCTCGCCGCCCAGTTCCGTCACCCGGGCCACGCTGGAATCGAGGTCCTCAACGTTGATATAGACCATCCACACCGGCGGGATGTTGGCGTTCACGCCCCGCGCGTGGCAGACCCCGCCCACCGCCGACTCGCCGTCCGGGCTGAGCATCACGTAGTCGTCGTAGTCGCCCATGCTCAGCGGCTGCGATTGCCAGCCGGCCACCGCCGAGTAGAAGTCGCGGACCTCTGCGGCGTTGCCGACGGTCAGGTCCTGCCAGCCAATTCTCCCGGGCCGCTGGTCGGGTGCGTCGTCACTCATGGGTCATCTCGGATTCGTGGGTGCCGGGGTGGTGGAGCCGAGGGGATTCGAACCCCTGACCTCTGCCGTGCAAGGGCAGCGCTCTCCCAACTGAGCTACGGCCCCGGAAATCTCAGCCTAACGCTAGGGCGTCGAGTCCTGGCTCAGCGCTTTCAGATTCAGCGGTAGCCCGGCCGCCATGAACCAGACCTCGTCCGCCTCGGCCGCCACAATCTGGTTGACCCGCCCCAGCTCGTCGGCGTAGACCCGGCCCAGCTTCGTCGCCGGCACCACCCCCAGCCCAACCTCGTTGCTGACCACAATCCAGGACGCATCCTGCTCGCGATACAGCGCCAGCAGCCGCTCAGTCCATGCCGGCAGATCAACGTCCGGGTCGTCCAGCATCAGGTTGCTGACCCACAGCGTCAGGCAGTCCAGCAGCACCGTGTCGTACCCCGAAACCGCCGGCGTCATCGCCGAGACCAGGTCGAGCGGCTCCTCCAGCGTGCCCCACTCCGCCGGCCGGCTCGCCTGGTGAGCCACAATCCGCGCCGACATCTCAGCGTCCCGGGCCTCCGCCGTCGCCACGAACAGCACCCGATCTCCCCCTTCGGCCAGCCGCTGAGCATACGTACTCTTGCCCGCCCGAGCGCCACCCAGGACCAACGTCAGTTGCTTGCCCACCAGCTACTCCTCCTCATCCAGCGCCCCAATCGACGCAAGGTGACTCGTGTCGTTCCACAGGTGAAGCACCCCCGAGCCGTCGAAGCTGCGCACAATCGAAAGGCTGGCGGTGTCAAGATGCACCCGCCAGAAGTGCTCGGCCGGCAGATCCAACATGCAAACGAGCAGCGCGCGCAAGCTCCCGCCATGGGCGACAACCAGCAATCTGTCACCCGCACCATGTCGCTGCAGCGCCCGCTCGTAGAAGGCGTGCACGCGTTCCAGCACGTCGTAAGCGTTCTCTCCGCCTGGTCCGGCAAAATCCTCATTGCCACCCTGCAAGCGGCGTCGCAGCCGCTCTGGAGCCTGCGCCTCGATCTCGGCAATCGTCATGCCTTCCCACTCGCCGTACGAAAACTCGCGCAGTTCCGGCGTCGGCACAATCTCACAGCCGCGCGCGGCAGTAACCAGTTCGGCGGTCTCCATCGTGCGCGAGAGGTCGCTGGAATATGCCGCGGCGAACCGCACGCCGCTGAGCCGGTTGCCGAGCGCCTCAGCCTGAGCCCGTCCGTGCCTGTTCAGCGGAGTGTCGAACTGACCCTGGATCCGCCGTGTCCGGTTCCACTCGGTCTCGCCATGCCGCACCAGGTACCAGCTATAGCCCGCGTCGCCGGGAACAGATGCCTCTTGCTTGCTCATTCGCGCTCCTACCAGAACGGCGAGCCGAACAGTTCGGGCAACACCGGCGCCAGCGCGACGCCGAGAATCAACACCGACACTTCGCCCAGCTCATTGACCGCCCCATACGTATCGCCAGTCATGCCTCCAAGCTTGGACGACATCCAATGTCCAACTCCGAGCGCGACGATCGTCACGGCGACGAACAGCACCAGTCCGCCCGGACCCAGAAACAGTCCCGCCGCCAGTGCGGCGGTCACGAGTCCGAACCCAATCTGCCACCAATGCCCACCTTCCTGGAACGAAGAGCCCAGGCCCTGCTTCCGGACATACGGGAACACCGCCATGGTCGCCAGCATGCCAAACCTCGACAGGCAGGGGAACACCAGCAGCAGCCCGATCCGCTCAGCATCCGGAGTGCTGGCCAACAGGCTCCACTTGGTCACGATCAACGCCGCCCCGCCGATCACGGCGAACGCGCCCACGTGCGAGTCCCGCAGAATCCGTAACCGGTCCTCTCGCGTAAAGCCGCCAAAGAGGCCGTCGCAGCAGTCGAGAAATCCGTCCATGTGCAGTGCGCGAGTCAGCATGAGCAGCGCCGCGACCAGCAGCGCGCCGACGACGATTGCCGGCAAGCCCTCGCGCATCGCAGCGTCGAGACCGACCAGCGCCGCGCCAAGGGACAGTCCAACCAGCGGGAACCAGGCCCGAGCCCAACTGGACGGCGACTCATCCGCAGATGCGACGGGCAGGATCGTCAGGAACCCGAAGGCATGCCTCAAGCTGTTCACGGCGAAGGCTCGGCGGACGGTTGGGAACCAGACACGCCAGCCTCGGCAAATGTTGCCATCTCATTCAGACAGGCCGCCGCCGCATCTACCATGCCCATCGCCAACACCGCCCCAGTGCCTTCGCCGAGCCGCATGTCCATGTCGAGCAGCGGCTTCAGCTCGAGGTGTTCAAGCGCGATGCCATGGCCGCGCTCCGCCGATCGGTGACCGGCGATCAGGTAGTCCCGGCTCAGCGGCACGATCGCCTGTGCGATCAGCGCCGCCGCTGCCGTGATAAACCCGTCCAGCACGACGGGCGTCCGGCGCGAAGCCGCGCCCAGCACGACGCCGGCGAGGACGCCAATCTCGAACCCGCCCAGCGTCCGCAGCACGTCCACGCCATCTGTCGGATCGGGTCGGTTGACATCGATGGCCTGCTTCACCACGGCGACCTTCCTCGCGAGATGTTCGTCGTCGGGAGACGCGCCTCGACCCGTCACCGCCTCCGGCGGACGCCCGCACAGCACCGAAACAATCGCGGCGGCGGAAGTCGTGTTGCCGATCCCCATCTCCCCGATGCCGATGATGTCGTCGTAGGCCGCCGCGGCGCGCGCAATCTTGGCCCCCGTGTCGAGCGCGACTTCAGCCTGCTCCCGGGTCATCGCCGGACCTTCCGCGATGTTCTGCGTCCCGAATCCGAGCCGCACCGAGACCAGCTCGTCCGCGGGCCCCACCGGCACGGCGACACCGGCGTCGACGATGGTCAGTTCGACTCCGGCTCGCTGCGCGAGAGCGTTCACGGCCGCCCCGCCCTCGAGGAAGTTCTGCACCATCTGAGCGGTGACCTCCTGCGGATAACTGCTCACACCGCTCGCCGCGACACCGTGGTCGCCCGCCGCGAGGATGAGCTGCTTGCGGTAGCCGCGCGGTTGCTCGTCGCCCTGCATACCGGCCAGCAGGATCGAGAGCTCCTCCAGCCGCCCCAGGCTGCCGGGCGGTTTGGTCAGTTGTTGCTGACGCCGTTCCGCCGCCGCCATCGCCTCGCGGTCGAGCGGTTCGATGATCCGCAGGATGTCGTCGAACATGATCATCTAAACGGCCCGCGCTCCCTAGAACTCAATACCCGGCTGCGCCTTGATCCCCTGGTCCGCATAGGGATGCTTGATCAGCTTCATCTCCGTGACCAGATCCGCGAAATCGATCAGTTCCTGCGGGGCAAAGCGGCCGGTGATGATCACATGCATGTCGGCAGGGCGACGCCTGAGCGTCTCAACGACATCCTCGACCGGAATCCACCCGTAGTGCATCGCATAGGTGAACTCGTCCAGGACGATGATGTCTTCCTCGCCGTGCAGTATCGCTTCCTGGCATCGCTTCCATTGCTCGACCGCGAGCGCAGAAGTTTCGTCCATGTCCTTCGAGAGCCAGGTGAAACCGTCGCCCAATGACTCGATCTTCAGGTCAATCTTCTTCGCCGCGCGGTGCTCACCAAATCTCGCCGTCGAGTGCTTGATGAACTGGAACATGCGGATCTTGAAGTCGCGTCCCCAGGCGCGAAAGAGCACGCCCAGTGCGGCCGTCGTCTTGCCCTTGCCGTCGCCCGTGTTGACGATCACGAGTCCATGTCGGCGCCGTGGGCCGACATTCGCTGGCGTGGTCGGCCGCTCGGCCGGATCGCTAGCGGGCGGCACTGGTCGCCTCGCTGCATCGGATCGAAGTGGACTGGCCTCCCGGAACCGGAACCGCTTCCCCAGCGAGGTCAGGCTCAGCAAGGGCGTCCCCCGCCGGGGCAATCAAGCTGATCGCCAACGCTCCGGTGACTGGCTCCCGATAGATCGCCGACTCAACACCGAAGGCCGACTCAATCATCTCAGGCGTCAGCACGTCCTCCGCCTGGCCGTCCGCCACGACGCGCCCCCCCGAAATCAGGACCAACCGGTCGCAGAAACGAGCGGCCAGGTTGAGATCGTGGATCGCTGCGATCGCCGTCAAGCCATCATCGACCAGTTGGCGGACCAGGGTCAGGATCTTGAGCTGATGAAGGATGTCGAGGTTCGAAGTCGGCTCGTCCAGCAGCAACACCTGCGGCTGCTGCGCCACGGCTCGGGCGAGGAACACCCGCTGGCGTTCTCCGCCCGACAGCGTCTCGATGGTGCGGGTCTCGAATTGATCGGTCTCGGTCAGTCGCATCGCGTTCCGGGCGATGCGGTCGTCTGCCTGGCCTTCAACCTGGAAGCGACCGAGATGGGGATAGCGCCCCATCAGCACAAGCTCAAAGGCCGTGAATCCCTGCGTGTACGGCGCGATCTGTGGTACCAGCGCCAGGAGCTCGGCGACTTCCCTGGCCGGCAGAGATTTGAGATCCGCGCCGTGAAGCGAGACCGAGCCTTCTTGATAGTTCAGCACGTTGGAGATTGCCCGGAGCAACGTCGACTTGCCCGCGCCGTTGGGTCCGATCAGTCCAACAAACTGGCCTGGCTCCGCGCTGACATCAACCCGGTCCAGCAGTTTCGCTGCGTCCACGCTGAAGCTCAGCGATCGCGCGTCCACGGCCGGCCGCTGGCCATTGCGCTCATTCACTGGCAACTCCCCTCAACCGCCCGCTCACAGCGAGTAGACCTGTCGTTTGTTCTTGATCAGCAACAAAATGAAGAACGGTGCGCCGACGAACGCGGTCAGAATGCCGACCCGGAACTCGGCCGGCTGAATCACAGTCCTGGCGACGGTGTCGGCCAGGATCACGAAGACGGCCCCTCCCAGCGCGCTCATCGGGATCAGGACTCGATTGTCGGGTCCGAGGATCAGTCGCAGGGTGTGCGGCACGACCAGTCCGACAAACGCGATGGTTCCACTGACGGCCACCGCGGCGCCGGTGGCCAGCGAAGCGGCGAGCAGCATCGTCACACGAGTTGCCCCGACGCGCACGCCCATCGAACGGGCTTCGTCGTCGCCAAGCATCAGCAGATTCAGATCCCGGGCCAGCAACAGCAGCACAGCCACGCTGCCCAGAATCAGCGGTCCCGCAATTCGCACGTGTTCCCAGGAGCGAGAATCGAGTCCGCCCGCCAGCCAGAAGAGGATTTCGCGCAGTGCCTCATTGTCCGGCAGGACAATGATGATCGCCGAGACAATCGCGCCCAGGAATGCGTTGACGGCGACGCCGGCGAGCAACAGCGTCGCCATGGAGAAGTGACCGCCGACGACGGCGATCCCGTAGACCAGCAGCGCTGCGCCCATCGCACCCACAAAGGCGAACATGGGCAACGCCAGGAAGAACAGACCGGCAAGGCCCGCGGCGATCGCGATGACCGCACCCAATGCCCCGCCGGCTGAGACGCCGATGATTCCCGGGTCGGCCATGGGATTGCGGAACAGGCCCTGCATCGTTGCTCCGGCGACGCCCAGCGCCATGCCCACCGCCGCGCCGACGATGATTCGAGGCAGCCGGATCTGATCGATGACCAGCTGCTCGGTGCGACCGAACTCCGGCACATCGAATCCGACCGCCGACAGCGCAATCCAGGCGACGTGGCTGACGGGGATGTCAACCGGACCCAGACTCAGCGAGACCAGTCCAACCGCCAGGACGAGCAACGCAAGAGTCGACAGGCCAATCGCCAGGCGCGTCTTCACGCCCAGCTGTCGATAGCCTCGCAAGGACTGGATTCCGGCGAGCAACAAAAGAACCCCCAGCGGCTCCGCCGGAGGAATGGTGTTCGATCTGACCGGATGCGACGGCCGGAGATCGCGGGACCTCTCTGAAGCGGAGAGTTGTCACCTCTCGTCCAGGCAGGTCTCCTGGCTCGCGGGCGGATACTGCGCTGTGCCCTTCCCGTCGACCAGAGGTCGATCGACAGTGGGCGTCAGCTCTCCGTTCTGCTCGCACTGTTTGAGTTGCTGGTACGAGCCCCGCTTACAGTGGCGCTACCGCGTCGGATTCTCACCGACTTCCCTATTCTCCCGGGACGGGCACCTGGACGAATCTTGCTGCACGAAGCCTACCACCGGCGGTCAACGGCAAACAAGCGAGACCGGACGGGCAAGGAGCGAGTCACCATTCACTGGGCGCCGTCGCCGGAAGAGATGTCCTATGGCTGACCAGTGTCCAAGGGGGTGCTGACAAACAAGCGGTTCATCGGTGACGTGATACGGAGGAAGCGCTGCGTGGGCAGTAGCCGATTGCCCCAGCCGCCGTCTTCCGAGCGCAGCTGGATCGCGAACTCGACACGGCCTCCGCTCACCCGTCGCGCCGTGATCCGGATTGTGCGCTCCTCGTTGCCCTCACCGACGTTGAAGGCGTTGCTGTTCAGCCATCTTCCCGCATCGGATACAGCTGGAAGGAAGCGCCGCCTGGGCAGAATCCGGTCTTGCCACTCACCTTCGGCTGAACGAACTTGAAGCGCGAATTCGAATCTCCCCTGTTGTACGCGCCTGGCCGCGATGCGGACCTCCGGCGCCAGCACCTCAGCCGGCTCGACTGTGACCATCAGCGTGCTGGCCCCACTGTTGAGCGCGCCATCGTTGGCCGATACGTCGAAACTCGTCCTGCCGGGGGCAAGCGGCGTGACGCTCAGAACGCCATTGGCAACAGTCGCGTCCGCGACATGGGGAGCCGACGACTGCCCAAGCGTGTAGCTCAGTGGGTCGCCATCGGGGTCGCTGAAGTATGACGCCAGATCGATACGGGCCGGGCCTTCTCCGACCGTCAGTCGCAGCGACGGCGCTGCCGTCGCTTGCGGCGCCCGGTTTCCGATTTCGATCGTCACGCGATACACGCGCTCTCGGCTGCCGTCCGGCAACGTTACCGTGACGCTGATCTGAACGCCTTCCGACAACATGACCTGGTGCCCATTCGCCACGTCTCCGTCGGTGTCGGCGGGCGCAATCACCACGCTTGCGTCGTCCTGCGCCGCCGACGTGGCGACCGTGCTGAGACTGGCGCTGGTCGTGCCGCGGTAGTCCGTCTGGAGCGGGGTGAAGGAGCCGATGTCTACCGAACTGAGCGACAACGAGGCCAGGCGCGCGTCGATCGCGTCGGGCATGTTGTAGCTATAGAGCTTCGCATCCCGCGCGTCCGCAACCAACAGCACCGTGAGGTCGGACCAGATGCCGCGCCCGTCGCCGTTGCCAGCCTTGAGCAAGGAGCGGAAGCTAAATTCCTCCTCTTCGTAGCGCTTGAGCTCACCGTCTTCGATGCGGTATGCGAAGACACGCTTGGCGCCGTCGTCGGAGATCCAGATCGTGACGCCGTCGGACCAAATCCCTCGAGGGCTGCGGTTGAGGCTGTCAAGCTCGTATTCGGCCAGCAGCGTGCCGGTGGACAGGTCGTAGACGAACAGCGCATCTTTGACGCTGTCGACCACGTACATCCATGTGCCATCGGACCAGATGCCACGCGGATCGCGGTTGCGCTCGTCAAGGTCGAGATCGCGGTCGGGGAGCCGCGCGCCGTCCTGGAGCCGATAGGCGAAGAGCTTGTCCAGACCACTGTCGGCGATCCAGACCGTCTCGCCGTCCGACCAGATGCCATGGGAGAAACGGTTGCGGCTGTCGAGTTCAAACTCGGCGTCTTCGAGCCGATCGCCGGTCAGGAGGTCGTAGGCGAAGACGCGATCCGGACCCGTCGTCGAATTTTCCAGCACCCAGATGGTCTGTCCGTCCGACCAGATGCCGGTCGGGTTCTCGTTCTCCGGATCGAGTTCCTCCAGGTCGCGGGTCACGTTCCAGTCGAAGTCGGCGTCGGATGGAACCGGCGCCGCAGGTGCGCCACCGCCCCCGCCTCCGCCTCCACCACCGCCGCCACCCGCTGAGGATCCGGACCGGACGAACGCGCCGCCCGTGACCGTGATCACTACCTCGATCGAGTCGTCTACGCCATCGTTGGGGTTGTAGAAGTCATCGAAGCCGTCGCGAACCTCCACATAGACCGAGTACTCCTCGCCTTCGACCAGTACGTCTTTCGTCCAGATCTGACCGGTGAGCGGGTCGATCGTGAAGTGCTCCTCTTCAGAACCTTCCAGTTCGTAGGTGAGCACTTCGCCCTGATCGGGATCATCGGCTTTCACCGGCGCGCCGACGGGACGTCCCTTGCCCGACCCCTGACGGATGCTGCGGGTCGTGGAGGCTTCGTCGAAGCCGGGCGCGTTGTTGGCGCTAGTGGGTTGGGCCTCGCCGATCAACGACCGGGTCTCCGCCGAAGCCTCCTTGCTGCCGCCCCGGCGGTCGCTGTAGGAGACGGTCGCTCGCAGATAATGACCGACATCATCGGCGTCGGCGGTGTAGTTGTCCTGGCTGGCGGCGGTGATCTCTTCCCAGCTCGAACGGTTGCGAGACCGCTCCCACTTCCAGGTCTCACCGGTCACGCTGCCGTCGCCGTCGATAAGCTCGGCCTCGAAGCGAGTCCCAATCCAGCCACGCAGCGGGGTGATGGTGACGACGCCCGGCTCCTCCACGTCCGTCACCGTGACGGTGATCGACAGTGAACCAGAGAGACTGACGATTGGATCGTCGTCAGTGGCAGTGATGGTCACCAAGTAGGACGTCTGGTCCTCGTAGTTGGGTGGCGAGGCGAAGTAGAGTTGTCCGCTCTGCGTGATGAAGAAGTCGTCATCGTTGTCCACCGACCAGCTCAGCGTGTCGCGCTCCGGGTCCGTGCCGGTGTACGTGGCGATTGGCCGGTCGGAGTTCTCCTCGAACGAAGGCGTCGCATCACCGCTGACCGTCGGCGCTTCGTTGACGTCCGTCAGCGTGATCGTCACGCTCTGCCGGTCGTCGATGGCGTCGTCGTCGGGATCACCTAGCGAGTCCGCGCCGTCCGTGACCTCGACTGTGACCCGCAATGTGCGCTTCGTCTCGAAGTCCAGTTCGGCGCCGCTCGCAACTCTCAACTGTCCATCGTTCGTGCCGATGGTGAACAGCGCCGCGTCCGTCCCGCTCAACGTGTATCTCAGCGTGTCGTTGTTGAAGTCCGTAGCCGCCACGGGCTCGCCGACGGGCGTGCCGCCGGTGGCGTTCTCTGTGATCTCCCGGGTGCCCCTCTCTGTCGCCGGGAAGGCCGGCGCCGAGTTCACCGGCGGCGGCTGTCCGACGCGCGGCGACACCCTGACGGCCGTCTTGCCCGAGCCTTCGCCGTCGTTGTAGCTAGCGGTCGCGCGAATGTAGCCGCCGGCGTCGGAGTCCTGCGGCGTGAACACGGCAGACGTCGCCCCCGCGATGTTGGCCCATCCCGATGAGCTGCTGCGCGAACGCGACCATTGCCACGTGACGTTGCTTGGTCCGTCATCGTCCTCCAGCGTGGCTGTGACCGGGACCCTCGCCTGGATGGTGGCCGTCTCCGACGACAGCGTGACGGCGCCCGGCTCCTCGAGGTTCACCAGCGTGATCGTCACGTTCTGGGTGTCGTCGATTGCCGTCGATGTTGCGCCCGCACTGTCCTTGCCGTCATGCACCTCCACAGTGACGCTGTACGAGGGCTTGGTCTCGAAGTCCAGCGTCGTGCCCGGTCCGACCCGTATCTGCCCGCTGTTGGTGATCGTGAACGAGGAGGCGTCCGTGCCGGACAATGAGTACGTCAGCCGGTCGCGCTCAGGGTCTTCCGCCGATACCGGCGCGCCGACGTTTGCGCCGGACCTCGTGTTCTCGTCCACCGTTCGTTGTCCCGTCTCCGACGACGGGAACAGCGGTCGGCGGTTCTCGCTGGGCACAGGGCCGGTGATCGCCTCAGCGCGCTTGCCGCCGCCGCGCCGGTCCGTGTACTCGACCACGGCCCGCAGGTAGAGGTCCTCATCGCTCACGGTGGGCGTGTACCGGTTGGTGGCCGCTCCCGGCCCCGTTGCGAGCGTCCAGCCGGTCCGCCCGTCCGGCGAGCGGGCCCACTGCCAGCTCGCGCCGGTGACCCCGCCATCGCCGTCCGACAGGGTCGCCGTCACCGGCGTCCCGGCCTCGGGTTCTGTGTCCGAGAGGGTGACGACGCCTTCCTCCTCCACGTCGATGACGCGCACCGATACCACGGTGGTCACGTCAATGGAGTCGTCGTTGATCTCCATGTCGTTGGAGTCCAGGCCCTTGCCGTCGTGCAAGGTGACGGTGAAGAACAGCAAGCCTTGCGAACCCGCGGTCTCGAAGTCGAGCGCCCCGACGGCCGTAATCTGTCCACTGGAGGCGCCAATCTCGAAGAGCGCGGAGTCCTGTCCGGCCTCGATTCCGAACGTCAGAGTGTCGCCGTCGCGGTCCGTGGCCGTGATCCGGTCCGGCAGGACGCGGCCGGCTTCGCCCTCTTCAATCGCCTGGCTGGTCCCCGATCGGAACCGCGGTTTCACATTGGGTAGAGGGTCGGCCTCCACCGGCGACGTCTCGCCGCTGGTCAGCATCTTGCGATTGGCGAAGTTGCGGTCCGCGTTTCGCCGGTCGAAATAGGACACCTCGGCCCGCAGCGGCTTCCCGGCGTCGTCCTCATCCACGGTGTAGGTCAGCGTGGTGGAGGCGGTGGAGCCGATCGTGATCGGTTGCCAGACCCCCGATTCCTGCGCCCTCAGGGTCCAACTGATGTTGGTCTGGCTCGTGTCGATTTCGCCGTCAGGGTCGGACAACGTAAACGTGATCGTGTCCCCAACGACCGGGTCCAGGTTGCTCACCTGGACCACGCCCGTCTCCTCGATGTCGCGCACCGTCACGGTGACGTGCTGCTCGGCGGTGCGCCGGTTGGTTTTGCTCTCGACATCCCTCACGACAACGGTGAAGTTATAGACGTTGTCCCCACCCGAGTCCTTCGGATCCTCGAAGCTGGGCGTTTCTTTGAAGATGACGTTGCCGCCCGAGTCGATCTCGAAGTCGCCCGCGTCCGTGCCCGTTAGCGACCACGTAACCCCGCCCTCCTCGTCGCGCCCGGTGTAGGTCGCGATTGTGGGGAAGGCATAGGGCGGCTCCTGGAAACTCGCGTCGAGGGTCGCGTCGTGTTCGTCGAGCGCGATCGCCGTTTCGACAGTTCCCGTGAACTCCGGCCGCTCGTTGACATCGAAGATGTGGACGAAGACGCTGTGCATCGCAGTATTGGTGCCGTCGGACGCGTTCACGGTGAACACGTATCCGTTGGCGCCTACGTCGGTTGAGGAGCCCATCGGATTCTCGAAGTCCGGCACGATGTTCCAACGGGCGATGGCGCTCTCGTCCGCATTCGCGGTCATGACGAATTCGGCGTCCTCAGCAATGACAAAGTCATCCGCGTCTGGACCGGTGATCGTCCAGATGATGTCGTCGCCTTCCTCGTCGCGCGCCTCGAATCGGTACCAGTAGGCCTGGTTTGCAACCGTGGCGGGGATGGACGACATGTCAGCCACCGTCGTCCCAGAGTCGTACTCGATCTCGTCGGCGTGCCGACCGGTCGATGGCGCAGTGAATCCCGGGGTTTCGTTGACGTTGGTTACCGTGACCGTCATCGGGTATTCGCGTGTGTTCGGACCGTCGCTGAGCTTGACGATGAGTTCGTACATGTTGTCGCCGGCCGTGTGGCTCTCGGCGGTGTTCACGCGGTCGGTCGGGTTCTCGAAGTTGGGCGGGTTGCGGAAGCTGAGCGTGCCGTGGCCGGTGGCGGAGTCCTCCGTGATCTGGAAGTCGGCGGCGTCCGTGCCGTCCAGCGTCCACGACAGTTGGGTCAGATCACTGATCTCCTCATCCTTGGGGACGTAGGTCATCACATCCAGGTCGGCGGAATCGGCGTCCCACTCAATCTCTGCAAAGTCTTCATCGGGAACGCCGGCGGGGATCTCCGGCGTTTCGTTGACGTTGGTCACGGTCACCGTGACGGGGAACGTCCCGACGCTGTTCGACTCGCCCGCTCCGTCATCCGCCTCCACGACGATCTCGTACATGTTGTCCGAGGCGCCCATCATGTTCGAGTCGGCCAGGTCGGCGGGATTCTCGAAGTCCGGCTCGATGCTGAAGGACAGGACTCCGGTGTTCTCGTCGATGCTGAAGTGCGCTGCGTCTGTACCGGACACGTCGAAGGTGATCGTCTGCAGGCCGGCGTTGTCCGCGTTGTCGTCGTCGGTGGCGGTGTAGGTGCCGACCTCGAGCTCGGAAGCCGTGGCCGTGTGGTCGAACTCGATCTCCGCGAAGCTTGGCCCAGTGTCGCCGGCGACCACCGGTGTTTCGTTGACGTCGTTGACCGTGATCGCGACTGTCTGCGTGTCTTCCAGCCTGGGGCTGCCGTTGTCCCTCACTCGAACCGTCACGTCGTAGACGTTGTCGGTGCCGTTGTCGTCCGGCATCTCGTAGTCGGGCGGGTTCTTGAACGTGAGCTCGGCGGTTCCGTTCACGGTCGAGGTGATGTTGAAGTCGCCTGCGTCGTTGCCCTGCAGGTCCCACGACATCGTCCCCGTCGTCGCATCCGGGTCGGTCGCCACGTAGGTCGCGACCACGCCCGTCGCGTTCTCGTCGAAGGAGGCGGAAGCGGGAGCCGAGGTCAGCGTGGGCGTCTCGTTGACATCCGTGACAGTCACGGCCAGCGACTTGGAGACGCTGAGGTGGTTCGACGCGCCCCGGGCGCCGTCAATGCCGTTGTCCGTGACCGTAACTGTGACGTTGTAGACCCCGTCGCCGCCGGCGTCCTGCCTGTCCTCGAAGTTGGGCGCGTTCTTGAACGTGAGCACTCCGGTGGTTGACCCGATCTCGAAGAAGCTCCCGTCGTCGGCTGTCTCCACCGACCAGGTCAGCGTGTTGCTTGCGTCGTTGGTTTCGCCGTTGTTGTCCGGGTCGTCTGCCATGTACGTGAGGACGGATGTCTGGTTCTCCGCGACGGAGATTGAGGTCTGCGTGGTTTCAATCGTCGGCGTTTCGTTGACGTCAGTGAGGCTGATCGTCACGTTGATGGAATCGTCATTCAACGTGTTGGCGTTCCCGGCAGAGTCCTTACTGTCCCGTACATGCACGGAAAAGCCGTACACGGCCGTATCTTCATAGTCGTAAGTGATGCCCATCTTGGTCTTGATCTGACCGGTGGCGGAATCGATCGTGAAATTTGTCGCGCCGTCGCCGCTGAGCGAGTATGTCAGCGAGTCGCCGTCGCCGTCGGTCGCAGCAATGGGATCTCCGACGTCCGTACCTGTCCCGCTGTTCTCCGCCACAGTGCGTGAACCGGTCTCGCTGGACGGGAACGCCGGCTCATTATTGCTGGCGCTGATCTGCCCGGTCACGGCGCTAGCCGACTTACCCGAGCCTTGAGGGTCCGTATAGGAAGCGGTGGCCCGCACGTACCTGTTCACGTCGACGGCCACGGTCGTGTACATGTCGTTCGTCGCTCCGCTAATGGGGGCGAAGGGTCCCGAGGCCGAGGCTCCCAGCGCCCACTGCCACGAAACGCTGGTCACGGTCCCGTCGATGTCGGTCACGGACGCCATCAGCGTCGCGCCGCCTTCCTCTGTGCCCGTAATCGTCACTGTGCCGGGCTCGTCCACGTTGGAGAGGTTGATGGTCACGGTGATAGAGTCGTCGGTCGCGCTGTCGGCGTCTCCGGCCAGGTCCTTGTTGTCGCGCACGTTTACGGTCACCGAGTAGGTCTTCTTGGCGCTCTCGAAGTCGTACGTAACCCCGGATTTCGTCTGGATTTGGCCGCTCGTCGAAACGATGTCGAAGGACGACGCGTCATCGCCGGTCAACCAGTAGTGCAGCGGGTCGCTGTCGCCGGGCGTGGCAGCTACTGCAGCCCCGACGTTGACAGCGGCTCCGCTGTTCTCCGGCACGCTGCGTGTGGCGGTCATGCTGCTGAACGACGGGTTGACGTTGCCGACCGCCACCTGGCTCGACGCGGCGCTGGTCGCGGACTTGCCCGAGCCGTGCGGATCCGTGTAAGACGCCTCTGCCTTCAGATACTTGCCCACGTCCGCCGCCACGGTCGTGTACGGATTCGACGTGGCCCCGCTGATCGGCGTGAACGTCCCGCCTGCGGTATCTGATCGCGACCACTCCCAGGTAACGCTGCTCGGGGTCCCGTCGTGGTCGGTGAGCGTCGCTGTCACCGCCTGCCCAGCAGTGATCGTCCCGGGCAGCGTCACCGTGCCTGCCTCGTCGATGTTGGTGATGGTGACGACCACGTTGATGCTGTCATCGACCGCGGAGCCATCAGTGTCCTTCACCTCCACGGTCACGTTGTAGACGTTGTTGGTGCCGGCGTCCCCGGGATCCTCGTAGTCGGTGAGGGCCTGGAATCTGAGCACTCCTGCCGAGGTGATGGTGAAGTCCATCTCGTCCGGTCCGTTCAACGTCCAGGTCAGCGTGTCGTCCTCCGGATCGTCCGCCGTGTAGGTGGCGAGCGGATCACTGGGCCCCGTCCCCTCCGGCTTGCTGATCGAGGTGAATGTTGATCCGGTGCTGGTGATATCCGGCGGCTCGTTGACGTCGTTGACCGTGATGGTCAGATTGACGCTGTCGTCCCAGATGCTGTCGGCGGCTCCGCTGGGGTCCTTGCTGTCGCGAACGTACACCGGTACGACGTAGGACGATGTGGTCTCGAAATCCAGATCAGCACTGGTCGTGACCTGACCGCTGGCGTCGATAGAGAAAATGGAGAACGAGGAAGGAAACTCGAAGGTCAGGGTGTCACCCGAGTCGTTGCCGGTGACGGTGATTGCGCTCCCGACGTTCACTCCGGACATCGAGTTCTCATCCACGGAGAACATGATCTCTTCACTCGAGAACTCCGGCCGGTCGTTGGTCGCCCCGGTGTGGTTCGTCACCGGCCTGTTCGTCTCTGCCACCGCTTCGTTACCCGCCAGATCCTTGACCGGGTTTGTTCCCTTTACGTACTCCAAGGTCACCGTGTCGCCGCTGGCGGCGCCGGTCGACAGCGTCAACGCCACCTCAGCGCCGCGCACGACGACGCTCGACGGGGTGTAATCGGTGCCGCCAATGCCCACCGTGTAGTCGGTCGTCGCGGGCGTGGGACTCTCGTCAAGCAACTCGTCATAGATGATGACCAGGGACGTTCCATCTACGTTCACCACCTGGAGTGATGGGGCAACGTTGTCCGTCTCCTGCCTTGTTGAGTGCCCGGACTCCTCAACAACCGGCTCCGGCGTCGGCTCGCCCGCGCTGGGCTCCGGCGTGGGCTCGCTGACAGTCGCCTCCGGGATCGTGATGTCGGTCCGGCCGGAGCGCGAGCCCTGGTCGTTCGAGCGGATCCGGTAGCGGTAGTCCTCGCCCGCAGTAACCCTCGTGTCGGTGTAGGTCAGGACATCGCCGTCGACGCTGTCGATCTTCGTCATCCGCGAGCCCTCGACGTCCATGTCGCGGCGGTAGATCGCGTATTCGTCGGGCGTGCATTCGCCTGAGAACTCCCAGGTCAACACCACCGATGCGTTGTCCTCGCCCAGCGCGCTGGTCAGGTTGGTCGGGGGGACGTCGCAGGTCGCATCAGCGCCGACGCCAGGCCGAGCGGCAAGTAGCAGCGTCAGCGCGAGAAGGGCCGAGACGGGGACCAGCGAGCGGGACGCGCGCCCACGTGCGAGCAACGGAATATGCAACCAGGGCGCGTGTTGCTCGATCCAGTGACGCACGGAGGGATCCCTCTCAGGAGACGCTCCGGCGCGAACAACGTTCGTCCGCAGGTGGCGCTTCGCCTCCGAGGGCCTGTACCACCAGGGCGTCTCGTTGCTCATCGCAGAACGTCAGCACGGGCGAACAATAGATGACCGAATCAGAAGAGATGTGAGAGTTGTATGAGATTAACCATCCGACACATCATAGTTGTGTTAGTATTTTGCAGCGTCAGAACTACGCTGCATAGCATTCGGGTGGCCATGAACACAGAAGAGACACCGTCGGGGCTCGAAGCCCAGGCTCTGCGGGAACGCCTGTCCAAGCTCAGCGAGGCCAGCGTCCGCATCAGTGAGAGTCTCGACTTCAGCATCGTCCTCCAGGACACCATCGACGAGGCGCGGCGCCTGACCAACGCCAGCTACGGCGTGATCGCTGCGATCGATGAGAGCGGCGGTCTCGACGCGCTCCTGACTTCCGGGACGACTGAAGAGGAGCACCATGGGCTGATCGAGCTGCCGGAAGGCATGAGAATCTTCGACCACTTCAGCAAGCTCCAGGGGCCGCTTCGCGTGGAGGACTATCCCGTGTACGCGGAGTCGGTGGGACTGAATGGCCAGCTGCCCATGACCGTGTTCTCAGGTCTCGCCGCGCCTATACGACACCACGCAGAACCCGTGGGAATCATCTTGTTGGGCCACGACCGAGCCGAGACAGCGTTCAGCGAAGAGGATGCCGAGACGTTGGTCATGTTTGCCTCGCAGGCGGCTCTGGTCATTGTCAACGCTCGGCGGCACCGGGACGTCCAGCGGGCCCGGGGTGATCTGGAGACCCTGGTCAATACGGCCCCGGTCGGCGTCGTCGTCCTCGAAGCCAAAACAGGGGCCCTGGTGTCTGTCAATCAGGAGGCCAAACGGCTCGTCGACATTCTGAGCCCCGGTCAGTCGCCGGCCGAATTGCTGACCATGTTGACACTGCATCGGGCGGACGGCCGCGAGTCTTCTCTGCCTGAATTTCCTCTGGTGGACGTCCTCCGGGCAGGAAAGACGATACGCGGAGAAGAGATCACCCTGACCACGCCGGGCAACCGCGCGCTCACGACCCTGATCAACGCCACGCCCATCCGGCTTGAGAACGGAGAGGTCGAAAAGTACGTCATTACCGTGCAGGACATGACGCCGGTGAGAGAGCTGGAGCGGCTCCGGGCAGAGTTTCTCGCCATGGTCAGCCACGAGCTCCGCGCTCCGCTCACCTCCATCAAGGGTTCGATCACTACTCTCCTCAACCCCTCGAGCCTCCTCAATCCGGCCGAGATTCTCCAGTTCCATCGGATCATCGACTCCCAGACCGATCAGATGCGGGAGTTGATCGCCGATCTGCTGGATGTGGCACGCATCGACACCGGGACGCTCAGCGTTGCTCCCGAACCGACGGATCTCGCGACCCTCGTCGGCGAGGCCAGAGAGGCCTTCCAGAGTGGAGGCGGTCGGCACACCCTGTTGATCGAACTCGATCCGGAGCTTCCTCTGGTCATGGCCGACAGGCTGCGCATGGTCCAGGTGTTGAACAACCTGTTGTTCAATGCGGCCAGACACTCTCAGGTGACGTCTCCGATCAGGGTGTTGGTTGAGCGAGGAGAGATACAGGTCACAGTCACGGTGGCCGATGAGGGAAGCGGCGTGCCCGCCGACCAACTGCCGAGCCTGTTCCGAAAATTCTCAGGCATCACCACCGAGGAGCGGGAGCGCGACATGGCGCGGTCGGGCCTGGGGCTGGCCATTTGCAAGGGCATCGTCGAGGCGCACGGCGGCCGGATTTGGGCGGAGAGTGACGGACCTGGCACCGGCGCCCGCTTCTCTTTCACGATCCCCACTGTGGGAACGCCGGAGGCGACCTCCCGCACCCGTCACACCCAGCCAACCATTCATTCCGAACGACCCACGGAACAGGAACGGTTGCGCGTGCTCGCGGTGGACGACGACCCCGAGGCGCTCCGATACATCCGCTCCACTCTCATCCAATCCGGCTACGAGCCGATTGTGACGACCGATCCTCAGCATGCGCTCCCTCTTATGAGAGACGAGCGCCCGCACCTGGCATTGCTCGACTTGCGCCTCCCGGGCACCGACGGCATCGAGTTGATGGCTGAAATCAACGGGATGGCAGACATTCCCGTCATCTTCATCTCGGCCTACGGACAGGACGAACTGATCGCCCGCGCCTTCGAAGAGGGAGCTGAGGACTATGTCGTGAAGCCGTTCTCAGCGACGGAACTCGGCGCGCGGATCAAAGCAGCCCTTCGCAGGCGTGCGGGGTCTGAGCCTGAAGAACCGTACGTGAAGGGCGATCTTGTCGTCGACTTCAACGAACGGCGAGTCTCGCTGTCCGGAGAATTGGTCTCTCTGACCCCGATGGAACACGGGACGCTCGTGGAGCTCGCTGCGAACGCCGGCCGGGTGGTGACCCATGAACAACTCCTGCGACGGGTGTGGGGTCTGCAGGCGGGCGACGATGTTCGGCCCATGCGCACGGCGATCAACAGTATCCGACGCAAACTTGGCGACGAAGCCTCCAATCCCACGTACATCTTCACGGAAGCGCGGGTCGGCTACCGGATGGCGAAACCTCAGCCTCCGGTTGGGAGCGAGAACAGAACGGACGACATGTCGTAGCTCGACCGCGCTGGTCTCGCGAGATGGGCTGTCTTCGCGGCGACCGCTGTCGAGACGGAACACGCGAACGTCACCCATGGAGCCTCTCTGAGGCGCGATTCCTGAAGGAGTACTGGGAAGGAGTACTGAAATGGGACAACTGGCGGACGCAATCAGCGCCCGGCTGCAGCAGGACCGGCAGGAGCGGGGCGCCCAGACCGGCGCGGCGGAACTTGAACCCGACGTGCTCGTCGGCACGATCGGGTTCGTCCCCGGCGCCGATCATTGCATCGCGTTTAACGAAGATGATGCGTCGGATATTGAGCAATCGGGCGTGCCGATCTGGGGGATTCGGTTCACTGTCTTAACCACCGACCGGGTCGCGATGGCGAAAGCACGGGGCGCATCTTACGCGTCCTGCACGATTGACGAAGCGCAGGCCGACGCTGCGCTGGACACCGATATGGACGAGGCCACTCTGCGCACGCTGCCATCAGTCCCGCTGCTCGATGCGACCGTGCTCAACCGAGACGAGCTTGGCGACGACGAACGATTCCAGGCGAGGAGCGGGCTGGTCGTCTTGCCCGATCGGGTGACCATGGCTTCGGCCCGTCAGATTGGCCGAGTGTTGCGCATTGACCTGAGTCAGCACCGGGCGATCATCTTCGACATGTCCAGAATCCGATTCCTGGACGACTCAGCTGCCGTGACGATCAGCGATCTCATCCACGTTGCACGGACGCGAGGGGCTGAGCGGGTCATCATCTCCGGCATGCCCGAGGATGTGGGCAGCCGACTCCACTCCATGGCCTTGCTCGACGACGTTCCCGACGGAGATTTCGCAACCGATCTGGACGAGGCGAAACAAAAGCTTCGCCAAACGCTGCTCAGCCTGAGCTAACGCTTGATCCCCAGGATCGTTGAGCGGAACCGCCTCACAGATCAAGCGGAAACTTCAACTCGAAGGTTCTTGCCCTAAGGAAGTTTGGTGGAGGAAGTTTGGTGGAGATAGGGGGACTCGAACCCCCGGCCTCGTCGTTGCGAACGACGCGCTCTCCCAGCTGAGCTATATCCCCACGCAGTTGTCGGACGGATTCAGCGTACAGCCGCCGCGCCGAGCGATTCAATCAAGCGGTTCATCCTCCGGCAACAGACCATCCGGCAGATCGACGGTCATGGTTCCTGCGTCCAGGTCGATCCCCCGCACAACATCCGCCAGTGCGGGGACGAGAAGATCGCGCCGTTCGCCGCGACCAACGACGTACACGTCGTTGGCGCCGGTCTGCAGTACTTCTCGCACTGTTCCCAGGGTTGTCCCGTCGACGCCGATCACCCGCAAGCCCTCGATTTCGTCGAGGTACCAGAAGGGCGCTCCGTCGCTGGGTCGCTCGGCGTCGGGGATCTCGATGAGTTCACCGCGCAGCGATTCAGCAGATTCACGATCGGCAATGCCGTCGATGTACAGATACACGCGCCCCTTTTGCCAGTTGCTGCTCTTCACTGTGCGAGACGCGCCAGCGATGAACACTCGGGCGCCGGGATCGAACCGCTGCGGAAAATCGGTGAGCGGCAGCACCTTGACCTCACCCTTGAGGCCTCGCGGTCGCTCGATCAGACCGGCGGCGCGGTAGCCCTCGCGCGGCATCCGGTCTTCAGTTCTGGAGCGTCCGAGCCGGAACGCCATGGCAGGGTCAGCGGATATCGAGCGAGGTGTCGACTGCGCGTGCGTGGCCGGCGACCGAGAGCAGCGTCCTCATCGCAGTGGCCAGCCGCCCTTCGCGGCCGATGATGCGACCCATGTCGTCCTCATGGACGTAGAGCTGCACGGCGACGTGGTCGCCGTTCTGGACCTGTTCGACGCGAACGGCGTCGGGCTCATCGACCATCCACTTGGCGACGTATTCGATGAAATCTTGCATGCGGACGCTCGTTACTCGGAGGCTGCGGCAGCCTGGGCGGCGGCCTTCTTGGCATCGGCGCGCTTGCTGCGCGGTTTCGGTTGCCAGGGCTCGATCAAATCCTCTTTGGCCAGGAAGCGATGGACCGTCTCGCTTGGCCTGGCGCCGTGAGACAGCCAGTGCTTGACTCGTTGTGCATCAACGCTAAACGTCGCTGGCTCGGTCAGGGGATCGTAGTAGCCGAGCTTCTCCACGAAGCGTCCGTCGCGCGGTTTGCGCGAGTCCTGAACGACCACTCGATAAAACGGGCGCCCCTTGCGCCCGTGCCGGGCCAGTCGGATTTTCAGCATGTGTTCAACTCTGTCTGCATGTCGCTGTTCGCTGTCAGGTATCGATCCAGCGTAGACGCAACCAGCAACTCGCGCTGTCGCCTTAGTGACGGGCGAGGGGCGTGCGTGCGCCGGGCATACCCGGAACCCGGCCCGAGGCGATGTCCTTCATGATCCCCTTGGCCTGTTTGAACTGATTGAGGAGCTGGTTGACCTCCTGAGGGGAGGTGCCGCTGCCGCGGGCGATCCGCCGGCGTCGAGAACCATTGATCATGTTCGGCTTTCGCCGTTCCTCCGGCGTCATCGAAAGCACAATCGCCTCGAAGTGCGAAAAGAAGTCGTCATCGATCTCGTCGACATTGATCTGATTCTTGATCGAGCTCAAGCCGGGGATCATGCTCACGATCTGCGAGATCGGCCCCATCTGGCGAACCTTGCTGATCTGCTCAATGAAATCCTCGAGGTCGAATTCACCGTCCTGCAACCGTCGCCGCCAGACCTTGGCGTCCTGGTCGCCGAACTCCTCAGAGGCGCGTTCGACGAGCGTGGACATGTCGCCCTGGCCGAGGATGCGGCTGGCCAGTCGATCGGGGTGGAACTGCTCCAGGGCGTCGGGTCGTTCGCCCACGCCGAGAAACTTGATCGGCGCGCCGGTGACGGCGCGAATCGAGAGCGCTGCGCCGCCGCGCGCGTCGCCATCCATCTTGGACAAGACGACGCCAGAGATGCCCACGGCCTCGTCAAAGGCGGAGGCGGCGTTGACGGCGTCCTGACCTGACATGGCATCTGCAACGAGCAAGACCTCGGTCGGCTTGAAGCGGTCACGTAGTTCGGTGATCTCCGACATCATGTCTTCGTCGATGTGGAGCCGCCCGGCGGTGTCGACGATGACTGTGCCGGCGCCGGTTTGCGCGGCACGCTCGAGGCCCTGCTCGACGATCGTGACGGGCTGCTCGTCAGCTCCGAGGTCGAAGACCTCGATGTCAAGCTGGCGACCGAGGGCCTGGAGCTGGTCGATTGCGGCCGGACGATACACGTCGGCGGCGATCAACAGCGGACGGTCACCGGCCTTTCGCGCTCGCAGGGCGAGCTTGGCTGAGGTGGTGGTCTTGCCTGATCCCTGCAAACCGACCATAAGGATGATCGTCGGCCCCTGCGAGGCGCGCTGTAGGTTCGGCGACTCGGTTCCGAGCAGCGCAATCAGTTCTTCGTTGATGATCTCGACGACTCGGTTAAGCGGCGTCGGTGACTTCATCACCTCGTCGGAGTTCGCGCGACCGCGGACCGCCTTGATGAAGTCGCGTGCGACTTTGTAGTTGACGTCCGCTTCGAGCAAGGCCAGGCGAACCTCGCGCAGGGCTGCCTCGAGGTCTTTTTCGGTGATGGCGCCGCGCCTGCCGAGCGTGGCGAAGACGCCCTGCAACTTGCCGCTCAGCGCATCGAACATAGCCATCGGACGGCCTTCCGAATCGTTCGGTCAGGCGTTAACCGTAGCTAGGAGAGACCGGCCTCGGCCATGCGGACGCAGAGGTCGCCGACACGGACGCTGTAGCCCCACTCGTTGTCGTACCAGCTGACGACCTTGACCTGGGTGCCTTCGAGGACCATCGTCGAGAGCGCGTCGATGATGGACGACGCGGGCGAGCCCTTGAAGTCGCTGCTGACCAGTGGCTCGTCGGTGTAGTCGAGGATGCCGTTGAGCGGCGATTCGAGGTCAGTAGCCGCCTTCTCGAATGCAGCGTTCAGTTCTTCGGCGTCGGTGGCGCGCTCGGCGTCGATCACGAGGTCAACGACGGAGACGGTGCTGGTCGGAACGCGGTAGGCCATCCCGTTGAGTTTGCCGTTGAGGTGGGGCAGAACGAGTCCGACCGCTTTGGCGGCGCCGGTCGTGGTTGGGATGATGTTCATCGCCGCGGCGCGGGCGCGTCGCAGGTCGCTGTGGACGGTGTCGAGGATCGCCTGGTCGTTGGTGTAGGCGTGGATCGTGGACATGATCCCGCTCTTGATTCCGACGGTGTCATCGAGCACCTTGGCCATCGGGGCCAGGCAATTGGTGGTGCACGAGGCGTTGGAGACGACGTGGTGCGAGGCCGGGTCGTAGGCGTCGTCGTTGACGCCAAGGACCATGGTCAGATCCTCGTTCTTGGCGGGCGCGGAGATTACGACTTTGGACGGTCCATGGTTCAGGTGGCCGCGCGCCCTACCGGCGTCGGTGAAGATGCCGGTGGATTCGACGACGATCTCGACGCCGTAGTCGCCCCAGGGGATTTGCCCGGGGTCGCGCTCGGAGATCACGGCGATGCGTTGGCCGTCGATCACGAGGTCGCCGTCGACGACATCGACTTCGCCCGGGTAGCGGCCGTAGTTGGTGTCGTATTTGAACAGGTGGGCGTTGGTTGCGGAGTCGGTGAGGTCGTTGATCGCGACGACTTCCAGGTCATCGCCGTGGAAGTCGAGCATGCCTTTCAACACCTGCCGCCCGATGCGGCCAAAGCCGTTGATACCAATTTTCGTCGTCACGAAGTTCTCCATGGTGTGTACGTGAGGATGAGTTCACTCGCAGGATCGCAGAGGGAGGCGGTGCGCTCAACCCTGGTGGATGCAAAGTGCCGGACCTTGTGTCGGTCCGAGGCACGGATAGCTGCCAGGGCGACGCAACGGAGATCGCCCGACGGCGGTAACGGAGTGCGTAAACGGGACGAGTTACAGCAGGATTCGCTTGGGGGCGCCGGAGGGTTGGCGGCGGTAGTTGTCGATCAGGAGGCGCTGGCGGCCTTGATCGATGATCCACTCGGCTCGGCAGCGGCGCTGGTCCTGGAGGATCGTCTGGCTCTGCCGGTGCAGGCGCTGGTACTCCTGTCGATCTTCGGATTCGACTCCGAAGAGGCCGCTGCCGACGGCGAATCGGCATTGGCGGTCCTGGATGACGATCTGCCAGCCGAACAGCAACTGCGCCCAACCGAGGTGAAAGGCCTCGTCGGCCCAGTTGACGAGGAAGCGCTTGTCGTGCGAGCCGTCGGCGGTGAGCAAGGCGGAGGCGCCGAAGTGAGATCGTGAGAGTTCCGAGACGGCGCGATAGGCATCGGCCGTCTCAGGCGCCATCGCGATCGTCTGTCCGGCCATGTACTGTCCCATGCCGATCTCGGTGGCGTGATGATCGGCGTTGTTGGACCACCCCTCGCGCAGCCAGTCTTCGAACTCGATCTGTTCGTCGCCGACGACCGCCTGTTCCGCTCCTAACCACTCCATTGTTCCTCGCAGGAGCGGTAGGACGGCCGAGTATGAGGCACGAGCCGTGAGCGCGCGCGCCTCGAGGCCGCCGCTGTAGATGCGCGACCAGAAGAGCAACGCCGAGGCATAACGCCGGTTGCGGAACGATGAGCCATAAGACTGTTCAACGATCTTGCGTTGCAGGGTGAACGCGTCGCTAAGCCAGCGCAGATCGAGGGGCAGGGCGAAGGAGGTCTCGCGAAAGGCGTCTCGCCGAATCTGCGGCTCGTCGTCGCGCGGTTTGATCAGCGCGGGCGTCTCGGCGGGGAAGGTGATCGGAGAGATTCGTTGCCTGGGTGGATCAGGCGAGTCCGAGCTCATGATCCGGCGGTTCCTTGATCGCGGTCGGCGAGCAGCGTCTCGAGCCAGACCAGTAACCGTTCGCTTTGCGCCTCGATGAACGGTCGGTCAGGATGCCAGTCCCAGAGTTCGCGCACGACTTCGAGTGTCGACCAGGTGCTGCCTTCACCACCGCTGACGATCTGCACGAGTCGGCCTGCTACTTGGTCGGCGGTCCAGACCAGCGGGCGTTCGTAGTCGAGCATTCGCGTGGCCTGGGTGAGGGCGCGAATCCAGCGGTCGACGGTATCGAACGCGACCCGCCGGTCCATGAGCAATGCGCGCAGGGCCAGGACCTCGGGCAGATCGACGACGCGGGCCGGTGGGCGATCGGGCGGCGGCACCGGCTCCGGGCCGTCATCTTCGGGGAAGCGCTCCAGGGCGTCGGTCCAGGCACTGGCCGGGATCCGGCGGAGTTCGTTGTAGACCATGGCGCCGCCGGAGCCGGAATCCCACCAGTTGCGCAAGCGCTCATGGCGGGCGATTGCGGGTTGAGAGAGGTCGGAATTGGAGGACGACGAAGGGGGCACGAGGCAAGGTTATCGCAGGATGTTCTGTCGGCAGATAACGCCGGCTTCTGTTGATGGAGTGTTACCTGGAACAACTGATTACCGCGATTACGCATGTTCCACGCGTGGTCTGGCCGCGGCTTGCTAGAGCGGATCCAGCGCCGACGCCTGTTGTTGGCGCCGCCACAACGAACGCCAAGACGAGCGTGAAGGAGACGACGCAGCAACATGGAACACGAAATCCAGCAGTTTCTGACCTACATGGCGGCGGAGCGTGGAGCATCAGCGAACACGATCTCGGCGTATCGCAACGACCTGGCGCAGCTCCGGTCCTACTTCGTCGAGCAGCAGGGCGACAATGAGTCGACCTTGCCGCCGATCGAGGAGGTTGATGCGGAGCAGCTGCAGGAGTACATCGTCCACTTGCGCGAGCAGCAGTACGCCGCCGCGACCGTGGCGCGAAAGGTTGCGGCGGTCAAGAGCCTGTTCAGCTACCTCCACGGCGAGGGGCTGATTGAGGTCAATCCCGCCGAGCAACTGTCGTCGCCGCGCGTGGGACGCAGTCTGCCCCGGACCTTGACGGTCCAGGAAGTGGACGCGTTGCTTGAGCAGCCGGGACGCTGGGACACTCCCGAGGCGGCGCGCGACCAGGCGATGCTCGAGATGTTGTACGCGACCGGCATGCGGGTGTCGGAGTTCGTCTCGCTTGATCTCTCTTCGATCGAGTTGCAGGGGCAGCGGGCGTCGGTGCGTTGTGTGGGCAAGGGCCGGCGTGAGCGCCTGATTCCGATTCATTCGGCCGCGGTGGCGGCACTGCATCACTACCTGCAGGAGGCTCGGCCCAAGCTGGCCCGCGGGCGGCGCGAGGTGGCGCTGTTCATCAACCGCCGCGGCGAGCGGCTGACGCGACAGGGCGTCTGGTTGATCATCAAGAACTACGCCGAAGCGGCCGGTATCTCGGGCGTGACACCGCACACGCTGCGGCACAGCTTTGCCACGCATCTGCTGCGCGGCGCGGCGCCGCTGCGCAACGTGCAGGAGCTGATGGGCCACGCCAACATCTCGACGACCCAGCTCTACACGCAGTTGACGGACGAGCACCTGCGGGACGTTTACGATCGGGCACATCCGCGCGCCAGCTAGCATCACCGACCGGCGCGCGTCCGAGCCTGATCGGAGGCGGCCGTGTCGTCCAGCAAGATTGCATCGATTCGCGCGAGGGAGATTCTCGACTCGCGCGGCAACCCGACCGTCGAAGCTGATGTCCGTCTCGAGGGCGGCGCGCTTGGGCGCGCCGCCGTGCCGTCCGGCGCAAGCACGGGATCTCACGAGGCGGTCGAGCGGCGGGATGGTGATGCGGGGCGGTATCGCGGGCGCGGGGTGCTGGATGCGGTCGACTCGATCAACCGCGAGATCAACCAGGCTCTGGCAGGGGCGGATGCTGCGGATCAGGCGGAGATCGACGGGGCGCTGATTGCACTCGACGGCAGCGAGCAGAAGGGCCGATTGGGGGCCAATGCGCTGCTGGCGGTCTCGATGGCCTCGGCGAAGGCGTCCGCTGCGGCGTCGGGCGAGCCGCTGTATCGGTCGATTGGCGATGATGAGGCAGTGGTCCTGCCGGTCCCGCTGGCGAACATTCTCAATGGCGGCGCGCACGCCGATGGCGGGGCGGACTTCCAGGAGTTCATGGTCGCGCCGATTGGCGCCGAGACCTTTGCCGAGGGTCTGCGGATGGTGGTCGAGGTGTATCACTCGCTGGCTGCGGAGCTGCGCGCTCGGGGACTGGCGACCGGGCTTGGCGACGAGGGCGGGTTCGCTCCATCTCTGCCTAGCAATGAGTCGGCGCTCGACCTGATCATCGACGCGATTCGGACGACGGGGTTCGAGCCTGGTCGCGAGATTGCGATCGCGCTGGATCCGGCGGCGAGCGAGCTCTGGTCGGATGGCCGGTATGAGTTGCATACCGAGGATCGGTCGCTGAGCAGTGACGAGATGGTTGCGCTCTGGCGCGACTGGTGCGAGCGATATCCGATCGTTTCGATTGAGGATGGCATGCACGAGGACGATTGGGATGGCTGGCGCGTGTTGACGTCGGAGATTGGGGAACTGGCGCAGACTGTCGGTGACGATTTGCTGGTGACGAATCCGTCGCGGTTGCGGCGGGCGATTGAGCTTGGGGCGGCGAACAGCATTCTGATCAAGGTGAACCAGATCGGCACGCTGTCGGAGACGCTGGAGGCGGTCCGGATCGCGCAGGATGCGGGCTGGACGGCGATCATCAGTCATCGCTCGGGGGAGACGGAGGACACGACGATCGCCGACCTGGCGGTGGCGACGAACGCGGGGCTGATCAAGACGGGCGCGCCGGCTCGGGGCGAGCGGACGGCGAAGTTCAACCGGCTGCTGCGGATCGCGGAGGAGCTGGGCGAGCGGGCGCGGTATGCGGGGGTTGGGGCAATTCCGCAGGCGTCGCGGTTGGTGTGACTAGAGCTCCAGCTTGAGTTGTTCGGCGAGGCGTTGGGTCATGCCGGGGGTGGCGGCGATGTCAGTGACATCGGCTTCGCGGATGGCCTGAAGGGAGCCGAACTTTCGCAGGAGGGCTTTCTTGCGTCGGGGGCCGATGCCCTTGATCCGGTCGAGGGTGCTCTGCGAGGTTTGCCGGGCCCGGAGGCGGCGGTGGTAGGAGATGGCGAAGCGGTGGGCCTCGTCGCGGATGCGCTGGACGAGGTAGAGACCCTGCGAGCGCCGGTCGAGCCTGACCGGGTCGGATGAGTCGACCTGGAAGAGCAACTCCTCGCGCTTTGCGAGTCCGGCAAGGGGGATGTCGTCGACGGCGAGGTTGCGCATCACATCGTGGGCGGCCGAAACCTGGCCCCTGCCCCCGTCGACGATGACCAGATCGGGGATCGCCCCCCAGCCCTCTGACTCGGACTGGTCCTCTTCATCGGTCTGAGTAGGGGACGGTTCGTCGGGAACGTTGAATCCCTGTGCCCGCTCGGCCCGACGCTCCTCGCCGAGTCGCTTGAATCGTCGCTGAATGACTTCAGCCATTGAAGCGAAGTCGTCGGGTCCTTCGCTGGTGTCGACGGTCTTAATCCGGAAGCGGCGGTACTCGCTGGTCGCCGGGCGGCCGTCGAGGAAGACGACCATCGAGGCGACGACGTTGGAACCCTGGGTGTTGGAGACGTCGTAGCACTCGATTCTCCGGGGCGGCGCGGGCAGACTGAGCGCTTCCTCGAGTTCCTCCAGCGCGGCATCGGTGCGGCCGCGATCGGCCATCCAGCGGACGCGCGACATTTGGAGGGTCTCGGAAGCGTTTTCGGTTGCCATGTTGACGAGGCGACGTTTGTCGCCGCGCTTGGGATGGCGAACTTCGACCTTTGAGCCGCGCTTGTCGGAGAGCCAGTTCTGCAACAGGGCGAGGTCGTCGATATCGTCGGGAATCAAGACCAGCCTGGGCGGCTGCAGACCGCTCTCGTAGTGCTGTCGCAGGAATGAGGAGATCACTGATCCTGCCGATTCGTCCTTGACGCCGGCGACATTGAAATGGTCGGAGCCGGCCATGTTCTGGCCGCGAATGAAGAGGACCTGGACGACCGCTTCGTCGCCGTCGACGGCGAGCCCGAAAACATCGATCTCGGCGGCCGAGGTGTCGGCGGTGAGCTGAGTCTCGGTGACCCGTTCGACGGCGGTGATCTGGTCGCGCAGCTGGGCCGCGCGCTCGAAGTTCAGTTCTTCCGCCGCATCGGTCATGCCCGACTTGAGCTGTTTGAGAACGGCCTCGCTCTTGCCATCGAGGAAGAGCATGGTCTGGTCGATCACCTCTTTGTATTCGTCGGGCGTGCAGAACGACGTACAGGGTGCGATGCAACGGCGGATGTAGTACTCGAGGCAGGGACGCGGATCGGAGCCGGTGATCTCCTTGTCGCAGGAGCGCCAGGGGAAGAGCTTCTTGACCAGGTCGAGGGTCGTGCGAACGGACTTGGCCGATGCGTAGGGGCCGAAGTAACGGCTGCCGTCCTTTGCGACTCGACGGGCGATGGTGACCCTCGGCCAGGGGGAGTCGACGTCGATCTTGAGGTACGGGTAGTGCTTGTCGTCCTTGAGGCGGACGTTGAAGAAGGGCTGGTGGCGCTTGACCAGCGTGGCTTCGAGATGCAGCGCATCCTGCTCGGTATGGGTGGTGACGACCTCGAGCTGGGCGATGCGTTCGGCGAGCACGCGGGTCTTGCCTTCGAGCGAGCGCGGCGAGCCGAAGTAGCTGCGGACCCGCGACCTGAGGTTGGCGGCCTTGCCGATGTAAATCACGCGGTCGTTGGCGTCGCGGAAGGTGTAGACGCCGGGCTTTGCGGGCAGCGCGGCGACCTGCGCCTGGAGTTGGGCGCGGGTCTGTTCGGGGGTGGGAGGGGCCGCGTCGGTGGTCACGGATTCAGCCTAGCGAAGCGACGTTGGGGGCTTGCGGCGATCGGGTGGTTGGCCGTTTCTGAGTCGTGTGGGGCCCTCACCCCAACCCTCTCACTCAGGGAGAGGGGGCCGGAAGGCCCTCACCCCCCGCCTACGCGGGGGCAGGCTCTAACCCTCTCCCTCAGGGAGAGGGGACCGGAGAAGCGAGAGAGGGGGCGGCGGGGGTTGGGTTCAGCCTCCTCCGGCGGCGTCGGCGTAGAGGGGGAGGGGGTCTTCGCCTGGGGTGGGTTCGGTGAGCTGGTCGAGGAAGGCGAGGATCTGGTCGGGTGGTTGGCCCTTGAGGTGGGGGAAGAGGGTGACGGCTTCCTCGAGGATGGGGTCGAGGAGGGGGTCCGTGGACGGATCCTGGTCGGATTGGGTGGCTTCCGGCGGAAATGTTTCTGTGAGAGGCCCTGGAGCGACGATCTCTTGCTCTGGCTGAGGCGAAGCCGAATTCGGGTGGACAGTTTTGTCAAGTTTGGGAGCCGTTTCGTCGGTTTCCTGCAAGGATTCGACGTCGCCCTGGTAGAGCTCGGGTTGCGCTTCGCGCTCGGCGGCGCGGCGGTGGACGGCGTCGATGGTGCGGCGGGTCTCGCGGATGAATGCGAGCACTTTGGCGTCGCGGGCGTCGCAGGCCTTGATGTACTCGGCCACGGTGATGTGACTGCCGAAGGCTTCCATGAGGTCGGTGCGGGCGATGCGGGCGGTCTGTTCGCGCAGCAGCTGGAGTTGTTCGAGCAGCAGGTCATCAGCGGCCGGTGCGGCGATGTCGGACCAGTGGGCTTCGATCAAGCGGAGGTCGGAGCGGACGGTGGCGTGGGAGACGCCGAGTTGTTTGGCGATCTTGCGCTGGGCGACTCCGGCCATGCTGAGGTGGTGGACTTTGAGGCAGCGCCGGCGTCGTTTGGGCGGGATATGCATGGGAGGGCTCCGTATCGGTGTCAGACGTATGTTCTGGTCAATATACGGAAAAGGTGTTCGGTGTTGTTGTGTCGTGGTTGACGGTATGGGTAGAAGGGCCTTCACCCCCCGCCTACGCGGGGGCAGGCTCTAACCCTCTCCCTCAGGGAGAGGGGACCGGAGTGAGGGAGGCGCGGACTCGGCCCCGCATCCCCTGTTCAAGCCAGGGGCAGGTAAGTGCGGGGCGTCGGAGTGGGGATAGTGGGGGAACGGAGTGGGGGAATGGGGGGAGTGGCGCGCCCGGCAGGACTTGAACCTGCGACCTCTGCCTCCGCAGGGCAGCGCTCTAATCCGCTGAGCTACGGGCGCGGGAAACACGGAACGTCAAACACATCGAACAGGGCGGTCGCCTCGATTGCTGGTGCCGACGGAGGGATTCGAACCCCCACGAGCTTAAGCTCACTACGCCCTGAACGTAGCGCGTCTGCCAGTTTCGCCACGTCGGCAATGTCTCAATTCGGGACGGACCCCAATCTGTCTCTCGCTCCGGTGACGGTCAGCTTATCCGACGGGCGGAACTGTCAGACTGCATCGTGCTGTCTTGTGTGGTGGGCGATGCAGGACTTGAACCTGCGGCCTCTCGGATGTGAACCGAACGCTCTAGCCAGCTGAGCTAATCGCCCAACAGCGTTCCCCTCGTTTGACGCACCGCAAGGTGCTGGTCTGGCAGGACGCACCCACAAGTGCTGGGGTTGGTAGCAGCGGCAGGACTCGAACCTGCGACACGGGGCTTATGAGTCCCCTGCTCTGCCTACTGAGCTACGCTGCCACGCTTGCTCAGGGTATCTCAACCTATCGAGCAGCGCCGTTGCCGTCAAAGCGTCAACGGGCTGCCGAGGGATGAGGCGCGCGCTGATCGCATACTCTGACGCAGATATCGGTCCAGCCGGACACGGACGGACTCGGCCATGGCGCTTGAATGGCGACCCAACGACCCCAACTCCTCGCTTTCGGGGCAGATCCTGGTCGCCTCGCGTCATCTGGCCGACCCGAATTTCTTTCGCACGGTAGTGCTGATCCTGGAACATGGCGACGGGGCGCTGGGCGTGGTGCTCAACCGACCGACGGCGGTCACGATCGAGGAGGTCGTTCCGGCCTGGATCGAGCTGACGGCGCAGCCAGCGGTGGTTTTCCACGGCGGACCCGTGGAGCGCACAGCCGCGATCGGGCTGGCGCGCCCGGACGGCCCGCTCGAACCTGATCAGACGTGGTTCTCGTTGACGATTGACGAGCCAGGGCGCGAACTGGGAATCGTCAATCTGAGCGCAGAGCCCGGCCAGCTGGCCGACGTCGTTCGTGATTTGCGGATCTACTCGGGATACTCTGGATGGAGTCCGGGGCAACTTGAGAGCGAGATTCAGGCTGGAGGTTGGTTGGTGCTGGATTATGTTGCGTTCGGCGGTGGATTTGATCCGCTAACCAGCGATCCGGCGACGCTCTGGAACCAGGCCTCGAGCGCGGCCGCCAGCGGGCAAGGAGTCAGGGCCATCGACGGACCGTCGGTGGAGAACAACTAACGACGAGCGGCCACCGACCCTGCGGGGCCGGTCGCTGTGGGGGCAGGGGAGGCACGGGCAATGGCCGACAACTTCCTGAGCCGGCTGCGTCAGAAGCAGCAGTCCTACATCCTGTTCACGTTCCTGCGCAAGCCGTACTCGACGCGAGATGCGATCAACCGTGCGTTGGTCGTGGCCGCGATCGCGGCGGCGATCGTTGCTCCGATCTTCATCGGCGGCCGCGGCGGCGACGCGGCCGAGGGCGCCGGCGAAGCGTTTTCGGCCAAGCTCGTCGAACTGGAAGATCTCAAGGCGGAACGGGACGAAGAGGGCAGCTCGGACGAGCTGGATGCGCGGATCGCGCAGCTCGAAGAGGAAACGCACCTCGGATACATCGAACGGGACGGCGACGCCGCCGACAAGGGCGCGCTGGCGCCGGACTTCCGCCTGCTTGATCTTGAAGGTGAGCCACGGAGGCTGTCGGAGATCGACGGTCCGATCGTGCTCAACTTCTGGGCGAGCTGGTGCGAACCCTGCATTGAGGAGATGCCCGAGTTCGAGCTCGTGAACCAGGAGGCTGGTGGACGGGTCACGTTCATCGGGGTCAACGATGGCGAGAGCCTGGAGACAGCCAGGCAGTTTGCCTACGAAGTGACCGGTGTCAGCTATGTGATCCTGCTCGATCCGAGGAAGTTCCTGACTGATGGTCCGTATCCGCTGGTCGGACGGCCGACGACGTTCTTTATCGGGGCGGACGGGCTGATCAAGGACTTGCGCGTCGGCATCGTTGACCTCGAAACGTTGCGCGAGCTGGTCGGCAATCTGATCGGTGAAGAGCTGGGCGCCGCTCCGGAAGCGGTGCCTGAGGATTATGGCGAGGCGACGCTCAACATTCTGGATTCGGCGCGGGCGAACTTCGTTGTTGCCGAGGAGCAGATTCAGCGCTGGCGCGACGATCCCGGCGTGCTCGGCGATCCGGGTTGGCAACGCAATATGGAAGCGCAGACGCGGGTCTGGTCGGATCTGCACGAACAGTTCCTGGCTCTGACGCCGCCTGAACAGTGGTCCGAACTGCACGAGAAGGTCTCCGACGCCCTGGCGCAGATCGCGAATGCGGCAGGCCCGCTCGTCCGCGATGCGCTGTCAGGGGAGAACGAGGGCGGTCTGCAGACGGCGATTACGCTCTTCGAAAGCTTCCGCGAGATCTTCGACATCGCGGCCGACAACCTGGGCGGTGTGATAGAAACGCAGCAGTAGGACGAGACCAAGCGATTGGTTGTTCTGGGGCGATTAGCTCAGGTGGCTAGAGCGTCCGGTTTACACCCGGGAGGTCGGAGGTTCGAGTCCTCCATCGCCCACCAGCCGCTGAGATCGTCGCACGAAAGGCAAGGAACCATGCGGGTGATGGTGCTGGTCAAGGCGACCGAGGACAGCGAAGCGGGGGTGATGCCCACGACCGAGATGTTCGAGGAGATGGGCGACTACAACGAACAGCTGGTCAATGCCGGGATCATGCAGGCCGGCGAGGGTCTGCAGCCGACCGCTGCGGGCAAGCGTGTCGCGTTCGACGGCGAGTCGCGGACGGTGATCGACGGACCGTTTGGAGTGACCAATGAACTGGTCGCCGGGTTCTGGATCTGGGAAGTCGCCGATCTGGAAGAAGCGGTCGAGTGGGTGAAGCGGGCTCCGAATCCGATGCCAGGTCCCAGTGAGATTGAGATTCGGCCGTTTTACGAGCTGGAGGATTTCGGCGACGCGATCTCGCCTGAGGAAACGGCGCGGGAAACGGAACTGCGCGAGCGAATAGCGGAGTAGCCTGAACCCAAGTACTCGACAGCGAGGGACAACGATGGAACAACTTGAACCCGACCTCTGGCAGACGTCGCCGCGCGCGGTCGCCGATGGGGTGAGCACACGGGCGTATCTGTTGACCAAGGCGTCGGGCAATCTGCTGATCTACAACCTGGGCGAGGACCAGGAGGACGATCTGGACTCGATCGAGGAACTGGGCGGCGTCTCGGTCCAGGTGCTGAGCCACCGAGACGAAGCAAGTCCCGCCCTGAGCAAGGTTCGGAATCGGTTTGCGTCGCGTCTCGCGTACCACGAGGCCGACGCTGTCGCGATTCGTGAACGGGGTGAGGCCGATCTGTCGATCGCTCCGGGTTGCGACGATCCGGCGCTGTCGGGAGTGGAGATCCTGCACACGCCCGGTCACACGCCGGGCAGCGTGACGCTTCGCTACGAGTCGCCGCACGGCAAGACGTACCTGTTCACCGGCGACACGATCGTCCCGGTCTCCGGCGGTTGGGCGACGGCGGTGTACCCGGAGCTGGAGAGCGACGCCGGAGCGCTGGTCGAGAGCTTGAGCAGCCTCCGAGATCAATCCGCCGACCTGCTTGTCAGCAGCGCATTTGTGGGTGAGAGCGGGGTGGTCGAGTTGGCCGCCGACGCGTGGTGCGAGGCGATTGATGGTCGGATTGCGAGTCTCCAGCGGCGATTCGGAGTCTGACGGACTGCCCACGCCTGACATCGTTGACCTGCTGAGAGCGGCTGCGTAGCCTCTGGGTAGCTGCGTCCGGTGGAGGGAGCGATCCGATGACCTCAAAACTCCAGGACTGGTTGGACGGTCCCTACGCGAAGGCGACCGGCCGATTTCCCGAGCGTCGGGATGAGTTTCGTCGCTCATCGGGAGAACCGCTGGACCCGATCTACGTGAACGGCGAGAACGGCGAAGCGGGGCCTCTGCCGGGCGAATATCCATATACGCGCGGGATCCAGCCGACGATGTATCGCGGCCGGCTCTGGACGATGCGTCAGTACGCGGGGCAGGAAGACGCTGAGGCTTCGAATCGCCGATATCGGTTCTTGCTCGATCAGGGGCAAACGGGACTTTCGGTCGCGTTCGACTTGCCGACGCAAATTGGCTACGACTCGGACGCATCGATGTCCGAGGGCGAAGTGGGCAAGGTCGGCGTGGCAATCGATTCGATCGACGACATGCGGACGCTCTTCGACCAGATTCCGTTGGACCGGGTCACGACGTCGATGACGATCAACTCGACCGCAAACATCCTGCTCTCGCTTTACGCCGCTGTGGCCGAGGAGCAGGGCGTGGGGCGCGACAAGATCGGCGGCACGGTCCAGAACGACATCCTCAAGGAATACATCGCGCGCGGGACCTACATTTATCCGCCCAAGCCGTCGATGCGACTGATCACGGACAGCTTCGATTACTGCACGCGCGAGGTTCCGCGCTGGAACACGATCTCGATTTCCGGCTACCACATGCGCGAGGCGGGCTGCACGGCGGCCCAGGAGATTGGCTTCACCCTGGCCAACGCGATCGCGTACGTCGAGGCGGCGCTGGAGCAGGGAATGGCGTTCGACAGTTTCGGCCCGAGGCTCTCCTTCTTCTTCGCCTGTCACAGCAACTTCCTGGAGGAGATTGGCAAGTTCCGCGCCGCGCGTCGGCTCTGGGCGAGCATCGCCAGAGATCGGTTCGGCTCCGAGAATCAGCGAGCCCAGATGCTGCGCTTCCATACGCAGACCGGCGGCGTGACGCTGACCGCGCAACAACCGGACAACAACGTGATCCGGACCACGCTGCAGGCGCTGGCCGCCGTGCTGGGCGGGACGCAGTCGTTGCACACCAACTCCCTCGATGAAGCGCTGGGCCTGCCGTCGGAGCATGCGGTTGAGATCGCCCTGCGTACCCAGCAGGTGATCGGCTACGAATCGGGGGTCGCGGACGTGATCGACCCGCTGGGCGGGTCCTACTACATCGAGCAGACGACGGATGCCCTGGAAGAAGAAGCACGGAACTACATCGAGCAGATCGACGCGCTCGGTGGAGCCGTATCGGCGATCGAACAGGGCTACCAGCAAGCGGAGATTCTCGAGGCGGCGTCCGGATTCCAGCGTGAGGTCGAAACCGAGGCTGAGGCGGCGCGAGACGGCGATCGGTCCGCAGGCAAGCTCGGTCGCGTGATTGTTGGCGTCAATCGCTTCGAGACCGACGAGGATTCCGACGTCGAGATCGTGCGCGTCGACCCGACGGTGCGGGAGCGGCAAATCGAGAAGCTTGAGCGGCTGCGGGACGGTCGGGACCAGACCGCCGTGTCGGCCGCGCTGGACGCGATCCAGCAGGCCGCCGCCACGGATGAGAATCTGGTCCCGCTGATGCTTGACGCCGTCAAGCAGTCGGCGACGCTGGGAGAGATCTCCGATTCGTTGCGCCAGGTCTGGGGCGAGTACCGCGAACGGATCGTCGTTTAGGGCAAGCGGGGTCATCGACGTGCCATTCGGCAGGCGAGCGACAGGACGACAGACGCCCAGCTCGGCGGGCGGACAATCCGAGCGTGACTGGTCGGACGCGCAACGGTTGCTGTACTGGTGGCAGGCCGAGCGCGAGCTGCTGTTGAAGACGCTGTCGGCAGTTCCCGAGGACCAGGCAGACGAACCGCTGGCCGATGGCGCCTGGTCCGCGAAGGGGATCGCGGCCCATCGCTTGTTCTGGGAGGCGGAAGAGCGTGCGGCGATCGAGGAGCACCTCGGAGGAGCCTTTCCGTCCCTGCTCGATTTCCCGACGCGACGAATCGATTCAACCAATGCCGCGGCGGTGGCGTCGCTCGGCGATCGACGGTTGTCGGCCCTGATACGGGCCGTGCAGGACCTGCGCGGACGCACGGTTACGCTGGTAGAACGCATTCCTGAGGCCGATCTGAACAGCCAGGGTAATCCGGCTCGGATCCTGCTTGGCGTGGCGCTGGAACACGATCGGGAGCACCGGCGGGAGCTAGAAGCGAAATTCGGGCCGACCTCACCAGACGAGTAACCCACCATTGAGCGAGATGGGGACACGATGACCCTGACCCACGTACATCACATCGGCATCGTCGTGCACGACGTAGACAAGTCCGCGGAACTGTGGCGAGACACCTTCAGCCTGGACAAAGTGGTCGATCGGGAAATCGAATCGCAAGGCGTGCGTGGGGTCATCTTTCCGCTCGACAACTGCGAGATCGAGCTGCTCGAACCCACGCGTGAGGGGACCGGCATCGCCAGGTTCCTCGAGACCAACGGGGAAGGGTTCCACCACCTGTGCTTCGGCACGACCGACGTCGCGACCGAACTCAAGGATGCGGAAGCCAAGGGCATGAACATGATCGACACCGAACCGCGTGAAGGGTTGTCGGGCATGGTCGGTTTCATCCATCCTCGTTCCAACCACGGCGTGCTGATCGAGCTCGCCGAGCCGCCGGCGGACGCGCCCGTGCACAACGGGCCCACCGAGGGTCCCTATCCCCATGCCATGCACCACGTCACCGTCGCCGTCAACGAGATCGCTCCGGTGGTCGATGAGTGGACGGAGCGTTTCGGACTCAGCGTTGGGCGCCACGTCGAGTCGGAGGCGCTAGGGATTGAAGCGCAATTCCTCAGCATCGGCGAGACCGATATCGAGCTCGTACGCCCGCTGGATGGCAGCGGCGGACCGCTTCCGCGAAAGTTGGAACGCGGAGAGGGGCTCTTCATGCTGGCGCTCACCGTGAGGGACGCCGAAGAATCCGTCGCCTATCTGCGAACGCTGGGTCTCACCGTCACCGACGCCAATACCGGCGCATTCATTTCGCCGAAGCACACTTATGGTGCGCGATTGCGCCTGTCGGAGGCATAAACTGATCGATGCTGATTGAAAGCTGAGATCATGAGCGACACCTCAACGTTGACGGGCCAGATTCGAGTGCTGGTGGCGAAGCCGGGACTGGATGGACACGACCGGGGCGCGAAGATCGTTGCGCGGGCGCTGCGCGACGCCGGTATGGAAGTGATCTACACGGGCATCCGACAGACCCCCGACATGATTGCCGAGGCGGCGCTGCAGGAGGACGTGCATGTGGTGGCGCTCTCGGTGCTCTCCGGGGCTCACCTTGAACTGTTCCCGCGCGTGGTGGACGCCTGCCGCCAGCGCGGCATTACTCCGGAGAACACGTTGTTCCTGGGTGGCGGGATTATTCCCGACGAGGACGCGGACGCACTTAGAGAGACCGGCTTTTCCGCCGTCTTCGGACCCGGCGCGCATACCGGCGACATCGCCGAATACGTCCGCGCGCATGTTCCCGAGCTCGACCGTTCGTGACAACTGAGACGGCTCCCAGTTCGGATACACATCTCACGGGCCGGCTGGCTGAGCTTGAGCAGCGCCTGCTGGCCAAGGATCGACGCGCGCTGGCGCGAGTCCTGAGCTGGGTCGAGAGCGGAGACCAGCGCGGACGCGAGATGCTTCGCGCGTTGTACCCGCGCAGCGGACGAGCTCGAACGATCGGCCTGACCGGTTCTCCCGGCGCCGGCAAGAGCACCGTCACCAACGAGCTGGCCAAGGCGTTTCGACAGCGCGGCCAGAGCGTCGGCATCGTCGCCATCGATCCCTCGTCTCCCTACACGATGGGCGCCATCCTCGGCGACCGCGTGCGCATGACCGAGTTGTATTCCGACTCGGACGTGTTCATCCGCTCGCTCGCTTCGCGCGGCGCGCTGGGTGGCCTCTCGGCAGCCACGCAGGACGTGGTCCATGTGCTAGACGCCTACGGCAAGGATGTGATCCTGATCGAGACTGTCGGCGCGGGACAGGACGAAGTAGACATCGCGGGCGCCGCGCAGACGACCATCCTGGTCAACACACCCAACATGGGCGACGAAGTGCAAACGCTTAAGGCCGGCATCATGGAGATTGCCGACGTGCTCGCCGTGAACAAGTCGGACCTGCCCGGCGCGGACCGGATGGTCTCGGCGCTGAAGGCGCTGCTCTCGCTCAATCCCGATCGCTGCTGGGATCCGCCCGTCGTCAGAGTCGTGGCCACGCAGGGGGAAGGGACCGACAAGCTGGTCGAGGCCTGTGATGCGCACTTTGAAGAACTGCAATCGTCGGGCCGACTCGAGACGGCCGAGCTTGAGCGGGCGCGACAACAGATCACGGCGCTCGCGCGGGCCAATCTGCTGAACCAGTTGCACACGGCAGACGGCGAGGAGCGGCTAGCCATGCTGGCCAGCGAGGTCGCCTCCCGCGCGTCCGACCCGCACTCCGCAGCCGCCGCCTGGCTTGCCGGATCATGAGCCGGTCTGACGCTGTCCAGCGGATCCACATCCGTTTCGCGGCCGAAGGGCCGCTCAGGTATGTCTCCCATCTCGACCTGATGCGGGTTTGGGAACGGGTCTTCAAGCGAGCCCGATTGCCGCTGGCCACCTCTCACGGCTTTTCGCCGAGACCGAAGATCGCGCTTGCGGCGCCGCTGGCGGTCGGGGTGACGTCGGAAGCCGAACTACTCGATGTGCTTTTGACCGAACGCGTCGACCTGGGCGAGACGCTGCGCAGCCTTTCGATCGAGTTGACTCCGGGACTACGAATCCTCGAACTGCGCGAGGGACCGTTGAAGCAGGCGTCGTTGCAATCAATGCTGCGGGCTGCCTGTTATGTCGTTGAGGCCGAGGATTTCCGCTCGCAGGCTGAGTGGCAGGAAGCGATTGATCAGTTGATGGCTCGAGCGGAGATTCCCTGGAGCCATCAGCGCGGCAAGGAGACGAAGTCATACGACCTACGTCCGCTGATCCTCGAGATCAGCTTGATCGGCGTGGCTGATGGCGCCGCGACGCTGTCGATGCGGCTGCGTAACGACGAACGTGGGGCGGGGCGTCCCGAGCAAGTGATGCTGGCCCTGGGCGCAACTGAGGAACCAACGCGGATTCATCGCACGGCGATTGAGTTGGCCGGAGAGCCGGTGACGGCATGAACCGGATCATGCTCCTGCGACACGTGGAGTCGGAGGCAAACCGGGCCGGCGTCGGATTGGGGAGAACCGATTCCCCGCCAACCGAGCTGGGACTTGAGCAATTGCGGTTGACGGTCGACGCGCTTCGCGAGGAGACGATCACGAGGGTGTTGACTAGCCCTCTGTCACGGGCTCGCAACCTCGCGGAGGCCATTTCCGCGTCGCACGGCGTCGAGGCAACAACCTGTGAGGGACTGATCGAGCTGGACGTCGGCGAGCTCGAAGGGCTTCAGTGGCCCGTTGTGCGCCAGCGCTTCGCCGAGTTCCTGGGCCAGTGGCGAGGCGACGAGTCGGTCAGCGCGCCGATGCCGGGTGGAGAGTCCCTGATGGATGTCCTCGAGCGAGCACGGCCGCTCTTCGATCAATTGGTCGCGGATCCGTCCGACGGCACGGGACTGATCGTGACGCACAATTTCGTCGTCAAGATGTTGGTTGTTCACGCGCTGCGCATGCCTCCGAGTGAATGGCGGCGGATCGACACCGGGCTCGCGGGAATCAGCACGTTTCGGATTGCCGACGGCGTGCCGGCCGTGGTCCGGTTAAACGATCGACATCATCTGAACAGGCTATAGATCGGTCGATTCGTTGTAGAGTGCCATCGGCGGCGGTGCAGACCGCAGACCATGGCCGACATGCCGGTCGACCGCACAGTCGAGATTGTGACCGACGCCGCGGTCATCCCTGCCCCCGAACGGCAGCGTAATCCCGTCCCGCCGGGCCAGGCAGGTCAGGCGGCAGTGCTGCCATGGCTGCTCCGGCGCATCGCGTTTGTCGGTTCCCTGTTGTTGGTTGGATTTGTCGTATTCAGCGGCGTCGAGGGCTTGCTCCAGGCCAATAGCCTTGATGATCGAATCGTCGAGACAGAGGCAGAGATCGAGCAACTCCGGCGTGACACGGAACAACTGGCGGCGTTGGTCGCCTGGCTGGATTCCGATGCATACATTGAACGAATCGCGCGCGAAGACCTGGGCATGGTGCGTCCCGGTGAGGAATCGTTCGGTGTACACGCCCCCGGTCGCGGCACTCTTGAAATCAACCGATCGCCCTGGTGGGCCAATCTGCTGCCCGAAGAAGTCGAAGTCGCCAAATAGCCATCACGACGGGGTTGAGCAGTGACGCTCCCGTCCAACCGCCGGATCCGCGATATCGGCCGCCGAATCTCGCGCGCACTCGTGGAGCACGTTGGAACCGGCTTCGGCCGTCCATTGATTGCCGCGGTGTCGGCTGGCGCCGACTCCTCGGCGATGCTGCTGCTGTTGGCCGACACGCAGAGCCGGCACGGATGGCGCGTCCGCGCTGCTCATGTCGACCACCTGATTCAGTCCGAAGAGATTCGCCGCCAGTTTCGCGAGGGCGCGGTCACGCTCTCGAAGCAGGCTGGCGCGCCGCTCGACATTGTTGAGGCAAACGCCAGAGCCGAATCCGAACGCGCTTCCAGCGGCATCGAAGCGGCTGCGAGGCGTGTCCGCTACGACGCGCTCTCGCGGCTGGCCCAGGATCGAGGTGCGCCGGTGGTCTCAGTGGCACATACCGAGGATGACCAGGCCGAGACGGTGCTGCTCCATATCTTGCGCGGCTCAGGACTGGACGGACTCAGCGGTATGCCGGCCCAGCGTCCATTGACGGACGAGGTCCAGCTGGTCCGGCCGCTCCTGGGCGTGACCAGGCAGGAGACCGAGGATGTCTGTCGGGCCTACGATTGGCAACCGGTGCCGGATCCGTCGAACCAACACCTTGAACACATACGCAACCGGATTCGGCATTCGTTGTTGCCGCTGATGTCCGAGATCGGCCCAGGCGTGTCCGAGCGGTTGGCTCAACTATCGCGCGCCGTGAGCTCCGACCGCGAATTGCTCGAGTTGATTGGCCAGGAGACGCTGGCACAACTTCGAGACGCGAGCGGGACGATTGCTCGACGCCAGTTCTTGACATTGCTTGGCCCGCTGCAAACCCGGATCCTGCGCGCGCTGTGCCGCGAGCATGGGTTGATTCTGTCGGCCGAACGGACGGCCGCCGCGCTCCAGGTGATTCACACTGGACATGGCCGAGTCGAACTGCCCGGCGGCGCGCACATCAGTGTGGCGGGAGGCACAATCTCCGTTGCTCCACCGTGTCCACCACCGGTCAGCGATTGTTGACATCGCAGATCCGGGCGGGCTACTATTGACGTCTGCGCAAATGCAGGGCGCACCCGATGGCCAAGCCTCAAGCGCCCCGCATCGGCCAGGCCTTAACAATTGGAGAGCGGAAGTCCAGTGAGCTTGGGGAGCCCCCCCCAAGTCCGGAATCGCGCTATTTCGAAGCCTTCGGGCCGAGAGATGGTGGCGATGTCCGAACAATCTCTACCTTTGCAGCCGACACGATCGGCTGATCCAATGGAGAGTTTGATCCTGGCTCAGGATAAACGCTGGCGGCGTGCCTTACGCATGCAAGTCGAACGAAGCCCCTCGCTTCGGTGAGGGAGACTGAGTGGCAAACGGCTGAGTAACGCGTAGGTGATCTGTCCCGAGGAGGGGAA
>JAPPBN010000019.1:0-33154 GCA_026705025.1 Chloroflexota bacterium | reverse complement strand
TCGTTTCACCGATCCGGGCTGGACGCCGATTTTCCCGCTCGCCGCCGCCGTCGTGACGGAAATCGGCGGCGTGCTGAGCCACGGAGCGATCGTCGCCCGAGAGTTCGGCATCCCGGCGGTCGTCAACGTGCAGAAAGCCACGCAGCAGATTCGCTCCGGGGACCTGCTCAGAGTCGACGGATCGAGCGGCCAGGTGACAATCGTCGAGCGGGCGTGAGACTGGCCGAAACCCTGCGAACACATTCCTGACAAATGGCCGGCTAAGCCGGTCATCCATAGACATCAACAATCACTTCCATAGAAATCCAAGGGTTTTGCCGACTGTTCGTCGATATGGCGTTAGCGTGTTGCATACCGTGTAAGACATGTGTAATCAAGCACGTAATGAAGGAGTGCCCAATGAAATCACGATTGATGTGGCTGGTGCTCGGGATTGGTTTGACAGCGGCTGTCATGGGAAGTGTCTGGGCCGCAACCTCAGGAGAGGTGGAAGTGCGGGTGAATGCCCGCCACCTCGAAGACGGCCGGGTCGAAGTCGCCGTTCAACAGCATGACGGCGACAGCTGGGGAGATCGCCAGCGCCCTGACTCTCGATTCGTCCCCGCCGGCGCTCAGGCGAATCACTGGTACTCCAGTAGCGCAGTCTCAATCGAGGTCCCCGTTCCCGAGGATGAGTTGTTCTGCCTGGTCACGCATGCCCAGCCCGGCGACGATGGGTTCTGGACCTACAAGTTCGAAGCCATGGCCCACCGTTGGGACGTCTATCACGATGGCATCACCGTCCAGGTGAAGCACGGAGCGACGCCCCAGATCCAGGCAGAGATGCTCCAACAGTGCCTGGACGATGGTGCAACCGCGGTGGGCTCATCGCTCGCAGATCCGGAGCCACTCAGGGATGTCCTGCTCTCGGCTGTAGACGCAGGCATCACTGTTGTCACCTTCAACTCCGGCCTTCAGGACTACAAGTCCGTCGGCTCCTCTCGACACGTCAGTGTGAATGAGCCGGAAACCGGCAGACAGGTCGGCGCGTTGCTCGTCGAGCGTGGCGTCACCGGCAACGTCGCATGCGTCATCCATGAGGCTCGCAACGTCGGCCTCGACGAGCGCTGCGACGGCCTCGAAGAGGGCTACACCAACGGTTCAATCGAGCGGTTCCACGTCGCCGGCGTGGGAGACATCGAAGCCACCAAGAATGACCTGAAAGGCCAACTACTGGGCGAGGATGGCGAGCCTCTGTTCGGTGGCGTCGTCACTCTGAACTCCGACATCGGCAGCGCCGCTCTGGCAGTTGTGCGTGAAACGGGCGCAGACATCAAGATCGCGACCTTCGACGAGAATCGAGAGGTGCTTGAGGTGATCAGGGACGGCGAAATCCTCTTCTCGGTTGACACCGTGCCGCAGTACCAGGCTTTCTACGCGCTGAGTTCGATGCTCCAGCTCGCCCGCACGATTCCGCGAATCCTTGAGCTGTACAAGGTCGACGATCCTCATGCCCTGCTGTCTCAGTTGCCGGTCTTGCTCGGACCGCGCCTGTACACCTCGGACAATGCGCGCGAGTGGCTGCAGACCGTCTACGGAACCGACCGTTCCGTGATCACCACGGAAGTGGATGACAACTAGTAGGGCTAGGAGGAACGCGGCATTGCTCGAACCGTCACGCCAATGGCGCTGACGGTTCGAGCAGCGTTCTGGTCTGACCATCCACCAGCAGCGGCATGTAATCCCAGTCGGCGAGCAACAAGGGATCGATTCCACGCAGCGCAGTGGTGACCAGTTCCCGGTCCAGGCTGTTGGCCAGTGTGACCATCGACGCGATGCGGAAACCGCTCGCGCCGCCGATCGCCTCCTCCGCCTCACGCAGCGAGCGACGCATCAGTCGCCGGACCATGCGCCCATCAACGACCGACGTCGGTGGCGCGCAAACGACGATCGGCTCTTCTACGCCGCCGAGACGCTGAATTCGCCAGGTGTCCTCGCCCTTGACCGTCGTCGCCACGCCTTCCTTGCGGATGCCGTTGGCGACGAGGACGAGGAAGTCGACCATCTGCGTGATCTTCTGCTCATCTTCGGGCAGGCGATAAATGTTGGAGGCGTCGAGCTGGTACTCACCCATCACCTGGTTCGTGAAACGAGCCCATTGCTGCGAAAGCCCGCCCAGCACGCTCATGTATGAGCCGTCGCTGCCCGTCTTTCGCACCGCGACGTCGACCTTGAACGTCACTTCGCCCTTCTCGCCGACCTCCAGGTCGCGGGCCGCATCGGCGATCTGTCCGGCCGCATGATCGGCGTCGTCCGGAAGTGGCGCGCCAGGGGGGACCCAGAGCACCAGATCACGGCCGCCGTACGCATGCAGCCGTTCCTCAAGCCCAACCTTGCGCGCGAGCGTCGGACCGTCGCCTTGTACTGCCGCGAGATCGAACAAGGGGCAGGCGGCCATGAACCCGCTTGCGCCGTTTGCGCTGCACGCTGTCGCCAACGAGCCAGCAACCGGGGGTTCAAACGACACCTCAGACGCGCCGTTCGCAACCAACGCGTCGCGAGTCATGGCTGCCGCCAGGAGCGTCAACTGCTGCCGGGGATCCATGGCAGGCAGCGTATCGCAGGTCAGGCACAGGTCCGGCACAGGTCCGGCCCGCTACCAGAACAGCAGCCCCGCAAGGGCGCCTGTCATGCAGGTCGCCATCGTGCCCGCCATGATCGACTTGAGCCCAAGCTGCGCCAGTTCGCCGCGACGCTCGGGCACGATGGCCGCCAGACCGCCGATCAGAATGCCGGCGCTGCCGAAATTGGCAAATCCGCAGATGGCGTAGGCCATGATCAATGCGCTCTTCTCGCTCAATGCACCTTGGGGCAGATTGGACATATCGATATAGGCCACCAGCTCGTTGAGCACCACCTTCGTGCCCAGCAACTGACCGGCGTCGATGGCATCGGACCAGGGGATGCCGAGTACCCAGACGACCGGGGCCAGCACCCAGCCGAAGATGCGTTGCATCGTGAGATCGGCACCGTCGACATCGGGAAATGCGCCAAGGATGATGTTGGCCAGTTCCACCAACGCGACGAACACGATCAGCATGCCGACGATGTATGCAAACAATCTCAGTCCGTCAATCGTGCCCCGTGTCAACGCGTCGATTCCGTTGTCATAGAGTTTCGCGAACTCGACCCTGGTTTCGTCGACCGTATCGTCGGCGCGAGGGATCAGGATCAGCGCGATCACCACGGCGGCGGGCGCACTGATGATCGACGCCGTGAGCAGGTGACCGGCAGGATCGGGAATAATTCCTTCCAGAATCACGGAAAACAGGACGAAGACCGTTCCGGCGATCGTCGCCATACCACCGGTCATGACGATGAACAGATCGGAACGGCTCATGTTCTGCAGATAAGGCCGGACAAGCAAGGGCGCCTCGACCATGCCGATGAACACGTTGGCAGCGGTCGAGAAGCTGGCCGCGCCGCTGATGTTCAGGGTCTTGCTCAAGACGAACGCGAATCCTCGCACGATCAGCGGCAGCACCCGGTAGTGGTACAGCACTGCCGAGAGTGCACCGATGAAGATGACCAGCGGCAACGAGCGGAAAGCGAAGACAAACGCGGCGCCGGGATACGACTCCTCGAACGGAAGCGCTCCACCGCCGAGAAACCCAAAGACCAGGGTCGTCCCTGCCTCCGTCGAGCGCACCAGCGCGTCAACGCCGTCGCCGATCCATTCGAATACAATCTGCGACCCAGGCACCTTGATCAGCAGGGCTGCCAGCGCAAACTGTATGGTCAGGCCCACCGCGGCAGTCCGCCAGGGAAACGCGCGCCGATTCTCACTCAATGCCCACGCCAGGCCGACGATCAGGATGATTCCGAGTACGGCCTGGAAATAGAGCATTGCTTGGTCGTTCGGATCAGATGCGCAATTCCATGCAAGCTAGCGCAGTACCTTCACTTCGAGGGTTTTGGGGAACCGGCAGCAGCGGTTAGCCCGGCAGCCAAACGACGATCGTGGTGCCTGCGCCCAGATCGCTGTCCGCCGTGATCCCGCCACCGTGCGCTCGGACGATCTCGCGGGAGATCGCCAGTCCGAGCCCGGCTCCGGGACCTGTGCGGGACTGCGGCTGCCAGAATCGATCAAACAGACGCTCAAGGTCCGCGGGGCTGATGCCCTCCCCGGTGTCACTGACGCTGAGCTCCAGTCCATCATCAGCTCGCCGCGCCGAAACTGTGATCGCGCCCGCCTCGGTGTGGCGCAGTGCGTTCTCAATCAGGTTGTTCAACACCTGCACCAGGCGGTCGTAGTCAGCCTCAATTGTCGGGGCGACCGGCGAGATATCGAGTCGCAAGGCAATCCCCTGTTCCTGGGCGCGGGCGGAGAACATCGAGTCGACGTAGCCGAACAGCTCATCCAGATCGATCGACGTGCGCTGCAAGCGCGACTGACCCGCTTCCAGCCGCGAGAGATCCAGCAGCTGCTCGATCATGCGCAGCATTCGCTGGGTCTCCTCGTGGACGACCTCAAGCGACGACGCCTGTCGCTCGGGATCGGTCGCCGTGCCATCGCGCAACGCCTCAACGAACCCCCGGATCGAGGTCAATGGCGTTCTCAGTTCGTGAGAGACATCGGCGATGAAGCCTCGCATCGCCCGCTCGTTGTCCGCCACGCGGTCGGCCATGGCGTTGAATGCCGAGGCCAGTTCGCGTACCTGCGACGGACCGCTTTCCGCCGCTCGCATGTCGTACCGGTCGGGACCAAAGCGGCGCACGACGACAGTCAAAGCCTCCAACGGGCGCATCAGTTGCCTTGAGAGAACCATCGCGATGACAACCGCAGCCGCAAGCCCAGCTAGCCCTGAAACGATCAGGCGCCCGACGAGTTCGTCTAGCGAGCCGAAGCTGCGCCCGTCGCCAAACGTGACAGTCATCAGCACACCCGTATCGGCACGTCCTACCGCGCCCGGCGGAACCAACACCCTGACCAGCGACGGCCGCCACTCGCCTCCAATGTGCAGTTTGGCGTCGAACCAAATGTTGGTTTCGCCCTGACTGGCGATGTCCTCGTAGCTCACGTCGGCATGACCTGCCTTGAATCCGCGGCTCGGCTCGAAGCCCTGGATCACGTGGCCGTTGCCGTCGGTCAGGATCACGATCAGACCGGCGTGTTCTGCTTGTTCGCGGATCAGGGTGACCAACTGCTCCCGGTCGTAGTCGGCCGCCCGTCGGAGGATCCGGATGATCTCAACGCTCAGTGCATTTCCGGCGGTGCGCAGCTCAGAACGATCGATGTCATCCCGGTACCCACCGAAGAGGGAGAGGAACACGACGGCGGACACGACCAACATGACCAGCACGATGCCGGCGAAGCCGGCGAAGAGCCTGAGTCCGTAGCCCCCGGTCAGGATGTTGCACTTCCTCTCCCACTACTCACACCACGGCTCGAATCGAACGCCGCGTTGCCGAGGACGATCGGGCGAAGAATTTCGGGTGGAATTGGCTGATTCGCTTTGCTGGACTGGAGATTGTCCGTTTTGGTGTTCAGATTTGTCCAGATTTGTCTGGAAGCGTCCGGTTCATTCTCCCTGTGTACAGCAGAATCCGTGTGATTCCGCGAATGTCCCAGCGGGGACTTCGACCTGGATTCAGTTCGAGGCGGGACCACCGGTCTCCACCAGCTTGTAGCCGACGCCCCTGACGGTGACGATGGCCACGCCGGGGTCGTCGTCGTTGGGAGCGAGCTTGCGGCGGAGCTGATTGACGTGCACGTCGACCGTCCTGGTCTCGCCGAAGTACTCGTAGCCCCAGACCTGTTCCAGCAGTTGCTCGCGGGTGAGTACGATGCCGCAGTACTCGGCCAGCTGCCTGAGCAGTTCGAATTCCTTGTTGCGCAGCCTGAGCGTACGTCCCGAGATCGTCGCCTCCCTCCGGTCCCAATCGATGCGCAGCGGGCCGACATCGATCCTGCCGCGGGAAGCGTGCGGGACGCCGCGCGTCTCCGATGATGAAGCCCGGCGCAAAATCGCTTTGACCCGGGCGGTCAGCTCACGCGGGTGAAACGGCTTGCCCAGGTAATCATCAGCGCCCAGTTCCAGGCCCACGATGCGGTCAACGTCTTCCGAACGTGCGGTCAGCATCAGTATCGGGACCAGGCGAATGTCGCCGGCATCCGCGCGCAGCTCGCGGGTCACTTCGAACCCGGACTTCCCCGGCAACATGAGATCAAGCACGATCAGATCGGGCGATTGCTCACGGGCGGCGCTCAGCGCAGACTCTCCGTCGTTGGCCGTGATCACGACGAATCCGTCGCGCTCGAGATAGAGCGCGCAGAGCTCGCGGATGTTCGCCTCGTCATCAACCACGAGGACGGTCTTGCCGCTGTTGTCGATAGGTGGCACGACGCCCAGACCTTTCGCTGCGATCAACAGTCTCAAGGTCGAGGGTACGCAGCTACATCAGGCCAAGGTCAGGCCCTGGTCAGGATTGAGTAAACAGGAATGAAGTTGGTTGCAGGAACAACCGAAGGAATCAGCGAGGCATTCGCGGACGGCGAACCTTGACCATCGCCCGTCGCCGGCGACGCGCGGCCCGGCGTTCCGCCTGGCGTTGCTTTTCTCGATTGCTGATAAATCGGCGTCGTCGCCTCGACTCCTGCAACACGCCGTCGCGCTGCACCATCTTGTTGAAGCGGCGAATCAGGGCTTCAGGACTCTCCTGATCCTTGCGGGTCACCAATAGCATGTGCGCTCAGTTCCTCTAACTCTGCAACTCTCGCTCTTGCGCAATCAGCTCTCAGGTTAGCAGCACCATTTGCCCGCATCGCACCTGCGATGCGCCCAATCCCGGGCAATCGTCTCAACTGCAGTCGACAACACGATGGTCGCCGCCGTCACGCCGCCATTCCGGGCTGTCGTTTCGGTATCGGCGCGTTCGGAACCGGCGATTGACGGTTACCGGACGATCGCCTGCTCCCAGGGGCGGAATCCAGGCCCATCATTTGTCGGCGTCCCCGCTGCTTCCAGTTCGACATCGGTCTGTTTGATCGCGTCCTGATGTCTGTCAACTTCGGGCGATTCTTCAAGCGCATCGTCTGACACTCCGCTGGGTGCTGCCTGCCGCTGGTGTGGGCTGGCGATCCTTCCGCTGGTTGTTCCACGGACTATTGCGATGACTGATCCCTGCGGCGGCGCATGAGCACCAACACGCTGGTGACCATCACGCCGAGCAACGCGACCGTGGCGACAACGAGAGACCAGTTGGTCCCGGTGTGCTCGGTGTCAAGACCACCCGAGCCGGTCCGGGGAGCGTTGGGGCGCAGCGGTTCGGGAGCCGCTTGACCGTCTGCGGCGTCAGCCGCGTCGTCCAGCTCGTCGCGTTCGGGCTCCTCTTGCATCATCTCGTCGTCCGATTCCGCTTCATCCTCCTGAGGTGCACCAGACTGAGCGGATTGCTCCTCCATCAGGTCGTCCGCCTGGTCCTGCTCGTCGGCTTCCAGCTGACCCGTCTGTTGCGCCGGCGCGGGAGGATCGTCCGATGAAGCCGTCTCCGCCGAGGACAGCGAGAGCCGCACCTGGATATCACCGCAACCTTTCTGGTACGTGAACTCGTCCGACTGAACCGGGTTGGCTTGACGCTGGCTCCGGACCAGATACGCGACCTTGCAGTCGCCGATCGCTGGCTTGCTGACATCGTGTCGGAATGTGACGAAGAACCCGTTGTCCTGGACCTGGGCGGGTTTAACCGCGTCGCCATTGAGAATCGGCGTGATCGAGTCGCCCGGCTGCAGGGCCTCGCCGTCGATCGTGACATCACGCGCGTAGCCGTAGAACTGGTAGTAGTAGTGGTCCGGGCTCTGGGACGAGTCGGACTGGCTCTGGGCCTGGACGCCGGCAACCAGTCCGGCAGCCAGGAGCCACAGCCCCGCTGCAGCCATCGATACCGCGACTGCGAGGCGAAGTACTTTGCCCAAGCCGCGGAGGTCGCGCAAGCCGCGTGGGGCGTCGCCTGTTGGCATCGCTCGTTCCTTTCGGCAGTGCTCGCGCTGCGCCAAGCGAGCGACTGATTGTCGAATCATTGCTCCCCGGTCACGTACCTCACTCGAACCCTGACTGATGTCCGGAGGATCGAGTTTCATTGCGTACTGTTCGTGCGACCACCCATCAGCAGCGCCACCAGGGCAATGCCGAAGGTCAGCAGCGCAGTAATGGCGACCGCGCGCGGCCAGTTCGTGGATTCCTGGGCTTCGAGCACGCCGCCGGTTCCTGTGCTGGGAGCCCCAGGTCGGACGATGTTCCGTGACTGCTCGACTCCCGTGTCCTCTTCGGTCTCGGTCGCTGATTCATCGGCGTCATCTTGCTCAGCGCTCGCCTGCGAGCCGCTCTCCCCGTTCGCGTCGGCAGGTTGGCTCTGCACCGCTTCGTCTTCCTCGCTCTCCTCCAGCGAATCGGATGCACTGCTGGAATCGCCATCCTGGCCTTCGCGCACCAGTGCAATTCGTACCCTCGGCTCGCCGCAATGCCATTCCTCCGGAGCGCGGAGACCGTCCACGACAAGCGCCATGGTGCAGGAGTCGGGTCCCAGGTCGTTCACGTTGATATCGAGGATCCAGGCGCCCGCCTGATTGACCGTCGTGCTCCCGATCTCTTCGTCGCCGACCATCGCCGCAATTGTGGTGCCAGGCCCGACCGGTTCGCCATTGATCGTGACATCGCCACTGAACCCGAAGAACCGCACGATCGGATCAGACGACTGGGCCGTCGTGACGACACCTCCGAACAGGACGAGCGTCACGGCCGTCAGAACCACGATCCATCGCTGGACACCGGTCGCGACCTGCATCAACTCGTCCTCTCGCGAAGCGCTGTTTGCACTTTGCGACCTGAGGACGAAGGCAAGCAACCGATGCGTTACTCGCACCAGTACCGCTTTACGCAGCCTCAACAATTAACACTGCCCAGACCGCACAGAACGATCGGCAAGCATCAGGCAGTCAAGCGAAGACTGTTCATAAGGATTTCGTGTGACGATGGCAATTGGTACCCGTCGCGAACATCAGACAACGGTGCCCACGCTCCGAGGGGCAGGGCTCAGGACAACAAATGCGTTGTCCGAGGCCAGGTCGGCTAGGTCGGGCTCTGAACCGTCGCCATCGCCGCCGGCGATATGCCGACCGCTTCCGAATCCTCGGGGAGGTCGAACGGACCGGGCAGGTCAAGCTCCTGCGCCATCTCCCGGACGGCGGGCAACACCTCTTCGCCCATCAGGCGGAGCGAGCGCATTGAGTCCTCGTGAGACATCGATCCGTCGCCGTCCCAGAAACAGATACTGCCGGGACGGATGAACTCCAGGACATGCCGGATCTTCGGGATCACCGTCTTCGGCGTGCCCGAGATGATGCTGTACGACTCTTCCAGCCCGCGATACGTGTCCTCGGTCTCGACAAAGCCCTCGGCGGCGTCCAGGGTCAGCCGCTTGTAGTCGTCCGGATTGACCTGGCTCGCGCCGCGCGACTCCTCAACGTGCCGCACGCCTGCCGTTGGCAGCAATCGCCTACGGTCGATCATGCCCGGCAAGTTCTGGATGTGACGCTTGACATCACCGCGCGAACCTTCGAGGAAGATGTTGCCTGGACCGGTGAGGTACTTCCGACCGACTTCCTCAGCCAGCTCTTCGGTCTCGTCAACGTGGACCTTCCACAGGTAGCCGCGATGCTGCGGTCCGGCCTCGTAGCCGAATTCTGCCGCGACTTTGTCGTAGTAGGCAAACGAATCACGCGTCGGAGCGAGCCGAGTCGCCAACATCACGTAGGGATATCGGCGCTCGGCTGCCCAGGCGACGGTGCGCTGGGAGACCGCGCCGGGAATCCAGATTGGCGGATGCGGTTTCTGCAAGGGCTTCGACCACGGATTGACGTAGCGGTAGTCGTAGTGTTCACCCTCCCAGCGGAAGGGTCCGGCGTCAGTCCAGGCTTTGACTACCAGGTCGTGCGCCTCCTGATAGCGCTCCCAGTTGTACGGCGATTGCGAGTTGTGCGCGAGCGATTCGCGTCCCGTCCCCCGCACCCAGCCGGTTATCAATCGCCCGCCCGAAATCATGTCGATCTCGGCCAGCGTTTCGGCCAGCCAGAGCGGGTCTTCCCAGATCGGCAGGATGTTGCCCAGCAGGCAGATCTTGGCCCGCTGCGTGATCCGCGCGAGGATCGCGGCCTCGACGTTGATCACCGAGCCCATGCAAAACGGCGTCGAGTGGTGCTCGTTGAGGATGATCCCGTCGAACCCGGCTTCTTCGGCAGCCACCGCCTCGTCGAGGTAGCGGTGGTAGAGGTTCGCCCCCAGCACCGGGTCGTACTCGTCGTTGGACGAGTCGAGGTCGGTCAGCCGCCGACCGGTCCGACCCCACCACGACGCCTCAGGGTCCTGGTACGGCCGCTCGGTAAACCAGCCAATGAACATCGTCCACTCCCAACTCCGCGCTGCAACTCAGCTCCCCCGCAAGGTACCGCACGACATGGGGATCAACGTATGAGCTCAATGTTGACGATTGAGTCCAGCTCAGCTTCGACCCACGGATGATCCCCCGTGAGCACAAGGGCGCTCAGCCGAATCGCGAGCGCGAGGCAACAGCGATCACCAAGTGATAGCCGATTGGCCTTCTCTTCGCCGAAGAGGAAGCCGGCCGTTGTTGCATCCGCTTCCGGGACAGGTACGACTTCGTATCCCAATGCCGCCAGCTTCGGGAGAATCTGTTCGTGCGGTGTGCCGTACGCGATGAGCTTGGAGATCACTTCGGCGTGATTCGCCGCGCCGACGATTGCGCCTTCGACGAGCGCTTGGCGAACTCGATCAGCGCCTTCCTCACTCCGGACCACTGCCAAGATTGCCGACGCATCCAGGACGACATCAGCCACCAGGTTCACGCTCCACTTCGGCGCGGCGCTCGGCGACCAACTCATCGACCAGCGACACTTCGCGAGGCACGTACAAGTCGATAAGCGATTGGATATCGCGGACGGCCGTGTCTAACTGTTCTGGCGATGGCCTCGGACGCGGACCGAAGTAGGGTTCGTACGTTTGCGAGAGGGCCTTGATGCGTTGAAGTCGCTGCAAGCGCGCCTCTTCGAGAGCGGCAGCCGCACTCGACTCGGCCTTGACCGAAGGTGTACGCGCTTCGTAGGCGGTCCCTGCTTGCTCCGCGAGTTGTCGTGAGCAGCGATCCGATTGAGCCATCTCAGACCTCGCATGTCCTGATTGGGACTCTGCCAAACCAATCAACTCGAATGCGCGCGGTCGTCTCCAGCGTCCGCCGTTAGGCTGAATGCTACTGGCACGCCCGGAGGGACTCGAACCCCCGACCCCCAGGTCCGAAGCCTGGTGCTCTATCCGCTGAGCTACGGGCGCACGGCCTCAGCTTACTCCGCAGGGTTCGGCCCGCCCGCATTTGGCGGATTCGCATATGGCGCAACGAACGCCCAGTCAACACGCTCGATCCACTCGCGGCGCCGGCCTGGGAACAGAACCGTCTTCGGCGGTCTGGGATGTCGTCGCCCGGGTCGACACCGGAGAACTGGCCACCGCCGCCGCGTTGTTGCACAACCTGCACCCCGCCGACCAGGCAGACGCGCTGGCCGCGCTCGACGGCCGGGAGCGGCGGCGCCTGCTCGACCGGATCGACTCACACACGCTGGCCGAGTTGCTCCCGTTTCTCACGCCCGAAGAGCTTGAGCATGTCGCGCCGGACGTTGCGCTCCCGCAGCTGACTGCGGCGCTCGACGAGACCCCGGCCCAACTGGGCGCCGATGTCCTCCACGCCATCCCTCTGACCGACGCTGAGCTGGTGCTGGACCGCTTGCCCAAGGCGGGTCTGGTCGAGCCGCTGCTTCAACATGATGACGACTCGGCCGGCGGGATCATGGCGCCCGAGCTGATGGTGCTCGGACCGCACCTCGCGGCCGAGCAGGCGCTGACGGTGTTGCGAGCCGCTGCGCCCGCACCGACCGTGCGCGACACCGTCTACATCGTCGACACGGAGGGTGTGTTGCTCGGCTCGATCGGTCTGCACTCGCTGGTCTTCGCGCCTCCAATGACCGCGCTGCGCGACTTGATGGAGCCGATTGGCCCCACGGTGACCACCGACATGGACCAGGAGGATGCGCTCAAGATCCTGCAGCGGTTCGGACTCCACGCGCTGCCGGTTCTCGACGACGACGGCCGTCTTGTCGGCGTCACGACGTCGGACGACCTGCTTGATATCGCCCAGCAGGAAGCCACCGAGGATATGTACCGTCTCGTTGGGCTCGTGGATGACCAAGCGCTGACCACGCCCGTGACGACGGCGCTTCGGCGCCGTCTGCCTTGGCTGCTCCTGAACCTCGCGACGGCCTTCGCCGCGGCAGCCGTCGTCGCCGCGTTCGAGAGCACCCTCGCGCGCGTCGCCGCACTCGCGATCTTCTTGCCGATCATTGCCGGACAAGGCGGCAATGCCGGTATGCAGGTCACGACGCTCGCGGTCCGGGCGATGGCGCTGGGTGAGTTTGATCGACACTTCACGCGGCTGGTGCTGCCCCGCGAGACGATCATCGGCATCGTCTCCGGCATTGCATTCGGGTTACTCGTTGGAGTCGTTGGATGGATCTGGCAGGACAATCCCTGGCTGGGCGTTGCCGTCGGGGCGGCGATGCTGGGCACAATGGTCGTGGCCGGTCTGTTTGGCCTGCTGATCCCGATCATCCTGCGCGGCCTCGGCGCCGATCCGGCGCTCGCGGCCAGCATCTTCGTCACCACGGCCACCGACATGCTGGGTTTTCTCTTTTTTCTCGGGCTCGCGGCGCTGCTCATTCAACGAATCGCTTGACCCGATTGACATTCGCGCGCGGAGGTCGGTGATACTCTGATTTGACGCGGCAGCGGAAGACGTCTGTGTCGAGCTGGCGCAAACTCCGCGCGTGGTGGGCGTCGCCTAGAGGCCTAAGGCGCCAGGTTGTGGCCCTGGTATTCGTGGGTTCGAATCCCACCGTCCACCCCATACGCCGCGGACCCTCATCGCAGTCCAGCGCTCGAGAGACCGCCCATGACCAGACGAATCCCGATCATGATGATCCTGCTGATCACGCTGGTCGGCGGATTCGCAGCAGCATGTGACAACAGCGACGATGAGGAACGACTGGCCGCCCAGCGGCTGTTCCGCAACTACCTGCTGATCTCAGACCGCACGGCAATCGCCGATGTGCGAGTGCAGGGTCTGGTCGACGAACTCCCGCCCAGTTTCCCGGAACACGAAGCGCTCGACCTGCTCGGTTCAGCTTTTACCGACACCCAGAATCGTCGCGAACTGATCGTCGGCTGGCAGACCGAAGAGGAGGAAGCCGACGATCTGTTCAACTGGTTCCGTTCGAAGCTCGACACCGATCCCTGGCGCGTGACTGCCGACCCCCAGCGCGCCGGCGTTGATTTCATCACCTTCCGCGACGCCGATAATCCAGCGTTCCGGGGCGAGTTGAGAATCTCCCAGGAGGGCGAACGAGCGATCGTCGTGCTGATCGCCGTGGAGACCCTCACATCCGACGACGGCGCATAGCGGCTCGCTGCAAGCTTCGGGCGCGGGCACTAGGGGAGAGTCAACTCCCCGTCGCGGATGGCTCGGATCCCGAGGGCCGGGAACGCCCACCAACCGGGATCCCATGCCCGCCTCAATCGCGGCCAGATCAACTCCCAGGAATCGCCATCCCACTGCCACACGTTGCCGATCAAGCCGGATTGCGCCGCGTCGATCTCCGCCAGCGCGTCAAGTGAGTCGACCCCACGTCCCAACCAGGTCACGCTGTTGAAGCCCTGCTTCAGGGCCACCACCGTCGGCCGTTCGATTGCGCCTCCCGCAGGGATGAAGAAGTCGCCCGAGGCACGAGATGACAGCTGCATCCTGACGACATCGCCCCTCTCCAAGGTCTGCAGACCGCCGTGCCGGTCGGATGGCGCAGATGACACCAGCGGCGACCAGCCGACCCAGCGTTCCTCCGCTGACTTCCAGACCCAGACGGTCTCCAACCGCCGCAACAGCGGCGACATCGCCTCTTCGATGCCCATCGCCGGACCAGTCCAGGCAAACCAGTTCACACCGCCGACAAGCTTCACACGCTGCGAGGGCAAGAACGCTGGAGAGAACTCGGATGTTGCGCCGGCCGTCGTCACCGCGAGCGCTCGGACTGCCCCCGACGGGATCACGGCCGTGCTGACTTCCCACTTGCCTCCGCTGTTGGCGGGCTGACTTCTGGCGTGTTGTCGTTCGCCAGAGGCGTCCAGTACGAAGATATGCACCCGGCTGCCTGGAGTCGCCGTTCCGCTGAACGTCGACCGGTAGTTGCCGGCGCTGATTCGCCTCAGCGTGTGTTCAACCAGCACCGGATGGTTGAGCAGGCGATTCGGTCCATTGTCACGATCGCGCAGGTCATTCTCTGTCGGACCATCCCCGCCAAGGTCGATGTCCAGGTCGTTTCCCGAGAACTGATTTTGGCCCAACGTAGTCCGTGACGAGACGGCGCCAATCAGCAGATTGTCCTGAGAGTTCGACCCGACAACCGAAATCCCTGCGCCCGACGAGTCACTGATCTGGTTGCCGCTGACCTGAGCCCGCACGACGCCGTCGTCGAGGCGAATCGCCCAAGTCAGCCGTTCGTCGCTGTCGAACGTGACCCGGGACGCGACGCTGGCGCCCACGGAGTTCGAGTGCACCTTCGGCTCTTCGGTATTCGCCAGTCGAATCCCGAACTTCGCGCCGCAGACGTGATTGCCGAATCCTGCATCGTCGCCGATTGTGATCTCGGTCCCGGCGCGAATATCAATCGCCGCCTCGGTCGGTCCCTGGCGAGAGCCGGCAACAACATTGCGAGTCAGGCTTACACGTGTGGTAATCACGTCGTCAACGACGACGCCGAAATCGCCTGCTGCCACAACGTTGTTGCGTAGCTCAATCTTGGCTGCTCCGGCAATGACCGAGATGCCTCGCTCACGGTTTGGCCTGATCACTGCGTGGGGCAAGGCCAGTGGAGTTACTGGTTCCAATGGATCGCGCGGGGCCAGGCCGACCCAATTGTTTTCGATCCGCGCCTCGCGAGCACCCTGCTCGACGGCGATCCCCACTCGGTTGCCGGCCACAAGATTGGCCTCACGAATGCCAACACGAGCCAACGCCGAACCCGGACCCAGGAACAGACCTACATCGTTGGCAGCCACCGCGCCGTCGCGTCTGATTCCGATTCGGTTCCCGTCGACTTCGATCACCTCGCGCGTGTCCCGCAACTCAATCCCCGCCACCCTGCTATTGCCAATCGTGTTGTCACGGATCGTCGCCTGGGCAGAGTCGACGACCAGGATTCCATCATCGTTGGGCAGCGGCGAGCCGTCATCGCCGATCCCGATCACATTGCCGGATACGACCGCGTCAACGCTGCCGCCGCCGCCGATCACAATGCCGTGTCCGGTCCGCTCTTCCACGCTGTTGCCGGCGATTCGATTGTTCGACACCCGCGTCCCGCTGGCCCCGCCGATCACCGCGACGCCGCTCAGACGGTTTGCCGATGCCGCGCCGTCGGGTCGCAGCCCAATCCAGTTGCCGTCGATCGTGACCTGACTCGCATCGACGCCGATCACCCCGATTCCGTAGCGCTCGAACCCGAAGATTCCGATGCCTCGCACCAGGCTGCCCGCTGCGACGATCTCAATTCCGGCAGCGTCGCCGGCGCGGGCGCCATCAATCCAGATTCGCGGGGCGACGTCGGGCGACACATCGCCGCTCGACCCATCGATGGAAATGTTCTCGCCGCTGAGCGCCGGTAGAGCCGAGAGCGGCCGGATGGTCATCGCACCGCTGAAGCGAATCACATCGTCACCGGGCGAGTCGTTCGCACCATCGATCGCCCAGCGCAGCGTGCCCTGACCCGAATCGGCGCTCGAAGTCACGACCCACTCCTGAGTGGATTGGGCGGAGACTTGAGAGGCGAGCAGAACCAGTCCGGCGACGAGCAGGAAGAGTACGACGACCCATGCGCTGCGGAGCATCACAGACTCACTCTATGACGGGTTGGCGTTGCGGCCACCTGCGACGCTTAGCGTCGCTGCACGTTCTCCAGTAGTGCCGCCGAGCGCAACACGAGGTAGAACCGATCGCCTGGGCTGAGCGTAAAGTCGACGGCGCCGGGAACGTCGGCGGTGAACCAGGCCTGCCAGCCCCCAGCTTCGGTCCGCAACCAGGCTGCCGAGACCACGCTCGAGATACTGGCGACCGCCTCACTCACGGGAATCTCCGGCCCCAACCAGGTCAGATCATTCCAGCGGGCGCGTAGCGGCTCTCCCGGACCCAGCAGATTACCAATGAGCCCGTTGTTGTTGACCTGCGCTTTGGCTATCAACCAGGCCTGCACGGAGGTCGATTCGGGATACGGCCTGCCGTCAACGTGCTGCAAGTCGAAGATCGCCGTGGCGACGCCGTCTCTGGTCTCACTGACTTGCGGATACACCTGCGCCCCGGCTCGGGATACGACCGGCCACCAGCGGACCTGGTACGTACCCGCTACCCCCTGGCCGAGCCGGTCGACCACTTCGGCGTACAGGCGATATCGCGTCGACGAGGCAAACTCTTCGATCAGCACCTCATCGACCTCAGCCCGCGTGACCTCTGCCCATAGGTACAGCGTGGTCGGCGTGCCGGTCACTGTGACGGTCAGGCTGTCGCCAAGCGTGTTTCCACCGCCGAACCACGTCGCGGAAACCTTCGAAGGACCCAGCCGCGCGCTGCGGCTGTCCAGGTGCACACGCGCCGATCCGGAATCGTCGGTCACCTGCGACTCGCCGTCACCGTCCCAACGCACGACGAGACCGCTTTCGGCGCTGAACACGATCCGCTCGTTCGGGACTCCCTGTCCACGTTCATCTTGCAGCAATACCTGGATCGAGCCTGCATCTCCGATGCTGCCGAACTCCATGGCCGGCTCAGAGATCGGAACCAACCTCAAGCGATCTGGCGCTCCATAGAGCTGGAACTGCATCGTCAGTGACGCCTCGCCGCTTGAGGCCCTGATCGTGACGTCGCCCGGGTTGGACGACAGATACACGGTCGCCCTACCGGACTGATTGGTCGTGATCGAGAACGAAGTCGTCGTGGACGTCGAACCGCTGCGCAACGTCGCCCCCTTCGGCGCTTCCACAATCTGTAGAGAGATTGGTGCCGATGGCGCCCCAAGGCCGGTGATGTCCGTGGCGGCTAATCGGATGAGATGTTGCTCGGACGCATCCAGTCGCGCCCGGTTATCAGGCTGGTTGAGGCGAATCGTTGTCGTCGTGCCGACGAAGCGAATCGTGACGGTATCGACGAGAGACCCGACTTGTGCTCGCACGACCGTTGTTCCGGCTCGGCCATCCCCAACGAGAATCACGGAGGCGCCCAACAGGTCGTTGCCGACATCATCTAGCCGATCGTCAATAGCAGGAGGACCGCTGGCAGATCCAAAGGCGCCAAGTTCGGTCGAGAGCGATACTCGGGTCTGATCACCAGCAGCTTCGGCCGAGATACGAACCGTGATGCGAGACTCGCCGCCGCGTGCCTCGACGATTCTTGGCGATGCAGTGACAGACAGGACTCGCTGGGAAGTGGTGGCTGATGCCTCTGGCCATGACGAGGTAACCCAGGCCGTCAACAAGACCACGGCGAACAGGGCGAGAATCCGCAATCGGAAGCGGCTCACAAGGCCGATCATCACAGGTTAAGTGTACGCATGGGCCTACGCGGCACCGTCTGCGGGCGAGCCCGACGCGTTCAAATCTGCGCGGTTTTACTGTCAATTCACGAGCCGCCTTAGACTTGCCGTCAATCGCATTCACGTCCCGCCTCGCCATCTGAAAGGCCGACCCATGTCAAACCACGAATCCTGGCCCGACGCGCCAACGCCGCTCGCCGACGGCGAATGGCAGGTCACGATCTGGGAAATCAGCGAAGAAGGAGTGCTCGCGATCACTTTGAATCGTCCCGAGCGCTTGAACGCGCTCTCGTTCCGCCTGCTGCGCGAGATGCAAGCGCTGGTCGACTTCGCAGCAGCCAGGCCCGACATCCGGGTCGTCACCCTGCGCGGGGCAGGTCAGCAAGCTTTCTGCTCCGGCGACGACCTCTACGGCATGGACCCAACCCCCGGAATCGACTCTTCGATCACTGTCCACCATCCCTTCCTGGTCTCGCTGCGCGACCTGAAGAAACCGGTCGTCGCACTGATCAATGGCTGGGCGCTCGGGCACGGTTGGGAGATCGCCTGCGCCTGTGACATCCGGCTCTGCGCCGACAACCTTGAGGTCGGGGACCACCGAGCCCAGCGCGCTATCGGCATGAACGGCGGTACGACCTGGTTTGCTCCGAGGATCATGGGTCGCGGGCGCGCTCTCGAACTGCTGATGACCGGCCGACACATGTTCGCCGAGGAGGCGCTGCAGAGCGGCTGGGCCAACAGGGTCTGGCCGCTGGAAGACTTCGATCGAGAAGCCGCCAACTACATCGACAGCCTGACCAGGCTGCCCACCCTCAACATCTCCGCCTTCAAGGAGATGATCGACTACTCCGCCGAGCACTCGCTTAAGGACAGCCTCGCCCACGAGGTCCAGGTCTCCGACCGCTATCGCTACACCGACGACGCCGACGAGGGCCGTCGAAGCTGGCGTGAGAAGCGGCCATCCGTGTTCCGCGGCTACTAGCTGAAACCCGACGGGTTTGCGTTATCCCGAACGCGGATTCGAGCTGACGTAGCATGGCACCCAGCAGTAGGAGCTGAGTGCGCAATGGCCGAGAGCTACCACGAAGCAAGCCTCCATCTTCTGGAACAGGCGGACACAGAGCTCATTGCTGGCGATTTCCGCCAGGCGGCCGAGAAGGCGTGGGGCGCTGCCGCACAGATCACCAAAGCAGTCTGCATCAAGCGCGGTTGGTCCCACCAAAGCCATGCAGCGCTTCGCCGAGCCAACAAGCGCCTTGCTGACGAACTCGGCGACAACGAGATTCGCCTCTTGTTTACTGCCGCGCAGAACCTACACAAGAACTTCTATGGGGACTTCTACAACGAGGCAGAAGTGTCCGTCGGCATCCGCGACGTGCATCAACTGATAGAGAAGTTACGTCCTCTGGCCTGATATCCTGCCTCCAGACCACGACCAACCTGGAGTAACCATGCCCAAGACTTACGTTCTCGGCGGATACCAGTCCGACTTCGCCCGCAACTGGCGCAAGGAGGAACACAACCTGCGCGACGTGATGGCCGAGTCCGTCTATGGCGCGCTCGACGCCGTCGCGATGGAGCCCGGCGACATCGACACCGCACACGTTGGCAACTTCGCCGGCGAGCTCTACTCCAAGCAGGGGCAGATGGGCGGCTTTTTCGCCGAGATCAGCCCCGACTTCGGCGGCCTGCCCACGTCTCGCCATGAGGCGGCTTGCGCCTCGGGGAGTATCTCGATCCTGATGGCCTCGGCCGAGCTCGAGGCCGAGCGCTACGGCACGGCGCTGGTGCTCGGCGTCGAGCAGATGAAGACCGTCAGCCCGGTCGAGGGCGGGGACTTCCTTGGCACCGCCGGCTGGTACGAACTCGAGGCGGAAGGCGTCGAGCTGCCCTTCCCCAAGCTCTTTGGTCGGCTCGGCGATGTCTACGACGATCGCTACGGTCTGGACCCGGCCCACCTGCAGCGCCTGGCCGAGCTCAACTACGAGAACGCGCAGCGCAACTCTGCGGCGCAGACCCGCAAGTGGCTCGGCGATGTGCCGTCTGATTTATCGGAAGGCAAGTACGTCGCGCCGATCACCGGCCGTCTGCTCCTGCGCGACTGCTCCCAGATCACCGACGGTGCCGCCGCGCTGATCCTCGCCAACGAAGAACGGGCCTCCGAATGGGCCGAGGCGCGCGGCATTGACCTCGCCGACGTCCCGACCCTGCAGGGCTGGGGACACCACACCGCCGCACTGACCTTCGACGAAAAGATCTCCCAGGCGCAGGGTGACGAGTACGTCCTGCCTCATACTCGCCGAGCGATCACCGACGCATATGACCGCGCCGGCATCGACGGCCACACTGACCTCGACGCGATCGAGACCCACGATTGCTTCACGACCAGCCACTACATGGCGATCGACCACTTCGGCATCACCGAGCCGGGCAAGTGCTACGAAGCGATCGAGGATGGGCGCATCGACTTCAACGGCGATATCCCGATGAACCCGTCCGGCGGTCTGATCGGCGGCGGCCACCCTGTCGGCGCGACTGGCGTCCGGCAGGCCCTTGACGCCTGGAAGCAGGTCACTGGCAACGCCGGCGACTACCAGGTCGAAGGCGCCAGCCGAGCAGCAACTCTCAACATCGGAGGCTCCGGGACAACGTCGGTTTCGCTGATCATCGGTCGCTAGAACGAACCTCGCAGGCGCAAATGAAGGGCGGCCCTGGCGGCCGCCCTTCGCGGTTGGCGCTGGCGAAGTTGGTTGGCTAGCCAATCACGCCATCAGCCGACAGCGACGCCAGTTCATCTGCAGACAGGCCCAGGCGCTCCGTCAACACCTCACCCGAATGCTCGCCCAATTCGGGCGCATCCCGGCGCAGCGTCGCCGGCTGACCGTGCAGCAGGACAGGATGCGTCAAGGTCTGGGTTGGACCGAAATGCCGGTGGTCGCGGCTCACGAGGTAGTCGTTGGCAATCACGGCAGGGTCACTGGTCAAATCGCCGATCTGCTGTACACGGGTAAAGATCAGGTTCGGCTCGGTCAACAACCGCTGTTCCCACTCCTCACGAGGCGCCGAGGCGAATCGCCCCTCCAAAAGTGCTATCAGCTCCTCGCAGTGCTCCCCAATTGCCGCCAGGCTTCCGAAGCGCTCGTCATCGACGATCTCATCAAGCCCCATCGCACGGCAGAAGGATTCCCAGTCTCTCTCGGCTTCGAGGATGCCAAGCATCAGCCACTTGTCGTCGCCGCAGCGGTAGAGATTCCAGAGCGGATTCGCTGCATTGCTACGATCGAATCGGGGCCAGAGGTCCAGGCCCTGCATCATACCCACGCTGATGCCCCAGAATTGCAGCCACATCGTCGCCATGATGTGCGACACCTCGATCCGCTGCCCCTTCCCCCCATTCAGCTCCCGACCCGAGATTGCAGCCAATACGCCGTAGGCGAGGCAAGTCGCCCCCATGACGTCGGCGATGCCCAGTGTGTTCCAGTTCGGCGGGTCGTCAGGGCCGCCCCCGGAGTACATGAACCCACCGCGTGCCTGTCCAACCGCATCCAGGGCCGGTAAGTGGGACTCCGCTCCCTTGAAGCCATAGCCAGCCGTCGCTGCGTGGATCAGGCGAGGATTGATCTCCATCAAGGCCTCGGTCGACAATCCGAGCTTCTCGAATGTCCCCGGCCGATAGTTCTCAATGAACACGTCCGTGTCCACGATCAAATCTCGGAACAATTCCCGGCCCCGCTCCGACTTGAGGTCAAGCGCCAGCGATCGCTTGTTGCGGTTCACCGCCTCGAACAACGCCGAATGACCATCGGGCATCATGTTGGGAATCCCCGCCACTGACTCGACAAACCGCGCCGCGTCGGGACGCGTGGGCGACTCGATTTTGATCACGTCCGCGCCGAGGTCGCCCAGCATCATGCCGCCAATCGGGCCGAATCCCCAGGTCGAGCACTCCAGAATCTTGATCCCGTCCAGCGGGCCGGCCATGGCGCATTCCTCTCGCTCAGTCGCTGATACTTGCCACCGACTAGAGCACGACGTGTTCCTGATGCTCGCCGAACACGTCACGCATCGTGTTCATGATCTCGCCCAATGTGCAGTAGCTGCGCACGGCGTCCAGTATCTGCGGCATCGAGTTCGCACGCGGATCTCGACAGACGTTGGCAAGCGCGGTTAACGCGGAGTCGGCCTGCTCCTGATCGCGTTCCGCTCGAGTTCGTCGCAGACGCTCCAGATGTCGCGCCTCTCCCTGTGGATCCATCTTCAGAATCGGAATCTCCAGCGGTTCCTCGATCTCAAAGTCGTTGACGCCGACAATCGTCCGCTCGCCCCGCTCAATCTCGCGCTGGAATCGAGCCGACGCGTCGGCAATCTCCTTTTGGAAGTACCCCGTCTCAATCGAGGCGATCACCCCTCCCAGCGCATCAATCTGTTCGAAATACTGGTAGACCTCACGCTCGAGGTCGTTGGTCAGTTGTTCAACAAAGTACGAGCCGCCAAGCGGGTCGACCGTATTGATCGCCCCCGACTCGTGCATGATCACTTGCTGCGTGCGAACCGCGAGACGTGCCGCCTTCTCGGACGGCAACGCCAGCGCCTCGTCCATCGCGTCGGTATGCAAAGACTGCGTACCGCCGAGCACGGCAGCCAGCGCCTGGATCGTCACGCGCAACAAATTGACTTCCGGTTGCACATCGGTCAGAGAGACGCCGGCCGTCTGCGTGTGGAATCGCATCCACCAGGATCGCGGATTCTCCGCGCCAAACGTCTCCCGCATCTCACGCGCCCAGATCCGTCGCGCCGCGCGAAACTTGGCGATCTCCTCGAAGAAGTCGTTATGTGAGTTGAAGAAAAACGACAGCCGCGGCGCAAACTCATCGACGTGCAGTCCACGTTCCTGAGCCCACCGCACGTATTCGAGACCATCTGCGAGCGTGAAGGCGAGTTCCTGCGCCGCCGTCGACCCGGCCTCACGGATGTGATACCCGGACACCGAAATCGAGTTCCATCTCGGCATGTACTCCGACGCGAATTCGACGGTGTCGGTTACCAGGCGCATTGAGGGCCGCGGCGGGAAGACAAACTCGTTCTGCGCGATGTACTCCTTGAGAATGTCGTTCTGCAGCGTGCCGCCCAGCTTCGAGCGATCGATGCCGCGCTGCTCCGCCGCCGCGATGTACATCGCCCAGATCGGCGCCGCCGGCGAGTTGATCGTCATCGACGTCGTGATCTGATCCAGTGGCAACTCGTCCAACAACAGCTCCATGTCGGCCAGCGACGACACCGCCACGCCGCATTTGCCAAACTCCCCGGCCGCCAATTCGTCGTCATGGTCGTAGCCCATCAACGTGGGCATGTCGAACGCAATCGAGAGTCCTGTTTGACCATCGTCAAGCAAGCGCTTGAAGCGCGAGTTAGTTTCCTCTGCCGAGCCGAATCCGGCGAACATGCGAATCGTCCAGGGACGCCCGCGATAACCGGTCGGATGCACGCCGCGCGTAAACGGATACTCGCCCGGCAGCCCCAGGTCGCGCTCGACATCCCAGCCCGATTCCTCCAGCGTGGTCGCGTCGTACAGGCGCTCGATCGGCCGCGACGACACCGTCATGAACGGACCAGGCCCCTCGCGACCGTCGGCCTCGACCCGGGCATCCCAATCCGACCGAGACTTCCGCAGCGCATCAATCGTCGCCGAATCAAGCATCGCCAGCTCCCGCCTGGTACCGCTCGCTCTGGGTCGAGTATACGAAGCCGCTGAGCCACCAACCGATAGCGTCACAGTGTGGATTACTGCAAGACGGAGAGAGTGGTCGGCATTGAGGTGCTGCGGCTGTACCAGCAGCCGGAAAGGCTCGACCAGTCGCACTCATGCTTAAGACCGCGTAGCAAGCGACGCGACCAGGGCTTCGTACTCCGACTCCGTCATCGGGGGACCCACGAAGCCGGGACAGGCCAGGTCTCGTTCGACCCTCGGCGGACGACCCTCCTCGACCTCCAGGCGGAACGGGTAGTCCCGGCAGCCCTTCGGCCTGACTTCGTAGGCGCTGCAACGCAGGTCGTCAGAAAGGAGAACGCAGGCGTCGTCGGCCTGACGCATTAAGACCATCGCCGCCCGCTCCTCCACCACCTCCCAGACGTCGACTCTGCTGGCCAGACGCGTCACCTCATCCTCGCCGAGGTCCACACGGTAGGGGTTGCGGCAGCACATCGCGCCGCACTCGTCTGCCAGACAGCGGAACGATGGCGTACCCGGACGCACGACCGGATCGTGGACCTCCCCAGTATCGTCGGTCATCAGTCCAGAGACTCAGCCGCCGCCCGCAGCCGCAGTGTCGAGCAGCTGAATCCGGGTCTCCTCGCGCGACCATGGCGAGCCCTCGTTGGCCAGCAGCTCGCGGAGGCGCGCTTCGTAGAAGAACTCGTCGCCCTCGGCCGGCTCCAATTCGTCCAGCCAACTTGCCGTGTCCGAGTACTTGGCGAAGAAGGGCTTGCCAACCCAGTCTGGGTCGCGTCCCTGGAGGAAGCGCAGCACGATCAGCTTCTCGCCGCGGAACTCCGAGACGCCCAGGATCTGAACCTTCCCCGGCCCGGCTGACATCGACGGACCACGCACTGTCCGCGAGACGCCCGACACCTTGTTGTAGGCCTGGCGGAAAATTTCCTGGCAGTCGACAAGCGGCAACTCAAAGTAGCGCTTCGCGCCGGTGTCGCGCGCGACGAACAGGTAGTACGGCACGCATCCAGCCTGCGTCTGCTCGGCCCACATGTCGGCCAACAGCTGAGAATCGGCGTTGATGTGATTCAGTAGCGGCGTCTGCGTGCGAATCTGCGCCCCGGTCTCACGGATCCGCCGGACCGCCTCAAGAGACACTGGCGTGCGCAACTCGGCCGGATGGTTGAAGTGCGCCATCAGTGCCAGTTGCATGCCCGCATTGGTCACTTCGCGGAATAGGTCGAGCAGATCCTCGGCGTCGTCGTCGTACAGGAAGCGGTGCGGCCAATAGGCGATCGCTTTCGAGCCGATCCGCACCGTGCGCAGATTGTGGCCCGCGTCCGGCTTGGTCAGCGGCTCGATGTACTCGCGCAGCGTCTTCGTCTTCATGATCAGCGGGTCGCCGCCGGTGAACAGGATGTCCGAGATTTCGTGGTGCTCCGAGAGGTAGCCGCGCAACAGTTCGCCCTCGCGCATCGCGAACTTCTTGCCCTCAAGACCGACAAACTGCGGCCAACGGAAGCAGAACGTGCAGTAGGCGTGACAGGTCTGCCCCTGCGAGGGGAAGAACAGCGCCGTCTCGCGGTACTTGTGCTGCATGCCCGGCAGCGGCTGACCGTCGTAACTGGGCATGTTGTGTTCCATCTGACCCGCCGGGTGCGGATTCAGCGTCATCCGGATCTCGTCCGCAACCACGTTCAGCTCGCGCGAGTTCTTGCCCGAGTCGATCGCCGCCGCCATCTTGTCGAAGTCGGCCGGCGCCAGCATGTCCTTCTGCGGAAAGGTCAACCGGAACATGCCGTCGTTCAGCGCATCCTCCCAGTCGATCAAATGATCGACGACGTACCGGTTCGACTTGAACGGCAGCACCCGCCCAACGACGTTGATGTTGTAAACCACCTCGTCCGGGAGCGCCTGGATTTGCTCCAGTTGTTCAAAGTTGTGCAGGTTGATCGCCTGATAGGCCTCCGAACCAAAGTCCTGCGACTCCATGCTCACCACGTCATATTGCTTACTCACCATGCGATCTCTCCTCAGTGCCGCTGTCACGCAAATGCGACCGCCATCAACGCGCGCGGCTCAATACTTGTCATATTCGCTCAATACTCATTCTAATCAACGCGGCACGCGCCCGATTTCGCGGGAGTTAACCCCGCAGACCTGATCGTTACCCGGGCGCCTTGCTCAAGTGAATCAGACCAATCTCGGGCCGGCACGCGAATCTCAGCGGCACGTGTGCCGTACCGAATCCACGGCTGACGACCACCTGCGCGCCTCTGACGTCAAAGACGCCGTCTGCCTGTGTTCGGTTGACAAGCCGTGAGTGGCGCAGTGGCGCGCCCCAGCCCGGCACACGAATCTGCCCGCCATGGGTATGCCCGCTGAGCACTACCGACGGACCGCCATCGGCCCACAACGGCATTCGCAACGCCGCGTCCGGAGAATGCGTCAGCAGCATCGAAAACCCTCCAGCCGGCGGAACGGCCGATTCCAGCTGAGCCATCCCGACCGAGTCGTCCCCGGCCCCGCCAATCCGCACCAACTCCCCGCCAATCTCCAATGATCGCCATTCGTTGCGCAGCACGACGATCCCGGCCGCCTCCAGGCGTTCGACAAACGGCTGAGGATTGACGAACCGACGCGGCGATCCCTTCAGCCGGTCAACATTGAACGAGGCCCATTCGTCCAGGCTGCGAACTGGTTGGCAGTAGTCGTGCGCGCCGAGCGTCGCGAAGACCCCGAAGGGTGCCTCCAGCTGGGTCAGGGCGTCGGCCGCCGAGTCCCATCCTGCCGACGTTTCGACGAAGTCGCCGGTGCAGCAGACGAGGTCGTAGTCGAGCGGCCAGACCTGTTCCAGGAACCGCCCGATCGAGTCACCGTTCGCCGGAAAATGCGTGTCCGACATGTGCAAAATTCGCAGGCCGTCGAGCCCTGGCGGCAAATCGGCAACGCTCAGCCGGTGCTCGCGCACTTCGACCGCAGTCGACTCCCACCACGCGTACAGCGCCGACCCCGCGCCGATCGCGCCCAGCCACATCGCCAGCCTTCGCAGATCCAACGCGCTAGCCCAGGATCTCTTCCACCGAGGCGTAATCCTCTGCCGACAACTGCCAGCTCAGCGTTGACGCCACGTTCGCCTCGATCTGCTCAGGCTTGGTTGCTCCGGCAATCACCGACGAGACCGCCGGATCCGAGGCCAACCAGCTCAACGCCAGATCGAGGATGGTATGCCCGTGTCCTTCTGCAAACGACGTCAACGCATCCAGCTTGTCCCAATTGATGTCCGAGGTCAGGGCATCGATCCTCGCCGGCATGGCCTGCGCCCAGGCCGCCAGCCTGGTGCCTTCTGGTAGATCGGCGCCGCGCGTGTACTTCCCCGTCAGGAATCCCGAAGCCAGGGGAAAGAAGGGCAACTGGCCCAGTCCGAACTCCCGGCAGGCAGGCATGATCTCCGGCTCAACCTTGCGTTCCAGCAGGCTCCACTCGTTCTGAGCCGAGACAAATCGCACATAGCCCTTCGCCCTGGCTGTCCAGTCGGCATCGGCGATCTGCCAGCCTGTGAAGTTCGAGTGGCCGATGTAGCGAACGACGCCCCGGTGTACCAGGTCCGAGAGCGCCTCCAGCGTCTCCTCGATCGGCGTGTCTGGATCCGGCTGGTGCATCTGGTAGACGTCGATGTAGTCGGTGCCCAGCCTCTTGAGAGATCGCTCGACCGCCTTCTCGATGTAGTGCCGAGATCCTCCACGCGTGAAGGGTCCCTCACCAACAGGCATACCGAACTTCGTCGCAATCAGGACATCCTCGCGCCGCGAGCCCAGCGCCCTGCCCAGGAACTCCTCTGAAAGTCCGCCGCCGTAGATGTCGGCGGTGTCGAAGAAGTTGATCCCGGCGTCAATTGCCGCATCGACGACCGACTTGGTCCCTTCGTAGTCCAGCCGCATGCCGAAATTGTTCGTCCCCAAACCGGCAAGAGACACCTGGAGTCCCGAATTGCCGAGTCTCCTGTGTTTCATGGCCTCGCCTCCTCGTTTACAGATTTGTCCCGATTGCTCAATGGTTCACTACTCAACGGTTCCAGTCGAACACCGCCGACAACCCTCGCGCCGAATGGGTCGCGTCGGGGCGATCAGACGGTCGGCGCAGGCATACGTTTGGTGTAGCCGGGATACCGGACCACGGAGTCAGGCAGCGAACCAGCAAAAGAAAGTAGAGGGAAGAAAGATGACGTTCATCTATCACGTTTGTTACGTCGTAGGCCTCATTCGCGCACCCGAGCGCTGGGTCTATCCGCTTCTGACCGTTGCCCTCCTGGCCGGTTTGTCAGCCTTTGCCCTGGCTGTCGGCAACGAGGCTGCAGCGTCGTACCAGCAAGCCGCCCAACAGGATGTTGCGCAGCACGAGTACGAGTCATTCACCGAGGCCAACGGCTCCATCGATCCGTTTGCTCCGTTCTACGGCGAGGGCGACATGATCGAGCAAACCGTCGTGTTCCTTGACCAGCACCCGGTCAACGGAGAAACGTCGGGCGCCTGCATCCTGCCCGTCTATTGCTGGTAGCTCCTGGCAACGTGCGGCCCTCCGGCTGCACGAGGCCCGTTCACTGGCGCCGCCATGGGATTGGCGGCGCCAGTGTTGTTCTCTGATCCCGGCTCGCCGCTCGCTGGTCTGTACAGTCAAGGGAAGGCGAGGGTCGGGGACGATATCGAGACCATGATCCGCATGGCGTTGACCGGATGGCGTGCCGTCTCCTGGGCGGCCATCGTCTTGATTGCCGTAGCCGCTCCGCTCTTCCTGTTCTCGACAATTCGGGCCGAGGGCGGTGTCCCAATCCCGGCGCCCGCCGGCACGACCTGGAGCATTATCGCCGGGTACAACACCGCGACCCATTCCGAGGCGGACCAGCAGGACCCCCACGCCATCGACATCGTCCGCACCGACGCGCCGACCGACTGGACGCCGGTACTCTCGCCGGTTGACGGCGAGGTCACCTGGTCTGACAACAATGGACTGACGATCCAGGACAGCAACGGGTACGCGCACCTGCTCGTACACCTGGACCCGGACGACCACATCACGCGCGGCCTGCGGGTGAGGGTTGGCGACCAGGTTGGGCTCGTCTTCCCGGTTGGCTACGACGCCAACGGAGGGGTCGCTCACATCCACTACGCCATCCATGAGACCTATGGCGGTGGATATCTCGGCCGCACGATTCCGTTCACTCGGCCGTATGCGATTGAGGGGCGGGAGCTTCACTGGTCGGACGAGTACAACCTGCATTCGGGGGTCGAGTTCACGTCGACGAACTCACCCAACTGGACCGCTCCGACGGATGAGTCGCCAGATGTTGATGACGAGCCGGTCGCGGTCGCCGAGCCCGAGCCGGAACCGGTCTGGACGATGCCGGCGGATGCGCCTGTCGGCGGCTGGCGGACGGTCGGGGTATCTCGCGACACGTCGGTGGCCGGGTTGGAGAAGATGCTTGATGGGCCTCTGAGCGCGCTTGTGGTTCACAATGCTCGCGACGGGTCGTACGAGCGCTTTGACCCGTCGGATCCTGCGTCGGCGGATGTGGCGGTTCGATCGTTGCAGGCGGGGCAGGCGGTGTGGGCTCTGGTTGATCCGTCTAGCGCCTGGCTGCCGGCGCCTCCGGCGGCGCCTCGGCAGGTGACGATTCGGCTGCTGGCCGGGGCCAACCTGATCTCGTGGCAGGGACCGGACCGCGACGTGGGCGCGGCGCTTCGCAACGTGGCTCACTTCAGCCGGGCGTATCGCTACGACCCGTACACCGAGCGCTGGCAGTTCTGGTCGCCCGCCGCGCCGGACTTCGTCAACACGCTTGAGCGCCTGCAGAGCGGCGACGCGCTGTATGTCGTCGTTCGCGTGGGCTCGGTCTGGACCCAGCTGCCCTGATGGTTCGTTAGCGCTGGAGCCAGCCGAACTGCTGCTTGCGACGCTGGGCGCCCGGGGCGATCTCGACGTTGATTAAGGTGGAGCCTTCCTGCTGGAAGGAGTCGTCGAGGGCGGCCTCGAGCTCTTCCGGCGAGCGGCAGTAGTAGCCCTTGCCGCCGAAGGCTTCCATGATCTTCTCGTAGTGCGCCATGGGGGTCAGCTGACCGGGGCTGATCGCGCCGGTCTCGTACTCCTCGGGCAGTTCCGGCGCGCCTCCGCCGATGCCGTTGTTGTTGAAGATGATCCAGGTGATCGGCAGCTTCTGGCGGACGGCGGTTTCGACCTCGCCGGGACCGAAGCCGAAGGCGGCGTCGCCCTCGAGCGCGATCACGCGCTTGCCCGGGTTGACGACCTGGGCGGCGAGGGCAAAGCCCGGACCGACGCCCATCGTGCCCCAGGTGCCGGCGTCGAGGCGCTTGCGCGGCTCGTAGGACTGGATCACCTGGCGGGCGATCGCCATCGTGTTCTCACCCTCGGTGACGAAGACGGCGTCGCGCGGCATCCGGTCCTGGATCTCCTTGAGCGGCCGGTAGTAGTTCATCGGCGACTCGTTGGACGAGCTCCACTCGGCCTGCTCGGTCGCCTTGCGCTCGAGCTCGGCGTTGATCGAGGCGACCCACTCGGTGGTGTCCTCGAACTGCCAGGGATTCTCATCGAGGTACGAGTTCAACTGGCCCATGACGGCCTTGCCGTCGCCGACCAGGGCGACCTCGGTGGGGACGTTGGTGCCGATCTCCGAGGGCTCGATGTCGAGCTGGATGATGCGCACGTCCTCCTTGAATCGCGGCGGCTTGCCGAAGTGCAGGATCCAGTTCAGACGCGCGCCCAGCAGGACGACGAGGTCGGCGTTGCGCAGCACGTGGGTCCGCGCCGCGGCGGCGTTGTTGGGCGCGTCCGCGGGGACGACGCCGGAACCCATCGGGGTGGCCAGCCAGGGGATGCCGGTCTTGTCGACGAACTCCTGGACCTCCTGCTCGGCCCTGGACCAGGCCATGCCCTTGCCGACGATGACGAGCGGGTTCGAGGCCGTCTTGAGCGCCTCGATCGCCGATTCCACCGATTCCTGCGAGACCATCGGCCGCTGCGGCTCTTCGACCCGCGGCGCCCACTGCACTTCCGACTCGTCCACGACCGCGTCGATGATGTCACCGGGCAGGTCGAGGTAGACCGGACCGGGACGCCCGTTGATCGCGGCGCGGGTGGCCTGGGCGATGAGTCGCGGGATCAGGCGCACGTCGCGGGCCTGGTCCGACCACTTGACGAACGGCCTCGCGGCCTCGACCTGTGGCGCGTCCTGGAAGTCGCCCATCTGCGACAGCGTGATGTTGGCTGCGCCGCCGAGCAGGATCATGGGCCAGCAGTTGGCCTGGGCGTTGCCCAGGGCCGAGATGACGTTGGTCATTCCCGGGCCGGAGACGACGAGCGCCGCCGAGAGGTGAGTGCGCATGTACGAGGCCGCCTGGGCCGCGTAGCCCGCCGCCTGCTCGTGCCGCACGCCGATGAACGGCTTGCCTTCTTGCTGCCAGGCGATTGAGATGGGGACCACGGGAACCCCGACCAGCCCGAACATCTCTTCAACACCCTGGGTCGCCAGCGACTTGGCGACAATCTGCGCCCCACTCAGTTCTGCCACGGGAATTCTCCTCTAGTGATTTCGCTCACACTCTGCGCAGACTACACCACGCATTGAGACCTCCCCCTCCGGGGGAGGTGCTGCGCAGCAGCGGAGGGGGCCGCCCGCCGCCGCTGTTCCCGCAACCCCCTCAGTGATTCCCACGCCCCCACCGTCATTCCCGCGCAGGCGGGAATCCATTCAGTCGAGCGTTCGATCGCGCCATGGCCATTGCACTACCTCCGACCATGATTCGACACGAAGATCGGGTCGGATGACGACCTCTTTGAGCCGTGGGAGCGACCTACGGCCGGACTCGCATCGGCTTCCAACCAGTTCAGGTTAGTCCTGGATGGATTCCCGCCTGCGCGGGAATGACGGAGGTGTGGCGGGAGTGACGGATAGGATGCAGCAGCGGAAGTGACCGGTCGGTCAGCGGATGTTCTGACATGGGACGGGCCCCCTCAGCTGCTTCGCGGCAGCTCCCCCAGAGGGGGAGCTCTTGGAGACAGCGGCGCCTCCCCGATGGGGAGGCGCCGGGTGTGGATTCGAGGGTACCGGGGTTTAGGCCCGGTTGGATCGGAGGCGGTGGATGGTGAGGGCGGAGAGGAGGGTGAGGAGGATGGCGACGGTTCCGATGAGGGCGGCGGTGGAGGGGCCGGACTGGTCTGCGAGGCCTCCGGTGCCGGACTCGGGGTAGCCGTTGTCCATCATCTCGTCGTCGGACATCTCGTCGTCCATCATCTCGTCGTCGGACTCTTGCATCATGGCCGAGTCGTCGTCTTCCATCATTTCGTCGCCGTCCTCGGTCATGTCGTCTTCCATCATCTCGTCGCCCTCATCGACCATTCCGGTGTCGGAGTCGTCGGGCATGGCCTCGTCGGGCATGGCGTCGCCGGAGAGGGTGAGGGTGATCTCGGCCTGGTCGGCGCCGGTCTGGTTGATGGTTGGGGTGGCGGGCGCGCCGTTCAGCTGGAAGCTGAGGGTGGGCAGCTTCTCGGAGGCGCAGTTGACGCTCATGTGCCAGTTGCCGTCGGCGTCGACCGCGGTCATGGCGAGTTCTTCGCCCATTTCGTCGTAGACGCTGACGACGTCGCCGGCGGTGCCGGTGCCGTAGAGCAGGAAGGGCGGCTTGGCCGGCTGGGCGGAGGCCTGGGCGCTCCAGAGCATGACGGCGCCCAGGGCGAGCGCGGCGAGGACCACCAGTTGCAGCGTGCGCCGGTTGGTCAACATCTTCATCGTTCGATCCTTCCCTCCACGGCCTCCGGCCGCGAGTCCACAATGGTCTGTCCATTGTGTAGGGATCGTCCGACGCTGGCTAGCTGATAATCGGTTAGGGGGCAACGCTGGTTACGTTGGGGCAATGTTGAACACATTCCGCGCTTCCCCCCTCGGGGGGAAGCTGCCGAAGGCTGAAGGGGGGGCGCTCCAAGCCGCTCAGTCCTCCAATGCTTGAGCGATCGCTTCCAACACGGAATCGAGGTCCTGCAGCACCTTGTCGTTCGTGAATCGAAGCGTCCGGTAGCCCTGCTCCGAGAGGAACTGATCTCGACGGCGATCGCGTTCCGGATCCTCGATGTGCTGCGAGCCGTCGACCTCGACGACCAAGCGTTGCTGGAGGCAGGCGAAGTCGGCGAAGTAGGGTCCGATTGGATGCTGCCGCCGGAATCGATGACCGGACAGTTGGCGTCGGCGAAGATGTTGCCAGAGCCGGTCCTCGGCGACAGTGGGATTACTGCGCTGCGAGCGAGCGAACTCGTTGACCCCTGGAGCGCGTCGCGACATTGGCCGATGATATCTCGCCCTTCATTTCTGCGCTTCACCCCTCGGGGGGAAGCTGCCGAAGGCTGAAGGGGGGGACGGCCGCTCCAACCCACTGGTGGGGGCGCTAGAGACCCCCCTCTGCCTTCGGCATCTCCCCCCGCTGGCGCGGGGGGAGAGCGGAATGGTGCGGCCATGCCTCCCGCTCGCGCGGGGGGAGAGCGGAGTGGTGCGGCATCTCCTTCGCTGGCGCGGAGAGGAGACGAAAGGGGCGGGGGCTGTTGGCCCCCGCCCCTTTGTTGAGCGGATGCTCTGGGTTCGGCGAGTTACGCTCGGTTGCGCACTCGTCGGACTCCGATGCCTGCGACGGCTGCGGCGCCGAGGGCGATCAGCAGGC
>JAPPBN010000008.1:0-34206 GCA_026705025.1 Chloroflexota bacterium | reverse complement strand
TCGGCGAGATGGGCGTGGGCAAGACGTTCATCGCCATCGCCGCCGCCCAGCTGGCTGGCTTCAAGCGGGTGCTGGTGCTATGCCCGCCGCACCTGGTCGGTAAGTGGCAGCGTGAGATAGAGGAGACGATCCCCTTGGTCCGCACCGGGATCGCCGACTCGATCAGCGACCTGGAGCAACTGCGCCGCCAGGAGGGCGCAGGGCCGCAGTACGTGGTCATGTCGCACTCGCGGGCCAAGCTCGGTCACCGCTTCCGCCCCGCCTACTGGATGCGCCGGCTGCAGGACGAGGACGGCCTGCCCGTCCGCGACGAGGAGACCGGGGAGTTCGTCATGACCCCGGCCTGTCCCGACTGCACCGCGCAGATCGTGGACGCGGAAGGCGTCCCCGTGACGCACCGGCAGCTGGACAAGAAGCGTCACAGTTGCCCCAAGTGCGGGACGCCCTTGTGGACGGCCGAGGCGCGGCCGGTCGAGACCGAGACGAGCGGCTACAACGCCGGCCTTGTGGCGCGGCGGACGCCCGGACAGGGGCCGCGCAAGTACCCCCTGGCCGACTACGTCAAGCAGCACATGCGCGGCTACTTCGACCTCTTGATCGTGGACGAAGTGCATGAGATGAAGGCACGCGGCTCAGCCCAGGGCCTCTCGGCCGGCATCCTCGCCGACGCCTGCGGCAAGTCGCTGGCGCTCTCGGGCACCCTGATGGGAGGGTACGCTTCCACGCTGTTCCACTTGCTCTACCGGTTCTCGCCTGAGATTCGCTCGGAGTTCGGACGCTCGGACGAGCGCAAGTGGGTCGAGCGCTACGGCTTCCTCGAGCAGCGGGTGCGCCACGACCGCGACGACGACCCGACCGAAGACGGCTCGGTCTCGCGCCGGCGCAGCTACCGCAAGCATGAGAAGGAGCGGCCGGGGATGGCGCCCGCGGCATTGTTCCACCTGATTGGTCACTCGTTGTTCCTGCGCCTCGCCGATGTCGCTTCAGGGCTGCCGCCCTACGAGGAGCAGATCCAGGTGGCGAGCATGGACACGGAGGAGGGCATTCACGGCCTCTCACAGGCCTCGGCCTACCGCATCCTCGCGACCGACCTCAAGCGGGCGTTGCTCAAGGCGATCGAGCGCGGTTCGCAGAGGCTGCTCTCGACCTATCTGCAGGCGCTCCTGGCCTATCCCGAGGGCTGCACGAGGGGCGAGTCGGTGTTCGACCCTGACACGGGCGACCTCATCGTGCAGCTGCCGCCGCTCGACCCAGAGCGCGTTTATCCCAAGGAGCGGCAGCTGATCGACCTGGTCGCGCAGGAGCGCCTGGCCGGGCGGCGGGTTTTGGTCTACGCCACCCACACGGGCAGGCGGGATATCACCGGGCGGCTGGAGACCCTGCTCACCCGGCACGGGTTCAAGACGGCGGTGATGAAGGCCGATAGGGTGCAGCCAAAGCAGCGCGAGGCCTGGGTCGCGAAGAGGGTCGAGGAGGGCATTGACGTGCTCATCTGCCACCCCCGCCTGGTCCAGACCGGGCTTGATCTGATCCAGTTCCCAACGCTGGTTTGGTACGAGACCGACTACTCGGTCTACACCATGCGCCAGGCCTCGCGACGCTCGTGGCGGATCGGCCAGCACCGGCCGGTCAAGGTCGTGTTCATGGCCTACCGCAACACGCTGCAGGCCGACGCGCTCAAGCTGGTCGCACAGAAGCTGCAGTCATCCCTGGCGGTCGAGGGCGACCTGCCCGAGGACGGGCTCGCCGCCTACGGCGATACCGGCGACGACCTGATGATGGCCCTGGCCCGCAAGCTGGTCTCCGGCGAGACTGACTCTGAGCCGGTCGAGGACATCTTCCTCAGGGCGCAGCAGATCGCGGCGGAGGCCGAGGACTTGCTGGTCGATGCCGATTGGGAGCGGCCAATCGTGGAACCGGCACCGCTCGTCGCGCTCCCATCTGGCGAAGCGGAAGCGGTCGTCGAACTGGTTCCTTGTTCGAGCCATCACGGTCAGGACGAACAGCAGACGCTGTTCAGCTGGGCCGAGTTCCTGGCTGAGCAGACAGATGAGCCGAAGCCTCGCGGGCGCAACACACCGCCTTCGGGTCCGTCGCTGTTCGACTGGGCGCTGGAACGCGAACAAGAGGCCGGGCTGGTCGCTGCCGGTGGCTGAGCGGCTCGCGCCACGGGAGGAGGTCATCGTCGTCGCGGAGATGACCTCCTCCACTCACCTCTGTGTGGTCTGTTCTGCTGTTAAGGCGGCTAGTCGGTCCCTGTCGTCGTGACAACGCAGCACTTGAGCAACTGCGGAGTGTGAGACGACCCGGTATGGCACGGCCACAACGGCGAGTCCGAGAGGGATGAGGAGCAACCCGACCCAAACAACTCCTCCGCAAGCTGAGACGGGAACGCTGCATAGGAGCGATATGACCTCTGCTCTTGGTCCAAATCGGCGCTTCGCGATCTTGGAAGAGGGCACCGGGCCGGCGATCACAATCGAAGTTCACCCCGACGACCTGCCGAACGGGCACGTCGTGTTCACGGAGAAGAGCTCGGCGACGGTGCGGCGGCGGCTCGCTGCTGAGCCCGGCGAAAACCTCACGCTGACCAAGATCAGCAGTGACAAGCTGAACGCCGACCCGATCTCGCTGACCTTCACGCATGGCACGAGCGGCAACTGGCACGCCCAACAGGACGGCAGGCTGAACGCGGTCGCGGACTCCAACTACGACGACGAAGAGACCGAGTTGCAGCTGTCGGTCTGGGCCGGAAGCTTGAGTTTCAAAGGCGTCGCCGAGCTGCCCGCTACCATCCAAGACCTGATTTCGCTGTGCGTAATGGGAAGTAAGACCGAGCTCGGAGTGACCGAAGGCCATAGCGCCCGCTCCGAGGTTCGGCTCAAGACCGATCCCGGCGACGGTGCCACCGCCACGGCTGCGATCATGCACACCGGCGGTAGTCAGGTGACCATCCAGCCGAGCTTGTTGACCTTCACTGGCGGCACGAGCGGCACTTGGGGCACCAACCAGCGCGTCACGATCACGCCCAGCGCGGACGCCGATCCGCTGCGCTCGACAGCAACGATCACGCACGAAGTGTCGGGCTACTTCGCCCTCACCAAGAGGCCAAGAGTTCTGCTGGTCATCAATGAGCCCATCCAGGGCGGTATCGCCGACGGGCTCGAAGTGCTGCAGACCGAGTACCTCGTCAACGACACTTCAACCGACCAGATCTGGGTACGGCTCAAGGCCGATCCCGGTGACGGCGACAGCGTCACAGTCAGTCCAAGCGTGCATACCTTCAACTACCCGGACAGCATCGTCTACCGCGCAACGTCGGCGACGTTCAATCCGACTTCGCTGACCTTCACGGTCGGCACGAGGGGCACCTGGAACATATATCAGGCGATGACGGTCTCGCGCGCCAGCGCGACCAACGCGACGCTCAAGGGTTCGATGCAGTTATCAATGAAGACGAGCGATGGCAGGTGGTCGAAGTCACCCTGCCTGCAGCTCGTGGAGTAGCGGCGTATCGGCACCGCCGGTTTCGACCATCCCACTACGTGTGTGACAGGAGGAACGCGATGCCTGCCTAACATCGACTGCGAGTGCCCCCTTCGACTCTTCGGTAGACGGTGGTTTGGGGCGTTGGCTCCGGAGGCCGTCGTGGCCGCACTCACGATCAGGGCTGATCCCCAATCGCCAACGGGTCGGGTACTCATCGAGTGGGAAAGGATCGAACTCCGCGACGGCGACGTTGTCAAGGCGGCGTTGGGCGGGACGACCGACCTGACGTTGCGGCTATCCTAAGCTCCCGTGAGTGGGCAGGCCAGCCTTTCGCTGTACGTTTGCGGTTACGCAGTCGAGCTTGAGCGCGGGCGGCCGGAGAAGCGCGCCTACCAGGATGACTTCTCACTCACTCACGCAACCTGGCAGAGCGGTGCCACGTTGCGTGCCTATAGGACGAACAGCGGCAAAGGCCAATCGAGGTTCGCCGCGTGGGGCGCGACGCCACGCGAGGGCGGGCGCAGATACAGCAGTCGCTCTTCATCACGCTGGCTAAACCGGGGGGCAACACCGAGCGGGAAGGGCGAGCCGGGTTTGTCGTACAGATGCACCATGCGCAGCGCCGCCAGTCCCTCGAAGAACCTGTCGGGGAAGGTTGCAGCGCGTTGTCGTTGAGACGCAACTCGCGTAGAGGTGTCAGTCCCACCAAGTCGCCTGCCTGAAACGCTCGGCTCCCGCGATCGCTGAGATCGAGCTGTCGGACTCTGGTGAGGGCGTCCGGATCGGCCTCGGGGCAACTGCGTGCGCCGCCGATCTGACATACTTTGGCATCGCGCACCGCTGGCGTGCGGACGCTGACGCCGAGTGCCAGCGGCGGTTGCCAGTGCTCGATCTTGTCTGCGCAGGCGGCGATGGCCAGGACGCGAGCCAGGAGCGCAGCCAACCCTGGAGCAGGCCAATGCACCGTCTACCTTGGTTCGGATGCTCGCGCGGGCCGCTTCCGGAGTTCAGAGTGGCGAGCCGGAACAAGGCACCGACTGGTTAAGGCTAGCCTCGCTCTAGCGAACCGAGCCAGTAGTGCGGGTGAGACATCCGGCGAAGATGTTGAAGATCTGGGCGCTAGTCCTGTGCCGGGCGAAAGGGCGCGAGTCCGCGTTCCGGTCGGCAATCGCGCTGCAGCGCGCGCCGCGGATGCACCAAGTCGCGGCCAGTTAGGCAAACCGGAACTAGACCAGGTTCATCCATGATCTGTGCGTCTCCGTGCGGTCGTGCGGACCTCAGGGCGACTAACGCGGGGGGCGGGGGTTACTTGTCGGGCGTCAGGCGACCGCTGACCGGACCCGCGATCCCCTCCCACCAGTGGCTGCGTAGGTAACCGTGCACGGCGCGGATCGCATAGCTGTACTGGATTGTCGCAAGACCGCTCGCATCGAGGAATGACGTGTCGGTGCTGTTGGTGCTGTTGACCAACACCTCCCACTCGGGGTTACGGTTGCCGGAGTGCGCGGTCTCGATCCGGAGGATCTCGTAACCGGTCAAACGCAGCCAATCGGACTGCCACGAGAGGTGACCGGCGCTCCAAGACAACTCGATTCCATCATCAACTGAGCTGGCCGTCAGGTCAATCGGACGCGGCGGACTAGGGATCGTGACCGTGGCGACGTTGGAAGCTGCCGATAGGGCCTGATCACTTCCCTCTCCCCGTACAGCGCTTACACGGTACTCGTACTCTGCCCCGTTGACGCTTGCTGAAGCGTCGACATGGGAGGTTGTCGTGTCTCCCGTGTGATCGACGAGCGCGAGCCATCGCGTCTCAAAGTCCAGGACCCGCCGGCGCTCGACCCGATAGCCGCCGATCGTCTCCGTCTCAAGAGTTGGTGCCGTCCAGCTCAGGCTGACACCAGCTAGCGTCACGCTGGCAGTGAGCGACGCAGGCGACTCCGACTGCGGATTGGCCGGGCGAGTCGGAAGATCGGTCTGACCATCGACTGGACCAGCGTGCGAGGCGAGCAGGCCTGCAACCAACGCCGCAACGGTAAGAGTTCTCCGGACATTCGACCACCGTTCTGGACACCGCCCCGCCATTCGCATAATCACTCCCGTCCGTCCAACCGAGCCGAATCCAGCATTTGCCGCAGGGCGAATGGCTCGCGGCCCGGTGACAGGTTGGTTGACACTCGACGTTCTAGTCAAGGCCGGGAAGAGAAATCATATGACGACGGAAGAGGTTTCAATCGTACTGCCGGAGGACGCTGTGAGCCCATGCGAATCCTCTAGGCGGTCGATGTACCGAAGCCCAACTCCGGGTTCGCGTGACGCTCAACACGTGGCACTTCCCCCGCGGGTATAGTCGCCATCTTGGCGCCGCCGACCAATGCTAGCTGCCGTCAGACCTTTGGAGCAACTGGACTGTGCACCAAGAAGTATCGGCCGGCTAATGCGACCGGCTCGGCTTGTCAGGATTCGTTTGAGCATCGACAGGCGGCTGGTGATCGCGGTGACCAGTGATCCAGAGAATGGAACCGCTCTGGATTGAGAAGTCGGTTCCCGGCTCCGGATTGTTGGGATCAGCCGGGGCGAAGGTGAGCCAGGCGCGCTGGCCGTGCAGCCAGAGGTGGATCGCCGTTGCCCCACGGCTGGCGAGCTGCGGGAAGAGCGCGGAGGCCTGGATCTGGTTGGGCGCGATCCAAACGCTGAGGTCGTCAACGCCAACGCTGGTCAGACCGGTAAGGTCCCTGACATTCTCGGCCGCGGCGACCACCTTGACGATGTCGTGCAGTCCGGCAGTTGAGGCAATCAGCAGCCCTTGACCGGACTCGCCGAGCACCAGGAACCTGGCTACGGCGACCCCTCGCACGATCTCTTGATCTCTCGAGTCAAGCTCCAGCATCTCGAGTGAACCGGCGGCATCGAAGCTCACACCATCGCCGGCCACGGTTGGATCGGAAGAGGCGACCAACTCGCCAAACTGGTCTCGCAGGACCACGGCGGCGATCAAGACTTCGCCGACATCGGCAATCATTTCCTCGCCTTCGCCCTGTCCGGGAACGAAAAAGAGCAGCCCCTTGGCGCCCTGTCCAAACGTAGTCTTCGCTCCCGGATCGCTCTCGCGATACACCTCGAGCGAGAGGAAAACAGGATGTCCGACGACGATAATCTCGACGCTGGTGACGGCCGGCACGGGAATGTCGCTCAGGCCAATCTCAACCCGGTAACGACCGAGCGCCGCCTCCTCGCGCGAGGTGGTCAGCGATACGACGGCCTGATCCTCGTTGCACTCCAGGGCGCGAATCGCTGCTAACCGTTGTTGTTCTTCCTCGTCTATCTCCTCATCGTCGTCGGGCTCCGCCTCGGGACACCGAATCGGGCGCTCGGCCTTGATCAATGAGAAGTCGGCATCATCCGGTCCTTCCACGACCTCGACCTCAATGTCCCGGTGGTCGAGTTCCGTCGGGTTGCCGACCGAGTCGAACCCGGTGACGACGATGTTGACTGTTCCGCCGACCGCGGCGAGATTGCCGCTCGGTTCGCCAGCAGATAACCCAGCCGGGTCGCCGGCGAAGTTCAGTTCCAGCGTGTTCGACCGCGCGTGACCGTCCTCGCCTGAGACAATCGCGTACACCTCGATATGGCTGGCGTCAGTGCTGACCGGCCTGAGCGTGAACTGCGTGACGGCATTGGCCGGAGTCAAGCCGGGCTCGTCCCCGTAGCGCAACGTGTGCCGATAGGCGTCGCTGGGAGTATCCGCCCCACGGCCCAGATCGGCCTGCACGGCGACGATGATAATCGAGCTGACTTCGTAGTCATTGGTCTTGTTGCCCAGCGAGTTCATGGCCGTCAACTCGAGATAGGCGGTCTTGCCCCGCTGGAGCGACGTCGATATCCGCTTACCGCTCTTCGCATGCTCTTCTCTTGACGGCCGCAAGACGGCGGACCCGATCGGCTCGCCCGGATCGCCGATCGCCAGCGTCGTAATCGCGATTGGCAGCGGCTCGGGCTCACCGGCCACGTCGACCATGGCCGAGATCGTCGCCTCTCGGTGCGCCGTGCCCAGCGGGATCACCAGGCGCGCGACGATCGGCCCCAGATCACCGTCACTGTCTGCGGGACCGGCAAACTCGGCGCCGGTCAGGCTGTCCCGGTCAAGCACGACCGGGCCGCCGAACGCATGCAGGAAGCGCAGCGTGTACGACTTCCCAACTTCGGCGTCGCGGACCCAGAGCTCGACTTCAAACTCCGTGCCCGGCGCGACAAGCGCGTCTGAGTCGAGGATTTCGATTTCGACCTTGGCGGATGCGGCGTAGAGCTCGGACGCAACGGCGAGCAGCAGCATCGCCAGGATGAAGGCACCGGCACACAAGCCCGTCAGCCCGACCCGTGTGTACCTCGTCTGGTCTAATCCACCCCTAGGTGTCAAGGGGGGGGCCGGGACACCAGATGTCCTCGCAGCAAGGAAAACTAGGAAAAGTGCGAGCGAGCTGGGACGAAGCATGCCGGGCAAAGTGGCTCCTCAGCCGCAACGCCAGCGACCGCTCGGTACACGAACTTCCCGTCGTCACCAAGGAGAGACTGCCAGCGCCGCCGATGCATGGATCTAGTCTAGCGCTTGTTCCGTACACCTCGGAGCGCGAGGCGCGGGAACTCGGCCTGATTGTCTCGCGACTACAAGATCGACGCAGGTTGACCACCGGTATCCGACTACTGCTCCAACTGAGCTCGGCGTCCGCCTTGACGCGACACCGTGGCCCCGTGTCGATTCGGAAGCGGAATCATCCAAGGGAATCCGAAGAGCCGAAATGACGCGTTTCGATCGCAGATACTCGTGAGTGGCGCACCGCTGAGGTCGAGATCGCGTGACCAGGATGCACTCCTCAGGATGGGTCGTCGCGCGCACGGGCCTACCCGTTTGATCGCCTTAGATGGTGATCGTCTCGGCAGGGAAGCAGACCGTGCAAGGATTGCCCGCCTCGTTCCCGCGATGCTGACGCTGGTTGAGAACAGCGTTAGTGACACGCTGTCGCTCCGCTTGGAGGACGATCCCGTCGACGGCGTCACGATCACGCCCATGATCCCGGCGGCGGACGCGGGCAAGCTGACCTTCTTGACGGCCTCGCTGAGTTTCACGGGCGGCGCGAGCGTGCCCTGGGACGATTACCAAACGATCACGGTAAGCCCGCCGCCGGATGAGGACACAATGAGCAACCGCCAGAAGATCACCCTGACAACGGATACCACCCAGCCGATTCGCATGCCGCCGCTTGAACTGGTGGTAGTGGAACCGTAGCTCGCGAACGGCGCAGCGCGCCGACCGTTCAGCTCGGCGCGCTGCGCCGGGCCTTCGTTGAGCGCTACTCCAGTCCGAGGTCCCGGCACCCGGGTCATCTTCGGGCTCCGAATCCGGCAGGTTCAGCTCCGCCTTAATCGCCGCCTCCAGCGCGTCGAGCCAGGCGGGCAGCGTTGCGCCGAGGCCAGTATCGTGACTGCGCAGTCGCTCAACCGTCTCTGCCGTGATCACCGACGGCTGAATGTTGATCTGCGCAGCGCGGCCGAACATATCGGCCTCGGGCGGGAAGGGGCTACCGTGCGCGAAGAACAGCGCCGTCCGGCCTGGTAACCCTGATCGAGCGCGTGCGACCAGAGCATGAGCGACAGCCGCTCGGCGGCGAGCATCGCCAGCGGGCGCGGGAAGTCGGCGAAGACCGCGGCCAGCACCTCACTTGGTTGGTCGTTCGCCGAAGCGGCGGCCATGTCGTCGGCGGTGTTGGCATTGAGCGCACGCGCGCCGCCAAGGTTGTCGGTCACGGCACCAGCGATCTTGGTGACCGCGTCCTGATCGCTCTCAGAGATGCGGGGGCGTCTCACTTCACCACCGTCGTAGCTCGCGCCCAGTGCGTCGCAGCACTCTTTGAATCCGCGGTTGGTCGGTTCGTGGATGATGCCCAGGACTTCGCCTGAGACGTCGCGGGCGAGGAACTGCTCGAAAGCAATGCGGCCGACAGCAGTTTCGTCCGATGCGACGTGAGCGACAGCGCCGACATCGGGTGCACAGTCCGAGCCGGAGTTGAAGGTAACCATCCGCACGCCAGCGTCAGTGGCGCGCCCTATCGCGCTGGCCAGGGCATCGGCGTCAGCGAGCGTCGTCGCGATCGCGGCAGTGCCGTCCGCCACGCACTGGTCGATGGCTGCTGCCTCCATGACAGGGCGGAGAGAGATGTTGTACCTGCCTTGGCTGCCTGCCAACGCGCTCAAGACCTGGTACCAGAAGAAGTCGTAGGGGGTGCCGTGCGTGATCACGCAGAGCGGCGTCCGGTCGTCGAAAGGTCAATCACCGGTTGGCAAACCGACGATCTCAAACGCCCCAACGTTGGTCGGTGGAATGTATCCGACACTCGTGCTCGGCGCGGGTTCGGCGTCCTCGGGCGCGTGCTTCATCGCGTCTGAGTCCGCTACCGCCGTCTCGACGGTCACGGCGCTGTTGCAGCGTTGCTGCAGAACCAGCGACCCTTCGTGTAAGACTCCTATTGCCTGATGTCAGATCAGGTCGTTCGCTACGGACTCTTGAACGGGCTGAACCACTTGTCGTTGTAGACGACTCGTATTGATACGTTCCCGTGTCTCTTCAAGATCACCTTGCGGTAATTGGTGTGCTGAGTCACGATTATCTTCGTCGAGTACCACTCGTTGTCCACAAAGACTTGGTGCTCGGTCTGGACGTAGCTGATATCAGACCATGACAACCACGGCGACCGCCACCAGACCTGGTTGTTCACGAGGCGTACACCCCAGACGGTCGGAAACGACGGAACCGTGTAGACGGTCAGGGAGCGCGAACCAACCTGCTCGGCGCCATCGCGATCGCGTACGTAAAACGGCTGTATGTCGTAGGTGATCTTGGTGCCCGCGGTCCGTTCTGCGTCAGGCGTCCCATCCAACGTATCCAGAAACTCTCTGACGTCAGGACCGAGTAGATCGAAGAAGACAATCCCACTGGTCGCTGTTACGCGACCGAGCGAAAAGCCTGCTAGCTTCCAGCCCGCTAGCGGGTTAGAGGTGTCCAGAGTCCATTGGAGCTGCACGCCGTCGGCGTGGTCGAGCGCCTCAACGACCGCGGTCGGTTGAGCGAGCACGTCCGAGACGCTCGCCTCCCCCTGGGCGGCGAGCTGATTGGCCCAGTCAGTCGCCGCCTCCTGCGCCCCAGCGCGTTCGCCGGGCGGCACCAGCGCCGCGCCGAGCGCGCCGATCAGCATTGCGAGCGCCAACGCGCCTGGCAGCGTCCAGCTTCGAACGTTGGTAAACGATGACATGGGGTACGCTCTATTCGGGCGATAGAAGCCGTTGTATGGATAGCAGCAGCCGAACGGCCTCTCGGAGCGGCTGCCAAAACGCTCAGCAGAATCGATCTCGCTAGCGTTCGCCCGCCAGGATCAGCTCAGTCAGGTCGTTGGGCGCGCTCTGCATAGTGTAGTGTACGGTTTCGAGCTTGTGCCACTCAGCGTCAAGGAAGGCAGCGCAACGGCGCTGATGCGCCTCGCCCGGATTGGGCGCTTGACGGCACCAGGTCACGGTGGCGTGTCACGACTGCCCCCAGAAGTCAGGCCGCGCAACCGGTTCGTTGGCGGCGGCGATTGGATGCAGCCCGAAGCGCTCGGCGGCCCACTCGGCGAGCTCGACTAGCATGCTCGCCGCCAGCGACTCGTGTGTTCGTCCCTGCGAGGGACCCGTGGCAACGCCGGATACGGCCTCGCCGGAACTGCCTAGCGGCGTCAGCTTCAGCGCCAAGACTGAAGCAATTGGCGGCACGCCCTCGATTGAGTTTGCGAAGAAGTCGTTCACTATCACCGCGACCGGCAGCGCGAACTCGCCGCAGACCGCCAGCTACACAATCAATATTCAAGTTAGTCCTTCGGCGAAGGCATCTCAAGTATCAATCACAGTGGGCAGTGGGGTTACCGAGGGCGGCGACGCAACGTTCACCGTCACGGCGAGCCCCGCTTCGAGTTCGCCGCTATCGGTCAGCGTGAGCGTCACTCAGCAGGGCGACTTCGGCGCTGCGACCGGCTCGCGCACGGTGACCATCCCCCGCCAGCAGCAGCGCAAGCGTGACCGTCTCGACCACGAACGACGGCGCGGATGAGCCGGATGGCTCGGTGAGCGTGGGCGCGGACGCCGGCCACGGCTACACGGTCTCCCCGGCCCAGGGCTCGACCTCGGTCCGCGTCTTGGACAACGACGATCCGCTGACGCCGAACTTGCCGGAGGTCTCGCTCGTCGGCTACGCCTCGATCACTGAGGGGGAGCATCCCGGCTTCCTGGAGTTCCACGCCGAACTGAGCAGAGCGTCGGAGGAAGACGCCACGGTGCGCTATGAGGTGTGCCCCGGCATGGCTGAGCCGCACCTGGACTACTCAGGCGGTTACAGCCGAGTCGAGGTCTACGCGGGTCGGACGCAGGGGTCGCTCATCGTTCGCGTGCGCGACGATACCCGCCGCGAAGCCCATGAGGAGACCCTCTCCGTGGTACTCACGGAGGCGGAGGGCGCAGTCATTGCTCCCGACGAACACACGGCCACGGGGACCATCGTCGCCAACGACTGAAGAGCCGCCCACATAGACTCACATAGGAATGCGTGTAACCCCGGACGATGGCTGGATCCAGCGCGACGAGTGCCGCGCTGGATCCAATCAGCTGCGCAACCCATATCGCCCTCGCCCGGATAGCCAGGCGAGGGCGAGGTTGATATGCGGGCGGTTACGCTTATGGTCTGCGCCGCGCGCAGCACCTACTCCTCGTCGCCGACATCATCCGACTCAGGCCCGGTCGGATCTTCGGGTCCACTCTCAGCCTCGTCCGCAGGCAGCGAATCCCCGGGTTCCTCCGCTTCGGCCGCACCGCCGTCGATGGCGCGTTCCAGCGCGTCGATCCACGCCGGCAGGTTGCTGCGGAACATGTTGTCCTCCGCGAGCAGCCGCCGAACGGACTCGGCCGTGATCACGGACGGTTGAATCGTGATCTGAGCCGCCTCATCGAACAGACCGATCGCGGGCGGGAACGGGCTGCCGTGGGCGAAGAGCAGCGCGGTGATGATGTGGTAGCCCTGCTCAAGCGCGCGCGACCAGAGCACGAACGAAAGCTGCTCCTGATGCAGCAAAGCGAGTGGTTGCGGGAAGTCCGCTGAGACGGCGGCGAGGGCCACATCGGGGTAGTCGACGCTGACCGCCGCGACCAAGTCGTAGGCCGTGTTGGCGTTGAGCGCCAGCACGCCACCGACGTCCTCGGTCATGGCGGCGGCGATGGCCTCCTGCGCCGTACCCGGCGACTCACTCATTCGCAGGCGGACGACGGCGCCGTCGTCGTAGTTCGCCTCGAGCGAGTCACAGCGCTGCTCCAGACCGCGGTTGGTCGGCTCGTGCAGGATACAGAGCAGATCACCGCTGACGCCGTGCCGTTCAAACTCTGCGGCCGCCGCTCGCCCGACCGCGATCTCGTCAAGCGCGACGTGCACCGAGGATCCGACCCCAGTGGCGCGGTCGGAACCGGAATTGAAGGTTGCCAGGCGCACGCCTGCCTCGGTTGCGCGCTGGAGCGAACCCGCGAGCGCGTCCACATCGGCGAGCGTCGTCGCGATGGCCGCGGCGCCGTCCGCGACGCACTCATCGATCGCCATCGCCTGCTCGGCGCCGGTCTCTCGCATCTCCGTGCGTAGGTTGATGTCGTTCCAAGCCTGCGCGTCGGCGAAGGCGCTGTAGACCTGGAACCAGAAGAAGTCGGCGGGCACGCCGTGCGTGACCACGCAGAATAGCGTCTCATCCGTGAACGGGCGGTTGCCGGTCGGCGTGCCGACGATCTCGAACGGGCCGATCTCGGTAGTGATTGACGCGGCTGCGGGCTCCTCAAGCTCCGCTTGCTCGGTCGTTTCCGGCTCGTCAGCGTCCGAATGGGCGAACGCTAGGCTCAGCGGCGTGCTGTAGTGCCAGCGACCCCGTTCGGCGTCGGCTGCGAGAAAGCGCGCCTCCGGCCACTGCAGCTCGCTCCAGCTGCCATCAGTCGAGTCCCCTCGATCATCCGCCTGCTGCAGCGCCACCTCGACCCGTCCGTCCTCGAGCACCCGCGCGGCGAGGCGCACGTCTGCGGAACCGCCGTTGGCGGCCCAGGCCATACTGCTCGCAATGGCGCCGACGATGAGCCCGACGAGGATGTACACGAGTCGCTGTCGATGATTCGGTGATGTCATGAGGGCTGTTCCTTTCTCGCTCGAGCCTCTACTGCGAACCGCAAACGTGCACGCGCGCTGTGCCGAGGCACAACGCGCATGATACTCACCAGTGGCTCACTGAGATAGTGAGGCGATGCAGCGGATTTGGGCCGCCGCTCTACGGGTGAGCGGCTACTGGTCGCGGGGGTGGCTGGGAATATCGAACCAGCGAGCTGTATAGATCGGGCTGAACCAGTCTCCGTAGTAGCTCACAACCGCGTACGACAGCTCAAGCGCTGGATTCTCAGGCCAATCAACCTCGATCCAGGCGTGGTCCCAGCTCCAGTGGACCGACCGAGCGAATGAGATTTCGCCGTCCGCGGGATACGCGCCTGCGACATGGACGCTTCGGACGATCGCGAAGCCGTTCCACGGGAATACGTTGCTGGACCACGGGAGCGGCGGCTCGTGCCAGGGGAACCGCACGTCGCCGTCTTCACCGACTCGGCCTCTCTGGGGCCGCTGGGGGCTCGGAATCTCGGGTATGGTGACGCGCTCAACGCCCGACCACTCCCCGTAATGCGGCCTGTCATCTGGTCCCTGCTGGATGAATCGGACCCGGAAAGAGCCAGACCGTGCCGCTGTCCCGTTCGCAGGGGGTCACGCCGCGCATGCGGTCGGCGTACCTGTAGGTCCCAGCTTCGACCTCAGTGACACTCTCCCAGTCGCCGGCGTAGCCGGTCAGGCTGCGGCTGACTTCACTGCCGAGCATGAGGCCTTTGCTGAGGCCCGACTCTTCCCACTTAGTCTCTATGCCAAACCGCTTGACCTTCAGCGACGTGATCTCCGGCTCGGCCCACTGTGCAGAGACTGAGGCGAGCGATTCCGCCGCGGCAATCACCGCGCCAAGCACGATGGCGGACGCTCCCAACAGCATCACTCTTCATCTCATCGCGCGCTGCATGGTCGGCTCCGTCCTGATTGGGTGCCAGTCGGCTCTGAGTCGTGCTGCCCCGTTCTGCGATCACGGCTCGGGAACGGGTCTCTACGCACCCCGGACTGATGCCAATAGGAAGTTGCGAGCTTCTGGCACAGCCTTCACGCCGCGGCGCCTGGGGCGCAATGCAGCTGCTGTCGCATGAAGCGCAAACGGCGAGGCGCAGGCGCAAACGAACTCGTGCGTGCGCCAGCGTTGGGTTGAAGAGTGGGCGCCCCAGCTGCTAGTTGGGGCGGAGGCGGTTGGGCACAGGGAACCAGGGGAGTGTGTCGGTCGCGCTGAACCAGACGCCGGAGAAGCTCACCACCTTGTACGTCAACCGAAGACGTCGTTGCTCGGGCCACTCAACCTGGAATGGGTGGTTGATGTGGTGCGGAGGGACTCTGGCGATGACTGAGACGACACCGGTGTGCGGAAATGTGCCGGGTTCATGGACGCTGCGGAGCATCGCGTAGCCGTCCACCACAAGCGTGTCGCTTGACCAAGGGGGATTGTGCTCAGTCCAAACCAACCACATGTAGCCCAACTCATTGAGTTTGCTGGCAAATGGGTACACGGGCGGCGAAATGCTTGGCACGGTGGCGCTCCTCGCGTTCGACCACTCGCCGATGGTGGGTGCGCCGGTCGGCCCGCGCTGGGTCAATCGGACCCGGTAATGCCAGACACTGCCACTATCCCGATTGACGAGATCAACGCCGTCCATCTCGTCGAGGTAGGTGTAGGTCCCTGCTTCGACCTCAGCGACGGTCTGCCAGTCGTTCGCGTTGCCTGTCAGGCTGCGACCGATCTCACTACCGACTAGTCCGCTCGTGTAGCCGGACGCCGACCACGTGACTTCGATGCCGCCCTGCTTGACGGTCAGCGACTCGACCCGCGGCTCGGCCCAGTCCTCTGCAGCCACTGAGGCGAGCACCGCCGCGGCGGCGATCAGCGCGCCGAGCACGATGGCGGACACTCCCAACATCTTCACTCTTCGGTTCATCGTGCGCTGCATGTCCAACTCCGTTCTTCCTGCATGTCGGTAGAAACTTCGACCACACCATCGCAGCAATGAGCCACACGGGTGCCTCGATCATATATCGAAAAGCCACCGGTGGCGTGCAACAGATTCATTCCGCTTGATGTGGCGTTCACTGATGTGGGACTTGGGAACAGAGCTGTCGGAAGGCGTTGTTGGCCGGGCATGGCTTCGGGTCTCAGGAGCAGCCAGCGCCAAACTCACCTGGCGCGTGCAACGAGTATGGCGCTGGTCGAACGAGCGGACGAGATGGAGATGCTCAGATCTGGAGGGGAAGGGAGGCGCTCGATCACGCATCGCTAGCGCGATTGAGCTGGGAGCGACCTGTGCGAGGCCCTGTGGATAGGGGGTGTTGTGAGGAGTTTGCCACGCTCTAACCTACGACGATGGACATCTGGATTATCGGTTGGTGGCGCCCTGCGGCTAGTCGCCCTGGCGCTGCGGTTCGCAGCCGTGGCCGCTGCCGCGTTTCAGTTCGGCGAACACTCCGCACAGGCGGAGACGACGAACAGCTTCACGCCCGACAGCCACAACATGACTCCGATCATGGTCACCTTGGAGGTCGGCGACCAGCTCCGCTACGACGTGCCGACGCTGAATCTGGGCACCAACAGCCCGTGCACCGTCGGCGCTGGAATGCTGTATCAGAAGCCGACGGGTGGCACGTTCACGCCTGCGAGCGGATCGTCGCACAACGGCTTCAGACTCAGAATCGTGGGCGGCGTGCCGCGGCTCACTGGCGAGGCAGGCAACAAGATCGGACGGACCACGTACAAGCTGGAGTACATCTGCGGGCTGCCGCGAGGGTGGCGCGCCTCATACACGCTCGAGGTGGACGTCACCGCGAAGACAATGAAGATGCGCTTCAAGGAGGCCGGGCTCGGCCACGTGATGCTCTACAAGGGCCAGGACCGGCCGATCAAGACGCTCGAGCTGCACTACGGAGTGGAACCAGTCACCTGGACAATCAGCCCGCCGCTGACGACTGGTCTCTCGCTTGACACCAGCACGGGAGTGATCAGCGGCGCACCAACGGCCGTGCAGGCGAAGCAGACGTACACAATCACCGCGAGAGACTCTAGTGACCCAGAGCAGACGGTGTCCTACAAGGTCGAGATCTCGGTCAGCGAGGGGATGCGCTTGGCGGAGACAAGCCTGACGCCAGGGCCGTATGTGGCCGGTCAGAATGTGAAGATCGACCGTCCGCAGTTGCTCGGTGGCACGCAGTATCTGGATTTTGTGATCGATCCGCCACTCTCAGGCGGCTTCAGACACAACGGATTGGCGGGGATTGTTGGATCGAACGTCAAGCCGATGCTCAAGACGACGTACACAGTGACCGCCACAGAGAACGCAGTCCGAAGTCCTGCCATTCCGATGAGCGCGAGCTACACGGTCAGCATTGAGGTGATCGAGCTGCACACGCCCGTTGTTGGTCGGAGCGTGAGCATCCCGCCGATGAACTTGCCGGACCTCTCTGGCACGATCACATAGTCCCTCGGGAACTCGCCGGCGCTGCCAGTGAGCTCAGCTTCGACACTGACACGGGCGTGATCAGCGGGACGCCGACGATGACAACCACTCCTGCCCGGCAGAAGTACGAGATTACCGCGATGGCGGGAAGTCAGCCGGTCGCCTACAACATCTACCTCGAGGTGCGCCAGCTGGCCTGGTCGTCGATGACGTCTCCGCTCACCGTCCCCGCGGGCGATTCACTCTCGATGGGTCCGACGCTCACCGGCGCAATCGGCAAGGCGACGTACAGCATCTCGCCTGAGGCGTCGGAGCTGCCGCACGGGGTCACGTTCAACGACAAGACGGGCGCGATCGCGGGCACGCCGAAGATCGCGTCGGCCGCGAAGACGTTCACCGTGACCGCCACGGACAGCGCGAATCCGCCGCAAACCGCCAGCTACAGTGTTGAGATCACCGTCAACCCGTCGGCCAAGCGCCGGAGCTGTGGATCACAAGCAGTGCCAGCTCAGTCACTGAAGGAACCGCCTCAACGTTTACGATTCATGCACCCCATGCGCCGGCGGCGGGCGAACCGCTGACCGTGGCGTATCGTGTGTTCTCTGACATTAGTAAGCGGTACGTGAAGGAGTCGGACAATGGAACGAAGTATGTGAAGCTCACGGGTACCAGCAAGGTCGTTACTGTTGATACGATAGGCAACGGCACGCACAATCCGGATGGCTGGGTGCAGGTTGAACTGAAGCCGCACTCGGGGAGGAATGTCGTGACCGGTCACTCACTGAAGTGGCCGTGGCAGCAACGAGTCACGATCAAGGACGACGAACCGCCGTCGCCGCCGAAGACGGGGCCGCTGGCCGAGGTGGATGCCTCCATACCAAACTGGAAGCGCGAAGAGTGGTATGACCCGTGGAAGCGATACCACGGACGAGGGACCTTTACGGTGCCCGAGGGATCGCCGACCACCTATCGAATCACGTTGTCGGAACGCGTCACGCGGGAGAACCCGCTCACGCTCAAGTACTCAGTCTGGCAGGACGGCGACTTCGCGGACTCGAAGTACATCGGCAGTCATGCGGTCACGCTGCGCTGGTCGCCGACTCCACGCGAGCAGAAACGCAGCGAGGTACCAAGCGACTACACCCCCCCCCGACGAGTACACGTACCTCGATGGTATCAAGAGTCTCAACGGGCACGGGTACTACGTGGAGATCACGATCCAGACGATTGACGACGATGTGGACGAGACCTTCTTCGGCTCGCTGACGCTTAGGCTCAAAGGTGGCGACGGCTATCGGCTCGGGCGGTGGAATGAACAACGCCGGATCCAGGTTGTCCACGACAACGAGCGGCCGGTGGTCAGCGTCAGCGCCGAGGGTGATGTTACAGAAGGCGAGAACGCGGTCTTCGCATTCACGGCCGATCCGACGCCGTGGCGGGACCAGGGCGTACAGGTAACAATCACCAAGACAGGCGACTTCGGCGTGGATGTCTCGACGACGAAGATTGTGATCCCCACCAGCGGCAGCTACAAGCTGACGCTCCCGACTGACGACGACAGCGTCGTTGAAGAGAACGGCTGGGTCACTGTGACGTTGGATCCGGTGACATGGGGCGACGTTAACGGCTACGACCGTTCCCCCGCTGCGTACGAGGCGACCGTGAACATCGCGGACAACGATTCAACGCAGCCGCCGCCGACGCCGGAGGTGAGTGTCACTGTAGGCAGCGGTGTGACGGAAGGCGGCAACGCCAGCTTCACTGTCACGGCGAGTCCTGCGCCGTCTGCACCGCTGTCGGTCAACGTGTCCGTTGGGCAGCAGGGCGATTTCGGCGCAACGACAGGCTCACAGACGGTGACCATCCCAACCAGCGGCAGCGCGACAGTAACGGTCGGCACTACGGATGACGATGTCGACGAGACGGACGGCTCGGTCAGCGTGACCGCGAACGCCGGCGATAGCTACACCATCTCGTCCACGCAGGGAACGGCGTCGGCGAGCGTCGCCGACAACGACGATCCACCGCCGACGCCGCAGATTAGCGTGACTGCAGGCAGCGGCATCACTGAGGGCGGCAACGCCAGCTTTACGGTCACGGCGAGTCCTGCGCCGTCGGCACCGCTGTCAGTCAATGTGACCGTCCGCCAGGACGGCGACTTTGCCGCGACGACCGGCCCGCAAACCGTCTCCATCTCCACGAGTGGCAGTGTGACGCTGTCCATCCCGACCATCGACGACGGCGCGGACGGAGGAGGACGGCTCGATCACAGTGACCGTTAACGCCGGTGACGGCTACACGATCTCTAGCACGGCGGGATCAGGCTTGGTCAGCGTCGCGGACAACGACGACGGCACGCCGCCGAACCTGCCCTCCGTGTCGATTGCGGGCAACGTGGTCACCGAGAGCGCGCCGTTCTCGCTGCTCGAGTTCCGCCTCACGCTGAGCCAGGCGTCCGACGAGAACATCACGGTCTACTACGAGATGCGCGAAGGCACTGCCCAGAACCACCTGGACTATCAGGGCACCAGCTCGGGCCGCGCGGTGATTTATGCGGGCCGAACCTCGGGCGCGATTATCGTCAACGTGCGCGACGATCACCGTGTTGAGCAGGACGAGACCTTTGAGCTCGTACTGCGACGCGCGGACGGCGCGGTGATTGCCGACGGCAAGACAACCGGAACTATCAAGGACAACGACTGAGCGGAGAAACGACGCCGCCTCACCCTCGGTGCTGAGGGCGAGGCGTCACGAGCGCGTCGCGCGGCTGGATTAGCGGCCGCGCAGTTGGACCCAGTCGGTGGGAGTCCCGAGGAATCTGCCGTAAACCGCCTGCACCCGGTACGCGACCTTGAGTCCGATGTACCGCATGTAATCGAAGCTGGTCGCGTCGGGGCCAACCGTACCGATCACGTGGAAGGAGCCCTCGCGCGGATAGATGCTCTCGTAGCGCGATTCCCAGATGCGGTAGCCGGTCAGCTGCAGCGCGTCGTCGGACCAGGAGAGGTTGGGCGCTATCCAGCCGATGGTCCAATAGGTGTTCGGGAACATGCGTCCGAGTTGCGTGATTGTCGGGCGGCCAAAGTTGGGCACTGTGATGCCCTCGTCCTCCGACCACGGGGTCGCGAACGTGCCGCCGTCTTGTTCCCAGAACACTCGAATCTGGTACCGCCAGTGGCGTCCGCTCTCGCGGTGGTATGGTCCCACCCCCTCGAGCCGGTCGAGATAGGCGGTCTCGGTGGTGCCGGTGTTGAACACCAGCTCTTCGTATTCGCCGCTCCAGTCGCGAAGGCGTCGGATGCCGTAGCCGACAACCTCTCCACTCGCGGAGGCCGGCGTCCAGCGCAGCAGGAAGCCTTCCGACGTTACTTCAATCGAGTCGATCCACGGCACGCTGAACCAGGTGAGCCCAGAGCCGCCGCTATTCCCGAGGGGTTCCCCTCGATCCTCCTCGCCCTCCTGCGCCAACCCGACGGCACCGATCGCGCAGACGCCGAGCGCCAGCGCCAACAGCATGGCGGTCAGCTTCGGCAGTCCGAGCCCGTCCGTGAGCATTCGCATGATCTCAGACCTTCCGTCTCCTGGAACTTGCGGAGGCTAGTATATCTCATCAAGCTACATCGATTCCGGCAGATCGGTGACGGCGGGCGAGTCAGGCAGCAACGCCGAGCGTTCTGCGCGCAGAACACTCGGAGCAATAGCCGTTACTGGCAAAGATCCGCATGTTGGCTTCGGCGTAATCGACTTCCACACCATCAATGGTAACCTAGCCAGCGACATCCCTGAGCCGCAGACCCTGACTCGTCCGCCAGGGCTCGAGGATCCTGATCTGCACGGTAAAGGTCTTGGTCGTGCCCGGCGTGCAGCTCGGCTGCGCGTTGTACGTTGGTGCGCCGATGCGGCCCTGCTCGTCAACGGGGATATCGTAACCCTTCAGGTCGATGAACAGCCACTGGACCTTTGGATCGCCGCCGACCCATTCTTGTTTGTTGAAGCGGGGGTAGAAGCCGACGCTATTCCACTGGTTGGGCCGATCAAAGTACTCGGCCGTGGCAGCGTTGTCTCCCGTACCAGGTACGATCCGGTACGCGTAGCCAGCGGTTGACGCCCTCGTAGCCCCAACCGTCAGAGACTGCGATGAGGGTGCACTCCGTCACCGTCACCGTGATGGACGCCTGCACGGATTCGCCCTTGCCGTCTGAGGCCGTCACCGTGACCGCGGCCTCACCAGCTTCGATCGCGTCGATCACCAGCGTGCTCGACTCAACCTTCGCCGTAACTTTGCCGTTCGATACCGTTGCCGAGAATGTCAGCGGGTCGCGGTTAGGATCCCAAATGTAGCGGGACGGATCGACGCGCCCGCCGATGCCTACCTTGTACTCCGCCGTTGTCGGCCAGTAGTACCACACCACCGCGGGGCCAAGGTCCTCGGAAGCAATTCGGTCTGCTGCGTTCGCTTGGACGGCGTCTGCTGTTGCTTGGCCTGCGGCTGTTGGCTCTGTTCCTGTTGCGCGGGCTCGTCGTTGTCGAGCACGGCGACCGTCTCCGACGCGAGCGCGCCGATGCTGTGGCCGTCGCCAGCGTTCAGCGTTAAGGTGACGGAGCCGTCGGATTCGTCAGCGCTGTCGTCTGCAGTGGTCAGGCTCAGTGTGGCGCTGCCGCCCGTGGGGATGGTCAGGGTTCGGTCACCGGAAGAGACGCCGAAGTCACCGCTGACGGCGACGGTCACGGACACTGTGAGGTCGGTTCTCGGCGCTGGAGTTGCGGGGACGGTGAAGGTCACGCTCACGCCTTCGCTGCCGCCGGCGCTGCCCGAGATGTTGATCACCGGCGTGACTGGCTGCTCCTGGGGCTCCTCATTAGCTGGCGGTTCTTGCGCATCAGAGCCGGAGTCGCCGTCATCCGAGGCGGGTTCCTGCGCTTCCGAGCCAGAGTCCATGCTTGGCGGCTGGTTCTTGTGCATCCAACGCCAATGGCTGCTCGTCAGGTTGCTCGTTGGCAGGCGGGTCCTGCCCGTCGGAGGTAGAGTCGCAGTCGTCGGAGGCAGGCTCTTGCGCGTCCGAAGATGACTGCTCGTCAGACTGTTCCTCGGCTGGCGACGCCTCTTCCTCCTGCGCATCATCGGCGTCGCTCTCAGGTTCTTCGATCGGCCCGATCGACTCGACCATCGCCGTAGCCAGCGTTGTAAACCTGACCTTCTACCCGACCGGATTCCAGTCAAGATCGAGCACTTGAATGTTGTACTTCGTGTTGGGCTGCAAACCAGAGAGCTCGACGGTTGTGTCGCTGGTGTAGATGGTGCCGTCATCGGTCCTGCCCTTGCGAATCCAAATCACCTCATACATGCCGGCGCCCGCTTGCGCTGGCTAGGTGAATGCGGCCGTGGTGTCGGTCAGGCTCTGCAGTTGCAGCGGATTGTTCGGCGTGTCGGCTAGGGATCGTTCCGTCAACGGCCCAAGCGCCGCCCACGCTGCAACGGCGATCAGCGCCGCCAGTGCAACGCTCACACTCAACACCTGGCGCCCGCCGCCGCGCTGCACGGGTCGCACAGTCATCATCTCGACCCTCCATTCATCAAACGCTTTGGTATTCGGTGGTCTGCCGCTTCATCAGGGCGCCATTGGGTAACGTTCAAGAGTTCCCCCCTTTCCGCAGCGGGCACAGGCGCCGCTCGCGTCGCAGCGACACGCAACAGCACGTTGCCTGCATCGTTTGGGCACGCGAAGGCCGCTAGCGCAGCGCATCGCGCCAGCGGCCTTGATGCTGAATCAGCTGCTAGGTCAGGGCGAGGTGGGGGGTGAGCTCAGTAACTGGGAATGCAGCCGCATCCCTCAAGTGAGCGCGCGCGTGCTCGGCGAGTTCGCTTCTTCGCCTCATCGCCCGACTTCCTCCGCGTCCCTTCGTGAACCCCGCAGCCGCCAAGAGCGTCAGGCCAGCTGACGAGATCGAGACCTGTCAACCGTATGCGGAACTCGGCGTCTGCGCGCGGACGACGGCGGTGCGCGACGCGATCGTCACGCTGACCGAGCGCGTCCATAGTTGCGCCGATGGCGACAAGGACGATCTGACCGCGGTCAAGATCAAACAGCTCGTACTTCGAGATCGCGGGATCACGGCGCTCCATCCCGGCGACTTCGCCGGATTGGCCCGCCTGCGCGAGCTGCGTCTCAACGGCAACGCGCTGCGCTCGCTACCTGGTGGGTTCTTCGAAGGTCCGGCGGCTCTGCGCCTCGTGCATCCGACCTAATCAGTTGACACGCCAGTGACTGGCGGACTCTGGGTGGCCGCAGATTCTGGCACGTTCTGGATCAGCCGCTTGACGATCAGGATGAACACGCCCGTGAGCGCCAGGTTGAGCGCCAGCGAGAGCATCGCCACAGTCACGATTGGGCCGCCGATCTCGTAGCTCAGGCTGAGCACGAGTACGCTGGCGCCGACTTCGCTTCGGGCCACATGCCGATCGCGACAGCGAACCGGTGCCGCTAATGGGCCTCCTGGCGGTAACAGAAGGCGGGGGACATCTTACCCAGGTTGCCGAGCACCGTGATTGCGAGCACGTGCAGCGCGATCAGCTCCCAACCCCTACTCGGCTGACTGGCAGTGACCGTCTCCGTGTAGCGGTCGCCTTGATCGCCGCCATGCAGGCTGCGATCGTCAACCGAGTCGGGCGTTGCGGCGGCGTGCAGCGCCGCCGGGGTCGGCTCGGGATGCTGGTCATCGGAGCCCTCAAAGAACTGCGGCATGCCCAGACCGACATAGGCGGCGTGTTCCGCATCGGCTCGCGCTCGCACGTCCGCAAACGTCGTGATGTGCCGTCCGCCCACCGGCTCGTGCCAGCCGATCCTGCCAGCCTGCCAGCGCAGCGTGAGGTCGAGCGCCTCCGAGCAACCCTACGACCCGCCGTCAGGCAAATCCTCGATGTCGATCGGCTCGTAGCGCCCTGAGACCAAGCGGTCGCCCGCAAGCCGCGCTCCGTGATGCTCTCCGGTCTCGTCGAAGCGCCAGTACTCGCGGATGCCGAACGCCCCATAGTCGTCGCGCTTCGATCCGACATCCATCTGTCCGGTGCTGGCCGAGGCGATCTCAAGCACGAAGTCGGGTGGCTTGCCCTGTTCTGCGATCACGTAGCCGTTGCTCTTGCGGTAACGCTCGGGATTGACGTCGAAGGCGACCAACAGGTCGGGATAGCGGGCGCGCTCACGGAAACTCGACAGGTCCTCAACGATCCAGCGGTCGGCCGTGACCTGCAGCCGTTCTGAGTCCGCGCCCTGGTCGCTCAGGTGCATAGCCAGGTGGTGCGCACTCCCGAGCTAATGTAGGTGATCGTAGGCCGTCACTTCGTCCGGCTCCCGCTTGGGGATGTCGGGCAGCCGCAGGCGACCGCGGCGTTCCGTCTGTTTGGCGATAGTCATGTCCGCCCTCTGCCGGGCATGCTACCCCAGCCGACGCATCCGTGTTGGGTGGGATGCACTGGCCGCGATCCGCCGCGCCGCTCCTCAGGGCGTCACTTCGACGCAGTGCGCGTCCAACTGGAAGGTGCGCGTGACCCCTTCATCGTCCGTGATCGTGAACGTCTCTGCGGGGAAACAGACGATGTACGGCGTGCCAGCCTCGAACAGTGCCTGCTCGATTCGCGCCTGGTTGGTCTCGGCGCTGTAGTTGCGATTTCCGTTCTCGTCAAACTTGGGGGGCGCGTTGACCACCACAGGCCCGTCCGCATCCTCGAACTCCTCGGCCAAGCCAGGGTCGGGATCGTAAAATTGCACGTCGACGGCTGAAGGAATCACCTCTTGCGCGCCATCGTGTGTGGTCGGGTTATCGTCGTCGACCGTGATGCTCGTCGAGCTGAGCGTCACGGTCACGGTGCGCTCGTCCGTGGGCCGATCGACGCAGCCGTCACAGGACGCATCGCTGCTCTCCCGGGACTGCGCAGCCTGCTCGTCCGCCTCCTGATCGACCTCCTCATCGACTTGCGGATCATTGTTCGACTGCCGCGGTATCCAGTCCGAGGTGTGTTCGCTGACATCGTCCAACGGCGGGTGCTCCGCGACCTGGAAGGAGAAGATGTAGCAACCCTCGCAACCGTTTCTCTCTCGGAACTTGTGGTCGCCCTGGTACTCGAGCGTGAGCTCGTGCACTCCGCCCCCGGGCGTGGTCGCCGTGATCCGCACAAAGTCGCCGATCTCAAGCGTCCGCTCGGATGTCAACCGGCAGAGCGCCATGCCGCCGTCGGTCACGCGGCTGCAATGGGCGTCGAGCCAAAAGACGCTCTGGTCATTCGCCTCCAGTGGCTTCGTCGCGAAGACGCCCAAGAGGACCGTAATCGTCAGTGTGGCCGCAGCGAACAGACCGCGGGTCATAAGCCGCCAACGTCTGTGCGGGGGGGGGGGGGTAGCGAACCGAGAGATCCGAGCCACGCGAGTGTGCGTCACAGTCGTCAAGCTTTCCCAGCCCTCGTCGGGGCGGTTGCATCGCGCCAGAACGTCGCCACGCTATCAGGCACGGTCACCCGGCCGCAGTCACTCGTTGTCACTGGAGATTGTGCGAGCCCGCTGGCCGCGCCTCCGGCAGACGGCTCCGCTCGCTCGCCCAACGACGCCGTCCCTCCCCCGGCAGCCCGGGTAGGGACGGCGGCTAGGATGCGATCGGCTTCAGCATGTCCGGACGTCTGTTCGGTCATCGTCGGTGATGGTGCCAGTGGCCGTCTTGGCGTTACCGATGACAGCGCCCCCAACCACCTCCGTGAGCACGACGGTCAACGTTTCGTCACACTCGCGGCGGGCATCGTCGCGCACGCGAACGATCAGCGACGCCTGCGTCCGGCCCGCGTAGAACACGACCTGGCCGTAGCCGCCTGAGTAGTCCAGGTGCGGCTCAGCCGTGCCGGGGCGCACCTCATAGCGCACCGTGACGTCTTCCCCCGACGCTCTGCTTAGTTCGACATGGAACTCCAGGAAGTTGGGATACTCCCCCTCGCCAATCGAGGCGTCCCCAGTGAGCAAGACCTCCGGCGAGTCCAGCGGCGGCGCGTCGTCGTTGTCGGACACGGCCACGGATGCAGAACCCCAGGTAGGCGAAACGGTGTGGCCGTCGCTGGCATTCACGGCCACGCTGACGGAGCCATCCGCCTCATCTGCGCTGTCGTCGGTGGTTCTGATGGATAACGTCACGCTGCCGCTGCTGGGAATGGTCACTGTGCGCGAGCCAGTCGTCGCGCCGAAGTCGCCGACCTGGCTGACGGTCACATTGACTGACAGCGGCGCCACCGGTGCGGGAGTCGCCGTGACGGTGAAGCTTGCATTGGCGCCCTCGGTAATCTCGCTGCCCGCAGTGACGCTGACCTCTGGCTTCGGCGGATCGTCGTTGTCCGACACGGGCACGGTGGCTGAGCCCTGCGAGCTCGACACTGTGTAGCCGTTGCCCGTGTTCGCGGCCACGCTGACAGAGCCCTTCGGCTCGTCCGTAGTGTCGTCGGTGGTCCCGATTGTCAGCGTCGCAGTGCCGCTGGCGGGGATCGTGACTTGCCGGGAACCACTCGTTACGCCGAAATCTCCCGTTTGGCTGACAGAGACACTGACCGAGAGCGGCGTAGTCGGCACCGGGCTCGCGGTAAGGGTAAACGTCGCGTCGTCGCCCTCGGTGATCTCGCTGCCCGCAGTGACGCTGACCTCCGGCTTCGGCGGATCGTCGTTGTCCAACACGGGCACACTGGCTGAGACCTGCGAGCTCGACACTGTGTAGCCGTTGCCGGCGGCCACACTCACGCTGACCGAACCGTCCGACTCGTCATTGCTGTCGTCTGTGGTGCCAACGGTCACGCTCGCGCTGCCGCTCGTCGGGATGGAGACGGCCCGCGAACCGGTCGTCGCGCCGAAGTCGCCGTCCTGGCTGACGGTCAGATTGACCGACAGCGGCGCTGCCGGTGCGGGAGTCGCAGTGACGGTGAACTGCGCGTCTCCGCCCTCGGCAACTGCACCACCGGCACTGATGCTGATCTCGGGCCTTGCGGGCGGCGGGTCGTCATTGTCGAACACGAGCACCGACTCAAGTGCAGGCTTGCCCACGCCATACCCGCTGCCGGCGTTCAGCGACAGGAGAACTAAGCCGTGAGACTCGTCTGTGTCGTCGTCCGTGGTGCTCAGCCTCAGCGTCGCGCTGCCGCTCGTGGTGATCGTCACGGCCTGGGTTCCGGTGCTGACGCCGAACTCGCCGTCTTGACTGACGGTCACATTGACCGACAGCGGGGCGGTTGGAGCTGGCGTCGCCGACAGCGTGAAGGTCACGTCCTCTCCCTCTTCGCCGCTCGACGCCCCGCTGATCCGCACCACTGGCGTTGCCGGCGGCGGGTCATCGTCATCGGCAACGCCCACTGAGGCTGAGCCGTCCGAGCTGGACACCGTATAGCCGTCGCCCGTGTCGACGGTCACGCTGACCGAGCCGTCCGGTTCGTCTGCGCTGTCGTCGCTGGTCTCGATGTGCAGTGTGGCGCTGCCGCTGGTTGGGATCGTGAGCGTCCGCGAACCAGTGGTTGCGCCGTAGTCGCCGCTCCCGCTGACTGTCACGCTCACCGGCAGCGGATCTGATGGCGCTGGGTCGGCGCTGACCGTGAACCCTGCACTGCCGCCCTCGGTGATGTCGCTACCCCCGCTCACACTGATCTCGGGCGGCGAGTCGTCGTTGTCAGCGACGACCACAGAGGTGGATCCGTCGGCGCTGGAAACGGTGTATCCGTCTCCTTCTTCAACCGCGACCGTGACCGAGCCATCCGGCTCGTCCGCGTCATCGTCGGCAGTGGCTACTGTCACAGTCGCGCTGCCGCTGGTTGGGATCGTGACCGTCTGCGCGCTGGTCGTCGCGCCGAAGTCGCCCTGCTGACTGACCCTGACGCCAACCACAAGCGGCGAAGACGGCGCGGGACTCGCTGACACCGTGAAGCGGGCGTCGCCGCCCTCGGTGATGTCGCTGCCCGCTGTGACGGTCACGAGCGGTCCCTCACCCGACACCGTGACGGCGACCGCCAGCCTGGCTGTGCCGCCGTCATCTCCAGCTGCTTCCACGAGTACGCGGTACAGATTGTCGGCGTTTGCGTCGTGCGGCGCGCCGAACTGCGGCACTGACCGGAAACGCAGGACGCCGTCAGCACTGACGACGAAGTGTGCGGCGTCCTCGCCGCCCAGCGTCCAACTCACCGGCGCCGAGAGGTGATGCGCGCTAAGCGCAGCCACCGGCTTCGTTCCGCCGCTGGCATACGACACGGCATCCGGACCGTCGATGCGCGGCGTCGTCGGTCCGAAGACCTGCAGGATGTAATCCTTGCCGGGCCCATTCGAGGTCGTGACGTACAGCGCCCCGTCGGGACCGAGCACAGGAGAGCGCAGTCGCCCCCAGACTTGATCGAGGTCGGGCACGCGCACTTCGCTGAGTAGTGTGCCGCCTTCGTCGAACTCAAAGACCGTCAAGTACTTCTGCTTCAGCTGAGCCACGGCCAGTCGGCCGCTCCACAGGCCCCAACCGTCGCCACCGAGGAAAACGGCGCCGCTTGTCGCGATCGCGGGAAAGCCTGATTGCCACTTCGCCTCGATCGCGTCCGGGAAGGCCGGAGGTCGGTCATCGGCACATTCTCGCCATACGGGGGTGTCGGATCCCAGCCGTAGTTGCCGCCCTTGACGATCAGATTGATCTCATCGTCGTGATTGGGGCCGTGCTCCACCAGCCAGACCTGCTCGGTGCCGGGCCGGAAGGCCAGACCCTGCGGATTGCGGTGCCCGTAGGTGTAGACGGGCGTCTTCTTGGTCGGATCGTCGGGATCGGCGAAGGGATTGTCGGGCGCGCCCTCGCCGGTCTGCGCATCCACCCGCAGCAGCTTGCCGGCCAGCGAGTTGCGATCTTGCGCCGTGCCCGCCAGGTCGCCGTCGCCGGTCGTGATCCACAGATACTTGTCCGGGCCGAAGCGAATCCGACAACCCACGTGCCGGCGGAATCCACCGAATGGAATGTCGCCGACCAGCGGGTCCGCGACTCGCACGGCACGGAGATACTCCGCATCGATCGTCCATGCGATCACCTGGACCTCGCGCCAAGCGCTCAGACAGGTGTAGAAGCGTCGATTGGTCGCGAAGTCTGGATCAACGGCGAGGCCCATCAGACCCGCATACCTGCTGGTATAGATGTAGCGGGACCCGATGTCGACTTCCTCGAGCCGACCGTCGAGCCGCCTGCTCCAGAGCTTGCCGCCGCGCTCCGTGAACAGCATCGTGCCGTCCGGCGCGAACGCAATATCCCAAGGGATGGAGCGACCGGAGACGAGCGGGCGCACCGTCACGTTTGGCAGCGTTTGGGCAGCAGCGATCGGCACAGTAGAGATCCACTCCGCCGTCTTGTCGAAGTATCTCGTGCTGCGTCGGTCGGTGTAGCGGACCTGAATCTTGAGATACATTCCGGCGTGTTCGGCAGCCGGCACGAAAGCCGCTGCCTCGGCCGATTTGCCGGGTTGGATGCCCGCGAGCCCCGCCGCCGTAAACTCGTAACGGACGCGATCTGCTGAGACACTCCAATCCCAGATCACATTCTCTGGATTGTGCCCGTCGGGATCGTTGAGCCGTGCTCGGATCACGCTACCGGCGCGAAGCGTCTGAGGGCCAACTGCGATGACGCCTGGTTCTTCGACATCGGTCACGACGATCCGCACGGGAATGCTCACGGCACCGCCGTCATGTGTGATCTTTACGCCCAACCGGTAGGTGGCGCGCGTCTCGTGGTCCAGCTCCTTGGCGGTGCTCAGCTGACCCGTGGCGGGGTCGACGCTGAAGCGGTCTGCGCCAGCGCCTGAGAGGGTATGGACCGCTCCCCCGACCAGACTGACATCAGTTACTGGTGCGCCCACAACCGTGCCGACCGGGCGATTCTCCTCGACCGTTCGGGTCGTGTTCGATGTTTGCACCACTTCGGGCGACACCCAGGCCGAGAACGCGAACAACGATAGTCCGCCGAGCAACAGCCCGAAGATCGGTGGCCAGGCCCGCCTCATCAACGGTTCACTCGTGTGGGCTCCCCCGGGGGGGGGGCTGTTGCATTCGGCAGACTCCTCTCCGAACGGCCTCTGGCCGGCGAACGCTCATCCGCGCACAATACTGCGCTATTGCATGATTGCAGCCAATACTGTTAAATCTGCAACAATATGTTCTCGGCCAGCTACGGTGATCCGCATCCCGCGCCGCGCGGATTCGCTAGCATCAATGGTGTAGCAGGCAGCCTAAAGATGTCTTCCAAATCTCGGGCTGGTTCGGGTGATGTTGACGAGGCGTTCGGCAGCGCGCCCATCGCGGTGCAACTCCGGAATCTGGGCCTGGCCGCGCACAAGCTGTTGAACGACCGCCTGTCCGCCGTCGATTTGTCGCTGGACGAGTTGCTGGCACTGGAATCGGTGGCGGCTCGACCCGGCGTGACCGCAGCTGAACTCTCCGCATCGATCGTGATCGAGGTGCCGGCGTTCAGCCGCCTGGTTCAGTCGCTGGTGAAGAAGCGCCTGCTCAAACGCGCGCTCAAGCACCTGCTACGCGCGCAGTGCTGACGCGCATGGATACGCCCAGCCAACACGCGATGACTTGCGGGCGGTGGCTTGGCCGAACGCGATCGCGGCGTACGCTCCCGGCGTCCGCCACCAGCGCGCAAGCGCTTCGTCAAACTGCTCCAGTTCGCCTGCAGACCCGGCCTCGTACTGCAGCACCGGCATCGTGATCTCAGAAGACCGGAACCAGGTGGCGACCAGCCGGTGGAAGCGCTCCACCGAGGAGTTCTCGGCGTAAGTCTCGAAGGTCAGCGACAGACGCAGGTCTCGATATCCGCGGTCCGTCAGGTACCACATGAGTTGTTTGCCGATCTGCGGATGCCCGTCGTCCGCCTCCAGCAAATCAGCGAAGATCTCCCAGCCGCGGGCCAGTTCAGGCGTGTCCGGATGGACGAAGCTAGACTCGATGATCATCTCGCGGCAGTAGATCAGTCCGCCTGGCTTGAGCACTCGGTGCGCCTCCGCCAGGACCACCGCGGGCTCCGGTTGGTAGGCCAAGAGATCGCAGCAACTGACCACGTCAAACGAGCCGTCCGCGAAGGGCAGTCGGGCTGCATCGGCCAGCTCGAAGGACAGGTTGGCACCAGCCTGCCCTGAGGCAAGCGCTCGAGCTGCCTCCAGCTGCGAGGGATTGATGTCGATCCCGATCGTCTCGCCCGGCGCCACCCGCTGGGCCAGGGCCGCCGTCACATGTCCCGGTCCTGAGCCCAGATCAAGCAGCCGAAGGCCGGCACTGAGCTGGGGCTCCAGGAAGGCGATCGCATACTGCGCTCGCTCGCTCGATAGGAACTGAATGTAATCCTCCGAGTAACCCATCGTGTAATCGGGAACCGAAGTGTCTCCATCCGAAGCCGTCACAATCGTCTCCCCCTTCTCTGCAGGCCCCCGCGTCCCTAGTCTTCCTGAGCGGTTCCAGGGCATCGGCAGACAGGCTGCTCTCGCCTCCTAGTAGTCCATCCACTCTAGCGGCCAGGCTGGACGAACTGGCAGGCGACATCTACCAATCATCGACGCAGTGCAGCTACGCGAGCCACGGTGTTCGCGCGCGCTTGTCGTCTTCCAACGACGCGGTGTCGGCGCACGGCTGATGGACCGTGTCCGCCATCACCTGGGGCTGCCCGGAGTACGCCGACGTTGAGGTCCATCTTCAAGTGTGGCTCTGCAATGTCTACAACCCCAACGACTGCCACTGGAAAACGCTCAACAGGAGCGAATCACGCATCCGTCCAGGTGGCGGAGCCGGTCGCGGGACGCCCGCGCGGATCCGGTGCAGCACATCCGCGGCGATCGGTTACCGCAGCATCATCGATGTCGAACTCGTCGGCCAGAGTGATCCAGATGACAAGGTCTACAAGTCCACCAACGTCAGGTGCAGGCCGTTGGCATGGTAGGCGCAGGGCACCATGACGACGCTGATAGTCGCAGCGTACGGCCAACGTCAGGCCATTCCCAACCTGCTCGACTCGAGCGCCGAGGAAGACCTCTACAGCGTCTTCCTTGCGCGCCCAGAGCTGATGCGTTGGTCGAACCTGTACGAATCACGCGCTCCCGAACTTGCGCAGCCGCTCTGGTCGATGGAAGAGGCCACGCTGAACTCCGACCCTCATGATCCTGAAATTGGCCGGGCGCAGGTCGGGCTCGATGTCGGTCCGGCGATCGATGCGACGGAGGCTGCCTCGCTACCGACGCGGTCCGACGAGGCGATCGCCAACCTCGTTCCTGCCGGGTATGTGTACGCGCCGCATCCCCTTGAGCGAGGCCCATCCACCGATCCGGTGGTGGCGATCCCGCCGCTCGTCCAGCGTCTGGACGACGCCTTGCGACGCTTCGGGGATGTCGATGTCACCGGTCTCCAAGTGTCGGCCGCCTACCTGACGCCTGAACGGCGCTCCCAGCTGTCGCCGCTTGCCGGCGTGCTCAACTGGTTCAACGTCCTCGCCGTTCCAACTCGCGTTGGTGCGGTCGCAACGCTCGCGGCTGACGGATGGGACGAACGCGCGGCGGCGCCAGTGTTCTCGTTCATCCAGCAAATCCATTCGGGACCATTTGAGATCGGGCCTCCGGTCGCGGTGCCGGACGGTCAAGCCGCTCAATCTGAGTGGCGAGGAATTGATTAGCAGCGGGTTGAGAGCGGCGTAGCGGTGTCGCTGCCGGAGTGGTCGCCAGCCGCGGTCGGCTGGCTGATTGCCACGCTGTTCGACGCCGTCCGCGCTCATCATCCGGCCACACGCCATCTCTCGGTGCGGGTGACGCGGCGGGTCGCCTGACCGCCCTGCCGGACACGATCCTGGAGCGCCCAACATCGGACGAGTGGCTCAGAGGGGTCCTGGCCTACTTCGACATCGGGGCAGGCGGTCCGCACGGAGCGAAGCGTTCCACGCTTCACACGTCGGTCCGCCGGGGCATGGCAGAGCATCCAGCGGGGTCGGGCTGATCGTCGGCGATCAGCCGAAGACCGATCCCGCTGCCGTCCGATCGGTGGTTCGCCATGCGGAGCCCAGCGGCCCACGTTGAGACAGGGCAGTGCGGTCGCTGACCCGAAGCGGCAGGGGGACTCCGGTTCGCACCTGCTCCTCCTGCGCCACCCTGAGGAAGTGATCGGCTGCCAGTTCGTCCTCAAACACGACCAGCACGAGCGGGATCGCACCATGATCCTCGAGCGGGCGCTTGGACGAGTAGTAGCGCAGGTAGGGCGCCAGCTTGGCGGCCATCGTCGAGGGCCGGATTGCGCGCCGCTCCCACTCGAGGAAGAACGGTTGATCGCGTCTGTCACATCGGAGAACGCCGAAGGCATCGGGCTGGACGGAGCGTAAGCGGTCCTGGAGGCGGAAGTAGCGCGAAGCCCTGTGGGGCGGTTCGATCTGGGCGAGCTCCGAGCCGTTCGAACGGGCCTGGTCAGCCAGCGCCGCCAGGAGCCCGTGCACGGCTTCGGTATGGACGAGGTGGCGCAGCAGCTGGCGCGTCCGGCCGCCTCGCAGGTTGCGCCAGTCGAGGGGCGCCTCAGGGTCGAGCGGCTCGGCGCTCCAGCGCTTGCGCGCCGCCGCGACCGAGGCGCGGTCACGGCGCGCGAACAGGGCCAGTCCGCGGTCGCTGAGGACGAACCGGCGCTGGCCGTCGATCCGATCAGCGGTGAGCAGTTCGTGGCGCTCCAGGCTCGCAGTGAGCTGGGAGACCCGGCGGCGTTCGACGCCGAGCAGCGCGGCCAGGTGATCGGGCCTCACCCAGGGCCAGTCGCCGACCAGGTCGAGGCTGCGCTTCTCCGCCGGCTTGAGCCGAGCCGGGAGCAGCCAATCCGGCTCGCGCGCTCGCGTCGCGGCGGGCAGCGGCCGCGGGACGGTGCTCGGTTCCGGCGGCCGTTCGACCGCCCACTCGCCTTCGGCGCCCAGGTAGGTGAGGGCTTCCTGGAGGCTGAGCACGGCGCTACCCGACGGCGCCCGCCAGATGCGCGCGTCGGCGGAGGCGTAGGCAGC
>JAPPBN010000026.1:0-344090 GCA_026705025.1 Chloroflexota bacterium | reverse complement strand
GGCGGCGGCGCTGTCCAGCGGGTTGCCGGTCCCGTTCGTGCCGTTCGTCGTCATCTGGGTCCTCCGTGGCTGTCCGTGTCCGATCCCTGGCGTCGGATCACGTCGTTGCGGCTGTCAAGCCGTGATGCCTGTGGTTGGGGATTCGCTCACTCTGTCCTGTTTCGCTCTCAGCGTCTAGTCGAGATACTCATACGCCGGCAGAGTGAGGAATTCCGTGAACTCATCGTTGAGCACGAGTTGGTCGAGAATCTCGACGGCGTCGCCGTAACGCGACTCACCGGATCCGCCGAGCGATGCGAGCTCTTCGTCGCGCAGCGACTCGTACAGCTCCGAGGTCACTGAACGGCCGTCGTCGAGTTCGGCCTCGTGACGAATCCACTGCCAGATCTGCCCGCGGGAAATCTCCGCCGTGGCGGCGTCTTCCATCAGGTTGTTGATCCCCGCCGCGCCGACGCCGTTGAGCCAGCTGTTGATGTACTGCAGCGCCACCGAGATGTTTGCCCGCAGCCCGGCCTCGGAGACCGTGCCGCCGGATTCGTCCAGCGAAACCAGCTCGCCCGCGCTGACCTCGACGTCCTCGCGCATGCGCTCACGCTGGTTGCGCGCGCCGTTGAGGTTCGTCTCGAAGATGTCGCGGGCGACCGAGACCAGGTCAGGGTGCGCCACCCACGTGCCGTCGAAGCCGTCGGTCGACTCGCGCTCTTTGTCGGCGCGGACGCCGGTCAGCGCGATCTCGTTGATCTCGGGGTCGCGGCGCGAGGGGATAAACGCGGCCATGCCGCCCATCGCGTGCGCTCCGCGCTTGTGACAGGTGCGAACCAGCAACTCGGTGTACGCGCGCATGAACGGCGTGGTCATCGTCACCTGCACGCGGTCGGGCAGAGTGAACGTCGGCTGCGACTTGAAGCGCTTGACCGCCGAGAAGATGTAGTCCCAGCGCCCGGCGTTGAGCCCGGCCGAGTGGTTGCGCAGCTCGTAGAGGATCTCTTCCATCTCGAAGGCGGCCGGCAGCGTCTCGATCAGCACCGTCGCGCGGACGCTGCCCTGGGGCACGCCGAGATCGTCCTGCGCCTTGACGAACGCGTCGTTCCAGAGGCGCGCCTCGAGGTGCGACTCGAGCTTGGGCAGGTAGAAGTACGGGCCCGTGCCCCGAGCCACGCGCTCGGCGGCGTTGTGGAACATGTACATGCCGAAGTCGAACAGCGAGGCGCAGATCGGCTCGCCGTCGACCAGCACGTGCTTCTCGTCCAGGTGCCAGCCCCGCGGCCGGATCAGCAGCGTGGCGATCTTCTCATTCAGCGTGCGCACCGAACCGTCGGGGTTCTTGAACGTGATCTCGCGGCGGACGGCGTCGCGGGCATTGATCTGACCGTTGACGATGTTGTCCCAGGTCGGCGAGAGCGCGTCCTCGAAGTCAGCCATGAAGGCGTCAGCGCCGGAGTTCAGCGCGCCGATCATCATCTTGCGGTCGACCGGACCAGTAATCTCCGCCCAGCGCTGCTGCAGGTCCTCCGGCGTCGGGGCAACTTCCCAGGAGCCAAAGCGGACCTCTTCCGTGTCGGAGAGGAAGTCGGGCAGCGCGCCGTTGTCAAACTCAACCTGCCGCTCGTCGCGTCGCTGCAGCAACTCGTGCCGTCGCGCGTTGAAGGCGCGGTGCAAACCCGCGACGAACGCGAGGGCGTCCTCGGTCAGGATCTCGTCAAAGCCCTCCTGGAGTGCTCCGACGACTTCCACGCCGTCCGGGGTGCTGATCTCAATAGCCTGGGTCATCTCTGTGCTCTGTCCGTGCTCGCGGTCTGTGCCGCCCTGTCAAAATGGTTGGCCTCCCACGACGAAGGTGGACGCCGCTCGCAAGTATCGTCTGTGAACGTTGGATTAAGGTACGGTCGATCTAGGTTTCGTCAATAGTTCCGATGCTTCACGATAGATAACTTTGATATCACAAGTAACCCAGTCGATACAAGCCACCTATCTCCGACCGCCGTCCCAACCCCATCCGCGTCCACCGGATCCGGCTACCTCCAGCTTGACTACCGTGAAAGAACATCGTACGCATGTCCTTCTGGGAGGCGCGGAATGACGAACAACGGGCGTGCGGCCATCCTCAACCCTGGCGCCACTCCGCTCTCCTACGTGAAGCTCGCCCACAAGTCCCTTTCCGGTCCCCTCTCCCCGAGGGAGAGGGTTAGGGTGAGGGCCCCGCAGCTACCAGGCCGATTCGAACACAATCGAACAAAACCGAACAGATCCAGCCTCCATCGCCTGCGTCTGGATCTTCCAAGACCTTCCAAAACCAACCACTCTCAACCACTCTTCCCCCGCAAAACACTGGGATTCCGCCTCATTCGCCCGGCCGAAAAAACTTCTTCAACCACCGTCCACCTACGGCACTCCAAACAACTCTCGCCGACCTTCGAACCACGCGCGCGCAGACGAACCCCGTCGAACAGATCCGAACGCGCCCGAACAGCTTCACCTGCCAAAACATGCTCTCAGACCGACAAAACTGGTCCAAAATTGTCCAAAACTGTCCACCCGCAATCGCCAATCCCCAGCGAAACACTGGAGATCCTGCCTTTCCCGCCTCGAAGAAAAATTCTCTCGCCAAACACCCAGAGTCCGAAAATTCCTCTTCTCCCGAACACCGCCGACCGAACAGAGCGCGGAGGCGTATCCTGAGAATTCGAACAGCAACGAGGAGCGGCGACGATGACCACCACCAATGAGCAGCCGGTCAAGAACCGTGTCGGCAACTTCAACGTCGGCGGCATCAATCACCTGGCCCTCGTCTGTCGCGACATGCAGCAGACCGTGGACTTCTACCAGGGTGTGCTCGGCTTTCCGCTCGTCAAAACCATCCAGCTGCCCGGCGACATGGGCCAGCACTTCTTCTTCGACATCGGCAACGGCGACTGTCTCGCGTTCTTCAACTTCCCCAACGCCCCCGAACCGGCGCCCGGCGTCGCCTCGCCCGACCCGAACACCTTCTTCGACCCCTCGGCCGAACTCGTCACGGCGATCGCCTCGATGAACCACGTCGCCTTCGACGTCGACCCGGATGAGATCGAGGAAATGCGCGAGCGGCTGATCGAGGCCGGCATCCGCTGCACGCCGATCCTCAACCACGACGACTCGCCCCGCGGCATCGCCCGCGAAAATCACGAGGGCGTCTTTGTCCGCTCGGTCTACTTCTACGATCCCGACGGCATCATGCTCGAGCTGGCCGCTTGGACCCGCGCGATGCGGCCCGATGACGTCCGTCATGCGCCGGCCCGGGCAGTGAGCGCAGCGGCGGTATTGGCGGACTGACCGCCAACATCGGAGGTCGACTGAGTTCGACTCAGTCGCCCGCGCTACACCCAATCTGTCACTGGTAGACGCTGCCGCTTCCCGAGTGGCGGCGGACGCATGTTCGGCGTACAGCGGATTGCAGTCGCTGTTGCAATCGGGAACAATTGCGTGCCTGTTTTCGTACTGTTGGTGAGCGCACTGATCCGCTGGTGCACGGAGCATCGAGCGGGCGCAGCAGCACTGAATGAAAGGGGGATCGGATGACGTTCGAGCAACGACTCGACCACGACAGCGCCGAAGTTCACGCGCTGATCGAGGAGCACAACGAGGTGAGTGGCGACGAGCAATATGCCGCGCCGGAGGCGAGGAAGGACATGATGATCCCCCTGATCGGCTTTGACATTTCGGGCACCCGCGCCCCGACCAAGGACGTCGCCGCCGCCTGGCGTCGTCGTATGGGCGATGCCGCCCGTCCCCCGGTGAGGTTGGGACAGTCCTCGCCAATCTGGAACTTCGCCAATGATTCGAGCGACGAGATCGCTCCCGCGCCCAAGCGCAAGCCGCGTCGGCGACGGGCGTCCAACCCCGACTCCGATGCGGACGTCGACGCGACCCGCGCCTACTTCAACGAGATTGGCCGTCGGCCGCTCTTGACGGCCGAGCAGGAGCAGAAGCTGGGCGCCGCGATCGAGCGGGCCCGCTGGATCGACGCGCTGGAGCAGAGCCTGCACGAGGAACTCGGCTACGCGCCGCGGCCGATGCAGGTCTGGGCCGAGCTGCTCAAGCAGCTGGGCGAGTTGCGTGGGGTCATGTCCATGACCGCTCACACCCTGTACCTGAACACCTTGCCGGTTGAGGCGCTCATGGAACACGAACGGTTCCGCGAAGCGGTCGACGGCAAGCTGGACACTCACCTGGTCACGCGCATCAGCGCGGCCAGCGGCCTCGAGCAGGAATACGTCGGCGATCTGCTCATCGCGATGTCAATCGTCACCGCGATCGTGACCCCGAGGCTCTACCGCCGCTCGATCGAGGCGCTCGAACAGAGCGCCGCGGCCAACGGCGACACGCCGGACGGCGAGACCCTGCTGTCGGCCGACGCGGGACTGGTTCGCCGGGCCGAGCGTCGGCTGACCGAGACCAAGTGGGACGGCTACGACGCGGAGCGGACGATGTACGTCTCCAACCTGCGACTCGTCGTCTCGGTCTCGAAGAAGTACCAGAAGAAGGGGCTGCACCTGCTCGACCTGATCCAGGAGGGCAATGTCGGCCTGTTCCGCGCCGTCGAGAAGTTCGACTACCGGAAGGGCAACAAGTTCTCGACCTACGCGACCTGGTGGATTCGGCAGTCGGTGACGCGATCGCTGGCCGATACCGCCAACCTGATTCGCGTCCCGGTGCACACCTCGGAGTTGATCAACAAGATGAAGCGGGCCGAGCGTCGTCTGCGCCAGGAGTTCCAGGCGCAGCCGACCGACGCCGAGCTGGCGCTGGAGATGGACGAATCGGAGGACCGGATTCGGACGCTGCGGCGCATCTCGATGACGCCCGCCTCACTCGACAAGAGCGTCTCCGACGAGGACGACGATTCCGACCTGACCCGCTTCCTCGCCGACGAGGATACGCCGTCGCCGGAGGACGAAGTCCTGCACAAGGCGCTGAACGGCCTGACCCGTCAGGCGCTCGACCGTCTGGAACCCCGAGAAGCCGCCGTGCTCGCCATGCGCTTCGGCCTCGAAGACGGCAATGAGTACACCCTGGAACAGGTCGGAGAGCGCTTCGGGTTAACCCGAGAACGAATCCGCCAAATCCAGGCCAAGGCCTACCGCGAGCTGCGCAAGGATCCCGAACTCCGCCATCTGCGCGAGCGCTAATCGACCGACCCCACCCCTTCGCTCTCCCCCTGCTTTGCGGGGGGAGATGCCGAAGGCAGAGGGGGGAGCCGTCAGGCCGCTAAGCTGAACTCGGCCAGCGGGGGTAGCTCAGGGGTAGAGCTCCTGCCTTCCAAGCAGGTGGCCGCGCCCCAGAAAAACCGAACAGCGAATCCCGTCCCCCGCTCCATCCGGTACGCTCAGCCGTAGCCATGCGGGGGTAGCTCAGGGGTAGAGCTCCTGCCTTCCAAGCAGGTGGCCGCGGGTTCGAATCCCGTCCCCCGCTCCAGCGCTACTGCAGTGGCAACAGAATTTCCGTATGCCACTTGGACGTGTCCGGCTCCGCCTCAGGATCCGTGATGTAGCGCTCGATCGGACCACCGCTCGGCGCGCGGCCGATCTCCTGGACGTACTGCCAGACTTGCTCATGCGTCTCGCCGAGCTCTTCATAGGGTCCAAAGTGGTCCGCCTTCACCGCGTCGCCGGCGGGCATCTCCAGTAGCTCGAGCTCCCCGCTCGGCTCCACTCCATCGCCGATTTCGATGCCCCCCGAAAGCGTCATCTGGTTGGCGTCCATCGAGTGATAGACGGCAATGACATGACCCATATCGGTGACGCCCTGCTCGGTCAGCGCCGCATGCACCGCCGGAAAAATGCGCGCAAAGGTCGCAGGCAACTCCTCGGTTGACGCCTCCGCATGCATCACCGCCGCTCTCCGGGCCGCAAGTTGGACAATCTCCGGCATCGTTCGCTCCGTTCGTCATCTCGCTTCACCGCGATGCTACGCCAATGGCAGCCAGATCTCGGTATGCCACTTCGACTGATCGGGCTCCGCATCAGGCATCGTCAGATACCGCTCGATGACGAGTCCCGTCGCGACCAGGCTCTGCAAGGCAAGCTCCGCTTCCAGTGTGGCCTGGCTTCTGCGGAAGTCCTCGAAGAGGTAAGGGCCGAAGTGATCGATCACACCGGCCTCGCACCCGCCCAGTTCGAGCAACGCCAGCGGTTCAAGCGGCTCAAAGTCCTCATCGACTTCCATCCCCGCCGAGAGCACCAGCTCGTCGTCGCCAATTGAGTGATAGACGGCAATCACCTCGCCCAGCTGGGGCGGACCCTGCTCGTGCAGCGCATCCCACACCGCCGGATACATCTGGGCGAATGCGCCGACCAGTTCGGCGCGCGTCGTCACAGCGTGGATCACGGCAGCGCGCGTGACGGGCATCCAGCGGATCAGCGACATCGAATCACTCGCAGCTCCGTCACGATCAGGTCGACTCGTTGATCGTGGTCCGACACCGGGAGTCTGTCGACAAGCTGCATCTCAAATGCCAACCCAACGGTCGGCGCGGAGACCTGCGTGAGAAAGCGATCGTAGTAGCCGCCGCCCATGCCCAGCCGTCCGCCCTCCTGATCGAAGGCGACCCCGGGCACGACGATCACATCGCAGATCCCCGGATCGGCCGGCGGTGCGAGTTCGTGGTCGGGCTCGCGCAGCCCAAACGCTGCGCCCACCAGTTGTGAGAGCGCCGAGATCTCGCGATGCTCCAGCTGTCCATGCGCGCGCACTCTGGGACACACGACCCGCCGTCGCTCGGTCAGCAGTTGTGCAATCAGGCCGTCGGTGCCGACTTCGCCAGGCAACGAACTGGCGTAACAGTGGACGGTATCGGCGCGTCGGATCTCGTCCAGCGCAATCAGGCGAGACGCGATCGACGCCGACCAGCCGTGCGTCGCCTCGGCGGGCAACGCGGCCCGCTGGCGACGCATCGCGCTCCGCAGTTCAGCCTTCGACATGTCCGCTGAAACGGTGCCTACGGCAATCCAGCGCCGCCGACCTCGACATCGAAGGCGCGAATCCGGCCAAGTCGAGGGTCACCTGGTTGCGGATTCGACGTCGGCGCCTCCAGCGAGAACAGGGTCTTGCGATCCTCGCCGCCGAGCATGCAGGCGAAGACGCCCATGTCGGGCACTTCAATTCGCTCCAGGATTGCGCCGCCTTCAGCAACCCGGACCAGCGCTCCGGGATTGGTCGGCACGGCCACCCAGATCGCGCCCTCGGCATCCAGAGCAATGCCGTCAGGCGGGTATCCGAGGTCGGCCCAGACTCGTTGGTTGGACAGCGTCCCGTCGTCCGCGATATCGAACGCCGTCAGCCGCTGACCCCAGCTCTCGCCGACGACCAGCGTCTTGCCGTCAGGCGTGATCACTGTGCCATTCGGGAACTGCAATCCGTCGGCGACGACGGAGGATTCACCGTCGGGCGTAACCATGACCATCGTCGTCGCGCGCGGCGGCGAGCCGTCGGTGATGTCGAACCCAAAGTTGCCGATATAGCAGTTGCCCTCGGAGTCGGTGACCATGTCATTGCAGTGATAGGGCGCCTTGTCCGAGATGTCGGCGACCTCCCAGAGTCCGTCCGGGTCGAGGCGAAGCAACTTGCGATCGGTCATCGAGACGATCAGCAGGCGGCCGTCGGGCAGGAAGCCGAGGCCCGAGGGCTGATTGGGAACTTCGACGATGGTCTCACGCTCACCGTCGGGAGTGACGGCAACCACTTCATGCGCATGCATGTCCGAGAACCAGAGCCGCCCCTCAAACCATCGCGGCCCCTCGGGGAAGACCAATCCGTCCAATACCAATCGAGCTTCACGAGTCATGACACGCCTCCGAACTGAAATTGCCTCAGCAAAAGATAGGCCTCAGCCGTTGGGATAGACGTCCAACAGCTCGAAGCGGGGGCCGTCCTTGCAGCAGAGCTTGACTCCCTGCTTGGTGAACACAGCGCAGCCGTAGCAAATGCCGGTGCCGCAGGCCATCTCGGTTTCCATCAGGATTTGCACCGGCCGATTCATACCGTCGCGGCGGACGATCGGCGTCATCGCACGGAACATCGGGACCGGGCCGCAGGCAAACGACTGGTCCGCCCAGGAGAGGTAATCGGCGAACAGATCGGTGACGAATCCCTCTCGACCCATTGAGCCGTCTTCGGTCGAGACCTGGTACTCGACCTGCGGCGGGAGGAGTTCGGCGGGATAGACGCCGTCCGCGCTGCGGGCGCCGAAGCAGAGCACGATCGAACGCGTTCGCGACGAGTTCTCGGACTCGGAGTCGGCGAGCGCAACCAACGGGGCGATTCCAACGCCGCCGCCAACCAGCAACAGGTTCGAGGCAGTGCGTCGCACGTCGAATCCGCGCCCCAGCGGGCCGGTCATCCAGGCCCGTTCGCCCGGTTGCATCGAAGCCATCTGCTCGGTCACCCGACCGATCACGCTGTAGAGCAACGCGAACTGGCGCTCGGAGTCCCTAGGCGAGGCATAGCGAAAGCGGTAGTAAGAGAACGCCCGCGGTAGCAACGGATCGAACGCGCCGCGTTCCGCGCCCGGGTCGACCATGACGAACTGGCCGGGCTGCGCATGTTGCGTGAGCGCGGGAGCGTCGTACCAGGTGACGAACGTGCCGGGATAGATCTCTTCGGTCTCGATCACCCGGGCGGCGGCGCGACGCACCTGATTGACTTCCGAACTTCCTACACCCGGCCAGCCGTGTAGTCCGGCAGCGGTGCGATGTTGTAGTCGGCGCCGCCCTCGAGCATGGCCCCGACGGCATGGTGTGCGGTATCGATCGAGGTGAAGCAGGGAATCCGCTGCTCGGCTGCGGCTCGGCGGATGTGGAAGCCGTCGCGAATGTTGCTGCTGATCTGCTCGGGTGTGTTGATCACCATGTCGATCTGGCCCGAGCGAATCAAATCGATCACATCGGGATCGCCGCCGACCTCGCGCTTGGGCGCTTCGTGCACGTCGTAGCCGAGCCCGCGGATCAGGCTGGCCGTGCCGACCGTCGCGTGAAGCTCGTAGCCCGCCTCGCCCAGCTCGCGGATCAACGCCATCGCGCCGGGTTTGTCCTGGTCGGCGATGCTGAGCAGGGCGCGGCCCTGCGATGGAACAGCCATGCCGGCGGCAATCAAGGCCTTGTTCAGGGCCTTCTCATAGTCGGTATCAACGCCCATGACTTCGCCGGTCGACTTCATTTCGGGACCGAGATGTGTGTCGACGCCGGAAAGCTTGGACATCGAGAAGACCGGAGCCTTGACCGCGACCAATGGCGTTGACGGCCAGAGTCCGCTGGAGTAGCCCTGCTCAGCTAACGACTCGCCGAGCATGGCGCGCACGGCAACTTCGACCATCGGCACGCCGGTGACCTTGCTCAGGAACGGCACGGTGCGACTGGCGCGCGGATTGACCTCAAGGACAAACACATCGCCGTCGTCTTGGTCTGAATCGCGCATAATCACGTACTGGATGTTCATCAGTCCGGCGACGCCGAGTCCGATCCCGATCTGTCGGGTGTACTCGATGATCGTCGCGACTTCTCCGGCGCGCAGATTCGGGGCGGGGTAGACGGCCATCGAGTCGCCCGAGTGGACGCCGGCGCGCTCAATGTGCTCCATGATCCCGGGGATCAGTACCGCGTCGTCGCCAGCGCCGCCGCAGATCGCGTCGACTTCGACCTCGATCCCGGCCAGGTACTTGTCGATCAGAATGGGTTTGCCGGGCGCAGCCGCCTGGGCCTGAGTGACGTAGCGGGCGAGATCGCCGACGCCCTGGACGATCTCCATCGCCCGACCGCCCAATACATACGATGGCCGGACCAGCACGGGATAGCCGATCGCGTCGGCGGCGAGGACAGCTTCGTCAATGCTGCTCACCGCTGTGCCCGGGGGCTGAGGAATGCCCAGGTCGGCGAGGAAGCGCTCGAAGCGCTTTCGGTCCTCGGCCAGGTCGATCACGTCTGCCGACGAACCGAGAATCGGTCTGGCCGCGGTCGTCAGCGGTCCGGCGAGGTTGATCGCGGTCTGGCCGCCAAACTGCAGGATGGAGGCGACCCCGCCATTCCCGCCATTGCCGTTCTGAGATCCGTCCTCGTTTTCGAGGATGTCACGCACGGCTTCCTCGTCCAATGGTTCGAAGTACAGCCGATCGGAAGTGTCGAAGTCGGTTGAGACCGTCTCGGGATTGCTGTTCGCCATCACCGCGCCCCACCCGGCTGCCCGCAGCGCCTGCGCTGCCTTGACCGAGGCGTAGTCGAACTCGATCCCCTGACCGATTCTGATCGGCCCTGAGCCGACCACCAGCGCGCGTTTGCCCAGCTCCGGTTCGGCCTCGTTCTCGTCCTCGTAGGTCGAGTAGAAGTACGGCGTGACGGCGTCGAACTCGGCCGCGCAGGTGTCAACCATCTTGTAGACCGGCGCGATGCCCCAGCTCAGCCGCTGTTCGCGGATTCGCTCGTCGACGCTACCGGCGAGGTTGGCAATCTGCTCGTCGGCAAATCCCATGCGCTTGGCGCGGCGCATCAGAGCTGGCGTCAGCGGTTCGGCCAGCAGACGTTGCTCCATCCGCACAATCGTCTCGAGACGTTCGAGAAACCAGGGGTCAACGCCGGAGTGACTGGCGATCTCGTCGAGCGGCAGATCGGCGCGGACCGCGGCGAGCAAGTGCCAGAGTCGGACATCGGTCGGAGTCTCAGAACCACGGAACGGTTCCTCCTCCTTCTCCGAATCCTCCCAGAGGACCGTGCGGCCGCCGAATTCGAGCGAGCGAATCGCCTTTTGCAAGGCGGCTTCAAAGGTCCGGTCGATGGCCATCACCTCGCCGGTGGCCTTCATTTGCGTGCCAAGCACGCGATCGCCGGCCTCGAACTTGTCAAAGGGCCAGCGCGGGATCTTGACGACGCAGTAGTCCAACGCCGGCTCGAACGCCGCCTGGGTGCGTCCGGTGACCTGGTTGGCGATTTCGTCGAGCCGTTTGCCGGCGGCGATCTTGGCCGCAACCCGGGCGATCGGGTAGCCCGTTGCCTTGGATGCCAGGGCAGATGATCGGCTGACCCGCGGATTGACCTCGATCACGTAGTAGGGCAGCGGTTCGTCATGAGGGATGCCCACGCCGCCGCCATCTCGCATCGACTCGGGCGGCCAGGCAACGACATCCTGCCGCGGGGCGAGCGCGAGCTGGACGTTGCAGCCGCCCTCGATCCCCAGCGAGCGAATGATGTTGAGCGATGCCGAACGCAGCATCTGGTAGTCCTTGTCGGACAACGTCTGCGACGGTGCGACCACGATGGAATCGCCCGTGTGGACGCCCATCGGGTCGAGATTCTCCATGTTGCAGATCGTGATGCAGGTGTCGGCGCCGTCGCGCATCACCTCGTACTCGACCTCTTTCCAGCCCAGCAGCGAGCGCTCGATCAAGATTTGCGTGATCGGCGAGGCGTCCAGTCCCGTCTGCACGACTCGCTCGAATTCCTCCATTGTGCGGACGAATCCGCCGCCGGTTCCCCCCAGCGTGTACGCGGGGCGAATCGCGACCGGCAGGCCGATCTCTTCCAGTGCGTCCCGAGCCTCGGCGAGCGAGTGAACGACCGCCGAGGGCGGCGTTGGCTCGCCGATCTCGCGCATCGCGGTGCGGAACAGCTCGCGGTCTTCAGCGCGACGGATGGCGTCGAGCGGGGTGCCCAGCAGGCGAACGTTGAACTCTTCCAGCACGCCGGCCTCGTGCAGGTCTACGGCGAGGTTCAGGCCGACCTGTCCGCCGAGCGTGGGCAACAGACCTTCGGGGCGTTCCTTCTCGATGATCCGGCGCAAGACCGGCACTGTCAGCGGCTCGATGTAGACCTCGTCGGCGACGCCTTCGTCGGTCATGATCGTGGCCGGATTGGAGTTGACCAGGATTGAACGCACACCCTCTTCGGACATCGCCTTGCAGGCCTGTGTACCGGCGTAGTCAAACTCGGCCGCCTGGCCGATCACGATTGGACCGCTGCCGATAATCAGAACGGATTCAGGCTTCGTCACGTTCACAACTTCCCATTGATTCGACCGGCTCCGTCGACTCCAGCACGGGCGGTCCGCCGGCGGCTCGACCGATCAGGCCAAGACCCAGAGCGAGCGGTAGTGCCAGGAAGGGGCCCAGCAGCCAGAGTTCGCACTGACTCCCAATCAGACCGAACATGCAGCAGACCGATACGGTCAACGTGCCTGCGCCGATGAGCGCGAAGATCAGCGCGCTGACGAGCAACAGGCGACGAAGGTGCAACCGATTGTCCTATCACAGCGGGAGCTCGAATCGTGAATCGGGATTGATCAGCGGCGCAAGCGCGCCGATGGCGCTGAGGAAGGAGAGGGCGGCCTCGTTGTTGTCAGGCAGTGAACCGACGACTCGGCGGAAGTTCTGTTCACGCGCGTGCGAAAGGAGGTATTCGGCCAACACCGTGCCGATGCCGCGCCTGCGCCACTCTGAACGCAGCCAGACGCCGAGCGTACAGGTGTCGGGCTGGCGGGTGTTGTAGTCGAGCGCGCCGAAGCCGATCAGATGGTCGCCCTCGACCGCCACGTAGATGGCGCCGCTGTTGCCCAACCGTCGTCGCCATGTCGAGACCTCTTCGACACTCCAGGGGCGATCGAACACCACCGGATTCGGTCCTTCGACAACATCGCGGATCACGTCGGAGATTGCCGCGGCGTCATTGGCTGTCGCCAGTCGATACTCAGGCTCTGGGCCATCGTCCGGGCTGCTGGAGTGCGTCATGTCAGGCTCCCTGACTCTCGCCGATCAGGTCGAGGAAACGGTCGAAGAGGTGTCCGTTGTCCAGTGGACCGGGTGATGCCTCTGCGTGGTATTGAATCGAGAACACTGGCTCGCTGCGGTGGGCCAATCCCTCGACCGTCTCGTCGTGCAGATTGATGTGGGTCACCTCAACGTCGGGCGAGAGTCCGTGCGGATCGACGGCGTAGCCGTGATTCTGCGCCGTGATCGCGATTCGACCGGTCGGCACCTCCAGCACGGGATGATTGCCGCCGCGGTGTCCGAACTTGAGCTTGAACGTGTCGGCGCCGAAGGCGCGACCCAGCACCTGGTGTCCCATGCAGATGCCCATGATCGGCAGCTTGCCGATCAGCGAGGTCGCCGTCTGAACCTGGAATTCCCTCAGTTGCGGGTCACCGGGTCCCGGCGAGAGCAGGACGCCGTCGGGATTGACCGAGAGGATGTCCTCGACGCCGGAGGACGGTGGCATTGCCGTGACCCGGCAGCCGCGACGGCGCAGATTGCGCAAGATGTTGTACTTGAGCCCTTCGTCGAGCACGACGATGTGCGGTCCCGGTTCAGCGGCGCCATTTGAGAACGCCTGTGGCCGGCCGTCGACCCAGCTATAGGGCTGGTCGACGCCAACGTCGATGAAATCCTGTGTGTCGTAGGCGGGCAACTCGGCCAGTCGCTGGCGGGCTGCCTCGACCTGGTCGCCGGGGACGATCATGCCCATCATCACGCCCTCGTGCCGAATGCGGCGGGTGATGGCTCGCGTGTCGACGCCGGCGATCCCGGGTACGGCCGCCGAGGCGAGATAGTCGTGCAACCGCATTCCGCCGCGGGGGTGTGACGGCGATTCGCATTCCGAGCGGACGATCAGGCCGCGGACCTGGATCTGGCGCGATTCATCGATGGGCGGGTCGATGCCGTAGTTGCCGATCAACGGGTAGGTCAGGACCAGGATCTGTCCCGCGTAGGACGGGTCGGTCAGCATCTCCTGGTAGCCGGTCATCGAGGTGTTGAAGACGACCTCGCCCCAGGTGTCGGTCGCGGCGCCGAGTGCGATGCCGCGGAACACCGCGCCATCGGCCAGTACCAGCGCCGCCTCCATATGTTCGGTCATTACTGCTCCCGACCGTCCCAGACGATGCGTCCCTGTGAAATCGTCGCCGCGACCAGCCCAATCAGCGAGTGGCCGTCGAGCGGTGTGTTCTTGCCCTTTGATGCCCACGAGGCGGGCTGAACCCGCGAGACCGCGTCGGTCGAGAGCAGCGTCAGGTCGGCCGGCGCGCCGACCTGCAGTGTGCCTAGCCCGGTCAGTTCTCCCCGGTCGAGGTTCCATGCTCGCACCGGACCGATCGTCAGCCGTTCAATCGCATCGGACAGCGTCAGGCGGCAGGCGATGACCAACGAGTTGACCACGCCCCAGGCGGATTCCAGTCCCGAGATGCCGAATGCCGCCGCGTCGAACTCGCATTGTTTGTCGACTGCTGCGTGCGGCGCGTGGTCGGTGGCGACCGCGTCGACGACACCCCCGGCCAGGGCGTCGATGCAGGCCTGGACATCGGAGTCGGTGCGCAGCGGCGGATTGACTTTGGCGTTGGTGTCGTAGAGCAGTTCGTCACTGCTACCCGCGACGACGTCGTGGGTCAGGTACAGATGGTGGGGGGTCACTTCAGCCGTGACATGCAGGCCGCGCGCCCGTGCGTCGGCGATGGCTTGCAGCGACGGTTCGGTTGAGATGTGACAGGCGTGGAACTGCGCTCCTGCGGCCTCGGCGAGCGCGATGTCGCGTTGGACAATCGACAACTCGGCCGCAGCAGGTTGACCGCGCAGGCCGAGCCGGGCAGAGACCGCGCCGTCGTGCATTACGCCGCCCTGGGCAATGGCGGGATCCTCGCAGTGTTCGGCGAGGGGGATGTCCAGGTCGGCGAGGTACTCGAAGGCCCGTCGGGCGAGCGATGTATCGGCAACGGCGTCGCCGTCATCCGAGACGGCAACGGCTCCCGCATCACGCAGCGCAGAGAGCTCCGTCAGTTCCTTGCCGGCCCGGGCCTTGCTCACCGCGCCGATCGGGAGGACTCGACAATCGACGTCCTGCGCGCGTTGCAGCATGCCGTCGATGATCGCCGCCGAATCCAACGCCGGCTCGGTATTGGGCATGGCGCAGATCGTTGTGAATCCGCCCCGGGCCGCAGCGCGCGCGCCTGAGGCGATCGTTTCCTTGTGCTCTTGACCAGGTTCTCGGAGGTGCGTGTGCAGATCGACGAAGCCCGGGGCCACGACCAGTCCCGAGGCCGCCAACAGGTCGGCACCCTCGGGCGCCGCGAGATCGGCGCCCACCTCGGCGATCCGTCCGTCTACGACCAATACGTCGAGCCGCTCGTCAATCCCTGACGCGGGGTCAATCACGTGGCCGCCATACACGAGGATGCGGTTCACGCGCCGCCTCGAATCAGGAGGAAGAGAATTGCCATTCGTACAGCCAATCCAGCAGAGACCTGGGCCTCGATCCGGCTCTGTGGTCCGTGGGCGACATCGACGGCGATTTCGACGCCCTCGTTCATGGGTCCGGGATGCATGACGATCGCGTGCGGAGAGGCCATCGCGACGCGCTCGACGGTGAGTTGGTAGCGGCGGGCGAACTCTGCCGACGAGGGCAGCAGTTTGCCTTGAAGACGCTCGTTCTGGATGCGCAGCGCCATCACCGCATCGGCGCCCACGATCGCTTCGTCGAGGTCTGAGGCCACCTGAACCGAGGGCAATGCCAGTGGATGTTCCGGCTCGCCGGCCCCAGGCGCCATGGACGCCGGAATCAGCGGACGCGGCGCGACCAGCGTGACCTTCGCGCCGAGCGTTGTCAACGACCAGATGTTGGATCGCGCGACGCGTGAGTGCAGAATGTCGCCGACAATCACGACTTTGCGACCGGTGAGGTCGCCGAATTCTTCGAGCAGGATGTAGGCGTCGAGCAGGGCCTGGGTGGGGTGCGCGTGCTGACCATCGCCGGCATTGATGATGTGCCCCTGAATGGTGCGGGCTGCCAGCCAGGGTGCGCCCGAGGCATGGTGACGCATGACGACGGCGTCGGCCCCGACGGCCGAGAGCGTGTTCAGCGTCTCGACCAGCGACTCTCCCTTTTCTACCGAAGATCCGGAGCCGGACACGTTGATCACATCCGCACCGAGGATCTTGCCGGCCAACTCGAAGGATGAGCGCGTGCGCGTGGAAGCCTCGTAGAAGAGATTGAAGATCGTCACGCCGCGCAAGGCCGGGGTTCGTGCGACTGAGCGGTCCAGCACCTCAGCCATCGCGCTCGCCGTTGAGAGGATGCGGAGGATCTCTTCCTTGGACAGATTGTCGACGTCCAGCAAGTGTCGGTGCCGCCAGTCCGTGATTGGCTCATCAAACGGCACCCGGGAGGTTGGTGATGCGAGAGGCTCCGCAATCGGTTCAGTGACCACGTGACATCCTCTCCTCATAGACGCCGACGCAGTCTTCACCGTCCGCTTCGAGCAGTGACACGCGTACGTCGTCGCCGCGCTGTGTGGGGATGTTCTTGCCGACGTAGTCGGCCCGGATCGGCAGTTCTCGGTGACCTCGGTCGATCAGGACGGCCAGTTCGATCACCGCCGGTCGTCCGTAATGGATCAATGCATCCAGCGCCGCGCGAATCGAGCGGCCTGTGAACAACACATCGTCGACGAGCACGATCACCGCGCCGTCGATGTCCTCGGGGATTCTGGACGGCTGCATCCGCGCGTGCGGTCGCTGTGCGAGGTCGTCGCGGTACAGCGAGATGTCGATCGCGCCCACGGGAATGCGGCGTGCGTCGATTCCTTCAATCCTGACCGCCAGCCGTTCGGCCAGCGGGACCCCGCGGGTGCGCATGCCGACCAGCATCAGTGGCTCGGGCTCCGGATGTCGTTCCACGATCTCATGAGCGACGCGAGTCATGGCTCGATTGATGGCGGCGGCGTCCATGGAGATCATGGGGAGCGGCCGTCCAAAGACGAAAAAACCAGCGGCAAGCGCTGGTTCTGCAGCTGATACCCGGATACGTCAGGAATGGGCAGGAGCTTGAGATACATCTCGTTGACCTTCCCGGCCTCGCGGGACCGGATTAAAGTCCAACTGGGGTTCTGCCGAGCTTACATCTCCCGGACCGGCCTCTCTATCACGCCCGACACCATCCCACATGATCCACCGGTTCCCTGTGGATCGTGGGTGATCCGCCTGGGTTGCTCAGACGGAGTCGTCCGGCCGGCGCTGCAAGTTGGGGGGCAGGAGGTTGGGAATCCCGTCTTCGATTGGGTAGCGGAAGTTGATCCGTTCCGAGAAGAGCGCTCCCTCGATGACCTCGCCGTGTTCGTCTTCGAGCGTGATTTCCAGCGTCAGCGGTTCTCGGGTGATGGGACAGACCAGCTGATCGACCAGTTCTTTTCTCATCTTCAGCCTGCGTCGGTTGCTAGTGCGCATACTGAGCGCTGCGGGCATACTGCAATACTGTACGCCAACTCGTACAACCGTCCGGTGGAATTCACGCCGGCATGAAGCAGATCCCAGGGGAGCGGAGCAGGCAACCATGGCCGAAGTCAAGTCGCCGATGGCCGGCACCATTTTCGAGTTGATCGCCGCCGTGGGCGATGCGGTCGAGGAGGGCGACGAGCTGGTCATCCTCGAATCGATGAAGATGGAGATTCCGGTCGAAGCGCCCGGCGACGGAACGGTCGCCGAGATTCACATCGCCCAGGGCGACCAGGTCCAGGAGGGCGATCTGCTGGTCACAATCGGCGACTAGTTAGCAGTACCCATCGCGTCCGCCATGTTCCAACGCGTTCTGATCGCCAACCGAGGCGAAATCGCCGCTCGCGTATCACGCACGTGCCGCCGACTCGGGATCGAGTCGCACGCGGTCTACTCGGTCGCCGACGCCGACGCGCTGCACGTGCGCGAGGCGGACGGCGCCACGCACATCGGCGCGGCCCCGGTGGCCGAGTCATACATCAACGTGGAGGCGGTACTAGACGCGGCGGTCGAAGCGGGGTGCGACGCCGTGCATCCCGGCTACGGATTGCTTTCCGAGAATGGCCACTTCGCCCAGGCCTGCGACGAACGGGGGATCACCTTCATCGGCCCCGATGCGGCGCACATGGAGCTGATGGGCAACAAGAACCAGGCGCGCGCGACGATGCGCGACCTGAGTATGCCGGTGATCCCCGGTTCAGCCGCCACCGTCGCCGACGAGGACGCGGAAGCGGTCGCGGAGGAGGTTGGTTACCCGCTGTTGATCAAAGCCTCATACGGAGGCGGCGGGATCGGCATGGCGACGGTGAAGCGTCCCAACCAGTTCAGTCGATCCCTGCGCCGCGCCCGCTCGTCGGCGCTGCGCGCGTTTGGTTCGGACGAGGTCTACCTCGAGCGCCTGCTGGTCGAGCCTCATCACATTGAGTTGCAGGTCTTCGGCGACGGTCAGGGCAACGCGGTGATCCTTGGCGATCGCGAGTGCAGCGTTCAGCGTCGTCACCAGAAGGTGATCGAAGAGGCTCCCGCGCCAGCTCCGCATCTGACATCTGGGCTGCGAGAACGCCTCTACCGCCAGGTGCGCAGTGCTGTGGCGGGACTGAACTATCGGAACGCGGGCACGGTTGAATGCCTGCTCGATGCATCGGGCGAGATCTTCTTCCTGGAGATGAACACGCGTCTTCAGGTCGAGCATCCGGTCACTGAGATGGTGACCGGACTCGATCTGGTCGAGTGGCAGATCAGGATCGCCGCCGGAGAGCCGCTGACGGAGTTGCCGGGCTACGGCGATCCGCCGCCGATCTCCGGACACGCCATCGAAACGCGGATTTACGCCGAGGATCCGGAGACTCTGCTGCCCAGCCCCGGCTCGATTGACATCCTGGAAGTGCCGGACCAGCCGTGGCTAAGGCTGGACGCCGGCGTTGCTTCGGGCGATGAGGTCTCGCACTTTTACGACCCGCTGATGGCCAAACTGATCGTTCATGGCGACGACCGGGCGCAGGCGCTGGAACGGCTGCGGATCGCGCTCGACGGCTCGCGGATTGAGGGGCTGAAGCACAACATTCCCTTCCTTCAGCGCGTGCTCGACGCCCAGCCGTTCATCGACGGCAACTACGACGTCACGCTGACCGACGGCCTGCTCAAAACGTAGGCTGCGTCTTCCCTCTCCGGGAACCACGCACTACGGTCGTACCCTCACAAGGAAACAGCGTCATACCCGCGCCTGCCGCACGTATGAAGCTGTGTTGGCATCGACGTTGTCACAGCACGCTGCGAGATTGCCGCGACAAGCGCGGCAATGACGGTGAGATTTAGATGGAGGCCATTCGTGAAACTCGGCATCTTCAACATGGGGACCGGCATTTCCGATCCGGGGTCGCTGCGGACGATCGCTGAAGCGGCTGAGGCGTCCGGCCTGGAGTCGCTCTGGTGCGGCGAACACGTCGTGCTTCCGAAGCCTCGTGTGGCGCCGTCTCCGGCTGATCCCAAGCATCACTTTTTGCACCCCTCGGTTGTGCTCGGATACCTGGCAGCCTGCACGAAAACCCTGAGACTGGGTACCGGGATTGTCCTGATCGCCCAGCGCAACCCGCTCGTCCTGGCCAAGGAGTTCGCGTCGGTCGACGTGGTTTCGGGCGGTCGGGCGATCCTCGGGATCGGCGCGGGCTATCTGCAGCCGGAGTTTGATGCGATTGGGGCCCCATTCCGCGAGCGGGGGCGGCGCACGGACGAGGCGATCGACGCCATGCGCGCGCTGTGGAACGAGGAAGATCCCACCTTCGACGGGCAGTTCTGGCAGTTCAGCGGGATCGATGCGCACCCCAGACCGACCAGTCCCGGTGGCGTGCCGATCCACATCGGCGGTCACTCCGAAGCCGCGCTCAAGCGAGCTGCCGAGCGAGGTCAGGGGTGGTACGGGTGGATGCAGGATCCGGAGCAGACGGCTGACTATGTTCGCAGGCTGCACGAACTTTCGGAGCAGGTCGGTCGTCCAGAAGCGATGGGAGAGCTGGAGATCACGATCACTCCGCCGGCGCGGCTGACCTCGGAAGCAATCGAACAGTATGAAGAGGCAGGGGCGCACCGGCTCGTCTCCCTGGCCACGCCTACCGAGCGCAGCATGCTGCACGGCGTGGAGCATCTGGGATCGTTGGCGGGATAGCTACTCGCCGAGGTACATGAGGGCGCTTTCCGAGACGCGCTCGACGTCGGACCATGTGTACCAGGGTGGAGCATCGCCGATCTCCGACCAGATGCGGTGGATGACGGCCAGCTTGTAGATCTGGTGGAGCATCCAATAACGCAGGTCGTGGGCTTGTCGACCAGAGCGCTCGAAGGCGGGAGCGGCGAGGGGATGCTCCTCGGGCGGGGCGTTGAGGCCCTTGAGCGAGGCGAGGGCCGTGATCAGGCCCCAGTCGGAGAGCGGATCGCCAAGCTGGGCCTGTTCCCAGTCGACGACGCCGGCGATCGACCCGTCTTCGTCGACCAGGTAGTTGAAGACGTTTATGTCGCCGTGGCAGAGCCGAGGCTCAGGGCTGTCGGGGAGATGTTGATTCAGGATCGTGCCGATTTCGCCGATCAGGTGATCGTGGTGGCAGTTGAAGGCGACTGCCCTGGCCCGCACCGCGTCGAGGTCGCGTAATGCCGCTTCGTGACCGGCGGGGGGCGGATCGAGGAACTCCAGATCGTACGTCCGCCAATCGATGGAGTGAATGGCCTGGACCATGGATTGGTAGCTGTCCAGGACGGTCGGCGTCATCGGGGCCATGCCCATGTGCGGATACGGCATCCAGGACAAGACCACGTAGGGCGAGCCGAGCGGGGAGTCGTCGCCCTGTTCGCCCAGGACCTCCGGCACCGGAATCGGAGACGACTGGAGCGCGCGCATCACACGAGCTTCGCGACGGACGTCGTATGGCTGGAAGATGCCGACTTTGCGCTCCAGCCGCAGCACAACGGGTGGGCCATGGTCTCGCCCGATCTGCCAGGTCAGGTTGGAGACGCCGCCGTCCAATCGTTCGGCCCGGACCGCTTGGCCGCCGACTCCGGAGGATTGCAGCGCTTCGGTCGCCAGCGCCGGCGTCAGTTCAAGTTCCATCGGCTTAGCCGGTCTGAGAGATTGAGTATGTGACTCGAGCCTTGGCGATCAACTTGCCCTGGTCGCTGAGCAGGTCAACGTCGCCGACGGCCAGCGTGCGGCCCTTCTTGATCACGTTCGATTCGACCCGGACCTTTGAGCCGACCGCCGGTCGCAAGTAGGAGATGTTCAGCTCGGACGTGCCCTGCATCTGCTCGCCCACGCGGCAGGTTGAGAGCACCGCGGCGACGACGCCGATGTCGGCCAGGGAGGCGAGCACGCCGCCGTGGACGCCGCCCCTGGCGCCGCCAGCCGTGGTCGCGGTGATCGGCATTTCCAGCACGGTGCGACCGCGCGAGATCTCGGTGAAGTGCTCGCCGAAGATGGAATTGGTCCCATAGCGAGACTTGATCTCGGGCAAGGGGACGAGCCACTGAATGTCGTCGGGCATACCGCGGAGTCTAAGGGCAGACTCAATTCAGCCCTATTGGGACAGCAAGCGGTTAGTCGGCTCCTCGTACATGGCGGCGATCTGGTCTGGGTCCCAGCCTCGGAGGACGATCAGGGCTCCGGTGGCTGAGGAGTGTTTGTAGAGCTGGTGGAGGGTCCAGTAGTGGATGTCGTCGTCGCTTCGGCCGTAGGTGAGGAGCGTGTCGGTCATGACCTGGCGCGCTCCTGCTGAGAGGTCGAGGTTGCCGAGCAGGTCTTCGGCGGCGAGCCGGCCCCAGTCGGAGAGAGGATCGCCGAGGTGCGCCTGTTCCCAGTCGAGGACGGCGGTCACCTGCGGCGGAGTTTGCGGGGACGTTTGCGGGGCGAGAATGAAGTTGCCGAAGTTGACATCGCCGTGGACGAGCATTGGCTCGCAATCGTCCGGGATGCGGCCGTTGAGCGCTTCGCGCAGGCGCTTGATGTGGGGCAGGTTGGCGACGCCGAATGATTGCAGGCGCTGAAGTATCTCGGCCCGTTCGCGGAGCGCCGGTCCCGACTCGGGCGGTGTCGGCAGCCAGTCGAGTCCGGCCGCTCGCCAGTCGAACGTGTGGATTTGGCGCAGCGTTTCGCAGTAGGCGCGGGCGGCGTCGGGCTGCAGTTGGCCTCTGATCAGCACATCGCCGTCGACCCACTCGATAACGATGCAGGCGCGGCCTGCCAACTCTGGTGAGTTGAGAGCCTCACAGACGCCGAGCACCTCAGGGACGGGGATACCGGCCCGGGCGAGCAGCTGGAGCAGCCGAGCTTCCGCGGGCAGGTCGTAGGGCGGGAGGATCCCTCGGGCTGGCTCGATCCTGAGCACGACCGGCGGCGCGCCGCGTCGCTCGACGCGCCAGCTCTCGTGGGACTGACCCTTGAGCCGCTGAACGGCGCAAACATCGCCGTCGACTCCACAGGCCGACAACGCTGCCTGGGCGCGGTTGATTTGCGTGGGGTCTGACAGGTCTGACTGGGACTGGTCACTCACCGCGGCGTCCGCCACCCGTCCCGTCTGTACTGCGCTGCCGCCGTCCGCCTAGCCCTGGCGCTGCTTGTTGCGCGGATTCCTCTTGTTGATGATGTAGACGCGGCCCTTGCGGCGCACGATTTGATCGTCGCGGGAGCGCTTCTTGACTGAGGCTCTGACCTTCATACGGGCTCCGATTACTGCTCTTCGAAGATCGTAACACGCGGCCGGCGCGGCGGACGTTGACGAGTCTGTTGCTGACGTATCACCGACTTGTCGCTATCCTCGAATGGATTGACGGACGAGGCTTCAACTGCGTATGCCCTTGAGCCCATCGGATTCTGCTCGCGGACTGCCAGCGGCCGGACAGCTGCTTGAGCGACACGAGGATGTCGCTGAACTTGCCGACCGCATTCGCGACGACGGCGTGATGGGGCTCGACACCGAATTCGTCTCGGAACGCACCTACCAACCGCAGTTGGCGCTGCTCCAGGTCTCCACGCGCGACGAGATTTATCTGATCGACCCGCTCGCCGAACTTATCCAGGAGGCGCCCGACCAGCCAATCTGGGACCTGATGGCCGACCCGTCGGTGCGGACGATTGTGCATTCGCTGGACCACGAGGCGCAGTTCTGTCTGCAGCGCACGGGCAAGACCCCGGGCGACCTGTTCGATGTGCAACTCGCTGCCGCGTTTAGCGGTCACTACTACCCGATTGCCTACGACAAGCTGGTCGGCCGCGAACTGCGTCGCGGGGTTGGGCCGTCGCAGTCGCGGACCAACTGGCTGCAGCGACCGCTGACGTCGGCCCAGTGCCGCTATGCGGCGGAGGATGTGCGCTGGTTGATTCGACTGCACGACCGCTTCCTCAGTCGGATGAGCGATGACCTGGAGCAGGAACGCCTGGGCTGGATGCGCGAGGAGACCGAAGCGCGGCTGAGCCGGCTGAGCACGCGTGAGACGGACCGCTGGCGGAGGCTGTCGGGCGCGAACAAGCTCGCATCGCGCTCGCTGGCGGCGCTGCGCGAACTCTCGTCCTGGCGCGAGTCGGTGGCGAGCGAACGCAATATCCCGTTCCGGCGAATTGCTTCGGACGACCTGCTGGTAGCAATCGCCGCGACGCGGCCGACGTCGGCGGCGGAGCTGTCCAGCATTCGCGGGATCAAGCAACTCAAGCAGACGTACTTCTCCGACGTGCTCGGCGCGGTCGAAGCGGCGCTGGCGATTCCCGAGGACGAGCTGCCCGCACGGGCGACGCGGCATCACGGGGGCAAACCATCGAGGATGGTGGTGCTGTTCCTCGAGTCGGTGCTGGCGGCGGCCTGCGCGAAGCATCAGATTGACCCCGACCTGGTCGGGGGCAGCTCGCAGTTGCGGGCGCTGGTCGCGTGGAACGAGAACGGCCGGCCGACCGAGTTGACGCCGCGGCTGCTGAAGGGCTGGCGCGGCGAGGTCTGCGCGGAGCCGCTGCTCGAGGCGCTGGCCGGGCGGATCAGCCTGCGAATCAACGACCCGCTGTCGGCCAATCCCCTGGCGGTGGGCGGTCTGCCGACGACGAGTTAGAGGCGATTTGGGCCTCGGCGGGCGTGAATTCTGGACCTGTCGTCCCAATCTCCTGTCCTGGGCTGAGGATCGTGCGGTTTGGCGTCCGGGAGAGTCCAGATTTGTCCAGATTCGTCCAGACTGTGCCAGTTTTGGCTGGTTTCGGGCAGGAAATGTGCGCCTGAGAGCAGGAATGTGCGGGAGTGGGTCGGAGAGTGGGCGGAGCATGGCGGGCGCCTCTCGGGGGAGATTGGGTCATATGTTCTCATGGTAGGCAGTTCCGCAGCCTCGGAGTGAGTCGGCTGCGTCAGTGGCGGGGTGATTCAGGGGTGTTGTCGCGCTAAGATGTCGATGGCGATGCCCGGTAGCTCAATTGGTAGAGCGGGCGGCTGTTAACCGCTAGGTTGCGGGTTCAAGTCCTGCCCGGGCAGCCATTCTTGCGATCGCGTTGATGTGCTCCCGTTTCATCGAGGCACTCTGAAGGCTCTTGATACACCTCACAACGCCATTGCTAATCTCTCCACAAGCTTCCGATAGAGAGCCCTGTTGCTATGCCTCAGTCAGTCGACAGTAGCGATTTGCGGACGAATCCACACTTCGTCAATCAACAAAGGTACCACCAGCTTCCAGCAACTGCGACGGTTGAACGCCACAATGCTCGAAGAGCCCTTAAGACGAGCGCTCATGAACCAGAACTCAAGCTCTCTCTACGAGACTTCGTCGAATTCTACACGTATGCCGTCTCACGGATACCCCCAGACCAGACGCCTAGGATTGTCGACAAGCAAGCTGATCCCGCCACTATCAAACAACTTCTAAGGGACAGCGTAGATCCCGTCACTCCTCTCATTGAGTTCATCTTCCTAGTAGGCACGTGGAGTCCAGCAGAGTTTGGTGACATCTGGTGCGTCGCGATTGATTCCCTCTCAGCCAAAGGCAGTTCACCAACTTACTCCTATCAGGCAACCCGAGGGCACTTGTGCGCAGCGCTAATCCTCTCTGCACTGTGCGCAAACGGGTCTCGCGAGCAACGACTTGGCATGTCCTCGCGCATTTTGCCACATGTACTTCGCCGCAACCAACAGGGTGAGCCAACGGAAAGAGTCGGCACGTTGCTTGCTCCCCAGCGCATAGCCGGCCAGCTAATCTCCTACCTAGAACTACCCGTGGATGAGCCTTTCTTCATTAACGAGTGGATTCTTGAGCATCTACGAGCGATTTCTTTGGGCCTTGCCGGCGTTGGACCGCTTGAGATGCGAGACTTTGATGAACTAGAAGTCTTCATCGCACTGAACGTTGCTCATGCTCCTTTGCCGCAGATCCCTACATGGATACCTACAGGATGCTTCGCCAGCAGCGATCGCTATAGGTCAATGAACCTACTGGACCTCATTGAGTCAATCAGAAAGTCGCTCGAAGATGACGGAGATGATTCCGTATACGTTCAGTCAAAACTGTTGGGGCGCTCGAAGTCTGAGTGTTTGAATTCAATCGCCAAAGTACTGACATACGCAAACAAGGCCCGAGGGACCGCTAACTGTTAAGCCCTGTTAGCCGGAGTGAGCAGCGCACAGAGTTGGCTGCCGAGCCAGGATTCGAACCTGAACTGAGGGATCCAAAGTCCCTAGTGCTACCGTTACACTACTCGGCAACGTACTGACTGGTGCTGGTACCGAGGGCCGGACTCGAACCGGCACGGGCGTTACGCCCAATGGTTTTTGAGACCATCGCGTCTACCATTCCGCCACCTCGGCACGCTTGCTCCAGACTATCAGGACTCTCGGACGCCATCGCCGTCCTCCCGATGGGCCTGAATCGGATTCAACTTGCGGAAGCGGACCAGGCGAATGCGGCGCCGGTCGGACTCGGCGACGGTCCAGCGGTAGCCGTGCAAGTCGACGGACTCATCGGCCTGGGGGATACGGCGGAAGCGTTGCAGGAGCATGCCGGCGACGGTTTCCGCTTCTTCGCCGGAGAAGTCGAGCTCCAGCTCGGCGCCCAGGTCGGTCAGGCCGCGGCGGCCCTCGACGAACTGTTCGCCCGCGATGCTGACCGGGACCGGCTCCGAGCCGGCCCGCGTTTCGCTGCGAATGTTGCCGACGACCAGCTCGAGGATGTCCTCCAGCGTGACCATGCCGGTGGTCGCGCCGAACTCGTCGATCAGCAGCATCAGCTGCTGGCCGGTGGTCTGCATTTCGGTCAAGACTCGCTGGACGGAAGCGCGCTCGGACTCGACCGGCGCTTCGCGCATCGCGTCGCGCACGCGATCCTCGCGCTTGCCGCGACCCAGCTCGGCGACGACGTCGGAGCCGTGCAGGTAGCCGATGTAGTCGTCGGCCGAGCCGTAGCGCACCGGCAGTCGGAGGAATCCGGCCTCGCCGAAGGCGCGTCCGGCCTCCTCGAGCGTGGCGGCCGAGTCGATTGAGTAGATCTGCGGTCGCGGGGTCATGATCCGGCGGACCTGGGTCTCCCCCAGACGCAGCGCGCCGAGCAGGACCGAGGTGTCCTGGGTTTCCAACTCGCCCTCGTCGCGGGCCTGGACGATGGCGGTGCGCAGTTCGCCCAGCGACAGCGCCGAATGCGCCTCCTCCTGTCCGCCGACGATGCGCAGCCAGATCCGCGAGGTCCAGTCGAGCGCCGCCACGGCCGGCCTGGTCAGTCGCGCCCACCAACTCAGGGGCAGCGAGTAGTAGCGAGCGACGGCCAGGTTGTGGTGCAGCGCGACCGACTTGGGGCCGATCTCGCCGAAGATGACGAGCAGAATGGTGACGGCGATGGTCGCGACGACGATGCTGAGTCCGCCGCTGCCGCCGACCAGTTCCTGGGCGATGACCGCGCCGACGGTCGCGGCGCCGGTGTTGACGAGGTTGTTGCCGACCAGGATCGAGGCGAGCAGTCGGCGGGGCTCGGCGAGCAGGCGGGCGGCGCGATCGGCGCCGGGCAGCCGGCGACGGCGTTCGTGTTCGAGGCGAACGCCTTCGATCGACAGGTAGGCGGTCTCGGAGCTGGAAAAAAACGCCGACAGCGCCAGCAGCCCCGCCAGCAGCACGAAATACTCAATCACGAACGGACTCCCTGCACGTTCCGTTGCACAACGGACAGTGCTGCCCCCGAAACCGCCGGGGGCCATGAATCCCTACGCTACTCTTCTGGCATGGTTGCACCGACCGAATCACTCAGCATCAGCAATGCGGCGGACATCCTGAATGTTGACGCCGATGCGCTCCTGGACGAAATCCGTCAAGCAGCAGCAGAAGCCGAGCGTCCCTCGGCGCGGGATTGAACGATCCCCGGGCCGGCGCTCAGTGTGAGCGTCTTCGTCGACGGGAAGCTGGCGGTCTGCGAGCGGGACAAGCCCGGCTCCGACGACTGGCGGGTCCAGTTCAAGTGAACAATGGCATGAGGCCGCGCTATCGGTCGGTCGTATTCGACCTCGACGGCACGCTGGCGGACGCCGAGCCGCTGGTGCTTGGCTGCATGCTGGAGACGATCAACGGGCACGGGCACGCGGTCGATGAGGAGCTGTTGCTCAAGTACATCGGGCCGCCACTGCCGGTGATGCTCAACAACATGCTGGGACTCAGCGCGGAGCAGGCGCAGCCGATCTACATGGATTATCTGCGCCGCTACGAGGACGTCTACATGCCGCAGACGCGACCGTTGCCGGGGGCGGAGTCGTTGTTGGACGCGCTGTGCGAAGCGAACGTGCCGCTGGCGATTGTGACCAACAAGCGCGAGGACGCCGGACGCAAGACGGTGGAACTGCTGGACTGGACGGAGCGGTTCGAGACGATTATCGGCGCGGACACGGCCAGCGATCCGAAGCCTCACCCTGCGCCGCTGCTGTATGCGCTGGAAATCCTCGCGGGCCAGCCCGAGTCGTCGGTGATGGTCGGCGACACGGAGTCGGACATGGGTGCGGGCCGGAATGCGGGGTTTGCCGGGGTGATTGGGATTGTCGGCTTGCGGGACGACGAGTATCTGCGTCGGTTTGGGGCGACGGACACGGCGGGGGACCTTGCTGGGGTGCAGAACCTACTGTTTGACTCCTGAGGGTTCGGCGTCATCCGCGCCGCAAGCTCCGATGATCCGTTACCCCCTCCGCCCCAGCATCAGGTGCGGGGCAGGCTTTCAGCATCTCCCCCCGCTCAGCGGGGGGAGAAAGGATGTGGGGGTCGCCCGATTCCGCTACTGGTTGAAGACGGGTTCTCGCTTCTCGAGGAAGGCGGTGACGGCCTCCTCGTGGGAAGGGAGGCGGCGGGATTCCCGGTCTCGGGCTCCCTCTCGTTCCATGACCCTATCGAGGTTCGGCTCGGTCACGTTGTCGTTGAGGAGCGTCTTGATCTTGCGCACCACAGCGGTGGGGTTGTTGGCGTACTCCTCTGCCTTGGCGAGGGCGGTGGCGAAGAGGTCTTCCTTTGGCACGACGGCGGAGACGAGGCCGATGCGATAGGCCTCGTCGGCCGGGACCATACGTCCAGAGAGGCAGATGTCGGTCGCGTGGCCGAGTCCGACCAGTTGCGCCAGGAGGCGGGTGGAGCCGAGTTCGGGGACCAGGCCGACCTTGACGAAGCGGATCGAGAGCCTGGTGTCCTGGGCCGCGTAGCGGACGTCACAGGGCAGCGCCAGCGTCAGCCCGACGCCGACGGCGTATCCGTGTATCGCCGCGATGACCGGCTTGGACTCGCGGATGAGCCGGGTCCAGTTGGTGCCGACGCGCATGCCGCGATCCCGGTTCTGGGCCTCGGGGTCATCTGCAAGGCGCTGGTTGAAGCCCTGCAGGTCGGCGCCGGCGCAGAAGGCGCGGCCTTCGCCTGCGATGACGATCGCGCCGATGCCGTCGTCGTCGTTCCAGGATTGAATCTGCTCGGCCATCTCGGACGCCATCTGGTCGGTCCAAGCGTTCAGCTTCTCAGGTCGGTTCAGCCGGATGATTCCGACTCGTCCGATGGTTTCGGTCAGGATCTGTTCGTAGGTCATTGCGCAACGCCATCTTCCGCTGTGTGCTTTGATGGGCCAAGTCTATATGTCGCAAGGAACATCAGCCGCTGAGTCAGCGGACCATCGGTGAGCGACATCTCTAGGCTCGAATGCATGAACCGCACTGTTGAACTTCGAGACGCCGACGGCCTGGAGATCACGACCCGCTCGGGCGCGCTCGTCGTGATCGCCGAGGACGGACGCGTCGATATCGAAGTCGATGGTCTGCTGGAAGAGGCGAAGCGCCCGCAGATCTGGCGTGAGCATGGCCGCCTCCACATCCGCTCCGGCAGCGGCAGCAACGCGGTGACGGTGAAGTGTCCACCGGGCACGGACATCGGAGCCGGCAGCGACTCGGGCAGGGTCGAATTGCGAGGGGATTTCGGCGACGTCAAGCTCAAGAGCAGCAGCAGCGCCATCAGCGTCGACAGCGCACGAAGCGCTGAGGCGAAGACGCGCGACGGCAAGATCAACATCGCCCGTATCCATGGGCGGGCGTCAGCCGGGACGATTTCAGGTTCGATCGAGGTTGTTCAAGCGCGCAGCGCGCGGGCGGCGACCGTCAGCGGCAGGATCAAGATGAGACGAGTCGTCGGATCTGCGGAGGCGATGAGCGTCAGCGGGAGCATCGATATCAAATCGGAGGGCGCAGGCGACATCAGTGCGGCCACCGTCTCGGGCGCTATCAAGGTTCGCATCCCCGAACACCGCGCTCCGGAGATCAAGTGTCACCGCAAGTCCGGAAGCCTCGATGTGGATTGCACGGAGGGCAACGACCTGCGGATCACGGTGGCGACGGTTTCGGGCGCGATCAAGGTAGGTACGCACTGATTTTGGACAACACGCATCAGCTTGACAGCGAAGAGCAAGCAGACCCGGCCAGACCGTCCGACAGCCATCCTCCCATGTCTTCTGCAGCAGTCTCCGCCGCTCCACCAAACTCCATCGAAGGGGCGGTTGTCTTCACCGACATCGTCAGCTTCACGGAGTTCAACGCCGTCGAGGGCGACCAAGCAGCCAACGAATTGCTCTCTGCCCAGGAGGTGATCGTCAACCAGCTGCTGCCGGCCGGCTCCTGGCTGGTCAAGGAACTCGGGGACGGGCTGATGCTCTGGTTTCCCAATGCCGACGTGGCGCTCGCCACCTGTCTCCAACTGATGCAGCGGTTCGAGGAGTATTCGCTCGAAACTTTGCAGCCGTTGTGGGTGCGGATGGGTATTCACTGGGGTCGTCAGACTCGGAGGCGGGCCGATCTGATCGGACACGACGTCAATCTCGCGGCGAGGATCGCCGACGAGGCAGGAGCGACCGAGCTGTTGCTGTCAGAGGCTACGGTGGCTGAGCTGCACGATGATTCCGAGGCGATCTTCGAGGAGTTGGGGCCGGTGATCATGAAGGGCATCCCGGATCCGGTGCGACTGTATCGCGCGGTCGCACGCTAACTAGAGGGCAGCTCCGCCTGCCAACGCCCTACCCTGCCTGAGTGACCGTACAGTCCAGTCTCAATGGGGTTGACGAGCGGCCGCGCTGGCAGCGCAACGTGCGTCTCTATCCGTTGTTCTACTTCTTCCACGACCTGCAGTTCTGGCTGCCGCTCTGGATTGTGTTTGCGATCGACGGCGTCGGGCTCAGTTGGGCAGAGATTGGAGCAATCGGGCCGGCCTTCTATGTGATCACATCGTTTGGGCAGGCGCCCGCCGGCGCAATCGCCGATCGTTTCGGCCGCCTGCGCGTGATGCGCGCCTCGCTGGTCATATACATCGCGTTCATCCTCTGGTTTGCATTTGCAGGTTCGTTCTGGGAAGCGGCGATCGCCTGGGCGCTCTGGGGTCTGGCGATGGTCACGCTGACCGGCACGGACAGCGCCTTCCTGCACGACTCGCTGCAGGCGATGGGCCGAGCGCGCGACTTCGAGCGCCTGGCCGGGCGGGCTTTCGCCGTGCGATCGGTCGCCATGGTCCTGGCGACCTTCGGCGGCGGCATCCTGGCGGGAATGATCGGCACGCAGCTGACCGTGATCTCCGGCGCGATCGGCACGGCGATCGCGCTGCTGATCACGTTCGGGTTCAGAGAGCCGCCGAGACAGGAAGCCGGGCACGAGGCGCAGACACCGTCGTATCTGAGCCTGATGAAGCAAACGCTGCAGCTTGCGGCGCGTACTCCGACCATTCGATACTCGCTGATCTTCAGCGCGCTGCTTGTGGCCGCGCTGGTGCCCGAGTTCTATCTGATTCAGCCATTCCTCGACCGACACGGCATTGAAGTCGGCTGGGTGTTCACGGCGTTGCAGGCTCCCGCGCGGATTGCCACGGTGTTCGCCGCCGGCCTCGCATTCTGGCTCGCGATGCGATTCGGCCTGGTACGCACGGTGGCCTCGATGCCGTTCTGGGTCGTCGGGGTCTATGTGGGGATTGCGCTGCTCGATCACCTTGGCGCGATCGGACTGTTCGTGTTGCTCGGGATCGCTCGGGGCGCGCAGATGCCGCTGATGGAGGGCTACCTCAACCGCCGCATCCCTTCGCACCTGCGAGCCACCGCGCTCTCGCTCAATCACATGGGTTGGGCGCTGATCATGCTGCCCTTCTTGCCGATCTTCGGTCGCGTGGTCAACGATCACCCGCTGCCGACGGTCTTTCTCGGCCTCGCCGCGTTCTACGGGCCGCTGCTACTGATCATCATGATTCTCTGGGTGCGGGCCGATCGGCAGGAGGGTGGGCGGCTGCGGATTCCGCCGGCTGTCCCGGCGCTCCTGCGGGAAGTGTTGTGGAAGCCGCAGCAACGTCCGGCGTCCGTACCGCGACCGGTTGACTTCGACTGAAGAATGATGGGAGCAGACTCATGCCCGACCGATTAAACGGCAAATCTGCGATTGTGACGGGCGCGGGGTCTCGCGCCGCCGGGATTGGCAATGGTCGGGCGACGGCGATTCTCTTTGCTCGCGAGGGTGCAGACCTGTTGCTCGTCGACCGCGATGAGGCGGCGGCTCAGGCGACGCTGGACATGATCCGGGCCGAGGGCCATGACGCGGCAATCGCCGTCGCGGACGTCACGTCGACCGAGGACTGCGCGCGGATCGTGTCGGACGCGGTCAGCCGATACGGGAAGCTCGATGTGCTGCACAACAATGTTGGGATTGGTGGGCGCGGCACGGTCGAGGACGTGTCGGAGGTTGAGTGGGAGCATGTTCAGCGCGTCAACGTGACCTCGATGATGTTGACATGCAAGCACGCGGTCCCGGCGCTGCGCGAGAGCGGCGGCGGGACGATTACGAATGTGTCTTCGATCGCCGCGCTGCGGCCTCGAGGTCTGACGGCGTACAGCGTGAGCAAGGCGGCGGTGGCGACACTGACGCAGGCACTGGCGGTTGACCACGGCCGCGACGGGATCCGAGCGAACTGCATCATGCCCGGTCCGGTGTACACGCCGATGGTCTACTCGGCGGGGATGTCGGAGGAGCTGCGCGAGCGTCGGAAGAATGCCAGCCTGCTGAAGCAGGAGGGCGAACCCTGGGACATTGCCTGGGCGGCTGTCTTCCTGGCCAGCGATGAGGCGAAGTACGTGACCGGCGTGATCCTGCCCGTCGACGGCGGCGTCACGGTACGAGGGCCGGATCGCTAGCTACTCGTCCGCGGGGCTGTCGGCGTCTTCGCCGTTGGTTGGGATCTCATAGACGGCTGCTGCGCCTGCATCCACGCCGCCGGCGTCGGTGTCAGCGAGCCAGGCTCCGACGACGGCAGTGGTTCCATGGATCTCGGTGACCCAGCCGAACTCGGCCCGCTCACCGGCTTCGACGGCGTCGACCGGGCCGAGCACGCCGACCTCGAGCCACTGGTCGTCGCTCAGCTCGAATGCGTAGGCCGCGCCGCTGCGATAGGTGCCGGTCTCGGGATGGCCCCGATGGGGCGCACCGATGACCATGAAATCGCCCTGGATGTCGACCGAGTAACCAAACCAATCGCCGGGTTGCATGTCCGAGGCTTCGAGCTTGGCATGGAACTCCCAGAGGTTGTCCAACTTCCAGACATAGGTGGCTCCGGCGCTCCAGAAGGGATCGTCGTGGTCGTAGGCGCCGGCCGCGAGCCAGGGCTGGTGCAGCGCGACCTGCGAACCAAGCCGGTCGTGGGCGATGCCGTCGGCGGCGACCAGCCTGCCGGCGAAGTTCCACTCGTCGTTGTAGTAGTGCCAGACATAGACGGCGCCGGCGTCCTCGGCAATGGTGTCGTCGCCGGGCGCGCCAACGGCCAGGACATTGCCCTGCAGCTCGATGTCTCGTCCGAACATCATCCGTTCGCTCGCCTCGGCCGGCTGCAGCACCGCTTCCGCCCGCCAAAGTCCCTTGTGCTGGGTGAAGATCGTCACGGAGCCGGTCTGCATGCCGAAGAGCGGCGCTTCCCAGGCTGAAACCGCGATCCGCTCGCCGGAGATGGCCACGCTCCAGCCGAACGACGCCCCCGAGTACGGCGTCTGCGGCAACAACGTGCCGGTGCGCGTCCATTCGCCATTGACTTTCTCGTAGACATATGCGACGCCGGAGTCGTCGATCCGGCTGCCGTCTTCCCGCAACCCGTCCTCGTACGGTGCTCCGATCACGATTCGTCCGTCGTCGATCGCGAGCCAGCGGCCGAACCAGCCGAGCGGGTCGGGGAAGGGCGGCAGCAGGTAGGCGGTCTCGATCCATTCGCCGTCGATCCGCTCGAAAATGAACACCGCGCCGGTGTCCTCGCCGAGTTCGTCGTGGTAGGGCGCGCCAATGGCGATGATGTCGCCCTCGATGACCGCCGACCAGCCATATTCGTCACCCTCGGCCGGCACGCTGGGCGCGAGGGGGACTCCTTCAGCCAGCCACTGGCGCACCGGCGGCACCGGGGGTGTGACCGGTTGGTCGTCCTGTGCGCTGTCGTCACCGTCTTCACCATCGCCGTAGGGGTCGGCCGAACCGTAGCTCTGGGTCTGTTGCTGAGATTCCTGCCGATCGCGTTGCATCGCGTCGGCAGCAGAGGATTGACTTTCATCGCCTTGCTGACTGTCCACTGCTGCGCCGTGCTGGTCGGCATCTTCCTGTTGCTCATCAGCCGCGGTCTGCGAGGCGTCGGGCTCTGCGGACTGGTCTTGCTGCGCATCACTCTGCTGCTGTCGTTGGGCCTGCGGCTGGTCATCCTGGGGGACGCTGTCTGTACACGCAGTCACCGCGATCAGCGGAAGCATGATGAGCAACCACGCGGTCAGCCACGCGGCGTACGGGGCTCCGCGCGGGGACAGCAACAGACGCAGGGGCATGTGAGGAAGCCTGCCAATCATCGATATCGACGCCCGGCCACGTCAGAGCCTCGACGACGCAGCCCACCCCGCACTACGCATCAGCCTATCGAGGAATTGGAAATCGGGGTTAACGTCGATAGTTCGGTTGGCGCTTCTCTCGGAATGCCGCCTGCGCTTCCGCGGCATCCGGACCGGACATGGTCGCCTCTTCCATCGACAGCGAAAGCGGCAGGACGAGGTTGGATACGTGCTTGATCCACTTGTTGATCGGCACCTTGGACGCGGAGATCGCGGCCAGCGGACCGTTCGAGAGGCGCTCGGCGAGCGCCAGAGCCGTCGGCATCAGGTCGTCGTCTTCGACGACATCCTGGACCAGCCCGAGTTCTTTCGCCTGCTCGGCGCGAATGTGCTCGCCGGTCATGAGAAAGTACTTGGCTCGCGAGGGTCCGACCAGCATTGGCCAGATCACGCCGCCGCCGTCGCCGGCGCCGATGCCCATATTGACGTGTGTGTCGCCGAGGACGCCGGAGCGTCCGATGTAGACGACGTCGGCCATCAGCGCGACCGTGGCGCCCAGACCGAGGGCGTAGCCGTTGACAGCGCAGACCACGGGCTTCTCGCAGTCGAGCCAGTTGTCGACGATCAATCTCGCTTCATTCATGCGATTCAGATAGCGGCCGCCCATCGGCTCGTCGCGATCGGCGGAGAAGTCGCCGCCGGCGCAGAATGCGCGACCGGCGCCGGTCAGAACCAGGACGCGGACCTCATGGTCGCGGTTGGCGTCGAGGGGCAATGACGCCAGCTCGCGGTGCATGGCCGAGTTGACGGCGTTCAGCTTCTCCGGCCGATTCAACGTGGCAACGGTCACACCGTCGGAGCGCTTGTCGATGTCAATGGTGGTGTATGCGTCGGGGTTGAGGGTCATGTCGTGCTCCAGGTGCTGCTCAAGCCTGTACAGACTACCGACCGGTGAAGGTCGAATCTGGTTCGGCGGACGACGGTTTCAGGTTTTCGGCGAAACTTTTTTCTCGGGTGGGAAAACGAGCGTCGCGGGCGCGATGTCCAGCAAAACACTAGAGATCGTGGACTCAGGGGTTTCAGCATTTTTCAGGTTTTTTCAGGTTTCTTCAGGCATCTAGCGGGTCCTGCATGTTCGGTCCTGTTCGGATCCGTTCGGGTGTGCTGGCGGGTGTACCGGGTTGCAATAGACATTGAGGGCCGCTCCATAGTTGTGCAAGGACTGATGTTCTGACCATATGGGATTGAACTGCGCGGGGTGGGTCTGGCGCGCCAGGTGAACGCGTCGTGGTTGACGATGCCGGTTGGGTCGGCGCCAGAGCGGGCAGCGAGGCGATTGCTGCGGGTCCGTGCCGATCGAGTCAAGGCGCTGGCGCTCTGCTCCACTTGGCGATCGCGGTCTGGGCCCCGCATCAAGTGCGGGGCATCGGACCTGGAGTCTGAGGAGGCGGTGCTCAACAGTTGAGTTTGGTTGCGAGGTCGTGGAAGTCGGTGGCGACGATGTCGAAGGAGGGGTCGGGGGTGAGGTCGACGGGAAAGTTGGGGCCGGCTTCGTCGGGCCGGGGGACGAAGGCAGTTCTCATGCCGGTCCTGGCGGCGGCGAGCAGGTCACCCTGATGGGCGGCGACCATCATCACCTCGTGCGACCCGCAGCCCAGTAGCTCGGCTGCGCGCTGGTAGCACTGTGGCTCGGGCTTGAACGCTCCGGTGATCTGAGCCGAGAGGACGCAATCCCAGGGCAGAGCGCCGAATTTGGCCATGTTGACCAGCAGGTCGACGTTGCCATTGGACAGCGTCGAGACGACGAAGCGCGAGCGCAAGCGCTGCAGTCCGCCGGGCGAGTCGATCCATGGATGCAGCCGATGCCAGGCCCGGTTGAGCTCCTCTACCTCGGCGAGCTCGGTCTCGATGCTCAGTTCCTCCAGCAGAATCTTCAGCATGCGAAGGTGCAGCTGGTCGGCGGTCTGGAAAGGCAGTTCACCGTCTCGCACCAGGCGCATGCCGCCGGCGTAGCCTTCGCGGCGCCAGCGGTCGGTGAACAAGCCAGCGTCAGCCTCGACGCCGTGGCGCTCGAGAAACGCGGCGACTTCGGCTGAAACCGAGGAGTGCCAATCGACGACGGTCCCGAACACGTCGAAGGTCAGCGCTCGAACGCCGCTGAGATCGGTCATCGGAACCCTCACCCTAGCCCTCTCCCAGGGGGAGAGGGAATCAGAGGATCTGGCTGAGGAACAGCTTGGTGCGTTCCTCGCGCGGGTTGGTGAAGAAGTGCTCGGGGGTGCCCTGTTCGACCAGCGCGCCCTCGTCGAAGAAGACGAGCCGATCGGCGACCTCGCGGGCGAAGCCCATCTCGTGTGTGACGACGATCATCGTCATGCCGGACTCTGCCAGCTCCTGCATGACGTCCAGCACTTCCTTGATCATCTCGGGGTCGAGCGCCGAGGTCGGCTCGTCAAAGAGCATGATCTTTGGCTGCATGGCGAGGGCACGCGCAATCGCGACGCGCTGTTGCTGACCACCGGAGAGCTGGGAGGGAAACTTGTCGGCCTGTTCGGGAATGCCCACGCGCTCAAGCAACTGCATGGCCAGCGCTTCGGCCTCGAGCTTGGGCATGTGCCGCACTTTCTGCGGGCCGAGCGTGATGTTGCTCAGCACCGACAGATGCGGGAAGAGGTTGAACTGCTGGAAGACCATCCCGACTTCTTCGCGAATCGCGGCCAGGGCGCGGACGTCTTCGTTGAGCTCGATCCCGTCGATCACAATCCGTCCAGCGTCGTGCTCTTCCAGCCGGTTGAGGCAGCGAATGTAGGTTGACTTGCCGGACCCGGACGGTCCGAGGATGACGACGATTTCGTGCTCTTTGATTCTCAATGAAACGTCATCGAGTGCCTGGAAATCACCGAACCACTTGTCGACATGCTCGGTGACGATCATGTCCTTCGAACCGGCCAGTCGAGGGGAATACACCTCGGCGTCGCCGTTCGCTTCCGCTGTTGCGGATGATGCCGCCTTGGGGCCTGCCGACTCGGCAATGATCTCCGCCGGCGATAGTTCGTCTGGCATTGCGCGTCCTTCGATCTTCGTCACCCTGCTGCGATGCTAATGGTACTCAGGCCGGAACGCGAAGTGGTCTCGATGTGAAACGGCAAGGCTTCTGGTGGCGTCGTTGACCGATTCCGAAAGTCAGAAAGGCCATCGAAATCGTTGAGGCGGACGGCTGGTACTTCGTGCGTCAGCGGGGCAGTCATCGGCATTACAAACACCCAGCGAAGCCGGGGACCGTGACGATTGCCGGACGGCCGTCTACTGATCTGAAGATCAAGACCTGGAAGGGTACTCTGGACCAAGCTGGTCTCAAGGAAGAGGATGTTCGATGAAGTACGTTGTGGTGTTCGAACAGGCCCCTAACAACTGGTGCGCATTTGTACCGGACCTCCCAGGTTGCGTCGCGGCTGCCGACACTTTCGAGGAGACGAAGGAGATGATCCGCGAGGCGATCGAGTTCCACATTGAGGCTTACGTCGAAGACGACGAGGCGCTGCCGGCGCATACTTGCGTTGATGCCGCCGTGGTTGAGGTCAACGTGCCCGAGGGCGCCCGGTTCGCCGAGCCCGAGTACCCGCTTTTGGAATCTGAGGAGCACGAGGCGGCCAAGGTGGCCGACTGAGGGGCTAGCGTTCGCCGACACCCTGTGCGCGCTCGACTCGTTGAGAGATGCGAGACATCGCGAAGGCGACAATCCAGAAGATGACGGCGACGAAGACGTAGGCTTCGATCCGGTCGGGCGTGAACTCGAACTGTGCGATGGCCGAGTCGGCGTTGCCCTTCAATTCTCTCAGGGGCAGAATCACCGTCACCAGGGTGGTGTCTTTCCAGATTGAGATGGCCTGGCCGACCATCGGTGGAATCGAAATGCGCAGCGCCTGTGGCATGATGATCAGGCGCGTGCGCTGCATCTCCGTGAGGCCGACGGCTTGTGCGGCCTCAAACTGGCCGCGGGGCAGCGCCTGCAACGCGCCGCGAATGTACTCGGCCATGTAGGCGCCGGTAAACACGGCCATCACGACCATGGCGCGGATGATCAAATCGCCGCCGATGACATCGTCGAGGATGAAGAGCGCTACGAAGAGCCAGCCGAGTAACGGCGCCCCGCGGACGATCTCGATGTAGGCCGTGCAGGTGAGTGAGATCGATCGCAGCCGCGATGCTCGTCCGAGCGCCAGCGGGATACCGAGAACGACCCCGCCGACGATGCCGACGGGCGCCAGGATCAGGTTCAGGACAAACCCGTCCAGGTGGCGCGGACCTACTTCTCCGCCGACCAGCAGGATGATCAGGACAAGCGGCAGCGAGATCGCCAGCAGCCCGCCGACCAGGCGCACCTGGAAGGTCCGTAGGGTTGAAGTCTCTCGCGGCATCCAGACGGTCGCCGCGTAACCCAGGTACATGCAACCGATGGCAATCAGGAAGTAGAGGGTGGACCAGATCGCGGCGCCGCCGTGGGCCATCAGGAAAATGACGAAGCCGCCGACCAAGAGGACGAAGAGATGGTCGCGCCGGCCGAACGAGGACCATGTGCCGTAGGCGGCGCCAATCAGGGCAAATACGACGGCGATGCTGACCCAGAGTCTCCAGGCTTCCTCGTGGGGGAATCCGCCCGCGAACAGCAGCCAGCGGTTGTGGGTGATGACCTGCCAGTTCGCGCCGAAGAAGATGAAGATGACGACGCCCACGACGATCGCCCCCATGATCGCAGCGGCGATCAGGGTCAGCAGGGTGCCGCCGGTCGAGGGGAACAGGTTCTTGCGCACCCATTCGCGGACGCGCACCGAACGGGGGCGTCGCGCCCGCTGTCGATGCGGCGGCAGAACGATCCGGCGCTGGCCTGCGCCGGGGGCGGGCGGCAAGGGACGCTGTTCGGGTCGCGGGATTGGCGGCTGTTCAGACATATCGGACCCCGCTCAGACGCCGACCCGCGTGACGCGGGAGTTGATGAGGTTCATGACGGCAGATATGACCAGGGAAATCAACATGTAGGTGACGATGATGACAAAGAACATCTCCAACGCGTGGCCGGCCTTGTTCTGAATGATCCCTGCCACGCGGAAGAGGTCGTCGTACAACACGGCGTAGGCGAGCGACGAGTTCTTGTTGACGTTGAGGTACTGGTTGGTGATCGAGGGAATCATCTGGCGCAATGCCTGGGGCAGGATGACCAGAGTGAGGCGCTGATAGCCGGACAGCCCGATGGCGTTTGCCGCCTCGGTTTGACCTGTTGGCAGCGCCTGGATACTGCCCCGGACGATCTCGGCGTTGAACGCGCCGGTGTACAGCGTGAGGCCGATGGTCAGGGCCGCGAACTCCGGCCTGATCACCATGCCCTCGAGGTAACGGGTGCCCTCGATGTAGGGTCGATCGATGCTCACCGGCAGGCCCAGGATGATGAAGGTGACCAGCGCGCCGACGGCGAAGATGCCGAATGCCCAGCGATTGGCGAACTGCGGCTGACCGGTCTCGCGTTCCCGGTTCTGGCGGGTACGACGGACTGTCATCGCCACCGCGCCGATCGCGATCAGTAGCGCTACCCAGACGCCGATAAACCAGTCCGGAAGTCCCCACAAGCCGTCATTGGGAACGGGCCAGGGGATTGCGAGTCCACGGTTTGAGATGAAAGCGAAGTCGCCGATGTTGACGACTTCCTGGATGATCGGGGCGCCGACGAGGAAGATGGCGTAGACGAGCACCACCTGCACGAGCAGGGGAGTGTTGCGGAAGATCTCGACGTAGAGCATCGCCAGGCGAGCCACCAGCCAGTTGGAGGACAGGCGGGACACGCCAACCAGGACGCCAACGAGGGTTGAGAGCAGAATGGCGACAAAGACGACTCGCAGTGACGCCCAGACGCCGACGAGGTACATCGTGATTCGATTGTTGGTGACGCCGTCAATGTCGGTCAGCCACTGATTGCCGACCTTGAACGCAGCCGGATCGTCAAGGAACCCGAAGCCAAACTCGCGCAGATCGAGCGAGTCGTAGACGTACCAGGCGACCAGAGCCGTGATGGCGACATAGATCCCCTGCTGCAGCAGGCGGCGGAATCCTCGCCGATAGAACAGCGGTACCGCGTCCGAGGGCGGTGGTCCGCCGGCGGAAGGCGATGGAGGCGCGGGCGCTTGCGCAGACATCAGGCTCTGTTCACGATCCGAGTCGGCTTGGGGTTTCGCAACAGGTTAACCGAGAAGGCCGAGCTATTGGCCCGGGCACGAGTTGGCAATAGAAACGGAGATAGCAACAGGGCCGCCCCAGAGGGCGGCCCCTTGCTGTATCGACCTGACTGTGTCGGTCTAGCGGTACGGCAGCGCGTACATGATGCCGCCCTCACCGGGTCCACAATCCACTGCCTCGCTGGGCAGCGGTCGTGCCAGTGCGTTGAGCGTGCAGTCACGCGGAATGGCGTTGCCAATCTCGCGGTCGTAGATCTCGCCGTAGTTGCCCACCGCAGCGATCGCGCGCTGGATGAACTGAGCGTCGACGACATCGAAGCCGAGTGCGGCAACTTCACCGTCACCAAACGGCACGCCGAGCAGTCGGGCGACCTCGGTGTTCGGCGGGTTGGAAGCCATCGCGGCCACGTTGGCCTGGGTGATACCGATCTCTTCGGCGCGGATCAGGCCGTGGACGACCCAGTTGACGACGTCTTTCCAGTCGCTGTCATAGTCGCGCACGCCAGGAGCCAGCGGCTCCTTGGAGATGATCTGCGGGAGGATCTTGTAGTCGTCGGCGTCGTCGCGAACGACGATGCGGGAGGCGAGGTCGGAGGCGTCAGCGGTCAGCACGTCACAGCGGCCCTCGAAGAAGGCGGCGGCGACATCCTGGCTCAGACCACCGGTCGGCTCGTAGTCGAGTCCGATGTCGGTGAAGTGGTCGGCCACGTTCTGCTCGGTGGTCGTACCGGTCTGGACACAGATTGCGGCGTTGGCCATGTCGCTGGTCGAGTTGATGCCCGAGTCCTTGCGAACGGCGAAGCCCTGTCCGGTGTAGAAGGTGGTCTGGGCGAAGTCGACGTCCAGTTCCATGTCGCGGGAGCTGGTGATGGTGGTCGTGCGGATCAGAATGTCGATCTGGCCGTCGGCCAGCAGCTCGAACCGAGTTGAGGCATCAGAGGCGTCGACGTACTCAACGGCGTCGGCGTCCTTGAGCACTGCGGCGGCAATCGCCTTACAGAACTCGATGTCGAATCCGGTCACGTTGCCCTGGTCGTCTCGGAATCCGAAGAGCGGCTGCGTTTGCTTGACGCCGCACTTGAGGGTGCCGCGATCCTGGACGAGCTGGATCGTGTTACCGCGAGGCTCGCCGGAATCCTGTGCTCTGGGAGCGGCGCGCTGCTGCTCCTGCTGTTGCTGCTCCGCAGGTTGATCCTGCTGCTCCATCTGCTGCTGTTGTTGTTCCGTCGCCTGTGCCTGCTGGTCGTCCTCATCAGACGTACAGGCGCCGATTACTGCGCCGGCAACCAACGCAGCGCCTGCAAACAGCAGGGCGCTGACGAGCCGCCGTCCTTTCAGACTTGGCAATCTCATATCAACCCAATCCTTTCAATGCCTTCTGATCACACGCCCGAAGGCCACTCCGCTAATCGCGCATTATACACACATTTGCACGGTGGCTTGCACACCGGCAGGCACGCTTTCCTCCGCGATCTCTCTTAGAGGCGTTTCGACTCAGGAACGTCGAAGTTGAACAGTCTGGCCGCATTGAGGCCCAGGATCTTGGCCCGTTCCTCGTCGGTCAGGTCTCCCATTGTGCGTTCGATCGCCGCCGCGGAATGCGGCCACGAGCCCTCGTGATGCGGATAGTCGTTGGCCCAGAGCAGGTTGTCGACCAGGTCATACTTGCGGGCCAGGTCGATCCCAGGCCCATCGTCCTGGAACGAGCCGAAGCAGTGCGCTCGGTAGTAGTCCGAGGGCAGCCCCTCCAGCTTGGGGAAGGCCCACATGTGGTGCTTGTGATAGGCCTCGTCCATCGCGGTGAGGGCCCACGGGATCCAGCCGATTCCGGCCTCAATGGTTCCTGCTCGCAAACCAGGGAAGCGCTGGAAGACGCCCGAGGCGCACATGTTGATGACCGGTTCCATGGTCATGGCCAGGGAATGGAAGACGTAGTTGGTCACCGCGCCGCCGTTGCCGCGCGCGCCGCGCGGGTCGCGTCCCGTCGAGACGTGGAAGGTGATCGGCAGGCCGGTTTCCTCGACTGCGGCCCAGAGCGGGTCGAACTCGGGCAGGTTGTAGTTGCGGGAGTCCTCGCCCGTCGGTCCCCAGACCGGCTTGGCCGGGAAGGAGAAGCCGCGGAAGCCGCGCTCGGCCGAACGCTGGATCTCGGCGATCGCGCCGGGAATGTCACCGGTGGCGACTGATGCCAGCGGCGACGAGCGGTCGTACGTGTCGCCGAAGGTGTCCCAGGCCCAGTCGTTCCAGGCGCTGCACATGGCGTTGGCGAAGACCGGATCGGAAGTCGCCCACATCGAGAGTCCCTTGTTGGGGAAGATGATTTCGGCGTCAACGCCGTCGAGGTCCATGTCTCGGACCCGCTCTTCGGGGAATGCGTTGCCGTGCTTGTCACGGACAAGATCTTCGCCAGCCAGTTTGAGGTCGCGAATCTTGGTCGGGCGGTGACCCTCGGTCACCTGCCAGCGGACGCCGTCTTCGTCTACCTCAATCCTCGGCAGACGGTGGCGGAACTGCTCGTCGACGCGGCGCTCCCACAGATCAACCGGCTCGTGCACGTGGCAGTCGGCCGAGACCATGAAGTACTTGTTGGGGTCGCCTGGTCGCGCCGTGCGGGTCCAGCCCTCAACGCCCGGGGTCACCGTGCGGTGTTCGGGGATTTCATATCCAACCGGGTCGGTCGACGCTCGTTCAGCGGTAACCATGCGCAAATCCTTCCAGGCAGGCATTCTGCTGCCGTCCTCTGACAGTTGGCGGTAGTCTACCTGACCCGGACGCGACCGTTGACTGCTCGGGCAATCGCCCGGCGAGTTCCCACCGAGTTCCTACAATGAAGCCATGACAACCACGGACCAGGCCCAGTCGGAAGTGGCGACTATCGTCCAGCGGATTGCCGAGGCCGTCGAGCCGCTGCAGATCTGGCTGTTCGGCTCACGCGCGCGCGGCGATCAGCATGAACACAGCGACGTGGATCTCATGCTCGTGCTCGACAGCGCCGCCGACCGCCGCGCCTGCCGCGGCAAGGCCTACGGACAGCTTGATGGACTCAAACTGAGCGCCGACATCATCGTCGTCACCGCCGAGCAGGTGGTGCAGCGCGGACGCGTCGCGGGCACGTTGCTCAACAACGCGCTGGAGGAGGGGAAGTTGGTGTACGAGCAGGAGAATCCGCACCTTGCCACGGCGCTCGAGTGGCTGGAGCAAGCGAGAGACGATTTGGAGTACGCCGAACGGGGACAGGACAGTCTCGACAGTGAACCGCGATTCGCCAATCAAACGAGTTGGTATGCACAGCAGTCGCTAGAGAAGGCGATCAAGGCGGCGCTCTTCATGGAACAGATACGCGTCCCGCTCAGCCACAAGTTGCATGAGCTGGCCGAGCTCCTGCCCGAAGAGATGCGCGAGTGGACGACAGGTATGGACCTGCGCGGCGCAACCTATCAGGGTCTCGGCGGACGCTATCCCGACTGGGGGCCGAATCCCACGGTCGAGCAAGCCCGTCAGGCCCTGTCCGACGCACGCCGCTTCCACGACCAACTCGCCGCGGAACTGCGGCGCCGCTGATCACGCGTCCGCCCAGAGAACAATCAGCGAGCGTCCGTCAGCGCGCCAACCGCGAGTGCGGACCTGGATGGTCATAGTCAAGCGACATCGTCTCGATCAGGCCGTTGTCGGGCAATGGAAGGTCGATGTACTCGGGATCGAGGCCTTCCGAGGGCCAGAACCGCAGCCGCACGCCGACCGCTTCGTCCGGCGGCTCGTGCTCAGTCTCGGCTGCGCCGCGCCCGGAGTGAAACCAGTCGCCCTCGGTCTCGCCGTCGCCGACCAACCAGGAGCCGAACCAGGGCATCGGTTGGCCGAAGTCCGACGTTTGCTCGTGCCAGACAACTTTGAGGATCGACATGGCCTACGTGTCCGTGAAGTTCGGCAGCCGCTTTTCCGAGAACGCCTTGGGACCCTCGATCGAATCGTTCATGCCCTGCAGGTTCTGCTCGATCGCGGCGCCGAACTGCTGCGCCATCAGCGGCTCCATGTAGTAGCCGCGATAGAGCGCCTGCTTCATGTTTCGCACGGCGCGCGGCGCCAGGTACAGCATGCGCCGGGCGTAGGCGAGGGCCGTCTCAAGCAGCATCTCCTGCGGCACGACGCGCTGGACCCAGCCGAGTTGGTGGCAGCGTTCGGCGTCGTACTGGGTGTCGCCCCAGAGCGTGAGCTCCATCGCCGATCCGAGTCCGATCTGGCGCGTGAGCGGGATCATCCAGCCGGCGCCGCCCATGTTCCAACGCGCTTCGGCGATCCCGACTCTCGCCTCCTCCGACATGATCCGGATGTCACATTGCATCGCGAACATGAATCCACCGGCCACGGCCCAGCCGTTGATGGCGGCGATCGTCGGTTTCCACAGGTTGAGCGCCTCCGACAACGGCACCGCGCTCTTACGCCGGTCAGGAACGTGAACCGGCGAAGGTCGGCCCTCTCGTTCCGCCTCACGAGTCGCAGCCGTGTTGATCAGATCGGCGCCGGCGCAGAACGCCCGCCCTGCCCCGGTCAGGACGGCGCATCGGGCATTCGGGTCGTCGCGGTACTCGACGAACGCGTCGTACAACGCTTCGCCCAGCCCGTCGCCGATTGAGTTGAGGCGATGGGGCCGATTCAGCGTGATCAGGTAGATCCCACCGTCCTCAAGCTTGTCAACCTTGACCACCGGACCAAACGTCTCCTGCGGCGTCGAGCGATTGTGTCTCACCGGGTCGTAGATCTCGTACTGTTGCTCGGCCATGTTCTCGTCTCTGTGCTGTCGGCATGCGTGTTGGACAGAGCGCCGTCCTTCGACGTTCGCACGATAATCTACCGACCGAAGCCAATCGGAACGTGGGGGTCAAACCGCAATGGCAGCTCTGGGAAACGGACAATCTCCGATCGACATCATCGATTGGACCCAGTCCGAGGACGCGGCGCCCGAATTCGCGTACAGCACCAATGCCAGGAGGATCGAACGCCTGCATGGACTCCCGGTGATTCACTTCGATCCGGGCAGTGAGCTCCGACTGGGATCTGACCGCTTCCGGCTGCTCCAGCTTCACTGGCATACGCCGGCCGAACACACCATTGAGGCCAAGGAATTCGATGCCGAGCTGCATCTCGTGCACGTAAACGAACGCGATGAATTGCTCGTGGTCGGGATTGTGTATCAACTCGGTGAGGCGGACGCGAGGTTGCAGCAGATCATTGACGAGACGCGGGCAACGGGCGACGAGCAAGGAGGTGTTCCGTCGCTCTCGGCCTCGGATCACGTCCCAGAGTCGGACGGCTTCTATCACTACACAGGTTCGCTCACTGCAGCGCCGTTCAGCGAGCCGGTCCAGTGGTACGTGGCCCGTACTGTCAGGACAGTCTCATCGCGACAAATGGAGCAGTTGCAGGCATTGACCGGCGGCCCGAACGCTCGCCCGCTGCAAGACCGGAACGAGCGCCGCATCATCTGCGTCGGTTGCGCCGGGTAGTAACGCGCCAGCGCTACTATCGAGCCATCTCTGGTCACTAGCGGTGGACAATGATCATGCATCCTCAAGTTACGACTTCTCTCGGCGAACTCCAGGGTGCGGAAGACGATGGCTGCGCTGTGTTTCGAGGGATTCCATTCGCCCAGCCCCCGGTCGCGGATCTGCGCTGGCGCCCCCCGGAGCCGTTTGAGCCGTGGGACGGCGTGCGTGACGCGACCGTGTTCTCGGACTCAGCGATGCAGCGGCAAGTGCCCGGCGATGTCGGCGACCTGATCGGCATTCCCGCGCAGACGCAGTCAGAGGACTGCCTATATCTCAACGTCTGGACCCCGGCCTGCGACGACCGCAAGCGGCCGGTGATGGTCTGGATTCACGGCGGCGGCAATACGGTCGGTTCAGGGACGCAGCCGCGGATCGATGGCCGCAAACTGGCCATGACCGGCGATGTGGTCGTCGTCACGCTCAACTACCGACTCGGCGTCTTCGGCTGGATGCACGCCCCGATTCTCGGCGCTTACGGCAACGAGGGTCTGCTCGACCAGACGGCTGCCCTGTTCTGGGTCCGACGCGAGATCGAAGCCTTCGGCGGCGATCCGCAGAACGTGACCGTCTTCGGACAGTCGGCGGGCGGATTTGACATCGCCCACCTGATGGCGATGCCGGCTGCGACCGGCGCCTTCGACAAGGCGATCCCGATGAGTGGTTCGCTGATCCCGACGATCACCAAGGTCGAGGCGCGCGACGTCGCCGAACGATTTCTGATGCGGTTCGGCGGCTGGGACGACCCGGAGCGAATGCGCGGGGTCAGCGCCGAAGACCTGCTCGACTACCAGGTCGAGCTCACCGGCGGAGGATTTGGCGGCGCACGGTTCGGTCCGGTCGCCGACGGCTATTCGCTCGGTCTCGACGCCGAGGCGAGAATCGGAGCGGGCATCCAGACCAAAGGGATGCCACTGATGATCGGGCACACCAGGGACGAGTTCAATCTGTTCACGGCAGCTGCCCAGGCCGAACGCGACATGACCGACAACGACCTGCTCGCCGCTGCCACCGCCCCCTTTGGCGGCATGCGGGCGGCAGAAGGCGTCGACCGCTATCAGCGCGCTCGCCACGCCCGTGGCGAAGCGACCGATAATCACTCCGTCTGGAATGCGATCATGACCGACTCGATGTTCCGCATCCCGGCAGTCCGGACTGCGGAGGCTCAGGGCCGGCACACCGAGGGCGTCTGGAGCTACCGCTTCGACTACCCCTCGCCTGCCCATGAGGGCAAACTCGGCAGCTGTCACTCGCTGGACATCCCCTTCATCTGGGGCACCTACGAGGCCGAAAACATGAAGCGCTTTTGCGGCGAGGCCTCGCCCGAACTGGCCGCGCTGTCTGAGACGATGATGCAGACGTACCTCGCCTTCGCCAAGACAGGCAATCCCAACAACGAACATCTGCCGGACTGGCCGGCGTACGAGCCAGACGACCGCTCGGTGATGACGTTCAACCATTCCTGCGAAGTCGTCAACGCTCCTGCAGACGAAGAGCGAGACTTCTGGGCCTCCCTGGCGCCGAGGGAACTGTCGAGGGTCGGCGGTTAGGCCGAAAACACTTCCACACCTCGCGCGTTTGCCGCGCGTTCAAGCTCGTTGTCCAGAGTGGCCAGTGGCAGGTTGTGGCGAATCGTGAGTTCGAGATACAGGGCGTCGTAAAGAGTGAGGTCGTGGTCCGCGGCCAACGAAAACGCGTGATCGAGTTCGGAAGCGGCATCGATCTCAATCGCCAAGTCATCCAGATAGTGGAAACGTTGCCTCGCTTCTCCACGTCCCAAGCGGCCCCTGCGTTCAGCGAACAGGAGAGAGTTAGCTACTTCGAACTCCCAGTGCTGCGGTACGACAGCGCCGTCCTCCTGGACTGACCGGTGCACCGACAAAGAGAACGTGTCCTGCTCATCCTCAAGTAACCAACCTATTGTGACTGAAGCATCCAGGACGACCTGACTCACCACTTGTGGCCTTCATGGCGCCACGCCAGAATCTCTTCGCGGGTAACGTTCGTGGGTGCCCACGTCGCCTTGACCTCCAGGAAGTCGGCCAATCTGTTCCAGCTTGCCTTCGTGTAGAACCCCGGTTTCGCCCCTTCCGCCAAAACTGCCAAAACCCTGTCTTCGTACGTGACGGCGACTGTCTCGCCTGACTCAACGCAAGCCAGCAGCTCGTCAATTCGACCCCTGAACTCATCCATGGGACACAGCACTCGATTGCCGATTTCTTCCGCAACCATGGGGACCCCCGATTCGCTTCGTTGACAGAGTACCCAGAAGCGCAAGCATCGATCACTGCTATCGCCAACCAACAACCCCGTTCTAGCATGCAAGTCATCGGACGCAGTCGACGTGAAGCGTCGTTGGAAAGGCCTCTCAACATGAAAATCGAAACCGGATTTGGCGGCGGTTGGCTCGGCGGGATCAAGGAGCAGGTACAGGCGCTTGAGGCGCGTGGTTTCGATTCGATCGTCGTGCCGGAGACCAAGCACAACTCGCTCTTCCACATGATGCTCGCCGCGGAGCACACCGAACGAGTGGAGATCTCCTCCTCGGTCACGATCGCCTTCCCGCGCACGCCGATGATCATGGCCCAGGCCGCGTGGGACATGCAGGAACTGTCCAAGGGGCGGATCAACCTCGGGCTCGGCAGTCAGGTCAAGGGACACAACGTGCGCCGCTTCGGCGGTACGTGGACGCCGCCGGCCAAGCGGATGGAGGACTACATCAACATGATGCGCGCCGTCTGGCACTCCTGGCAGACCGGCGAGCGTCCCGAGTACATCTCCGACAACTACACCTACACGCTGATGACCCCGATGTTCGATCCGGGCCCGATTCCCTACGACCCACCCAAGATCTCCCTGGCCAACGTCGGCCCCTTGATGGCCCAGGTCGCCGGCGCCTGCGCCGACGGACTGCGTCCGCACGGCTTCATGACCCACAAGGTGATGATGGAAACCGTGATTCCCAACGTGGAGAAGGGCGCGAAGCGCGCCGGCCGCACGCTCGATGACATCGACCTCGGCGTCGGTGGATTCATGGCCTTCGGCGAGACGGAGTCGGAAGTCGAACAATCAATCGACGGTCTGCGCCGCGCGATTTCGTTCTACGGCTCGACCCGCTCGTACCATCACATCTTCGAGGCGCATGGCTTCGATTCGCTGGGCATGCAGTTGCACGAGCTCTCGCTCAAGGGCGAGTGGGACAAGATGGCCGACGCCGTCAACTTCGAGGTTGCGGCCGAGATGGCCCACGCCACCACCTGGGACGACCTGCCCAAGTACGTCAACAACAACCTGAGCTACGCCAGCCGGATCGGCCTGGGCCAGTATGTCCGGCAGCAAGAAGAAGGCCGCAGCAGCTTCGGCTACCCCGGTTCCCGAGACGGTCACGCACCGCCAACCCTTACTGAGGAACGCCTCACCTGGCTGATGGACGAGCTGCGACCGCTCGGCGCAAATCCGATAGTGGATTAGGCACCCGACCAGGATCCGTCATACCCGCGCTTGCCGCGGGTATCTCGCTGTTCGGGAACAGGCGCCCGTCATGAGCGCGGCGAGTTTGCCGGGACGGAGCGCGGCAATGACGAGTCTGGACAGGGAGGTCGAAGAAGAGCTCCATGAAGGATCCATACCAACAACTCATCGACGACCTCGTCGCAGAGCAGCGGTACCTCGACGCCCAGCTCGCAGACCTCCCCGATGAACTCTGGCAGCACGACACGCCCTGCCGCGGCTGGATGGTCCGCGATGTGATCTCGCATCTGGCTGAAGTCGACGAGTCCGCCACCAGCGTCGCATCCGGCGCGTCGCAGACCATGTCCGGCGGCGACCGCTCCGAGGACGGCACCCGTTCAGCCTTGCAGGACAGCTCGCGTCATATGACGCGGGTCCAGCTCGTCGATTGGTGGCGGGCATGTCGAGACCGGATGGAAGCGGCGCTGCGCGCTAGAGACGGCCGCGATCGCTTGCCCTGGGCCGGTCCGCCGATGAGCGCCAGATCCTTTGCCACCGCCCGGTTGATGGAGTGCTGGTCGCACGGACTCGATGCGCTCGACGGCGCGGGTATCGACCCGATCCACTCCGATCGACTCCAACACATCGCGCATCTCGGCTACATCACTCGCCAGTTCGCCTATCAGACTCGCGGCCTGGAGCCGAATGCAGAGCCGCTGCGATTACAGCTTGAGTTGCCTTCGGGCGCCGGTTGGACCCGTGGCGAGGAAGACGCGGCGAATGTCATCTCCGGCACGGCCGTCGATTTCTGCCGCGTCGCCACACAACGGATCCACTACCGGGACACCGACCTCACCTACACCCCCGGAGCCGCCGAGGAGTTCCTCCAGGTCGCCCAGGCCTTCGCCGGCCCACCCGGAGAAGGCCGCCCGCAGCAGAGCCAGTAGCCAACTCGCGTTACCCTGCCGCTCATGCTCTCTCCCTACCGCGTCATCGACCTCACCGACGAACGCGGCGTCCTTGCCGGGCAAATGCTCGCAGACCTCGGCGCCGACGTGATCCAGGTCGAACCTCCGACAGGATCGACCGGGCGCGGCGTCGCACCGTTCTTCGCCGACCGTCCTGACGAATCGATCTATTGGGCCGCCTACACACGGGGCAAGCGCGGGATCACCTGCAACCTCGAGGACTCTCGTGGACGTGAACTGCTCCTTCAGCTTCTCGAATCGGCCGACTTCCTGCTCGAGTCGTCAGATGTTGGCCGCATGGCGGAGCTGGGGCTCGACTACGAGACGCTGCACGACCGATTTCCCCGTCTGATCTACACATCAATCAGTGCATTCGGTCAGACCGGTCCAAAATCGCACTACGTCGGTTCCGATCTGGCGATCTGGGCTGCCGGCACGCCCCTGCTGATGAGCGGCGACGACGATCGGGCCCCCGTGCGGATCTCCCAACCGCAGGCCTGGGGTCACGCCTCCGGCGACGCCGGTGGCGGTTCGATGCTGGCGTTGCACGCCCGTCACCAGACCGGTCATGGACAGCATGTCGATATCTCGGCGCAGGTCTCGGCGGCCCAGGCGACACTGGCTCAGGTGCTCGCTCACCAGCTTGGAGCTGCCGACCCCGAACGCTACGGCGGCGGAGTCAAGATCCGAGGCCAGGCGATCCGCGGGACGGCCGACGTGGCCGACGGCTACATCGTCCTGCTGATGGGACCGGGGCCGGCGGTCGGACACTTCGCCAATCACGCCGTCAAGTGGCTGGTCGAGATCGGCGCAGCGGAGCCGGAGTTGTTGAACGAGAACTTCGTCACCTACGCGGATCGTGTCGCGACCGGCCAGGCGGATCCGGCGCTCTTTCCCCGTATCCAGGACATTATGCGCGAGGCCGTCGCGAGCCGCACCAAGCAGGAGATGCTGGATATCTCGATTGAGTACGACCTGCTGCTCGCGCCGGTGCTCGACATCGTCGACCTCGGCGACAGCCCGCAACTCGACCATCGCGGCTTCTGGCAGGAGCTCGAGCATGCCGATAGCCGCCGCGTCACGTATCCGGGACCGCCGCTGAACATCCTCGTGGACGGTCAACACCAGGGCATCTGTCGACGTCCGCCGCCCGAGCTCGGTCAGCACAATGCTGAGGTCTACGGCGCACTGGGAATCAGTGCAGACGAGCTTGGCCGACTGCGTTCGGAGGGCGTGATATGACCCTGCCCGATGGAGCCGGACCACTGGCCGGAGTGAAGATTCTCGACCTGAGTTGGATCGTGGCCGGACCGACGGTGGGACGGGCGATGGCCGACTACGGGGCGACTGTGATCCGGGTGGAATCGCCCGCCCGAATCGACACGGCGCGGGTCGTCGGCCCCTTTCACGGCGACGAGCCCGGCGTCGAGAACTCGGGGCTCTACGGCAATGTGAACGCGGGCAAGTGGGGATTGACGCTCGATCTGCGTGTGCCCGAAGCGCAAGAGATATTCCGCCGCCTGGCCATCTGGGCCGACATCGTCTGCGAGTCATTCACCGCCGGCGTGCTGGCGCGCTGGCAGCTCGACTACTCACATCTGCGCGAGCTCAAGCCCGAGTTGATCATGCTGAGCAGCACCCTGCTCGGTCAGAACGGGCCCTACAACCAGGTCAGCGGATTCGGCAGCCAGGGCGCCGGCATGGCCGGCATCCAGGATCTGGCCGGCTGGCCCGACCGCGCGCCGGCCGGGCCCTTCGGTCCGTACACCGACTATCCCGCGCCGCGATTCGCCCTGACCGCGCTGCTGGCCGCGCTCGACCACCGCGACCGGACCGGTGAAGGCGTCTTCATCGACCAGGCGCAGGCCGAAGGCAGCATGCAACTGCTCGCTCCCGCGTTGATCGACTACAAGAACGGCGGGCCGGCGCTCCAGCGCCGAGGCAACGATGATCCGCAGATGTGTCCCCACGGCGTCTACCCCTGCCTCGTTCCAGAAGGCCGCACGGAGGCCTGGGTTGCGATCGCCGTCGCAACTGACGATCAGTGGGCAACATTGGCCGAAGTCATTGGCGCGGAACAGTCGATGTCGCTTGAACAGCGCCGGGAGCATCAGAAGGAAATCGACGCAGCGATCACCAGCTGGGCAGCAGGAATGAGTGGCGCGGACATCGAGGAGACGCTGCAGCGTGCCGGAATCTCCGCCCATCGCCTCGCAACCACCGAGGACGCCGCAAACGACCCACAACTCGCGCACCGCAATCACTTCCGCCGTCTGCCACACGACCTCCACGGCGAGACCGTCATCGAAGGCCCGCGCTACATCCTCTCCGACACGCCGATCCAACCCGCCCGCCCCGCGCCGCAGTACGGCGAGCACAACCTGCAGATTCTCAATGGCGTGTTGGGGCTGAGCGACAGCGAGATCGAGGAACTGGCCGCGTCCGGCGCATTGAGCTAACACCAGGTCCCCGAGGCCCGTACACGGATGAACCTCGCCGACCCGCCGGACACCCGATCCCGGTAGCATCAGAACATATGAACGTCAATAGCGGCGAGGTCTACTCGATGCTCCCGGGCAATCCCATGCTCTCTCAAGACATGCCTGGAACCAGCCGGTCCTGTCCAGAGGAATCATCACCGGTTCGAGACTCATCGAGACAGATCTGGACAAATCTGGACAAATCTGGACTCCCGGACGCACAATTGTCAATCCAGGACACGAAATCAGCACAAACTGACCCAAATTCACCCTCAAGACCGATTTCCCGCCCAAAGCGAAGTTCGACCCAGCCCCGGCGCCCGATGCAGGCGCGCGACGCCGGGCCGTCAACCTCGCTACAACTCCGCCGCCATCCACTCGGCGACACGTTCGCCCATCATCATGCAGGTGAAGTTGGTATTGGCCCGCACCACTGTGGGCATGATCGAGCCATCCACCACGCGGAGATTCTCGACGCCGTGGACCCGGCCCTCGCTGTCGACGACGGCGCCTTCAGACGGGTCGGGGCCCATGGGACAGGTGCAGGTTGGGTGGGCCATGCTGGTTGCGGTGGCGTGGATCCACTCGTCGAGCTTCTCGTCGTCGTCTACGGTTTCCTGATCAATGTCGATCGCGCCCTGATGGAAGGAACTCATCTCGTCGGAGTGAGCCAGGTTCCAGGCCAGTCTGGCGCCCTCTCGCAGACGAACCCGATCTCCTTCGTGTTCGTCAAACTTCAGATCGATATTGGGATGCTGTGCGTAGTCTGCGCTCTGCAGCGTCACCGAGCCGTAGGAGTTGGGCAGCTGCACGCCCGGAGCAATGCCGAACACCCAGCTGGCCTCTTCTTCCCGCTCATTCTCGCCGACCCAGGCGCCGAATCGGGCCTGGGGACCAATCTGGATGTGACCCAGCAGGTAGACCTGCATGTCGTTGAACTCGCCCGTCTCGGACGTGTAGCGCAGCAGCGTCTGAGCAAGTGGCCGATCCGGATCGACCGTGCCGGGCGTCGGCCAGAAGAGCATCGGCGTCATCGGGTGGTCCATCAGGTGCTTGCCCACGCCGGGCAGGTCGGCAACCGACGGAATCCCCAGCTGCGCCAGCTCGCCAGATGGCCCGACCCCGCTGCGCAGCAGGATCGCCGGACTCATGATCGCGCCCGCCGAGAGGATGATTTGCTGACCGCGGACCTCCTGCAACTCGCCGTCGCACTCCACGACCAGGCCGACCGCCCGATTGCCCTCGAACAGCACCCGGTCCACCAGGCAGTGTCCGCGCACGGTCAGATTGAGTCGATTGCGCGCCTGCGAGAGGAATCCGAGGTTGGCCGACCATCGGGTCATCTCTTGCGGTCCGTCGCGGTTCATCGCCAGCGGCGAAATGCCGGTCGACTCGGGGTCGTTCTGGTCGTTGGTCTGCTCGAAGCCATGCGCGACGCAGGCGTCGTAGAAGCCCCGCTGCACAGCCTCCATCTCATCGAGCGTCCAGCGGCGGACCGGGATCGGGCCGCCCTGACCGTGGAAGTCGCCGCCTTCGTCCTTGTCGTCCTCAATCCCGCGGAAATAGGGCAGGCACTCCGACCAGGCCCAGCGCTGGTCGCCGGTCATCTCGGCCCACACGTCATAGTCGCCGGGCGCGCCGCGGATCGCGACGCCCGTGTTGATTGCCGACGATCCGCCGACCAGCTTGCCGCGAGGCAGCGGCGCGTCGCGGCCTGGCACGAAGGTCGCGTTGAAGCCCCAGTCGTGCCGTACGACGGATGGCTCGTGGATGCTGTTCACGTCCCCGGGGAGTTCATCCAGCGACCGGTAATCCGGTCCGGCGTCCAGCAACAGGACCGATCGCGAGCGGTCTTCGCTCAATCGGGTTGCCAGGACAGCGCCCGACGATCCGGCGCCCACGATGATCACGTCGTATTCCATCTGGCTCCTCCTCACTCGGTGGTCTCAACTGCGAGCCTGAGGGTAAGACATCGTCCCCTCAGGCTCATCGACGTCGGCTGGCTCGTCCGGAAGTTTGGGCCGAGTCGCCAACGCCAGCCAGACCAGACCGCTCGCCGTGCCGATTCCCGCGACCACGAAGGGCAGCGCCCAGCCGTCGCTCAGGTCGCGCAGCGCTCCGGTCAGCAAACTGCCACCGGCCGAGTAGATCATCATCACGACCGAGGCCCAGCCCATGATCTGTCCGATGTTGGCTGGACCGAAGTAGTCGGCGCGCAGGGTATTGATGTTCGGCCCGCGTCCGCCCCAGGCCGTCCAGTGAAGGACAGCCCCGAGGATGATCATGGGGAAGGAATTGGCGATGGCCAGGACGATCGCCGCGGCGGCATGCCCGGCGAGGCACATGGCGATGATCACCCGTTTCGAGATAACGTCGCCGGCATAGCCACCTACCAACTGAGCGACGATCTGACAGACCGTGCCGATCACGATGGCGATCGCTGCGTGTCCCGGACCCAGTCCCTCGATCTCGCCGACGCGGAGGACGAAGAATCCACTCACCGCCGCGACCATCAACAGCGGCGAACCATGGGCGAAGGACAGCGCCCAGAACGAGCGCGTCCGCAGCGCTTCGCGGGTCGTGAAGTTGCGGCGCTGCTGAATGGGCGCGGCAGGCGTTTCTGGCCGCGAGACCGTCGCTGCGCGAGCCGGCTCGGGCGATTCGCCACGATCCACCGGTCTCACGATCAGTGTCGCGATCAGCTGTCCCGCGACCAAGAGCAACACCCCCGAGCCAATCGACGTTTCGCGCCAGCCGACGCCGTCGATCAGGAACGAGATCAGCGGCGCCAGGAAGCTGCCGATCGCCAGGCCGGTCATCAGATAGCCCATCGCGCGAGCGCGGGTGCGCTGGAACCAGTGCACGACGGCCACCGTGAGCGTCATGAACCCGCCGACGCCCGCCCCGATGGAGACGATGAAGTAGTAGATGAAGAACGTGGCCTGGTTGTTGATGAACCCGAAGAGAATCAAACCCAGCGCGGTCGAGGCGATCCCCAGGCGCATCATCATCCGCGGGCCGTAGCGATCGATCGCCCAGCCCTGGACGGGTCCCAGCGCGCCCGACTCGATCCGCGTCATCGCCAGCGCGAGACCGAACAGCGTCGCCGACCACATGAACTCGTCCTGCAACGCGGCGACATAGAACCCGGCCGCATGCATGACCAGCCCGCCCAGCAGGATCTGTACCACGATCCCGCCGGAGACGATGTACCAGCCAAAGAACACCCGACCGGTGGCAAAGCGACGCAGCACTCAGATCAACCTAGCGTGCGTCGGCTCAGTCGCCTCCCGGGCGATTGGGACGAGAAACGGCGATGAGTTGCGCCGAACTCGGTGTCAGGCGCCGTGCCGCGGCGACGGCCAGGGCAAGCCGCGGGCGTGTTGCCATGGCGACCCACAGCACTCCAGAGCCAGCCCCGATACCGACCACGAGGAAACCTAGCATGAAATCGCCGCTGACATCGCGGAGCGTGCCGACGATCAGCGAGCCGGCCACCATGAACAGCATCATCACGGTCGACGACCAGCCCATGATCTGGCCAAAGCTGGAAGCGCCAAAGTAGTCCGCGCGAAGTGCCGTGATCAGCGGTCCTCGCGCGCCCCAGGCCAGACCATTGACCACAGAACAAAGCATGACCAGCAGATAGCTGTCGGCGATCCCCAGCAACACACCGGCGGCGCCGTGACCAAGCATGCAGAAGTACAGGATCAACCGCTTCGAGATGACATCTCCCAGATATCCCATCGTCAGCTGACCGACGAGTTGGCAAGCCGACATCACCAGCCAGGCGAGGCCGGCGTCGGCGGCCGAGAGGCCTTCGATCTCCTGTACGCGGGTCGCGAAGTACACCATCATCCCGGACACGACCATCAGCGGCGCGCCGTGCGCCAGCGCGAGCGCCCAGAACGACCGCGTCCGCAGCGCCTCGCGGGCCGTGAAGTCTCGGTGGCGGTACACGTTCTCCGGACTGGCCGCGACGGACGCGCTGGAACCGTCGCGACGTGATCCGCTGGCCGGGCCGCCGTCGGGTTCCATGCCTTTGTCTCGCGGATGACGAACAAACAACGAGGACAGCGCGAGTCCCACGACCATCAGCAGGACGCCGGTGCCGATCGCCGTCCAGCGCCAGCCGACCGCATCCATCAACGAACCCACCACAGGCGCCCAGAACCCGCCCAGACCGAATCCCATCGCCATGAAGCCGAGCGCCCGCGAACGCAGCCGCTCGAACCAGGTCACAGTGACGACCGAGATCGTCATGAACCCGCCCACTGAGGCGCCAATCGAGATCAGGAAGTAGAACCCGATGAAGCTGCCCGGGTCCCAGAGTTGGCTGAACGCGAGCATGCCAACGGCCGTCAAACCGACTCCCCAGCGAATCATCGTCTTGGGACTGAATCGGTCAATCAGCCAGCCCTGGATCGGTCCCAGCACGCCGCTCTCAACCCGGGTCAGCGTGAAGGCGAAAGCGAACAGAGAGGCCGACCAGAGGAACTCTGCCTTGAGCTCAGCTACATAGAAACTGAAGGAGTGGAAGACCAGTCCGCCGATCAGCATGTTGATCACCATGCCGGCGGCGACGATGTACCAACCGAAGAAGATGTTGCGCGGATCGAAGCGCGAGCGCATTGACCCAGTATCAGGTATCGCGGAGTCGTTACCGATCGCGGGAGGCGCGCTGCGGGGCCCGGCGGACCGTCGGACTGGTGGACGGCCGGTTGGGCCGGAACATGGCGATTGGTTGGGCCCGACGCAGCGGTCCTCTGGCGCTCATGACCCGGACGCCCGGCAGTCGCGGCCGGCTTGCCATCAGCACCCACAGCGCGCCGGTCAATGCCCCCAGTCCGAGCACAATGAAGGGGATCTCGTAGCTGCCTGTCGCGTCGTAGAGGACGGCCGAGAGGAATCCGCCGACGGTCATAAAGGTCGACATCACGACCGAGGACCAACCCATGATCTGGCCGAAGTTGGATGCGCCGAAGTAGTCGGCGCGGAGCGCGGTGATTAGCGGCGCACGCGATCCCCAGGCCAGACCGTTGATCGTCGCTGCGATCAGCACGACCTCGTAAGAGACAGCGAAACCAAGCAGTACGGCAGCGGCACAGTGGCCGATCATGGCCGGGACAAGCAGCAGGCGCTTGGAGAATCGGTCGCCGAGATAGCCCATCACGAGCTGGCCAACGAGTTGCGCGACGTTCATCACGGTGTAGGCGATACCGGCGTGAAATGCCGTGAGTCCTTCGATCTCGACAACTAACAGAGTGAAGTGGACGAAGACCCCGGAGACGACCAGGAGTGGCGCACCATGAGCGAGTGCCAGACCCCAGAATGCCCGCGTCCGCAGCGCTTCGCGAGCGGTGAAGTCGCGATGACGATGCGCGCTGGCGGGTGTCCGGGCGCTGGCGGCCTGGCCGTCGTGCGTCTCGTCCCGAGCTGACGCCGCCTCGCCATCTTTGACAAGACCGCGATCCTCGGGACGGCGAACAAACAGGAAGGCGAGGCTCTGGCCGACGCTGAATAACACAACCGCCGATAGAAGCGCCGACCAGCGCCAGCCGATCTCGGTGATCATCAGTCCCACCGGCAACGCGAGGAATCCGCCGAATGCGAAACCGGTGGACATGTAGCCCAGGGCGCGCGACCTGAGTCGCTCGAACCAGGTCACCACGGCGACCGACACGGTCATGAACCCCCCGACTGATGCGCCGATCGCGACGATGAAGTAGAACCCAATGAACGTGGCCTGGCTGTTCAACTGGGAGAACGCGAGCAGGCCGATCGTGGTTGACGCGATCCCGAGGCGCATCATTGTCTGCGGACCGAAGCGGTCGATCAGCCAACCCTGAACGGGTCCGAGCACGCCCGATTCGATCCTGGTGATCATGAAGGCCAGGCCGAAGATCGTGGCCGGCCAGAGGAACTCGGCCTTGAGTTCGGCTACATAGAAGTGAAAGGCGTGCATGATCAGCCCGCCCATCAGCATGTTGATCACGATGCCGGCGGCGACGATGTACCAGCCGTAGAAGATCTTGCGGTCGGATCCGAAGAGCGCGGGCAGCACGCGGGGTCTTCCTCCTGAAGCCTCCCATGCCCGCTGAGCGCCGTCCGATGCCTGATGACGCGCTGTCGGTCGGCTCGAATCGGTACAGGTGACCGCAGGTCACTGTATCTGCCGAGCACGCGATGGTCTGCGCTCTGGCATACTGCCAGCCGATTGCCCGACACTCTGCAACGCAGCAAGCGCTGCCTGGAAAGGAACTCGACGATGGCCACCCAGACTGGAACTCGCGCGGATGTCGATGCGTTGGCGCAGCAACTCTCGAACTGGGGACGCTGGGGACCCGAGGACGAGCGCGGGGCGCTGAACTTCATCACGCCCGAAGTCTCTGCCGCGGCGGCGGCGCTGGTGTCCGACGGCGTGACGGTGAGTTGCGCGCTCGAGTTGGCCAAGACGCCGGCGGCCGACAATCCGACGCCGGTGACGCACTTCATGACCGGCGCAGGCGATGTCAGCGGTCTGGGCGGGCTGCGAGGGCTGGAGGCGACCGGCGACGGCTTCATGATCTCGCCGCACGGCATGGCCAACACGCACATCGACGCGCTCTGCCACATCCTCGACGACGGCAAAATGTACAACGGCTTCCCGGCGACGGACGTGCTCTCAACGGGCGCCGTGAAGAACTCAATCATGTGCCTCGAACAAGGAATTTCCACCCGCGGGGTGCTGCTCGATATCGCGCGAGTCAGGGGCGTCGACTGGTTGGAACTGGGCGAAGGGATCTCGGTGGCCGACCTTGAAGCAGCCGAGGCCGCTCAGGGTGTCAGGGTTCGTTCTGGAGACATCTTGCTGGTCCGCACTGGCCGGGACACGCGACGCGAGGCCGAAGGCGCCTGGCCGCCGTTCAGCGGCATGGCCGGTCTGTTGATGGAGACGTTGCCCTGGATCCGCGAGCGCGAGGTGGCCATCCTCGGTTGCGACGGCGTCTCCGACATGGTGCCGTCGAACATCGAGGACTCACCGCTGCCGATTCACCACATCATCATCACGTACATGGGCGTCCATCTGATCGACAATGCGAGACTTGGCCCGGTGGCCGAGGCCTGCGCCGAGCGCAATCGCTGGGAGTTCCTGCTCACGATCGCGCCGCTGCGCCTGGTCGGCGGCACGGCGTCGCCAATCAATCCGATTGCCATGTTCTGACTCGTGGGCGTTGGAAGAGGAAATCCATGACTAAATCACTGCCTCTGAGCGGCGCCATCGTGCTTGATTTGGCCGACGAGCCGATGATCAGCGCGGGCCGCTACCTCGCCGATCTTGGCGCGCGTGTGGTCCGGATCGAGTCGGCCAACGGCGATCGGATTCGCCGGGTTGGACCGTGGGTCGACGGCGAACCGGGCAATGAGCGCGCGCTGCGGCATCTGCTCTACAACCAGGGCAAGGAGTCGCTGGCGCTCGATCTCAACGCCGCTGAGTCGTGGGACATCATTGAACAGATCGCTTCGCAGAGCGATGTCGTGATCGCGCCGCTCGAGAAGTCTCCAATGGCGGCGCGGTTCATCCAGGGCCTGCATGAGTCGGCGCAGCGAGACGATGGACCGTCGGTCATCGATGTCATCTTCCGCCGCAACGATCCGTCGGAGCAAGTGACCGACCTGATCGCGATGGCGGCCGGCAGTCAACTGGTCTGCAATGGATTCCCCGACATCGCCCCCGATTATCCCGCCGGCAAGCTGGGTTACAAGCAGTCGTCCAACCTCGCGGTCGCGGCGGCGGTGGCGTCGATCTTCCAGCGAGCCCAGGGTGGTCCGGCGGTCTCATCCACGATCTCACTGCAAGAGGCGGTGATCTCGACGATCATCCAGGCCGCCAATCCGAATCTCTACAACTGGCACGGGATGGTCGCGGAGCGGACGGGGACCGGTGGATTGCGCTACCCGATCGTTGGGCGAGGTCCCGGCTCGTTCGAGTCGGGCGAGTTTGAGAGCGGCGAGATCGTCTTCATCGACACTCCCGGCGTGACCTTCGAAACCGCCAATGGGCTCTGGGTCACGTACCTGCAGTCGCCGACAAACCTGACCTGGCAGGCATTCCCGGAGTGGTATGCCGAGGTGACCGGCGACGATCAGCTAATCGGGGAGCCGTGGAGCGAGCCGTCGTATCGAATCACCCACCAGGTGGAAATGCAGGAATTCGTCACTCGATTCTGCAAGGCGCAGGAGCGAGACGCGCTGATTGAACGGGCGCAACGAAACACCGACCTTGCCCTGCCGGTGCAGACCGGTCTCGACATCGCTGCCGACGAGCATTTGCACGAGCGCGGCTTCTTCCCGCAGGTCGAGCATCCTGTGCTGAACCGAACGTTGCCGTTGCCTCGTACTCCGTACCGCTCAACCCGCCTCGAGACGACGCCTCGTGCCGCTCCTGGCCTCGGAGAACACTCGGTCGCTGTCCTGCATGAGCTCGGCGGGTTGTCGGGCAAGCAGATCAACGATCTGATCGAACTCGGCGTCGTCAAAGGCGAACGACCCACCAGCCAGGCGCCGTCTGAACCGTTTGAGCGCTCGCCGATCGCCATTCAACCGCGACCCGCCACCAGGCTGCCGCTCGAAGGCGTGCGCGTACTCGACTTCTGCTGGATGGCAGCCGGCCCACTGATCACCGAGATGCTGGCCAACCTGGGCGCCGACGTGATCAAAATCGAATCGGTCTCCGGCATCGACACGGTCCGAGAATTCTCCCATCCGCCCGAGGGCTTCACGATCGACACGGGCGCGTTCTTCAACGACACCAACACCGACAAGCGCTCACTGACCCTCAATCTGCATCATCCGAAGACGCGAGAGCTGATCATCGAGATGCTGCCGCACTTCGATCTGGTCACAAACAACTTCGCTCCCGGCGCGATGGAGAAGTTCCACCTGACCTACGACGAACTGCGGGAGCACAAGCCCGACCTGATCTACGCGTCCTTCCCCGTGATGGGCACCTTCGGGCCGAAGAAGTCGTACCGCGGAATCGGAAACGGCGTGACAGCGCTGTCCGGCGTTGCCGGACACACGGGACAACCCGATCGCGCGCCGATTGGCATTGGCACGCTGCACACCGACTTCACCCTGGCGCCGATTGCAACTTCGCTGTTGATTTCGGCTCTCATCCACCGCGAGCGCACCGGCGAAGGACAGCAAATCGAGATCGCCCAGTACGAGGCCGCCGTCCATCTGCTCGATCACGAGCTGATGGACGCCCTGATCAACGGCGTCGACACGCCCCGAATCGGCAACCGCTCGACTGAGTACTGTCCGCACGGGCTGTTCCCGGCGTCGGGCGACGACTCCTGGCTGGCAGTCGCCGTCCGCAACCGTCGCGAGTGGCGAGAACTCTGCGACCTGATCGGCCGCAGCGATCTCGCGGAGCGGAGTGATCTGCTGACTCTTGAAGGACGCAAACGCTCAGAAGACGAAATCGAAGCGGCGCTCTCGGCGTGGTCGTCGCAGCATGAAGTCTGGGAGGCCTCCTCAATGCTGCAGGCGCGCGGCATCCCTGCCTCGCCGGCTGAAACGGCCGCGGACCTCGCGGTCCACGACGCGGGCGCAGAGAGCCTCTTCTTCCGCTACGACCGAGGCGACGTGCCGTTCATCACCCAGCACCAGCCATTCACCTGGAACGGAGAGCGCCTGGGCTCGCGTCCGTCGCCCGGACTCGGGGAGCATTCCGAAGAAATCCTCAAGGGAGAATTCGGAGTCGACGACGAGCGCTATGTGGAGCTGCTGATCGAACAGGTCATCTTCTAGAGGGCGCGCATCGTCATACCCGCGCTCGGCGCGGATATGACGATGTCTGGTATCACAGGACCTCGCGGCCGCGTTCCCCGGTTCGGACTCGGACGGCCTCTTCGACATCGGTGACGAAGATCTTGCCGTCTCCGGTGCGGTCGGAGCGTGCGCCGGCGATGATCGCCTCGATCGCCGGCTCCACGTTGAAGTCCGAAATGACGGTGATGATCTTCACCTTGGGGATCATGTCGACGGTGTAGAACTGTCCGCCGCGGCCGGCCTGCACGACGCCGCCCTGGTAGCCGTGGCCGGCCACCCGCTCGACGTGCAAGCCGGTGATTCCCGCTTCGATCAGCTGGCGCTTGACCGGTTCCAGCGACTCGGGCCGGACGATTGCTTCGATCTTTTTCATGACAGCAACCTCTTCAGCGCTTCCGTTCCGGAGGGGATTTCCTCGTCAATCGTATCGCTGGCGTCCCAACCAAAGCCGATCTCGTCGAACTCGTAGGCTGGTTCGCCATGCGTGCTGCGGTCGAGTCCGATCATCTCTTCCGTCTCATCGACTCGGAGCGGCATGAGCTTCTGGACAACGATGAACAGGACCGAGGACAAGACGAACGACCAGGCAAGCGCGGCTAACACGCCGATGAGCTGACGCCAGATCAGATCGGCGCTGCCGCCGATGAACCCGTTCGCTCCACCGGTCACCTCGGCGACGGCAAAGATGCCAATCGCCAGCGCGCCCCACATGCCACCGACGCCGTGAACTGCAAAGACATCGAGAGTGTCGTCCATGTCGCGCCAGTTGTGCAGCAGCCGCACGGCGTAGAAGCCGAGGATCGAGGCGACCACTCCGATGCAGAGCGCGGGGAAGAAGTTGAGGTAGCCATCGGTCGCCGGCCAAAGGCCTACAGCGCCGGCTGCAGGCGTGATCGCCACCAAACCGGCCACCGCGCCGGTCGCCGCGCCAATGATCGAAGGATGCCCTGTGTACCGCCATGACAGGAACGTCCAGGCGAGCAGACCGCCGGCGGCGGAGATTTGCGTCTGCACGAATGCGTTAATGGCTGACTCGTTGGCGGCAAGAGCTGAACCGGCGTTGAACCCGAACCAGCCGAACCACAGCAATCCCGCGCCAAGCACAACCTTGGACACGTCGTGCGGCCGGGTCTCCGCGACTGAATCGCGGCGGCGTCCGACGAACAGGGCGCCGGCCAATGCCGCTGCCCCGGCGTTGATGTGGACCACGGTGCCGCCGGCGAAGTCCAGCGCTTCGAGCTGGAACAACCAGCCGTCGCCGTGCCAGACCCAGTGACAGAGCGGCGCGTAGACGACGGTGATCCAGAGCACCGTGAAGACGAGCAGCGCCTTGAACGAGATGCGCTCGACGAACGCGCCGGTGATCAGGGCCGGCGTGATGATCGCGAACATCATCTGGAAGACCATGAACGCCATGCCATCGGCCGTTGGTTCGAGACCACGCAGGCCGAAGTTGGTCAGATTGCCGACGAACCCGCCGATGTCGGTGCCGAATGCGAGTGAGTAGCCCCACATGATCCAGACGACCGTCGCCACGCCGGCCATGATGAACGACTGCATAATCGTCGCGGCGGCGGATTTGGTCCGGACCAGCCCCGAGTAGAAGAATGCAAGGCCCGGCGTCATCAACAGCACGAGCGCCGCTGAGGTCAACAACCAGGCAGTGTTTCCGGAATCCATACGCAACCCCCGTCATCGGGCGCTGTTGACATAGGAAGACTAAATCAACTGAAACGCGCCCGTCCGCAGAACCAGTGCACGTAGTGTCGCCGACGGACTCATCCGACTGGTTACGGATAGATGAATTCGAGACCGGTATCGGTGATAGCCTCGCCCAATGACTGACCCCAAACCCCTCCCGCTCTCTGGTGAAGTGGCGTTGGTGACGGGCGCGTCGCGGGGGATCGGTCGCTCGATCGCCCTCGAACTGGCGGCCCAGGGCGCGGACATCGCGGTGAACTACACATCCTCGGCAGGGGCAGCCGAGGAAGTTGGTTCCGGGATCCTGGAAATGGGTCGGCGCGCTTATGTGGTCCAGGCCGACATCTCCGACAGCGACGCCGTGACTGCGATGACCAAAGCGGTCACCTCCGAACTCGGCGCTCCCACAATCCTGGTCAACAACGCCGGGATCACCCGCGACATGCTGGCCATGCGAATGAAGTCCGCCGACTGGGACGCGGTCGTGGGTACCAACCTGACCGGATCGTTTCTCACGACGCAGTCAGTGCTGCGCGGGATGCTGCGGGCACGCAAGGGCCGGATCATCACGATTGGCTCAGTGATCGGCACGGTTGGCAACGCGGGCCAGGCGAACTACGCCGCAGCCAAGGCTGGACTGGCCGGCATGACTCGCTCACTGGCGCACGAGCTCGGGTCGCGCGGGATCACCGTCAACCTCGTCGCGCCCGGATTTATCCAGACCGACATCACCGCCGATCTCTCCGACGAGGTCATCGGCAACGTGATGCAGCGGATTCCCCTGGATCGCCTCGGCGAACCATCCGACGTAGCCCCGTTGGTCGCCTTCCTGGCAGGTCCGGGAGGCGCCTACATCACCGGTCAGGTGATCCACGTCGATGGCGGCATGGTGATGGGCTAAGCACGTTGCCCACATCCAACATGTTGGATGGACTCCAACGGTCCGACGCGACGCACGATCCAGATACGATCAACTCCGAGGTGCTGACGAAGCGATGGCCCGAATGTCGTACCTCGCCAACAGCCTGCGCCAAATCGACAGAATTCTGCATTTGAATGGATTTCGCCGGACGAAACCTGACAACACTGAGCCAAATCAGCACTGATCTGGACGAATCTGGACAAATCTGGACAAACTCAGACGCCAAACCGCACGATCCTCAGTCTTCCGCAGGAGATCACGCCATTGCCCCCGAAAATCCCTCCCGCAGCGCCGATTCGCTTCGCACGGCATGCGCATGACTTCGGCCCGAGTCCGAGCCGGCTCTCGGGCCGGAACTGGCCTCTACGATTGATTCGGGCAAACGTATTGTTCGCTGAGCCGCAGTCCGTGGCGTTACGACGCCATAGCGATGGTCAGAGTCGGTAAACTGAGTCATCACCCGTAGGCGCAGTGCGTCGCACATGCCACAACTGGCGTCGACTACGGGCAGGAGCCGAGATGGAAACGCTGACCCAGCCAGAGGAAGTCGCGGATGAACCGCCAAGCGGCGAACATCCGGCGCTGACGGACGACGAATACGCGTTGCTCTTTCCCGGGCAGGGATCGCAATCGATTGGCATGGCGGGCAAGGTCTTGCGCGTCTATCCGAATGCCGAGCAGTGGTTCACGCGCGCCAATGAAGTCCTGGAGTACGACCTGCTTCACCTGATGGAGCATGGACCCTCTGATCAGCTCAATCAGACCACCCACTCGCAACCGGCCATTTTTGTCGCCTCGGTCGCCTGGCTCGAAGCGCTGCGCGACAAGTGGGACCAGGCCGGCCGAACGCTTGCGCCGAAGGTTGTGTCAGGTCACAGCATGGGCCAGATCACAGCGATGCTCGCGGCCCGGGCAATCGACTTCGACGATGCGCTGCGGCTGGTGGCCCGGCGCGCCGAAATCATGCACGCAGCCGACAGCTTGCGGCCCGGTGGCATGGCGTCGATCATTGGCCTGCGCGATCGCGTCCTGCGGCGGCTGGTCGGCGAAGCCGCGAGCGAAGGCACGCTGGTCGTCGCCAACGACAACTGTCCCGGACAAACGGTCGTCTCGGGCGACGAAGCGCCGCTGCGCAAGATCATGAGACTGGCGGACGAACAGGGCGCCCGACGCGTCGTGCGGCTGCCCATCTCAATCGCCTCGCACTCCCCACTGATGACCGAGGCGCAGGCGCACTTCGCTGAAGCCGTCCACGCGATTCAATGGAAAGACCCGGTCGTGCCGGTGGTGAGCAATATCTCGGGCGGGCTGATGCACACCAGGGACCAGTTGGCGAATGAACTTGCCGAAGCGCTCACGGCGCCGGTGCAGTGGCAGCAGGCCGTCAAAACCATGGCCGCCCAGGGTTCGACACTGTTTGTCGAGGCCGGACCCGGCGACGTACTCTCGAAACTGGTGCGGCGTATCTCTCGAACATCCTGGACGTTCCCGCTGTCCGACGAGGATCATGGTCTCTCGCAGCGTGATTACCCGGACAAGAGCGACGGGATCCCCAAGTAGTGGCCTCTCACCCGTCTTCGTCGGAACGCCGTGTGGTGATCACCGGTGTTGGAGCCGTCACACCTGTCGGCAATGACATGCCGACGACCTGGCGCAACCTGCTCGATGGTGAGAGCGGCGTCGCCCGGATCGAGCGCTTCGATCCTGACCAGTGGGGTGTGAGAACGCCAATCGCGGCCGAGGTCAAGGAATGGGATCCCGAGCCGTTACTGCCCGACGCCAAGGCGCTGCGACACATGGATCTGAACACGCAGTACGGAATGGTCGCCGGGCTCGAGGCCCTGGCCGACTCCGGACTGCAGGTCACGGACGACAATCATCACCGGGTGGGGATCATCTTCGGCTCCGGCGGCGGCGGGATGGAACTGGTCACCCGCTGGCAGGACACGCTGGTCAACCGTGGCGCGAGACGAGTCTCGCCGTTCGCGATGCCCAATTTGATCGCCGACGCAGCATCGGGACACCTCTCAATCGCAACCGGCGCCACGGGGCCGAACTACTCGCCCACCTCAGCCTGCGCGACCGGCGCGAATGCCGTCGCTGACGGAATGTTGCACATCAAGGCGGGCCGCGCCGATGCCCTGCTGGTCGGCGGTTCCGAGGCGATCATCTTGCCGCTGTTCCACATCTGCTTCGAGCGAATGGGCGTGCTCGCCACCCCGGCCGAGCCACTGACGGCATCGTGCGCCCCATACGACCTGCACCGCAACGGATTCGTTCCCGGTGAAGGCGCCGCCGCGATGATGATCGAGGATCTCGATCACGCGTTGGAGCGCGGCGCGCCGATCTACGCCGAGGTGATGGGTGGAGGCTCGGCCAACGACGCCCATGACATCGCGCAGCCTGAATCGCACGGCCGCGGCCTCATGGTCAGCGTGCAACAGGCGATGGACGAGTCGGGTCTCGCGCCCGAACGTATCGGTTATGTTTCCACTCATGGCACGGCAACGAAGCTCGGCGATCAGGTCGAGGTGACTGCGCTGAAGCGGATGTTTGGCGCGCACGCCGATCGCCTGTCACTGTCATCGATCAAGCCGGCCACCGGCCACATGATGGGCGCCTCGGGAGCGCTCGAAGTAATCATCTCCGCCATGGTGCTGAAAGACGGCGTCGCGCCGCCGACCCTGAACTACGAGACCCCCGATCCGGAACTTGATGTTGACGTGATTCCCAATGAGGCCCGCGAACTCCGGACTGAGGCCGCACTCTCCTTTTCGGTCGGTCTGGGCGGACACAACGCCGCGGTGTTGCTGAAGCGTTTCGACGAGTGAGCACCAGCATTCGACACTCCGAACGTCGGCCCGAAGAGCGCATCGTGATTACGGGAATCGGTCCCGTGACGCCGATCGGTGTAGGCGTTGACTCGTTCTGGGATTCCCTCAGTCACGGCCGCTCGGGAGCGCGAGTGGTTCCCGAACTGGTTGAGGCCGGGCTCAAGGTCCAGATCGCCGCAGACATTCCCGACTTCAAGCCCGCGGACTACATGGAGAACAAGTCGGCCCGCCGCATGGCGCGATTCTCGCAACTCGGGGTCGCCGCCGCGCGTCTGGCCGTTGAGGACGCCGGACTTGACCTGGACACGCATAATCCCGAACGCGTCGCTGCCGTGATCAACACCGGCGGCGGAGGAGTGACGACGATTTCGCAACAGACCGAAGTACTGAACAGCAAGGGGCCGGGACGGGTATCGGCGATGTTCGTCCCCATGATGGCCGGCAATATGGCCTCCTGCCAGGTCTCGATCGAGCTTGGATTGCGGGGACCGGCGCTCACCTCACTGGCCGCATGCGCCGCAAGCATTTACGCGTTCATCGATGGCCGGCAGGTGCTGCTCGGAGGCGAAGCCGACATCGCGCTGGCCGGCGGTACCGAATCGAACGTGTCCGCGCTGGGCATCTCGGGCCTCGCCAACATGCAAGCGCTCTCGCGGCGAAACGATCACCCTGAAGCAGCCTCCCGCCCGTTTGACAAGGACCGCGACGGTTTCGTGTTCGGCGAGGGCGCCGTCGTCTGCGTCACTGAATCGCTGGCCGGCGCCCGCGCACGAGGCGCGCGCATTTACGCGGAGATTCTCGGCGGCGGCCGAACAGCCGACGCCTATCACATCACCGCTCCCGATCCCGACGGCGACGGCGCAGCCCGAGCGATGGCGGCGGCCTTGCGCAACTCGGGACTGAATCCCGACGAGATTGGTTACATTTGCGCGCACGGTACCTCGACGCCGCTCAACGACGCCATCGAAACCCGGGCCATCCGCACAGTCTTCGGCGATCACGCGGAGCATCTGGCGGTGTCGTCGGTCAAGTCGATGACCGGCCATCTGATGGGCGCGGCTGGAGCGCTCTCGGGGGCGGCGACTGCGCTGGCGCTGTACCACGGGGTCCTCCCGCCAACGATCAACCAGGAGACGCCTGATCCGGAGTGCGACCTCGATTATGTCCCAAACGAGGCCCGTGATTGTCGCCTGAACGTCGCGCTCGTGAACGGCTTCGGATTCGGTGGACAGAATGGCGTGGTGGCCCTCTCCCGGGTCGACAACTGACCGCTAACCTTGCTCTCACAACCGGCAGACATCTGACAGCCCAATGCTTCATTGGACGGGAGCCGCCACATGTCGGACGACAACAGCCTGGAGTCTCGCGTCTGCCAACTCGTCGCGGATCAACTGCGTCAGCCGTTGGACAAGGTGACCGCCGACGCGCACCTGATCGACGACCTGGACGCCGATTCCCTGGACATCGTCGATCTGACTATCGCAGTCGAAGAGGAATTCTCCACTGACGAGATCCAGTTGGAGATTCCGGAAGAAGATGCGGCCGAGATTCGAACGGTCCAGAATCTGGTCGACTATCTGACGAACGCCGGTCTCACGTAGCCATGACGTTGCGCCGGATCACAGCCAGTGCCGGCGGCGCGCTCTCCCCTTCTACATCAAGCCTCGCCTCTGAAGCGATCCGGCTGCCCGCCGGTCAACGAGCGCTCAACCGCCAGACCAGCGGCGCCACGGCGCTGATCGTTGCCGAAGGAGAGGTCGCGATCGGGACGCTCGACGACAACGCGACCCTCACCGCCGGCGAAGGCGTTTTGCTTGAAGCCAATTCGCCGTACTCGTTGGTCGCTGAAACGGATTCGCTGGCGCTGCTCTTCACGGTGCCCGCCGACACGGCTACGGATGACCCCGCGACGCACTAGCACAAGCAGGCAGCCGGGCTGCTTATCCCGTTGCCAGGACCTTCTCCGGCTGCCAGGTAGCGGCGCTGAGTTCGTCTCGGCGCAGCACGGCAGCGACCTCGTTCTCCGGATTCAGCGCCAGAGCCTTGTCCCAGCCATCAACGGGCGCGTGCCTGATCTTCTGGCCTCGTTTGATTCGCAGCAACTGCTCGCCTTGTAGGTGGAAATGGGGCCAATCGGGGAACAGCTCGGCCGGAGATATCGCCAGCGACCAGATCGCATCGGCCTCGGCAGCAGCCTGCAATGATTCGGGTGAGTGACCGTCGTTGGCCGACTTGGCGCCGATCGCCGTTCGCCGCATCTCGGTCACGTGCGCACCGCAGCCGAGCGCCTGGCCCAGATCGCGGGCGATCGCACGCACGTATGTCCCGGTGCTGACCGACATGGTCAGCGTGACGTACGGCAGCGCAACGGTGGTCGCGGTCAGTTCATGCACGGTGACGGCCCGCGCGTCGATCTCGACTCGTTCGCCGGCACGAGCAGAGCGATACGCGGCAACGCCATCCCGCTTGACGGCGCTGTACTGCGGCGGCACTTGCTCGATCTCGCCTCGGAACTGGTCAAGCACCAGATTCAGTTCTTGCTCGCTGACCTCGGGGATCGCCGCGGTCTCGATGACCTGGCCCTCGCTGTCGTCGGTGTCGGTTGACTGTCCGAGCAGCACAGTCGCTTCGTACGACTTGCGGTATGGCGCGAGATACTCGTTCAACCGCGTCGCGACTCCTACGAAGACTGGCAGCAGACCGCTGGCCAGCGGATCGAGTGTGCCGCCGTGACCGACGCGACGTAGTCCGGTCCAGCGTCGGATATCGCGGACGATGTCGTGGGAAGTCGGCCCCTTGGGCTTGTCGACCAGGAAGACGGCGCCCGGGTGGTGGCGCTCACGGCGTCTGCGACTCACGAGGAAGGCTGGCTTTCGCTCAGGGCGCGGATCCGTTCCTGGATATCGGCCGAGCCGGCGATCCTCGAGTCCAGCTCAAATGCCGGCCAGGGGATGCGCTTCATGTGCAGGCGACGGCGAATCGTTCGATGGATGAACGGCGCAGCACGGGTCAGCGCATCGATTGCTTCCTGGCCGACCCTGGCCTGTTCTTCTGGGCTTGAGTCGGGCGCGGTCATGGCCGAGATGAACACGGTCGCGTTTCGCAGATCTCGTGATGCGCGAACCTCGGTCACGCTGAGCAGCGCCAGCTCGAGCCGCGGGTCTTTCAGCTCGCGCGACACGACCTCGGCGATCGTGTCGCGCAACAGGTCGTTGACCCGGCTCATGCGATCAACCGAGCCGGCCTCGCGGGCGGTAAACGGACGAGTGCTACGGGCCACGGCAGATGTCCCTCTCAGCGGGACACATTGCGAATCTCGCCGCCCTGGACGACTCGCGACTGGGTCTCGATGTGGAAGAACTCCAACTGATCTCCCGCCAGGAAGGAGTCGAATCGTGCCAGCGCGACGCCGAACTCTTGCCCCGCGTCAACTTCCTGCACAGAATCCTGGAATCGTCTCAGACTGGAGATCGGAGACTCGGCAATCTGCTCGCCTCCGCGGTACACGTGGACCTGTGCGTCATGGCGGATCGAGCCATCGAGCGACCGACAGCCAGCGATATTGCCCAGCCCGCGAATGGGGAAGACCTGCAACACTTCCGCATGGCCGTCCACCACCTGCATCTGTACCGGCTCCAGCAAGCCGCTGATCGCGGCTTCCACTTGCTCTATGACCTCGTAGATGATCGAGTAACTGCGAACCTCGACGCCTTCCTGCTCGGCCAACCGCTCGGCGCCTGGTTCGATTGGCGTGCTGAACGCGATGACCAGACCTTCAGAGGCCAATGCCAGATTGACGTCGGCAACGGACACCGGACCAGCCGCTGCATGGATCACCTTGACCGTCACTTCCTCGTTGGAGAGCTGCTCCAGCGAGTCGCGCAACGCCTCGACGGAGCCGACCACGTCGGTCTTCACGATCAGATTGAGTGCCGACACATCGCCGCGAGAAATCTCACCAAACAATGCGTCGAGCGTCGCCGAGTGCTGGACCTGCGCCTCGCGCGCTTCCCGTTCGCGGCGGGCCTGCTCGTAGATGCGCTTGGCCTCGCGATCACTCTTCACTGCCCGGAAGGAATCTCCCGCGTCCGCGACATCCTGCAACCCGAGCACGACGACGGGAGTGGATGGGCCGGCCACCTTGATTCGGTTGCCGAGGAAATCGGTCATGGCCTTGATCCGGCCCCAGGTCTGGCCGACCAGCACCGAGTCGCCCTGGCGCAGACTGCCCTTCTGCACGAGCAATGTGGTTCGGGGCCCCTGTCGGCGGTCAAGCTCGGCTTCCAGAACCACACCCGACGCCTGGCGTTCCGGATTGGCCGAAAACTCCGAGATATCGGCGACCAACAGCAACGTGTCCAGGAGGTCGGACATACCGTCGCCCTGGGTGGCCGAAACGGCCACCAGCGGGATATCGCCGCCGTACTCCTCGATCTGCACGCCGACATCAGCCAGGGCGGCCTTGACCCGATCAGGATTGATGTTGTCCAGATCCATCTTGTTCAGGGCCACGACGAAGGGCACGCCAGCGGCCTGGATGTGATTGATTGCTTCGCGGGTCTGAGGCATTACGCCATCGTTGGCGGCGACGACCAGGATGGCAATGTCGGTCGCCTGAGCGCCGCGGGCACGCATTTCTGTGAAGGCAGCGTGACCTGGCGTGTCGATGAATGTAATCAGCCGATCGTTGGCCGTTGCCTGGTATGCGCCGACACGTTGCGTGATGCCGCCGGCCTCGCCATCGGCAACGTTTGCGCTGCGGATGTAATCCAGGAGCGAGGTTTTGCCGTGGTCGACATGTCCGAGTACAGCCACGACCGGCGGCCGCTGGCGCAAGTCCGCCGGATCGTCTTCCTCCTCCTGCACATCGCCGAGGATGTCGATGGTCGAAGGCGCTTCCTCTTCGGCGATCACATCGCCGGCCTCTTCTGGATCGAAGCCGCGATCCATCGCGACGATCGCCGCCGTGCCGTAGTCGAGTGTCTTGGAGACGTCCGCCATGACTCCGTTGGTCATCAGCGTCTTGATGATTGACACGGGCGTGTCCCCGAGCAGGTCGGCGAGTTCCCGCACCGTCAGCGTGCGCGGAATCAGGACCGTACCGTCGCCGGTGGGCGGTGCTTGAGGTTGCCGGATGGTCTGTTGCGTCGTCATGGGTGCTCCGGATGGTCAGGCTAGATGGTCAGACGGACTGAGTTCCTGCGAGCCAGTCGAGCAGACCGTCCGGCAATGGACGGCGCAGCGGCTGTGGGGACTCACGGAGGAAGCTGCGGGCGGACATTGGATTCCTTCGTACTGCGCGGGGCTGGAACCCGCGTTGGCGACAGTCGGTTGGAGGCGCGGATGAACCCCTAGAATTCTTCCTCGTACTCGAGGTACTCAGAGTATGGGTCGTCTTCGAGCCCTTCCTCGCTCTCGTGGTAGCGAGGCCGGCGGCGACGGCGGTCCCGTTGCTGCTGTTGTTCCTGCTCGCGGCGCAGCACATCTTCGCCGAAGCGAATCTGTCCATCGTCCTGAGCGGCTGGCGCGATCTCGACTGCCTGCAACGCGGGTTCGAGTTCTGGTTCTTCCTCAACGACTTCTGGCTTCTCCACCGGAGTCGATGTCGGCGCCGGCGCGATTTCGACCGGAGGTGGCGGAGGCGGAGCGACCTGTGGCTCGACTCGAGGTTCGGCGCGAACCGGTTGCGGCTCGGGAGGCGGTTCGGCGGCAATGGGCAGTTCTGGCTGCGGCGCGAAGGGACCGCGGTCTTCCTGTTGCAAGCGCTCTGAGACCGTTTGGGGTTTGATGTCGATGCGGAACCCGGTCAGCCGGGCGGCGAGCCGGGCGTTCTGCCCTTCGCGGCCGATCGCCAGGCTCAACTGCATATCGGGCACGGCGCATTCGGCCGTGTTGGTCTCCGGGTCAATGCGAACCGCGAGAATCTGCGCCGGACTCAGGGCATGTTCGACGAAGCGGCGCGGATCAGGATCCCAATGAATCACGTCGATGCGCTCGCCATGCAGCTCGTTGACGATGTTCTGGATCCGCATCGCCCGCATACCGATGCAACTGCCGACCGGGTCAACCCCGGACTGTCGCGAATAGACCGCGATCTTGGTGCGATGTCCGGCCTCGCGGGCGACGCCGCGAATCTCGACCACGCCGCGTGTGATCTCGGGAACTTCCAGTTCGAACAGACGGCGAACGAACTCGGGACGCGCACGGGAGATCACGATCTGCGGACCCTTGTTGGCGCGTAAGACCTCGACCATGATCGCCTTGACCCGCTGTCCGGTGCGATAGCGCTCCATCCGTACCTGTTCCTGGGCGGGCATCACGGTTTCTGTGTGATCGCCCAGTTCAACGATCACCTGGTGCGGTTCAACCCGCTGCACATCGCCGCTGACGATGCCACCCTCTTCGCCCGAATACTTGGCGAAGACGGCCTCGCGCTCGGCCTCGCGCAGTGCCTGGAGCACGACTTGCTTGGCGGTCTGCGCTTCAATCCGGCCGCCCACATTCTCGATGTCGTGCTTGATCCGCAGCGTCGAACCGATGTGGACCGAAGGATCGCTCGTGCGCGCGCGTTCAAGCTCGATCTGCAGGTCGGGGTCGGCGATGTCTTCCTCGATCTCGACCACCTCTTGCTCCGACCAGACCTCCATGCCGCCGTCGTACCGGTCGATGGTGACAATTACGTTGCCGGGCAGCTCGTAGCGTCGCTTGACTGCGGCGGCCATGCCCCGCTCAACGGCGTGGAAAATCACTTCGTCGTCGAGGTTCTTGTCGGAGTGCAACTGCTTGATGGCAAGCAGGAAGTCAGTCTTCATTCGTCGAGACCCTGCGCACTGCTGTGTCTGATGATCCGTGCGTGTCGCGCAGGATCAGACAGGGCAGCCCGACCCCCACCCGACATCCACATCACTGACTATACACGCCGACCGGGCGCGATACGGTCCCACTATCAAGTGGCTATCAGGTCTGATGAGCGATCGATGGAGGCCAGTGCGTCCCTCGCCGACGATGCGGCATCACCCAGGGCAACGAACGCAGAATCGGCGTCCCGTCGCAGCTTCAGCTCGACCTGCCCCTGTTTGAGTCCGCGGGATCCGATTGTGATTCGCAACGGCGCACCAAGCAGGTCGGCATCGTTGAACTTGACCCCGGCCCGCTCTTCACGGTCGTCGACGAGGACATTCAGACCCGCGCCAGAGAGCGCCGACTCCACGTCGGCAACCGCAGAAGCGACTTCGTCTCCACCGCCCAGCGGTACGACATGCACGTCGTACGGGGCGACCGTTGGAGGCCAGACGATTCCCATCTCGTCGTGGTTGGCCTGCACCACTGCAGCCATCAGCCGCTCGACACCGATGCCATAACAGCCCATGATCGGCGTCCGACGCTCGCCGTCGGAGTCGAGGAACGTGGCCTCCATCGGTTCAGCGTAGCGAGTGCCCAGCTTGAAGATGTGGCCCAGCTCGATGCCGCGTTTCATTTCCAGCGCGTCGTCGCATTCCGTGCAGGTGTCTCCCGGCTGGGCCATGCCGATGTCGGCCACCGTCGCCGCCGTCCAGTCGCGGCCGTAGGTGACGTTGCGCGCGTGCATCCCGACGCGATTGGCCCCGGCGACCAGACCTCCCGCCTCGACGACGCTGGGATCAGCGATCACTCGTGCCGGATCGACCCCTATCGGTGACGCATATCCTGCGACCCAACCGGCCGCTTCCACTTCCTCTGGCAGCAACGGCCGGGCCTCAAGCGCGTCCAGCGCATTGATCACCTTGAGTTCGTTGACTTCCAGGTCGCCCCGGATGACCGCGAACGTGGGTTGCCCGTCGACCAGAAAGAACGCTGCCTTGGCGGTCAACTGCGCGGGAATGTCAAGGAAGCTGGCCAGTCCGTCAATCGTCGTGACGCCGGGCGTTGCGACCTCCTCCAGCTCGCCGGCTGTGCCGGCCGGCTGGTCGCGCCTGAATTCGGCCCGCTCCTGATTGGCGGCATAGCCGCAACACGAACAGAGGATGATGTTGTCCTCGCCGATCTCGGTCAGGAAGATGAACTCCTCCGACTGTTTGCCGCCGATCGCGCCGGAATCTGCCTGAACAGCCACAACCGGAACGCCGCAACGCTCAAAAATGTTGTAGTAGGCCTGCCGCATCGCGCTGTAGTTGAGCTGGAAGGCGTCGTCGTCCACATCGAATGTGTAGGCGTCTTTCATGATGAATTCACGCACGCGGACCAGCCCGCCTCGGGGGCGGGGTTCGTCGCGGAACTTGGTCTGCATCTGGAAGACGCTCTGGGGCAGATCGCGGTAGGACTGGACAACTTTCCGGAACAGGTCGGTGACGGATTCTTCATGGGTCGGCGCGAGGACCATCGTGCGATCGCGGCGATCCTTGAGATTGAACAGCACCGGACCGTACGAGTCGGCCCGTCCCGACTCCTCCCACAGCTCGCGGGGTTGGATCGCAGGCATGCGCATCTCTTGCGATCCGGCCGCAACCATCTCCTCGCGGATGATCTGTTCGATCTTGAGCAGCGTGGTCCAGGCCGGGGGCAAGAACGAGTACACGCCGGCGGCGAGTTGGACGATCAGACCGCTGCGCAACAGCAGTTGGTGGTTGGCCGAGTCGGCGTCGGCCGGGGCTTCACGCAGCGTGCGGCCAAATAACCCTGACATTCGTGTGACGGGCATATCGGACATCCCAGCGTCTGATGGCTATTGGAGCGACGATATCAGCGATTGCGGCGGCTCCACCCGGCGAACCTGCCAGCCAGACCGAACGCGTCCCAGAAATGGAAACTGAGCCAGCAGGACAGACCAGAACAGACCAGGGCGGAGATCATCGAGACACCGATCCCCAGCTGATTGTCGAGTCCGGCGAGCGGCACCAGCGCTCCACCGCCAATCCCGGCCAGCCAGGCAAATGGTGCTGCCCAAAGCGCGCCCCGCGCTCGCCGCGGCAGGCTGAGCGCAATCCAGCTGAGCAATGCCAGGAACGACCAGGCGCCGGCAAAGAGGATCAGGAAGATCACATTGACGAGCATTCATCAACGGTACGATGCAAGAGATCAGCTGCGGGAGAGGCGGCATCCATGGCGGAGACGATTCAGCTGACCGGCGACTTGCGCCGCAACCCGACGCGACCGGTCAACGTGGGCGATGTGACCATCGGCGGGGGTAACCCGATCGTGGTCCAGTCGATGGCGGCGACGAGAACGCAGGACATCGAGGCCACGGTGCGCCAGGTGAAGCTGCTCGAAGCCGCCGGGGCCGATCTGGTCCGCGTGGCTGTGGACTCGCGCAAAGACGTTGAGGCGCTGGCGGCCGTACGGGAACAGACCAGGGCGCCGCTCTCGGTCGACTTGCAGGAGAATTACCGGCTCTGCACCCAGGTCGCCCCGTACGTCGACAAGATTCGCTACAACCCGGGACATCTGCACCATCACGAAAAATCCAAGTCGGTCAGAGACAAAGTTGCGTTCATCGCCGAGACTGCAGCCGACAATGACTGCGCCATCCGGGTCGGCGTCAACTGCGGATCGATCGACCCGCGGATGCTGGAGCGCTATCCCGACGATCACGTCTCGGCGATCGTCGCCTCTGCGAGCGAACATTGCGGACTGCTGGATGAACTGGGTTTCGACCGCTACGTCGTTTCGCTGAAGGACTCCGATTGGAAGCAAGTCGTCGACGTCAATGAGAAGTTCGCCGCCGAGCGGCCGGATGTCCCGCTGCATCTGGGCGTGACCGAGGCGGGGATGCCGCCGGAGGGCGTGATCAAGACGCGCGTCGCCTTCGAGCAACTCGTCACACAGGGCATTGGTGATACCGTGCGCGTCTCATTGACTGTGCCGTTCGACGACAAGGGCATGGAGATCGACGTCGCGCGAGACATTCTCTCCGACATTGCCGCCGGGCGCTTCCGTTCGGTGCCGCCGAAGTTCGACGAGGGGCTGAACATCATCTCCTGTCCGTCCTGTTCGCGGGTCGAGAACGAGAAGTTCGTCGACCTGGCGCAGGACGTCAAGGCAATGACCGAGTACGCCTCGGACTACGACATCACGATCGCCGTCATGGGCTGCCGCGTGAACGGCCCGGGCGAGACCGACGACGCGGATCTTGGTCTGTGGTGCGGTCCACTGGCTGTCAACCTAAAGAAGGGCGAGGAATCACTCGGCCATTACCCCTACGACGAGATTCTGCCGCGACTGAAGCAGGAGTTGGACGAGATCATCGCGGGCCAACTTCGCTAACGGCTAGCTGTCTACGTCAACGCCGATAGGAACCCCGCTCAAATCCCGACCAACGGCCTGCAGCGCGGCGCGGATCTCGCGTTCCGTCCGCAGATAGCGGCCTTCGCCGATATGGCGGTAGCGGAGACCCATTGCCGCGTCATGGGTTGGGCCGATCAAGTACTTGGCAGGCCACCAGCGGTTGCGATAGGCGCGCCAAGTGCGAACGTCGTGGTCCAGTGGCACCGAGTACGCAATGCCGTGCCGCGCGATGGCGTCAAGAATGCTCTCAGTGACTGCCTCGTAAGCGAATTCAGGTCGGTGTACTCCCAGAATCACGAGGCCGTGCTCGCGGTACTTCTCGTCCCATGCTGTGAGATACGGGAGCGTGTTCTGGCAGTTGTAGCAGCCGAACGTCCAGAAATCGATCAGGACGACATTGCCTTTGGCCAGCTCGCGAGCGATGGTCGTCGGTTCGCCGTTGAGCCAGCCGACCAGACCTGTGAGGTCCGGCGTGGTTGCCGCGGCGCGGATCGCCGCTGCCCGGGCGAGCAAGCGACGCTCATCGGCCGATTCAGGGTCTTGCAACTGTTCAACCACGACGGCCCGCGTCCGATACCAGCTCCGGGGTTTGGCGGCCGCTGGCAGGATCGAACGGCGCGGCATGACGTTGACGCCCTCCAGACGTAACCCGAACTCCGTGCGCCCGTCGCCCAAGCGACGCGCGATCACCAGCGTCTCGAACCCTTTGACGTCAATCGGGGAACTGACGATCCAGTTGCCATGCTCAATCGTCGCTCGAAGGAAGCGGGCCGTCGGATACCGGGCGCCTCGCGCGGTCTGCACACCGAACTCGATTCGGCCGCTGTCGTGCAGTCGCGCTCGAACCTCAACGGAGAAGGTGGGAACCGGGTCGGCAGCCGCAGAGACTCCATGCAGGACCACAGCGCACAACACCGCCGCAAGTACGGTCGGCAGCGCCAGGCGCCTCGTCCGGGTCATCGCTCAGGTCGCATGGTTCAGCTGCCGAAGCTCGCACCGTCGAAACGATCGATGGTGGTGAAGTCACCAACCGGGCCTCGCTTGAGTTTGGTCAGTTGCTTGACCGGCTTGCCGATCGGCAGGAAGGCGGCGATGGCGTAGTGGTCGGGCAGACCGAGGAGAGGCTTGAGTTCGGGCTCGTTGGCGATCGGGATCGTGGTCAGGGTGCCGCCGAAGCCCTCGTTGCGGGCCATCAGCAAGATGCTCCAGACAAACGGGTAGATGGACCCGCCGGAGATGACGCCAACGCGGTCCAGCTCCTTGTCGACGGAAGCGACCACGCCGAGGTCGACCACGATCGCGAGCAGGACCGGCGCTTCGATGTATGGATCCATCAACCGTCTGGGCGTGGGCAAGCTGGCGGCCGACTCGTCGGTCACCGTCGAGGGGAAGGCGGCGTTCCAGGGACCTTCGCCCGCTTGCTGCATCGCCATGTACCGCTTGGCCGGGCGCTCGGCGGCCTGGGCAATGGCGGCGCGAATCTCCGGGTCGCGGACAACGATTACGTGCCAGCCCTGGCGGTTGCCTCCGGAGGGTGCGAAGCGGGCGTGCTCGAGCATGCGCTCGATGGCATCGTCCGGCACCGGGTCGTCGGTGAACTGTCGGGCGGCGAACGTGGTGCGGATGACCTCGGTGATCTCCATGGCGGCTCCTACAGTGAACTAATCCCAGAGCGGAGTCTATGTGAGCATCGTAGAAGCGATCGTCCTCGCCATCGTCCAGGGATTGACCGAGTTCCTGCCGATTTCCTCAAGCGGGCATCTGGTGCTGGCGCGATGGCTATTCGGCTGGGAAGATCCCGGCCTTGACTTCGATGTGGCCGTACATGTCGGGACGTTGGCCGCGATCCTCTTCGCGTTTCGACGAGAAGTCTGGGGCGTGCTCCGAGGACTGCGGGCGGACTCGGCCCATGTCGAAGGGCTGCGGCCGCGCCGCCTGATCTGGCTGGGATTGATCGGCACCGTTCCGATTGTGATCGTCGGAGGGTTGTTGTACGAGACGTTGCAGGATGAACTGCGCGACGCGACAACGGCCGGGGCGTTTCTGCTGGTGACCGGAGGTCTGATCGCGGGCGCGGAGTGGCAGCTGCGTCGATCCGGCGAGGCCGCATCTCTGGGCTCGCTGGACGAGCGACGCTCTCTGGCAATCGGCGTTGCGCAGTGCCTGGCGGTGTTGCCGGGCATCTCGCGCTCCGGGATGTGCATGGTCGCGGGGATGGCGATGGGACAGGGTCGGGAAGCGGCAGCGCGGTGGGCATTCTGGCTGTCGATGCCGGCGCTAACGGGGGCCGGCGTGCTCGCGGTTGCTGCTCTGATCGACGAGCGGGAGTCCGTTGACGTCGTCGCCCTCGTAGTCGGAATGCTCGTCTCCTTCGCGACCGCGCTGGTCGCGATCAAGGCATTGCTCTGGCTCGTTCGCGGACGTTCGCTGATGCCCTTCGCTGCGTACTGTCTCATCGTCGGACTGGCTGTGCTGATCGCGCGCGCAGCGGGCGCCTAGGGCCGGACGCCGTAGAGGGGTTTGGATTCGAGCTCGTGCGGGAGGACTTTGTAGGCTCGCTCGACAAACTGTTGGAGGTAGCTGCGGGTTTTTCGGGGATCGATGATCTCCTCAATGCCGAACGTCTCGGCGGTGAGGAAGACGTTGCGCAGCTGGCGCAGGTCGGCTTCGATTTCCTCGCGCTTGGCTTCGGGGTCGGGCGCGTTGGCGATTTCGCGGCGATAGGCGGCGTCGACGCCGCCCTCGATCGGGATTGAGCCCCATTCGCCAGAGGGCCAGCCGAGACGGTAGTTGAGCCGCCGAGGATTTCCTGTGGCCATGCCGGCCATGCCGTAGCACTTGCGGATCACGATCGTCAGTTGCGGCACCGTGGCCTGTAAGCCAACCCAGACGGCTCGCATGCCGGAGCGGAGCGTGCCTTCGCGTTCGGCCTGCTCGCCGATCATGAAGCCGGGCACGTCGACCAGGTAGACGATTGGGATATGGAAGTAGTTGCAGAGCTCGAGGAAGTGGGTCTGCTTGTCGGAGCCGTCGCGATCGAGCGCGCCGCCGTTCTTGAGCGGGTTGTTAGCGACGATGCCGATCGGCAGGCCGTCCACGCGAGCCAGCACAGTAATCACGGAGTTGCCCCAGTGCGGCTTGACCTCGAAGTACTCGCCGCCGTCGACCACAGAGCGGATCAGCTTGTACATCGAGTACGGCCGGCGGGTGTTGCGTGGGACGAGGTCGATCAGCCGCTCGCCCGCGCCTTCGGGCGCATCGAGCGCCGGTGCGGCGGGCGGGAGCTCGTTCACGTTGTCGGGCAGGAAGGAGAGCATGGTGCGGAGCTGATTGAACGCGTCGCCCTCGTCTTCGGCTTCGTTGTCGATGCAGCCTGACGTGTGGACGTGGACCTGCGATCCGCCGAGCGACTCGTTGGTCACGTCGTGGCCGATGCCTCGTTTGACGACCGGCGGACCGGCGGCGAACATCGCCGAGCGACCCCTGGTCATGACGCTCCAGTGGACCATCAGGGCGCGGCCGGCGGGGCCGCCAGCGATCGCGCCGAGCACGCCGGCGAGGACCGGCACGTTGCGCATCGCCTCGATCGAGGTGACGAAGTTCGTGCCTCCGTTGGGCAGATAGGTTGTGCCCATCTTCTTGGTCGCGCTGACGTTGGCGCCGGCGCCATCGATCAGCAGGATCAAGGGGACGCGGTACTCGACGGCCAGCTCCTCGCAGAATCCGCCCAGACCTCCCTTGGAGCGCTGCATGGGAAACACTGCCGAGCCGCCCTGGATCGTGAAATCTTCGCCGCCGATGGCGACGGTGCGCCCGTCGATCTTGCCCAGTCCCATGACGTAGGAGGCCGGAGTGAAATCGACCAGCTCGCCTTCGTCGTACTCGCCCAGTCCGGCCAACGCCCCGACCTCATGGAACGAGCCGGGATCGAGCAGTCCGTCGATCCGCTCGCGAACAGTCAGACGGCCCAACCGATGCTGCCGATCGATGCGATCCGGCGTGCCTCCGCGATTGGACATCTCCGTTCGCCGACGCAGTTCCTCTACTTCAGCTTCCCAGACCATTGTTCGCTCCAGTCCCTGGCATACGCTGGGCTGAGTCTACGTCGCCATGTGGCGTCAACCGAAGGTTTCACGGTCATGCCAGGATTTCGCAATCGCCTGCACGAGCAACTCGCCAGACGCACCGCCCGAGACGCATTTCGCAGCGCTCGCGACGCCGATTCGGTCAGCGTGAGCTGCGATCCATGCGAGCAGCAGTTTGCCGGCGCGACTGAGGACAGTCTGCGCGAGATCCTGGTCGAGCACTACAAGACGCCCGAACATCGGATGGCGACGCAGCTGCCGATGCACAAACAGCGCTCGGGCAACTGACGAAGGTTCAGTCGTCGGTCTCACCTGCTTTCAGGTTTTCGTTCAACTTTTTTTCTGCGTCCGCCTCGGGCGACGATCTCCAGTGCTTTGCAGGGGATCGTTGGTTTGGACATTCAGGTTTTTTCAGCTTTTTTCAGGTTTCTTCGGGCAGGTTCAGTGTGCGGGCTTGTTCGATTCTGTTCGATTCTGTTCGATTTTGTTCGATTCTGTGCGGTGTTGTGTCGCGTTTGGTCGCGGCTGTGCGGTCGTGGACTGTGCTGGTCGGGTGTTTCTGGAGCGGGTCATTTGGAGTGCTTTCCGATGGAGCGTGGTTTGTCACGTTCATCGTATGTGAACATGAGTTCTTTCCTAGGAAGGAACGAGTGTTCTCAGTTACAGAGTCGGGAGGTGCAGGGTCGACCGGCTGAGTGGCCGCGTAGCGCGTGCAGAGGTTGATGGATTGGCGGGCTATGGGGAGCCCCCCTCTGTCGCTCCGCGACATCTCCCCCCGCTCACGCGGGGGGAGAAAAGCGCCAGACATTGGGCGTCGCTCTTCAATAGGAATGGCGTCGGGCAGGTAGATTGTGAGGTGGTCTCCACTCGCCGGAGTGATGCGGGTGGGTCCGGAATCGGGTCGTGGGAGTTGGAGCGGGAGATATGATCAGGGCGCTTGAGGGATTGCGGGTGCTGGATATCTCGGAGGGGTTGGCGGGGCCGTTTGCGGCGAAGCTGCTGGGGGACCTGGGCGCGGACGTGATCAAGCTGGAGTCGCCCGAGGGCGACGAGGCGCGTCGCCGTGGTCCGTTCGCCGGTTCCGAGGACATCGAAACGTCGGCTCCGTTCCTGTACGCGAATACGTCGAAACGCAGCGTGATCATCGATTCGTCCGACCCCGACGATCTTGCGCTGAGGGCAAACTTGCTCGAGTGGGCGGACGTGATTGTCTCCCATGAAACCGAGCTGTCGCTGGCTGCTCGGGGGATCGGCTATCGGCACCTGTCGGCGGGCAATCCTCGAGTCGTGTTGACCACGGTGACCGGATTCGGATCGGACGGGCCGTATGCGGATTGGCAGTGGAACCATCTGACGGCCGGTGCGCTGGGTGGATTCACGTACCTCTGTGGTCGGGAGGATCGGGAGCCGTTGCAACTGGGCGCATCGGTGACGGAGACACTGACCGGCGCGTATGCGGCGGTGGCCACGTTGATCGCGGTGCATGCGGCACAGAAGCATGGCCGCGGCGATCATGTGGATGTCTCGGTGATCGAGGCGGCCGTGAATGCGGCCCTGTTGCCCGTGCAGCGCTACGACTACACCGGCAGCAGCGGCTCGCGGCGCGCCGACATTGGTCCATCGCCGTCGTTCATCCTGCCCACAGCGGACGGATTCGTCGGTGCCAACGTGCTGACGCAGGCGCAGTGGGAGATGCTCTGCCAGTTCTTCGGCAAGCCAGAGTTCATCGAGGACCCGCTGTTCGCAGACGGCTGGTCGCGGATGGAGAATTCGAGAGATCTGGCCACTCAACTGGCCGAGCAGACCCGCCCTCGGACGGCGGAGGACGTATTCCACGACGCGCAGACCTGGCGCATTCCGTTTGGTCTGATTCCGACCATGTCGGACGTGCTCAATCTGCTGCCTCATCGGGAGCGGGAGTTCTTCTTTGACTTCGAGCATCCACGGGCAGGTCGGGTGCGGATGCCGGGGGTTCCCTGGATGTTTGGGGATGAGCGTCCGGCCGGCAGTCGGACGCCGTTGCTCGGGGAGCACACGGAAGAAGTGAGGACCAGCTCGAGGGAGTGGCCTTCAGAGGGACCCTCACCCCAACCCTCTCCCAGAGGGAGAGGGGGTCAGAAGGGGAGGAACGAGATCCCGGAGCGGCCGTTGGAGGGGTTGCGGTTGATTGACCTGTCGATGTTTATGTCGGGTCCGATGACGTCTCTGATCTTCGCTGACGGTGGGGCGGATGTGATCAAGGTCGAGTCGGTGCAGCGAATCGATGGATGGCGAGCGGGTAGGGCGACGGATGACTTCTGGTGGGAGTGGGCGCCTCAGTTCAACTGGGTGAATCGGAACAAGCATGGGATCACATTGAACCTGACCGATCAACGAGGGTCGGATGTGATCCGGCACATGGTGCGCGAGGCCGACATCCTGGTGGAGAACTACACGCCGCGCGTGATGGGCAACTTCGGCCTCTCGTACGAGGAGCTGCGCGAGATCAATCCGGAGTTGATCATGATCTCGATGCCGGGTTTCGGGCTCACCGGAACCTGGTCGCACTACACCGCATTTGCGAACACGACCGAGCAGATGTCGGGGCTGCCGCACTTGACCGGTTACTCGGACGACCAGCCGATTTTCAGCGGCACGACCGGCGGCGATCCGTTGGCGGGCGTGATGGGCGCGCTGGCGCTGCTCTCGGCGCTGGAGCGCCGGAGCCGGTTGAATGCTCAGGGCGAGCCGGGCGGATGCCATATTGACCTGTCGCAGACGGAGACGGCAACCTCGTTCACGGGCGAAGCGGTGACGGCGTATTCGATCTCGGGCGAGGATCCCGGACGGCAGGGCAACTATCACCCGAGGATCGCCCCGCACAGCACGTATCCCTGCCGCGACGAGGAATGGATCGCGATTGCCTGCGAGACCGATGCGCAGTTTGCCGACCTCGCCCGTCTGATGGGTCGCGACGATTGGCTCGAAATGGCATCGGACTTCGTCCACCGCGACGCCGCGCGCGAGGCAATCGACGCCGCCATCGCCACATGGACCTCATCCTGCGACGCCGGGGACTTGATGCGCGAGTTGCAAGAACTGGGCATTGCCGCCGGAGTGGTGTACGACGGACGCGGGCTGCTGGAGGATCCGCACCTGCAGGCGCGCAACTTCTTCATCACCCAACACCACACGTACGCAGGTACTCGGCGGTATCCCTTGCAGCCGTATCGGTTTGCTCAGTGGAGCGGGCCGGAGGTGGATCGGCCGTCGCCGACGCTGGGTCGGGACACGCGGGAAGTGCTGGGTCGGTTGACGTCGTTGACGCAGGCGGAGGTCGACGAGATGGAGGCGGACGACGTGATCGGGACGATTCCGCTCGGCGAACGCGGGGACTAGCCTGAGAGCCGAGCAACCCCCCGCTCGGAGGCGGGGGATGGGAACCGGAGTTTCGCATGCGTCTGGCCAGTTTTTCGTTTGAAGACACGGTGCGTGTCGGTGTGGTGGTTGATGATGAGGTCGTCGACCTGTACCTGGCCGAGCCCGAGGCGCCGACGGATATGCGCGAATTCCTGGCGCTGGGCGAGGAAGGCCGGGTGATGGCCGAGTTCGCGGTGGAACGGGGCGGCAACCGGCGGCCCTTGTCCGATGTGGAGCTACTGGCGCCGGTGCCGAATCCGCGCAAGTTCCTTGCCGTCGGGCTGAACTACGGCGATCACATCGCCGAGACCGGCGCTCAGAAGCCGAGCATGCCGACGATCTTCACCAAGCAGGTGAGTTGCGTGCAGCGTCCCGGCGGCGGCGTACACATCCCGCTCGCTTCGAAGAACGTCGACTACGAGGGTGAACTGGGAATCGTCATCGGCGAGACCTGCCGCCACGTCTCGGCCGGCGAGGCGGAGTCGGTGATTGCCGGCTACACGATCGTCAATGACGTTTCCGTGCGCGATTTCCAGCGTCACACGCCGCAGTTCACGATGGGCAAGTCATTCGACACCCACGGGCCGGTTGGCCCGGTGATCGTCACGGGCGACGAGTTGGGCAACCCGCACGTGCTCGACATTCAGACTCACGTCAATGGCGAGCTGCGTCAGGACTCGAACACCAAGCACCTGATTTTCAACTGCTACGACATCGTCGAGTACGTTACCCAGGCGATGACCCTCGAGCCGGGCGACATCATCGCGACGGGGACGCCGTCGGGTGTTGCTGCCGCCATGACGCCGCCGCGCTGGCTAGTCGCCGGGGACACCGTGAGCATCACTATCTCCGGTATCGGGACACTCGAAAACAACTGCGTGCCCGAGCCCGAGGCGTCCCACGACGACGACCATCACTAGGCCGTTAGTCCTTCGCCAGCGCCTCGGCGACGGGCGGCCACATACGGGCGAGGGCAGGCGTGCTTCCGGGCAGCGTCGGACGGGCGCTGTAGAAGCGGTCCTCGGGTCTGGTGTGGAGCTGGACGAGGGTTGGACCTTCGGCGGAGAGGAGTTCGTCGATGGCGGAATCGAATTCCTCGGCGTCGCCGAAGGTGGCGGTCTGGGCGTAGCCCGCGCCCTCGGCCATCTGAGCGAAGTCGACTCGTTGCTGTGATGGCAGGGGTTGGGAACCGCTCGTCTCGTAGACGCCGTTGTGGATCACGATGTGCAGGAGGTTGGAGGGGGCTGCGCCGGCGATCGTGCCGAGTGAGCCGAGCTGCATCATCAACGAGCCGTCGCCGTCGATGACCCAGACGTCGCGGTCGGGCTGGGAGAGAGCGACTCCGAGGCCAAGGGTGGATGCGCCACCCATGAAACCAATGCATGCCAGGTTGAGATCATGCGGCGATTTCTGCCGCCAGGCGCCGTTGGCGGTCATCGTGCCGACGACCACCTGCTCCTCGCGGCGGCGGGCGAGGACGTCCAGCGCGGCGTCGAGGGACATTCGTTGGACTTCAGAGTTGTCGGTCATGATGTCGTCGTTCCTACCAGGAGGGCGACCGGGCCGTTGCGTTCTGCGGCCTCATCGAAGGCTTCGGAGACGTGGTGGAGGTCCTCCGGTCCGTCGAGCAGGTGCGACGGGATGTCCAGAGTTTCCAGCAGGGGGCGACAGAGCCGGACCATTGATGAGCCGTCCTGCTCCGGCTCCAACTCGGGGTCGCGACCGAGCAGGCCGATCAGGAGGACGATGGGAAAGTGGCCGTCCAACGCGACGCCTCGCAGGTTGTTGACGGAAGCGTAGAGGCCGGCGTGCTGAATCTGCATCATCGGGCGTCGGCCGCCGATGATCAGGCCGGCGGAGACGGCCACGGCTTCGTCTTCGGTTGAACAGTGAATCGTGCGAATTACCTCGTCGTCCATGAGCAGATCGAGCACCGTACGCTGATGCGTGTCGGGCACGAGGACCACATCCTGGACCCCCGCGCCGCGGATTGCCGCCAACAGTTGGTCCGCCGGGATTGACTGGGCCGTCATAGGCTGCCTCCAGGTACTCAGCGGATTCACGACCAGCGCTGAGCCGAACGCCATGAATGATACCGACGAGACCACAGAATCAGTCGAGTCAGACGATTCCAACGGCGGACTGCCGCACGAGAATCCCAACCGTCCGCGCGAGTACCACGGCGCGCGCACGGTCATCGCCGGGGCCGGAGTCGTGATTGCTGTTGCGGCGGCCCTCTGGCTCACGCTGCTGCAGCCGTCCAACGGCGGGGGCGAAGGCGTGGTCGATTTGCCGGCCTGGCTGCCGACCGAGGGTCGGGAGGTCGGTTCGGAAATCGGCGACCTGGCTCCTGACTTCGATCTGGAGACGGTTGACGGCCAACGGTTCCGGCTCTCGGACTGGCGCGGACAGCCGGTGCTGATCAATTTCTGGGCCTCCTGGTGCAGCCCGTGCCGGCGCGAGGTTCCGGCGCTGATCCGTGCGCTCGACGAACACGGAGCGAGGGGCCTCACCATCGTGGGGGTGAACATCGAGGAATCGACCTCGGTCGCTCTGAACTTCGTCGGCGAGTTCGGGATCGAGTACGAAGTCCCGATGGACTTCGACGGCGCGGTCTTTCGCGCCTATGGCGGCGGCGGGCCGAGTGGGCCGCCGCGATCGTTCTTCATCGATCCGGATGGCGTGATTGTGCGGATCTGGGCGGGCCAGGCGCCGGATGAGATCGTTGCAGAGCACACTCAAGAGTTTGCCGAGGCGTACGCGACCAACCAGGTTGGACAGTTGCCCGGACTGAAGTCGCCACCACCTGTTGAGGGAGGCGAAGATCTCACGGTGGCCCCGGAAATCGGCGCGATTGCGCCCGACATGCTGATGTCGCCGAAGCTCGAGCCGGATGGTCGCTGGCTGCTCAGCGCGGAACGCGGCAGGACCATCACCATCGCCATCGTGCCGCCGGGCTGCATGCGCTGCGGGCGAGCCGTCGGAGCTGAGGACGACGCAACCGAAGGCGCGATCATCCTGCTTGGCGGACCCGGCGATGACCAGGGAACAGAGCGCCTCGAACTGGAGTGGTCGCCGGACGTCGGACGGATCTACTCGCCGGAGGGCGACTTACAGTTGATTCAGATAGACGAACGGGGAGTGATCCTGAGCATTTCCGGAATGCTCGAGTAGCCGATGACGGGATGAGTGATGGCAGAGTTTCGCACCATCATCAAGCACGGATATGAAGAGGTTGCGCTGTGGCGCGACCAGGATGTCGGCATCGAGGCGATCTGCGCCATCCACTCGACCGCGCTGGGGCCGGCAATCGGCGGGACTCGCTGGCAGCCGTACGCCGACCGGGACGCCGCCTTCGCCGACGTGCTGCGTCTGTCGGAAGCCATGACGCTCAAGTCATCGGCCGCGCGGCTGCCGTTCGGCGGAGGCAAGGCGGTCGTGATCGGGGATCCGGCCAACAAGACCGAGGCGCAATTGCGAAGCTACGCCGAATTCGTCAATGCGTTCGAAGGCCGCTACCTGACCACCACCGACGTCGGCACGACCACCGACGAGATTGATCAACTGTCCCAGTGGACCCCGCACATTGTGGGAACGTCGCCAGCGTTGGGCGGTTCGGGCGACACATCAGCTCTGACCGCGGTCACGGTGCTCAACGGCATCTACGCCACGTTGGAAGCGCTTGACGGTGATCCGGACCCGGCAGACAAGACGATCGTCGTGGTCGGCGTGGGCAAGGTTGGCTCAAGAGTCGCGCGCTCTCTGGCGGAGGACGGGGCGCGCATCTTCGTCGCCGACATCCGCGCAATTGCCGCCGCCGCGTTGGCTGTGGAGATCGGCGCGAACACGATTTCTGTAGATGAAGCCTTCGTCGCCCCCTGCGACGTGCTGTCGCCCAACGCGCTGGGCGGTGTCTTCTGTGAAGAGACGATTCCTGGCCTGCAGTGCCGGGCGATCTGCGGTGGCGCGAACAATCAACTGCTCCGGGATCCCCAAGACGCCGGCCTCCTCGCCGAGCGAGGCATCCTTTACGCGCCCGACTACGTCGTCAACTCCGGCGGAGTGATTTCGGTCGCGCAAGAGGTCGCCGGCTGGACGTACGAGCAGGCCGTTGAGCACGCCGAAGGCGTGTTCGAGACGACGCGCGAGATCTTCGAAGCGGCGGACCGCCGCAAGATCACTACCGCCCAGTCCGCCCGGGACTTCGCCCTGAGCCAGATCCCGGCTCCGGCCTCCTGATTCATCAACCCGATACCATGCAGGTGAAACGCTTGGAGTAACCAGCAGGAGCCCAACATGTCTCTCACCGTGCATGGCATTCCCGTCATCGACATCGACTCGCACTACACCGAACCGCCCGACCTCTGGACCTCGCGCGCGCCGGCCAAGTACAAGGACGCGGTGCCGCACATCGTGCTCAACGATGAAGGCCAACAGCGGTGGCAGGTGCTCGACGACATCGACTTCGGCCCGCCCGGTTTCACGGTCGTACGAGACGACGGCTCGAAGGAGTACGGCAAGATCTCGCTCGAGAGCTTCGAGCAGATGTCAAAGGCGGCGACCGAACCGAAGGCGCGCCTGAAGCTGCTTGACGACCTGGGCATCGCGCAGCAAATCGTCTATCCAAACGTGGCCGGATTCGGTTCGCAGAATTTCGTCAAGATCGAGGACCACGAACTGCGCAACATCTGCTGCACGGTCTACAACGACGCGATCGCCGAGTTTCAGGAGGAGGGTGCAGGCCGACTCTACCCGCAGGGTCTGGTCCCCTTCTGGGACATTCCCGCCGCGGTTGACGAGTTGCAACGAATCAAAGATCTCGGCATGACCGGGATCACGATGTGCGACACACCGGAAGCCTTCGGCCTTCCGCATCTGGGCGACGCCGCCTGGGATCCGTTCTGGGATGCCTGCCAGGACATGGAGATGCCGGTCAACTTCCACATCGGCGCCGGCGCCGGTGTCGCCGACAAGTTGCTCTGGCCCGGCTACGGACCGCAGCGGTCGTTGGCGTTGATTTCGATCAGCCTGTTCATCACCAACTTCAAGGTGATCATGAACCTGATCTTCTCCGGCCTCTGCGAGCGCTACCCGAAGATCAACTTCGTCTCTGTGGAGTCCGGCATCGGCTGGGTGCCGTTCCTGCTCGAAGCGATGGACTACCAGTTCGAAGAGACCGTGCCGACCGAGCGCGAAGGCCTGACGATGAAACCGTCGGAGTACTTCCGCCGCCAAATCTTCGCCTCGTTCTGGTTCGAGGACTTCGGTCCGCGCGCCACGATCTCGGCGATCGGCGAGGACAACGTGATGTTCGAGACCGATTTCCCCCACCCGACCTGCCTCTACCCTCGGGCGCAGGAACACATCACCGAAGTCCTCACCGACCTCGATGAGGGGATCCGCGAGAAGGTGCTGAGGACGACGGCCGAACGCATCTACCACCTGCCGCCTGCGCCCGCCTCGATCTACGAGAGCGCCGCGGCTGGCGGATAGCGGGACTTCGAACGTCCCGAGCGAAATGCTCCCTCTACTCGGGGGAGCATTTTCTTTACCCTCGGTCGTGATCGACACACGCAACTGAATCAAAGAACGGGAGGCGAAACATGCCCGGACGACTCGAAGGCAAAGTCGCCATCGTGACGGGAGGCGGAGCCGGCATGGGCGCGGCCGAGTGCCGGCTGTTCGGCCGAGAGGGCGCCTCTGTCGTGATCGCCGACCTCTATGAGGAGGGCGGCCTCGAGGTCGAGGAGCAGATTCGTTCGGCGGGTGGCGTCGCCAACTTCGCGATGATGGATGTCACGGCCGAGGAGGAATGGAACGCGTTGCTCAGTTCGACTCTCGAAACGTACGGCGGTCGGCTCGACGTGTTGGTCAACAACGCCGGCCTCTCCTCGACCTCAGTGGACGATCCGAACTCAACCGAGGGCTGGCACCGGATCATGGAGGTCAACGCGACCGGCGTCTACCTCGGCACCAAGCTCGGTTCGACGGCGATGTTGGCCGCCGGCAACCGCGGATCGATCGTCAACATCTCCTCGATCTACGGCTTCGTCGGCTCCGACGGCGGGCATCCGGCCTATCACGCCTCGAAGGCGGCGGTGCGTAATTTCTCGAAAGCGATGGCGGTGCGGCTCGGTCCGGACGGCATCCGCGTCAACACGGTCCATCCCGGGTTCATGCCGCCGATGCGATCGAGCACCGGAATCTCGGAGGAGATGCGGGCCAGACTGGTGCGATCGATTCCTCTGCGGCGCACGGGCGAGGTCGACGAGGTGGCCAACGGCGTGCTCTTCCTCGCCTCCGACGAGTCGTCTTATGTCACCGGTGCTGAACTCAAGATCGATGGCGGATTCCTCGCTCGCTGATCTGTCCGCCGCTACCTCCCATTGGTTGACAGTCCTGTTATCACTTGAGACAGTGAGGCCAGTGCAATCGTTAGCTGACCGCAAAATCGGCTGGCGAACATGAGGACTGAACAGCGATTCGGGGCGACCGCGATAAGCTAACGTCAAGTAACTCCCACCACGGCGGGCGTGGGGCAAGGAGGAGCCGGGAATGAGACCCATCCTGTTTGAAGGCGCGGCGCGGCGATGGAGCCTCGGCGTGGCCTTGCTTGCCGCGTTGACGATCCTGTTGATCAATTTCGCGCCGTCGATCACGGCTCAGGACAATCCGCGTCCCCCTCACTGGTTCTGGGGCAACGACCTCGACTCCTACGTCGGCGATCAGGTCGTCGCGATCAATCAGGACGGCGTACAGGTTGGATCCACGACTGTGGAGAGCCGAGGCGAATGGACGGTCACTGTCAGTCCGGAGGACGCCAGGACCGTCACGCTCCGGTTGATCTCCGACTCCGGCACACGCGCGACTGACTCCTTGGACGTGATGGACGGTGGCTTCGACGCCGATGGCCTGTCGATTTCCGACTTCAGGCACCGGATTTCTGAAGAGTTGGGCGGCTCGGACGCATCAATTGCAGTCCGCATCATCGCTCGCCGAGCTGACGACGGCAGAATCGAATTCGGCATGCGCGATCCCAGCGGCGCCGAGATCTTCCCACGGGCTCGTTTCTTCCCCCAGGGCGGTCCAGGCCACACCCGCTGGCTACGCAGTTCGTTGATCGATTTCGGGGACGGATTCGAGGGTCGGATTATCGCCCGCTACGTGGATGCAGACGGCCGTACCGAGTTCGGATTCAGAGTCGAAGGCTACGACGATCTCTTCCCGCGAGCCCGATTCTTCCCGGCGAGCGGTCCGGATCACGACCGCTGGCTGCGTAGCTCCGAGATCGAAGTCGGCATGCCCCGCTAGGCAATCGCGGCATTTGCCCAACTGACCAGCCCACTCCTCACGGAGTGGGCTGTTTCGTTCGTGACCCCGTTAGAACCGTTTCTGCGAGGCCGGACGGGCGGCTGGATTCGTTGATGGTGTGATCAACCGCGCCACGCGCCGGACGAGCGCTGCCAACGGCAAACGACGCTTGGCCGGTAGACGCAGCATCAGACAGAGAATCGCCGAGCCTGCCCAGAGCGCGGAGCAAGTGTAGAAGGCGACATCGTACGAACCGATCACGTCGTAGGACAGCGCCACCAGGGTCGGCGTGAGCGCATTGATCCCCATCGCCACAGGAAATCCGACTGCCCGAACGGCTCCCAGGTGACGTCGGCCGAAATATTCGGCCCAGAACATGTCCTGGATCGGGATATTGCCACCGATTCCGGCTCCCATGACGGCCAGAGCTGCGGCAATCAGCCAGAAGTTGCCCGAAGGACCCGCGTTGATCACCAACACGAAGCCCATCGCTCCGAGTGCAAACGAGACGAACCCCACCACGCGTGTGTCCCAACGGTCGAGCGCCCAGCCCCATGGCGGTTTCGTCAACATCGAGAAGAGCGAAAACGCACCTACTGCCAGTGGAGCCTGGGCGGCAGTCAGGCCGTGTTCACGGAGGAAGAAGACTCCGTTCAACAGAATCGCAAAGATGCCGACCACCGAGATGCCAAAGATCAGCACAATCAGGTAGAAGCTGCTCGACCTCAACGCCTCAGATCGGGTCAGTGAGGTTCGCTCATCGTGCTCAGCCGCCTGGATCTGCGCCGACGTCAGTTGCGTCGGACCACCATCCGGTAACATCCCGTGATCTTCGGGGCGCCGTCGCATCATCAGCGCCGACGGAATGAAGATCACCGCGTAGCATCCCGCCAACACGATCCATGCCGTGCGCCAGTCCAGCGGTGCGATCAGCGCCACGGCGGTAAACGACGGCCAGAACAGTCCGGCCATCGACACACCCATCGACGTCCAACCGAGCGCCTGACCGCGCTTGGCCACGAACCACTTGGAGACGGCGATCGATACCACCAGGAATCCGGAAACCGACGAGGCGGTCACCAGCAGCACACCGCGGACCAGCACGTACTCCCAGTACTCGCCCACCTGACTCATCAGGAAGAGCGCAGGGATGCAGACGGCCGCTGCGCCCAGCATGATCGGTCGCGCGCCGAACCGATCGACACGAGGCCCCAGCAGAAATCCGATGAACATCAACAGCAGTTGGCCGATCGAGTCGGCCGCGAAGAACTGCGTCCGGGTCCAACCGAACTCTTCGACCATCTCCGGTGCAAAGACCGCGGCCACGGAGGTCTGGACGCCCACGGCCACGAACTGAGCCATGAACGCCGCTGCGACGATGATCCAGCCGTAGAACACCGGCCGACCGAACAGGGTCATCGAGGACTTCGTTGCAGTCTGTGACTCGCAACCGACAGGACAGTTGTCATTCGGTCGGCGTCTCGATGCCCAGTGCGTCGAACATGCGCTGCATGTTCTCGCCGAATTCGTCCTGCCGCGGCCGACCGAGTGTCAGCCCGCCGTCGACCACCATTGCGTGGCCGGTCACGAAGGTCGAATCGTCGCTGGACAACCACAGTGCCGCGTGCGCGATGTCCGACGGCCGGCCCGAGCGCTGGATCGGCTGCGCCTGCCCCATCACCTCGGCCATCGCCTCAACCGTCTTGTCGGCGTCCGCTGCTGACAGACCCAGCGACTTCCCGAAGATCGGCGTGGCGATCCCGCCCGGACAAATGCAATTGACGCGGATGCTGTGCTCGCCCAGCTCGTACGCGGCGACTTTGGTCAGATGCACGACCGCGCCCTTGGCCACGCTATAAATCGCCGGTCCGTTGCCGGCGCTCACGCCCGCAATGCTCGCCGTGCTCACGATCGACCCACCGTCGCCCTGCGCGATCATCGCCCGTGCAGAGTGCTTGATCCCGAAGAAGACGCCCTTCAGCAGGCCGCCCATCGTGAGCTCGTACTCATCCTCCTCAACCTCAGTCAAGCCGCCGAGCGCTCCCGCATATCCAGCATTGTTGAAGATCGCATCGATCCGGCCGAAGCGGTCGATTGCGTGGGCGACCGCTCCCTGAACGTCTGCCTCGGCTGCAACATCGGCATGCACGTACGTCGTATCGCCGCCGATCGACTCGACCAGCGCGTGACCACGTTCGTCCTGGATATCGGCGACGACCACGCGCCCGCCTTCTTCAGCAAACAGGCGCACCGAACCTTCGCCGATTCCGCTCGCTCCTCCGGTGATAACCGCTACCTTGCCGTCGATTCGTCCTGCCATGATCGCTGCTCCGCCCTGCTGCAAACGCTTCGCGTGAGCGTAGGATACGCACCGTCCTCATTCCGGCGAGTCTCTACACTGCCCACGCCACAGGACGAAGTAGCAGGAGCATGATGATGGTCGACCGACTGAAGGACAAAGTTGCACTGATCACCGGCGGATCGCGAGGTCAGGGCGCCGCCGAAGCTGAACTCTTCGCGGCCGAGGGCGCCCGAGTGGTGATCGCTGATGTCCTCGACACCGACGGCGCCGATATCGCCGCCCGGATCGGCGATGCGGCGACCTACCACCACCTGGACGTCTCGAATGAGGACGCCTGGCACGCACTCGTCGCCGAGATCGTCGAGCAGCACGGCAAGCTCGACGCGCTGGTCAACAACGCCGGCATCTACCGCAATGCGCCGATCGTTGAAATGACGCGAGAGACCTACCAGGAAGTCGTCGACATCAACCAGATTGGAGTCTGGCTGGGAATGAAGGCGGTCGGACCGCAGATGATGGCGCAGCAGTCCGGCTCGGTCGTCAATATCTCCTCAACCGCTGGTTTCCGCGGCGGCCCAGGCTCGATCGCCTACACGGCCAGTAAGTTCGCCGTCCGCGGCATGACCAAGGTGGCCGCCCGCGAATGGGGCCGCTACAACATCCGCGTCAACAGCATCCATCCCGGCCCAATCGACACGATGATGCTCCACCAGGTCCCCGGCTTCGAAGCCGACAGCGATCGATTCCTCAGAAACACCCCGCTCCGACGAGCCGCCGATCCCTCCGAGGTCGCCTACCTCGCCCTCTATCTGGCCAGCGATGAATCCAGCTTCAGCACGGGAGCCGAGTTCATCGTCGACGGCGGCGGTCTCGCCTGATTCCCGTGCTCAGGCCAACAACTGCCGAGCGAGATCGGCGAAGTCGGTCGCGTTCACCGTGAACGACGGTTCCGGCGACATATCGGGATCGTTGCCCTCGCCCCGCTCCCCCACGACCGGCACGTACGCCGTCGGCATACCGGCGCGGGCGGCTGCCTGCAGATCGCCCTTGTGCGCCGCACACATCATCACCTCGGAGATATCCAGTCCGAGGTACCTCGCTGAAGCGTGGTATGCCTCTGGTTCCGGCTTGTAGTGGCCGAGGAACTCGCAGCTCAGGATGCCGTCCCAGCTGATCCCGTTGTGCTTGCTGCAGTCGACCGCGATCGCCCAGGACATCACGGTCAGCACCGTCACCTTGTAACGCGACCTCAACGCCTCCAGGCACTCGGCCGAGCCCGGCCAGCAGTCCATCCGGTGCCAGACCTGATTGAGCTCGTCGCGTTCGCTCGGGTCGAGCGTGAGCTGTGGATGCGCGTCCATTACCTCATCCAAGACGCGCCGATGCAGTTGATCCGCGTTCAGCCAGGGCAGGTCGCCGCGACGCACCAACTGCAACCGCTTGAACATCGTGAAGCGCCACATGTTCGTGAAGGCGGCGGCGTCCAGTTCGACGCCCTGCGCCTCGGCGATCGCCGTGACCTCGCCCTTGATCGTGTGGTGCCAGTCGAAGATCGTCCCGCCGACATCCCAGGCCAGCGCCTTGACGTTGCTCAGATCCGTCATGCCCAACTCCACTTCCAGTGCGCGTCGCTCAGGACATCGAGGCTAGCCGCTCCCGCACCCAGGGCAGAATCTCCTGCGCGACGCGGACGGTGTAGCCATCGGACGCGTCGTCCGGCGCCGGTGGGTTCGGGATCGGATGCAGAACCACGTGCTCGAACTCGATCCCGTCGCGCGCTGCCTCGCTCAGCACCGACACCAACCGATCCGCCACCTGCTCGGCTGTCCCGTGCAAACAAAACGCGTCGGCGTGCGCGTCACCGAGAAAGTCGACCGCGCGTCCGGCCTTGAGCAGGTCCGGATCGTGGTGGAAGTCGGGCCAGACGCTGCGCTCATGCTTGAGCGCCTCAGGATCGGGACCATCCCAGCGCAGACCCGGCGGCTCGAACAGCATTGGCGAGTACTCGTAGTAGCCCGCCGCCATCGCCTTGCCCATCAGCAGGGCCTCGTGCGGGTCGTCGACGAGCACGGTGTGAAAGATGATCCCCAGCGGAATCGACAACGGATCACGCCCGGCATCCTCCGCTCCGCGCCTGATCTTCGAGACCGTGTCCGCAATCGTCGCCTGGTGCGTCCCCACCCGCATGAAGACGCCGTCCGCGACGCGACCGCCCATCTCCAGCGTGCGCGGCCCACCTGCCGTCAGCCAGACCGGCACCGGACGGTGGAACGGCAGGTAGGCCGGGCGCTCAGCGCCCACCTCGACTCGCTCACCGGCCAACAGCGAGCGCATCAGGACAATCGCGTCCTCCATCTCGGCGACCCTGGCCGGACGCAGACCGCTGAGTCGCACCGCCGTATCACCGGCGCCGAACCCCAGCGCCACGCGACCTGGAGCGAGCTCCTCGACCGTCGCAATCGACGACGCGGTCACCGATGGATGCCTCGTTACCGGATTGACCAGCAGCGTGCCCAGTTGAATCGACTCCGTCGCCTGCGCCGCGGCGGCGAGCAGGACGTACGTGTCCCGACGCCGCAGCTGCGAGTCCGGCAGCCAGACGCAGTCCCAACCCAAGGCCTCAATGCGGGCGGCATCCGATGCGAATCGCGCGACCGACTCGGCGTCCTGCCGGTTGATGCCGAACTTGGGAATGCGCACGTTGGGTTAGACCGAGGTCAGCACCTGGCCCGACGTCACACCCGTCGGTTCCCCGTCGCGCATCGTAATGCCGCCGTTGACGATCGACATGTGGTAGCCCCGGGCCTTCTGCACCAGGCGGCGCTGACCGGCCGGCAGGTCGTGCTCGACCGTCGGACGCTCGGGTCCGACCGTATCCAGGTCGAACAGGATCATGTCGGCCTTGTATCCGCGACGCAACAAGCCGCGGTCGGGCAGCTCCCATGCCGTCGCCATGTCCCAGGTCAGATACTTGACGCCCTGTTCCAGCGTGACCTCGCCGGAGTTGCGCACCCAGTGCGACAGCACGTGCGTCTGCAGCGACGAGTCCATGATCTGCGACACGTGCGCGCCGCCGTCGGAGAAGGTCACCAGCGATCGCGGCTCACGCATGATCTCGAGCACCGTGTCCTGGTTCTCGTTGGCCAGCGGCACCATGTAGAGCGTGTCCAGCGCTTGCTCGACGCCGACGTCGATCATCGTCTTGACCGGGTCTTCCTCGCGTTCTCGGGCGACCTCGCCCAGGCGGCGGTTCGGGGTGCCGTCGACGTGATCGAGGATGAACACCCAGTCCCAGTCGGATGGCTTGCGCGCCTGCGCCGGCATCACCCGGGAGAAGTCCTCATCTTCAGTGTTGGCGATATGCACCAGTCGCTCAACGACATCTGGGTCCTGCAGCAGCGTCATCTGCTCGTCCAGCGGCAGCTTGCGGATGTCGCGCCACATCGAGAGCCGGTCGAACGGCATCTCGGTCCGCCACGACCAGTTGGTGCAGAGCTCGCGCGAGTGCGCCTGACCGAACATCCGGCCGCCCTCGCCCGCTGCCTCCTGCGCCCGGTCGAAGAACCGCTTCCAGGTGCCCGGCTCGGCCCGGCGGCTGTGCAGCGCCGGGAAGAACATCGGCCGGCCCGACTCAATCGCCAGGTCGCGGAAGCGCCGCTCGTAGTGGTTCGGATCGTCCGGGTCCTGGCCCATCGTCGGCTCGCCGCTGATCTCCACCACCCCGCGATTGATCTCGCTCAGCGCCATCACCAGCTGCCGCACCTCGTCCCAGCTCGCCAGCCGTGACGGCACCGGCGCGCCCTCGCGCGTCTTGTGCGCCGGTGAGCGAGTCGTCGAGAGTCCCATTCCGCCGGCCAGCACGCCCTCCTTGAGGATCTCGGCCATCTGGCCAATCTCCTCGTCCGAGGCCGGGTCGGTGAACGCGCGATCACGCATCACATACGTGCGCAGCGCCGTGTGTCCCACGTAGCCGCCGTAGTTGATCCCCTTGGGCTTGTCCTGCAGGAACTGCATGAACTCGGGGAACGTCTGCCAGGTCCAGTCGACGCCCACCCGCTGCGCCGCGGCGGGGATATCCTCGACCGCTTCCAGCGTGCGCATCAGGATGTCCTGGTCGTCGGGATGGCAAGGCGCCAGGGTGAAGCCGCAGTTGCCCATAATCACCGAGGTGACGCCGTGGTAGCAGCTCGACGTCCCGTACGGGTCCCAGGAAATCTGCGCGTCGAAGTGCGTGTGCCCGTCGATGAAGCCCGGCGAGACGATCAGCCCGCGAGCATCAACCTCCTCCGTGCCCTTCTCCGGGATCCGCCCAATCGAGGCAATTCGGTCGCCTTCAATCGCAAGGTCCGCCTGGTACCGGGGAGCCCCGGAACCATCCACAATGGTCCCGCCCCGGATCACGATGTCGTAGGTCATGCTCAGCTCAATCCACCGAACGCTCAGGTTCAGCCCATGCTAACCAATCGCGATCCTTGTTCCCCGACTCGATCGGAGACCAGCCCCACGCTGCTTCCATTGCTATCTCCCGTGCTGCGGAACCGCCCCGCTCACATGCTCAGCGGGACCACCGCTGACCCTTCTCCCCCCGCTCCGCGGGGGGAGATGCCGCAGGCAGAGGGGGGACGCCGCGCACCGCATCTCAGCTACCCTCCCCACGACGGAACACCGCCACGGAGGGAAGCCGCCCCATGGTCAACCGCTCACCACTCATCCTCCCGCCCGGCGCCGTGCCGACCACGCCGACCCCAGCACCCTCCGGCCCGCCGTTCGACCGCAACTTCTTCGAATCGGTCCTGCCCAGCGCGATCCAGTCCTATTGCTCCCAGGTCTCGTGCAAGATGCCGCTGGTTCAGCTCTTCACCGCCGACGGCGCCCGTCACTACATCCGAGCCATCTCCGGCGTCACCGACCAGTGGGTCGCCCTGCATACCCAGGAAGAACTCAACGAGCAGCCCGTCCAGGTCTTCATCCCCTACGCCACCGTCATCCGGGTCGAGATCCACCCCGACCTCAGCCCCGACCTCCGCCGCTTCGGCTTCCTCACCGATACACCGCCGGAGTCAGCAGCCCAGATCGCCTCAGGAGAACCTGAAGCGCCAGACTGAGGTCACGCCACCGTTTCCATCCGTCTGTCGTCGGCCCAGCCGGTGGCTTCACGGCGATGGCTGCGGATGACGCGGCTCGTAGAGGGTGACCTCGACACCACCGGGAAACTCGAACGTCGTGACCAGGCCGAAGCCCTGATCGACAACCGGCGAGGTAAAGACCACGCCCCGCTCCTCGAGCTCGGCCATCGTCGCCTCCAAGTCGTCGCACCAGAACGAAATGTCGTGGCGCGGCTCGTCGCCGGGGTGGAAGGCGAACTCAGCTTTCGGCGCGGCGAAGATCAGCCAGCCGTCCCCGGCGTCGACTGATGAGAGCCCCAGCTTCTCCTGAACGAAGGCCCTCGCCGCCTCCGCCTCGGGCGTGAAGAAGATGCCATGCATGCCCGTGATCATGTCGTCCCCGCTCTCGTACGCCATCGGCGGCCCGTCTGACGCCGGCTAGACCTCGAGACCCTGGCAGGCTGCTCCTGCTTCCACGCTACAGGGTTGCATCCCGCCCTCAGGTACCATTCGATCCCGGACGACCGCAACGACATGACGTGGCCCCCACGTTCGAGTTGTTGATGCATCTCGCATCGGAGGGTGTTGAGAACGCCGCCCTCAAGCTCGACCCCGAGTGGGTAGCCCAAATCCGCGAGTCCCTCTCCGAGGAACCCTCCGTCACCAACCGCCGCTTCGGAACTTGAACGGGTAGCCCTTCCTACATTCGTCATCGCACATCTGTACTACAATATTGGTATGAATTGGCTCCTTTCCGCGCCGCAGATCAACCGACTGGCCGACCTGGTCCGACTTGCCTCAACCGCGGACGATCGCGCCAAGATTCCGTTCGCCGCGAACGCGCCACCGCCTGGGACGACCCTCACCTTCGCCTGCCGCCGCAGGCGCCGCCACTCGAACACCATCGTCCAAAACCAACCAGAATTGACCAAAATCAACCACCCCAAACGCACGATCTCCAGCGCTCAGCAGCACTTCCGCCGAAAGACGCCGAGAATTTCTTGCACACCGAACACCCTGTCCCAAAGGGACTCGACCCCCAGTCGACCGTTCGCCTGGCACCGATCACCGTCGAGCAGGATCGAACGCCATCGAACGGAACCGAACAGCACCGAACGCCCGAACGCAGCATTTCCAGCGCACAGCGGCACTTCCGCCGCAACACGCCCGAAAATCTCTGCGCCCCGAACGCTCCGAACAGGAGGCGGCAACCTACAACGAGTTGTCTTCGTGCGGAGTGACCATGATCTTGCAGTGCTCCTCCGGATCGCCGAGCGTCTCGAACGCTCCGGCGACTCCGTCCAGGCCGACTCGGCCGGTCACGATTGGGCCGGGCTGAATGCCGCCGGCGGTGATCGCGTCGAGCGTCTCTGCGTACTCCTGCGGCGCGTAGCCGAGCACGAACTGGAGCTGGATCTCCTTCTCGATCCCGGCCATCGGCACAATCGTGTCCTCCTGCATGCAGACGCCGACGATGACCAGCCGTCCGCCCCTGGCGGGCGCCTCGCGCATCAGCAGCGCGATCGTGCCCTGCACCCCAATCGCGTCGAACATCACGACCTCGCCGCCCGGCGTGTAGCCGCGCTGTTCGAGGACGGACATCGGCGGCGTCTCACGCGGATCAACGACGACATCGGCGCCCATGATCCCCGCCAGTTCCCGGCGGCGCGGGGAGAAGTCGGAGGCGACGATCGTGCCGGCGCCTTCGTTGCGCAGACTGGCGATCGTGGCCAGCCCGACCGGTCCGCAGCCGTAGACGACCGTCGGTTCGCCGCCGCTCAGCTGCCCCATCCGCACCGCGTGCATGCCGACCGCCATCGGCTCGGTCGTGGCAGCGTGCTCGGTCTCGACGCTGTCCGCCACCGGCAGCAGCATCGACGCGTCGAGCACCATGTACTCGCTGTAGCCGCCGGGAAAGTCGTTGCTGTAGGCCCCTCGGGTGGGTACCGAAGTAATGCGGTCGCCAATCCCGACCGGGCCGCTGGTGTTCGGTCCGTAGGCGACAACCTCGCAGCAGAACTCGTGGCCCATGATGATGTCGCGGCTCAGGTCGGGCGCAAAGCGTCCGTTGCCGGAGTCCATCGAACCCTTGACGATGTCGGGCCCAAACCTGACAAAGTGCAGGTCGGAGCCGCAGATGCCGCAGGCCAGCACTTTGACCAACGCTTCGCCCTCAGCCGGCTCGGGCTGGGGGACGTCCGCAACTCTCAGTTGTCCGTTCCGTGATGCGACTGCGCGCATGGCAAGCTCCTCTCCAGGCGCCCTTGTGCTTCAGACTTGCTGTTCAGATCGAGCGCAGGCTAGCCGTTAGCCTGCGCCCCAATTGACGGACGGAAGAGGAACCAGGCCATGGCCGACTTCGACGCATTGCAACGCGCCTACCGCGCGACCGACGGCTGGGTCCACCTGGCTGTCACGACTGACGACGAGTGGCAGCGCCTGCGCGACACGCTGGGCGAAGCAGCGCTGGCCGATCACATGTGGGACCACCACGAACGTCACCCGGCCGACGGCGAGGCCTACCGGCCCGAGTTCCAGCTCCAGGTCGAGGACGATCCCCGCTTCGCCACCGCCGAACTGCGCCTCCAGAACGCCGCCGAGCTCTCCACCGTGATCACCGAGGCCCTGCGCAACCGCACACAGAAGGAATGGGTCGACCTCTTCGAAGCCCGCGGCGTCCCCCACGAGATCAGAACGCCCGCCGGAACCCGCTGAACAGGACAGCGCATGACCACCTTCAAGCCGTTCACCGAGGAACTCGCTGAAGTGAAGCTCCGCGAGCTGCTGATCTATCTCTGCGAACGGCGGATTACGGCTCGCTCGTTCGGCACCAGCCAACTCAACACGCTGCTCTGCCTGAGCGACTTCCTGCACTACCGCCGCTTCGGAGAATCGATCACCGGCGCCGAGTACGTCGTCGCCGAACACGGACCCTGGCTGGTCAAGTTCGAACTGCACCTGGACCCGCTGATCGACGACGGCAAAATCGTCATCCAGTCGTCGGATCTGGGCGGCTTCACACAGTACCGTCCGATGGCCCTGGCCAGCGCCGACCTGTTCGGATTCAACGGTGCTGAAATCGCCACCGCCGAACAAGTCCTGCGCGCCACCGAAGACCAATCCGCATCTGAACTCGGCGACCTCGCCCACTCCCTCACCCGCTGGCGAAACGGCAACCTGGGCGACCCGCTGCCCTACGAGTTGGCGAACACCGACTAGTCAGCGCTCGCCAATCCAAGGCAGTCAGGAAAAAGCGTAAGCTGACCAAATGCTGCTCACAAGAGCCGAATCAGAGGTCCAGGCACGTTGGTTGCGTCTGATCGAGGAGATGCCGATGGGCGAGGTTCGCGTGCCGGTTAGACTCCACAATCCGTATCAACCGGACCGGCACTGGGACGGTGTCTTCCTCGTCGACAGCGGAGCGACGAACTCGCACGTGCCGACATCAATTCTGGAGTCCATCGGGATTGAGCCGACCGGCATGCGCGAGGTTTGGCTGGCGGACAACCGCCCGATCCGCCGTCTGATCAGCTTCGCCGGATTCACCGTTCTCGAGCAGACGGACTACGCTACCGTCTTCTTCGTTGACGATGACGTTGAGCCGATACTCGGTCTGACCGTGCTCGAATCACTGGGTTTGTTGATCGATCCCGCGCGCGAGCGACTACTACCGCCCAGCGCGGTCGCCGACTAACGCTCAGCGACTCACAGACCGGCGAGAGAAGCCTCAGTCGGCTTCTTCGTTGAGCCAGGACATCATGCCTCGGAGCTCGGCTCCGACCTCTTCGCTGGGGTGACTCGCCGCTCGCGCGCGGAGCTTGTCAAAGCCCGGCCGGCCCGTCTGGTTCTCCATGATCCATTCACGGGCGAAGGTGCCGTCCTGGATGTCAGAGAGGATCTGCTGCATCCGCTCTTTGACCGACTCGTCGATGATCCTGGTGCCTCGGGTCAGATCGCCGTACTCGGCAGTATCCGAGACCGAGTAGCGCATGTTGGCGAAGCCGCCTTCGTAGATCAGGTCCACGATCAGTTTGACCTCGTGGATCGTCTCGAAATAGGCGGATTCTGGCTGGTACCCCGCCTCGACCAGCGTTTCGAATCCAGCCTGCATCAGCGCGGTGATCCCGCCGCAGAGGACCGACTGCTCACCGAACAGGTCAGTCTCAGTCTCCTCAAGGAAGGTCGTCTCCAGCACGCCGGCGCGCGTCCCACCGATCCCCTTGGCGTAGGCCAACGCGACCTCCTTGGCCGTCTCGGAGGCGTCCTGGTGGATGGCCAGCAGCGCCGGGACGCCGCCGCCCTCTTCGAACACGCGACGCACCAGGTGGCCGGGACCCTTGGGCGCGATCATGGTCACATCGACTTCCGGCGGCGGCATGACCTGGTTGAAGTGAATCGCGAAACCGTGGGCGAACATCAGCGTCTTGCCCTCGGTCATGGTCGGCGCGATGTGCTGGTCGTAGATCGACTTCTGCACGTGGTCGGGCGTCAGGACCATGACGATGTCGGCCGCGGCGGCTGCGTCGGCGACGGTGTCGACCTGAAGTCCCGAGTCCTGGACCTTGGTCCAGCTGCGGGAACCCGGGTAGAGACCAACGATCACGTCGCACCCTGAATCGCGCAGGTTCAGCGCGTGCGCGTGACCCTGCGAGCCAAAGCCGATGACCGCAATCTTCTTATCCTTGATCAGGTCAAGGTCAGCGTCGGCGTCGTAAAACATCTGGGCGGGCATACCGGTCTCCTGCAGTTGAGGTTGGGCGTCTGTGGTTCTTGCCTGAGTGTAGGCGCGGAGCTGGCTTGAACCAGTTCCGACTAGTCGCTGGCGAAAGGCAATGCGCCCTCCGGCCTCCGACCGAGCATGGCGCGGATTGCGGCGGCGGCCTGTTGCGAGTCCGAGATCGCCGGCGGCTTGGTCGTCTCAGTGCCGCGGACCATCGCGACTCGACCGGTGCGCACCATCTCGAGGATGCCGAACTGCTCGAACATCTTGACGGCGGCGTCGACTTTGCCCTCGTCGCCGAGCACCTGCACGATCAACGCATCCGCATCGACGTCAACGACATCGGCCCGGAACATCTCAACCATGTCTAGCACTTCGCGTCGATTGAAGTTGGACGCGGAAACCTTGATCAACGCCAGTTCGCGATCGACCATCGGCGCGTAGGTGATGTCCTGGACCGAGACCACATCGATCAGCTTGAATAGCTGACGGCAGACCTGGTCAACCTGGTGGTCGTCACCGTCGACGACGATCGTCATCCGGCTCAAGCCCGGTTCTTCGCAATGCCCAACGGTGAGCGACTCAATATTGAATCCTCGTCGGCGGAACAGCGAGGCCACGCGCGCCAGGACGCCGGGGCGGTCCTCGACGTGGGCGACGATGGTGTTTCGAGAAGCCATACAGTGAATCCCCTTTGCTCGCTCTAGAGATCCTCAGCCGATTCGATGGTCTCCGACAGTGCGGCGCCGGCCGGAACCATCGGCCAGACGTTTTCTTCCCGCTCAAGCTGGAAGTCGATCACGACCGGTCCGTCGTAGCCTTCAAGATCGCGGAAGACCTGCATAGCCTCGGCCCGTGTCGTCGCGCGGACGCCGCGTATGCCGTAGGCCTCCGCCAGCTTGACGAAGTCGGGCTGACCCAGATCAACCGAGTGGTAGTTGTTTGCGTAGAACAGTTCCTGCCACTGACGCACCATCCCCAGGAAGCCGTTGTTGAAGATCGCGAAACGGACCGGCAGATTGTGCTCGGCGACCGTCTGCAGCTCCTGTGAGGTCATTTGGAATCCGCCATCGCCGCAGATTGACCAGATTGGCTCCCGCTGCGCAAACTGGGCGCCCATCGCGGCCGGCACTTCGTAGCCCATTGTGCCGAGGCCGCCGGACGTCACCCACTGGCGAGCCTTCGTGTACGGGTAGTACTGCGCACCCCACATCTGGTGCTGACCGACGCCAGTGACGATTGTCGCCTCGCCATTCGTCGCCTCGGCCAGCGCGCGAACCAGCCACGGGCCGCCTAGTCCAGTGCCCTCCTCGATGTAATCAGTCGGATGTTGGGCCATGATCTCGTCGATCTCGGACCGCCACTCCGGATGCGAATTGCGGTCGATTTGGGGCAACAGACGTGACAGCGTTTCTTTGACATCTCCATTGACCGGCGCGTGGGTCTTGAAGTTCTTGCCAATCTCGGCCGGATCGATGTCGATGTGAACGATTTTCGCGGTGGGATTGAAGTCGCTGAACCGGCCCATCGCGCGGTCGTCGAAGCGCATCCCGATACCGATCACCACGTCTGCGCGATCGGCGGCCATGTTGGCGTAGAAATGACCATGCATGCCGAGGAAGCCGTAAGAGAGCTCGTGGTCCTCCGGCATTCCCGAGATGCCCAGAAGGGTGGTCAGCACCGGTGTATCAGAGCGCTCGGCGAATTCAACCAGCTCGTGCTGCGCCTCCGACTGGACGACGCCGTGCCCGGCAATCACGATCGGTCTCTTGGCCGCGTTGATCGTTTCGGCCGCCCTGGCCACTTCCTCCTCGCGGGGGACATCCATGATCGGATAGCCGCGCAGCGAGACGCCCTGGGGGTAACCGTCCCACTCAGCCTCTTCGATGAAGACGTCTTTGGGAATGTCAACCAGCACCGGGCCTTTGCGTCCGGTCGAGGCGATGTGGAAGGCCTCCTTGACCGCCGGGGCGATCTCGGAGGCACGCATCAAGAGGTAGTTGTGCTTGGTGATCGGCAGGGTGATGCCGGTAATATCGGCCTCCTGGAAACCGTCGCGGCCAATCAGGTCGCGCGCTACATTCCCCGTCAGGACAACCATTGGCACCGAGTCCATGTAGGCGGTGGTGATGCCGGTCACCAGGTTGGTCGCGCCGGGACCGGAGGTAGCCAGGCAGACGCCGGTGCGTCCGGCGACCCGGGCATAGCCATCGGCAGCATGGGCGGCGGCTTGTTCGTGCCGGACGAGGACGTGCTTGATGTCGGGGTACTCGCCCAGCGTGTTGTAGAGGGGCAACACGACGCCGCCGGGATAGCCGAAGAAGACTTCGACCCCCTCTGCGCGCAGACATTCCATCAAGATTCGGGCGCCGGTCAAACGCATGGCGTTCTCCTCAACCATCACTCGGCATGGCTGCCGGGCGTTGGGCACTCATTCATGTTGTTGAGTCGTTGGATGTGTCGATTCGGCGATTCCGTGGAGGCGGCGCTGGTTCCGTGCTTGTGCCTGAGCGCCGACCACTCAGGCGCGGAACGCGCGGCCGCCCGCTACAGCGACATGTACCCGGCGCACGAGCCGCTCGGACAGACTGACATTATCGTCGCCTGACCTGATTCCAAGTGTGGAGGGCGCGTACTCTGTCATGACTGTTCTGACTCTACTAGCTCCGACGCGTTACGTCTGTTACCGCAACGATCACGTTCTCGCTTTGGCCGCCTCGATCACCTGTAGCTCGTACGCCGCCTCGAGCTCCGGGTAGTCAAGGTAACGCTCGCGCAGCAGTCTGTTGATCTCGCGAGATGGGAAGAAGCGTCGGGCCCATTCAGTTCCCTCGGCCAGTTCCAGGGGCTCGCCGGCCTGGGCCATGACGACCATCTCGTATCGGCGCGAGCCGACCTCGACCTCATCCTGCAACTCCCGGGCAGTCATCTGGACTCGCGTGTGCTGAGACCAATCGTCAATCGGCACTTGCCACGTGTCCTCGACAACGCTGCTGATCGTCTGCGTCAGCGCGGCTCGCCGGGCGTCCTGGTCCAGCTCGGGATCCAATGGCTCGGGACGCGGGTCAATGTCGAACTCGAGAATCGGCAGCAACCAGGGTTCGTGCCGGTCGCCATGCCTAACGGCGAGGCAACGGTCGCGTCGCATGACGATGAGGAAGATGCGTTCGACCAGATCCGGCTCCGGCAGTTCCTCGGTCCGGTCGCGGTACTGCAGGTACACGTCGTCGACGAGTTTCTCCTGCCGCCAGATCTTGCGGCGCGGCTTGGGGATGTGTTTCATGATCTCGGCGGGATCCATGTCCATTCCCGGACCGCCGCCAAGCGGGTGTTCGCCAAATGCCATGTCTTCGCTCTTTCGCTCCAGCTAATCAGTCTGCTGGGACTGCGTCTGTGGTCTCTACCAGCGCGTGCGGCTCTTCCGAGCTCCACACGTTCCGGCCTCGCTCCCCGGCGCTCAGTCGACCGACGCCGGGGAATGGATTGTGCACCGCGACCAGAAGTGACTGATGTTCAATCGCGTCTGCGATGAGTCGCTTCTTGGTCTCCAGGTTGATTAACGGCAATACATCGAACGCAGACAGCCAGGCGATCCGCTCCAACTGCACCTGGTGCTGGATCATGTCGCCCAGATAGATGGCGGACTCACCGCCATTGGCGATCACCACCGAGGCATGCTCCGCCGTGTGGCCTGGGGTCTCGATCACGGTGATGTCGGACGTGATCTGGGTCTCGCCGTCGATGAACTCGACCTGCCCCGCTGCCTCGACCGGGAGCAGGTTCTCGGGTAAGTATGTCGCGCGTGTGCGCTCGTTGGGATGCATCGCGTCTTCCCATTCGCCGCGCTGAATGTAGTAGCGGGCGTTCGGGAACGTCACAGCCAGATCGCCATCGCCGTTCTCGATCGTGTTCCATCCCGTGTGGTCGTTGTGGAGGTGGGTGTTGATCACGATGTCGACATCGGCAGGCTGTACGCCGTTGCGAGCCAGGTCCTCGATCAGCTTGCCGTGATCGGGTTCCCAGCCTCGACGCCTCGTCTGCTCGAAGTCCTTGTTGCCCTGGCCGGTCTCAATCAGAACCGTCTTGCCGTCCGACTGCAGCAGCAGGCAGTTGAGGGCCAGCGGGATCTGGTTGAGCTCATTGGTCTCGCCGGTCACGCGCTGCCACATGACTTTCGGCACGAGCCCGAACACGGCCCCGGCATCGAGCCAGATCACCCCGTCCGACAGCACGCGCACCTCGCGCGAGCCCACCCGATAGATTGGCGTAGCGCTCATGGCGTGACGTTATCACCACAGGCTGGTTGATTCAGTGCGCGCCCGCTGGATGAGGGAATCGCGCAATGTCCGATACATCAACGCTCGATGTCGAGCCGTTTCGCCAGGGCTTTCGAGGGCTGCTGCCCGAGCACCTTGGCGTCCGCCTGGTATCCGTCGAGCCCGACCTGATCGTCGCCGAGATCGACGTCAGGCGCGAGCTCTGCACGGCTCCCGGGCTGATGCACGGCGGCGCGATCATGGCCTTCGCCGACACCCTGGGCGCTGTTGGCACGAGCGCCAACCTTCCTCCCGGCGCTGGCACCACCACGATTGAGTCCAAGACCAACTTCTTCCGCGGCGGCGTCGAAGGAACCACCCTGCGAGGTGAGTGCCGCCCCATGCATCGGGGCCGCCGCACCCAGGTCTGGCAGACCACCATCCTCAGTCCGGAGGGCAAACTCGTCGCCCAGGTCACGCAGACCCAGATGGTGCTGTAGCAGCATCTAGCCGCAACGCGATACGCTCTCACCTTGCATTTCAATTCGTCCGAGAGGAGCAGTACATGCGTTATCGCAGGTTGGGAAGCACAGGACTGCGGGTCTCGGAGATCTGCCTGGGCACCATGACGTTCGGTTTGAGGACCGAGATGGACGAGGCGCATCGGATTCTCGATACCGCCTTCGACGCTGGCGTGACCTTCCTCGACACCTCCGACGCGTACCCGGCAGGCAACACGAACATCGGCGGAACCGAGGAGATCATTGGCAAGTGGCTGGCCGGCCGGCCGCGCGATCAGGTGATCGTCGCGACCAAGGGTTTCGTCCCGACCGGCCCCATGCCGCACCAGCGCGGCAACTCGAGGCAACACCTTCTCTCGGCGGTCGACGATTCGCTGCGTCGGCTGGGCACCGACTACATCGATCTGTATCAGCTGCACGGACCCGATTCATCGACGCCAATCGAAGAGACGATGCAGGCCCTCGATGATCTCGTGCGCTGGGGCAAGGTGCGCTACGTGGGCGCCTCAAACTTCCGCGCCTGGCAGCTGGGCCTGGCGCTCGGCGCGTCGGACAAGGCCGGGATTACCCGATTCGTTTGCGATCAGCCGCGCTACAACATCCTCTGGCGCGACATCGAGAGCGATCTGCTGCCGCTCTGCCGTGATCAGGGCGTCGGCGTGATCTGCTTCAACCCACTCGCGGGCGGCTTCCTGACCGGGCGCTATCGAGACATGTCAGAGCTGCAGGGGGACAACTGGTTCACGAACAGCAGGACCTCGCAGCTCTACCAGGGTCGTTACTGGGATGAGATCCAGCGCGAACAGGTTGCGTGGCTGCAGGATTACTTCGCCGAACGCGACCAGAGCATCACGCACGCAGCCATTTCCTGGGTGCTAGCGCAAGACGGCATCACATCAGCAATTGTCGGAGCATCCCGGGCCGAGCAGATCGAGGACTCGCTGCGCTACGCCGAAGTTCAACTCACACAGGAAGATCTCGACTTCTGCGACCAACCCTGGTACCAGATTCCACGGCCCACCGACCCGGCGGTCGCCGTGCGCTGACGCAATGCTTGAGGCACGGCCTCTTCTCCCGTTTCGATCGGTGTGACAGCATGCCCCGTTACCGACTACCACTTGAGCAATGAACCGCCGGTAGGTCGCGTGTATCGTGACGGGTAATGCTTCTGCCTTAACCTCATGTTCACGAGGAGCGCGCGATGTCCGGCACTGAAATGGCCTACCTACAAGGCGAAGTGATGCCCCTGTCGGAGGCCAAGATCAGCATCATGACCCATGCTCTGCACTACGGGACTGCCGTATTCGAGGGCATTCGCGCCAACTGGAACGCCGAGCACGAGCAGTTGTATCTGTTCCGCATGCGCGAGCACTACGAGCGCCTGCGCCAATCGGCCCGGGCATTGATGATGGACCTGCCGCTCTCGGACGACGAGCTCTGCGAGATCACGGTTGACCTGGTCCAGCGCAGCGGCTTCAAGCAAGACGTGTACGTCAGACCAATGGTTTACAAGTCGGCCGAGGCGCTGGGCGTTCGCCTGCATGGCGTGGCCGACGATTTCCTCTGCTTCCTCATCCCCTGGGGCGCCTACCTCGACACGACCGGCGGCGTCCACGTGGTGACCTCGTCCTGGCGGCGGACCGAGGATCAGTCCATCCCCGTCCGCGCCAAGGTCACCGGCGCGTACATCAACTCCGCATTGGCCAAGACCGAGGCGGAGACCGCCGGATTCGACGAAGCGATCATGCTCAACGAAGACGGACACGTCTCTGAGGGCTCGGGCGAGAACATCTTCATCATCAATGACGGCGTGATCTACACCCCACCCAGCAGCGACAACATCCTCGTCGGCATCACTCGCAACACGGTGATGGAGCTGGCCGAGCAGGAACTGGGGATTCCCACCGTTGAGCGCACGCTGGATCGGTCCGAGCTGTGGCTTGCCGAAGAAGTCTTCATGACTGGTACGGCCGCGCATGTGACGCCGATTGCTTCCGTGGACCGCCGCATGATCAACAACGGGGAGACGGGGCCGATCACCGCTCAGCTCGAACGGCTCTACTTCGACGCAATCATCGGCAACCGCGATTCCTATTCGCACTGGCTGACGCCCATCTACACAAACAGTCAGTAGAGGGCAACAAGTAGAGCGTTCGCGCCCCAAGGAACAGCCATGCCCGAGGCTGTCACGTTGATCCTCGCCTACCTGTTGGGCTCGGTGCCTGTCTCCTGGTTGGTCTTCCGTTGGCGCACCGGACAGGATCTGCGTGCGGTCGGCGACGGCAACGTCGGCGCGGCCAATGCGGCGCGCATGGGCGCGGGACATTTCTTCGGCGCGGTGATCATCGTCACTGACATCGGCAAGGGGCTGCTGGCCGTCTCGATCGCGCGCTGGTGGGGCCTTGACCTGGGCTGGTGGATGGCCGCCGGTGGACTGGTGATGGTCGGCCACATGTGGCCGCTGTTCCTACGGTTCAATGGAGGCCGCGCGGCCGCGACGGGCCTTGGAGCCGCCGGAGCATTTCTGCCCTGGCAGTTTGGAGTCACGTTCGTGGTTGGCGGCCTGACCTACCTGATCACCCGAATCGCAGAACTCGGCATCCTGCTGGTCGCGGCGCCGTTGCCGTTCCTGGCGATAGCGTTCGGTGAGCCGATTGAAGCAATCATCTTCTGCTTCGCGGCGCCGATTGCGGCAGGCCTCAAGACAGTGTGGGACAAATGGCAAGAAGCTGGGACGTCATAGTCGTCGGCGCCGGCCCCGGCGGATCGACAGCGGCGTACGACCTTGCCCTGGCGGGTGCGAGCGTGCTCTTGCTCGACCGCGCCGACTTTCCGCGCGATAAACCGTGTGGCGGCGGCGTGCTCGTGTCGGCACTCAACCTGTTGCCCTACTCACTTGATCCCGTCTCCGAGCAGACGATCATGTCCTTTCGCGTCCGTTACAAGCGCTCCTGGGAGTTTGAACATCGCTATCACCAGCCCCTGGCGATCATGACCCAGCGCTCGCGACTCGATGCCTACATGGCCGAGCAAGCAGTCGACGAGGGAGCGGATTTTCGCGACGGGTCGCCAGTTCGGCAGATCGACGGCACAGCCGTCACACTCACCAACGGCGACGTCCATCAAGCCGCAGTGATTGTCGCGGCCGACGGAGCAAACGGGATCGTCAGGCGGTCGCTCGGGTTGCCGAGACTACGCGGCGCGGTGGCGCTGGAAGGCAACGCCTCCCGCTCGGAGCAACGCGCCGGCGACCGTTGGAGCGACGCGGTCGGACTCGAACTCGGATCGATGCCGGGCGGCTACGGCTGGGTGTTCCCCAAGACCGACCACTGCAATGTCGGTCTGGGTGGATTTCCTGCCGCGGCGCCGACGCTTCGAACGGAACTGTCGAAGTACGCGGGTTGTGAGTCTTTCGATGGTTCGGCGTTGACCGATCTGCGGGGACATCACCTGCCGCTCAGGGATCCCGACAGCGCATTGGTCGCCGGACGCATCGCCTTCATCGGCGACGCTGCCGGACTCGTCGACCCGCTCTCGGGCGAAGGCATCGGCAACGCGATTCACAGCGCCCAACTCGCTGCGCAAACCTCACTGAAGTTCCTGTCCGGGGAAGCAGCGGACCTGTCCGGTTATCAACGGTCGATCGAATGCGAGATTGAGCCCGAACTCCGAGTCGCCAGACAGCTTCAGGCCCTGTTCCACCAGTCGCCCTGGCCGTACGTACAACTCCTGCGTCGATCGAACCGATTCTGGACCGCGTTCTGCCGAATCGTTCGAGGCGAGTCGAGCTACACATCGTTCCAGGGCCGGCTCGGACCTGGCAAGGCACTGGTCGACGCGGCCGCTGCCGTCGCCGAGCGCCGAAGCCGTCGGGTCGCTGCCTGGCAAACGGCCCCGTGACTCAGTCCTCGATTTCGCGGGCCGACTCCAACGCCTCTTCCCAGCTCACCTGCCGACGAATCAGCGCCTGGTAGCGGCGCAACATCCGCGGCCAGCCGACGGCGACCACGCCCGTGAGGTGACCGCGCAAGCCGTAGATCGCGGCGAATCGGTTCGACTCCAGAGAGCCGTGAACAAGCTGAAACTCGTCGCGCGGAGAGGTCACGCCCGACGCCATGATGCTCAGGCCATGTTGGTCGGACCAGAAATACGGCACCGGCGCAAACGCTTCGAGTGCTTCGCCACGGCTCTCGAGCAACAGGTTGCGGGCCGCTGCCATCCCCTGCTCAACGGCGTTGGTCCAATGCTCAATCCGCGTGGTGCGCTGCGGTTGGTCGTAGCGAAAGTGCGTGAACAGCACGTTCGGCCAGCGAGCGATATCGCCGGCTGCATAGATCATCGGCGCGGCGCGGCAGAACTGGTCACAGACGACGCCGTCGCCAATCGTCAGACCTGACCCCTCCAGCCACTCGACATTCGGTCGCACGCCGATACCCACGACAACCGTGTCAGCCGCAATCCGCGATCCGTCTTCCAGCCCAACGGCCTCCACGCGGCCCGAACCGATCAGATCTGTCACCTTCGAGCGCATGTACAACCTCACACCGGCTGCCAGGTGCAAGTCGGCGGCCCAGTCGGCAAGCTCATCGCCCAGTGGCCCAATCATCGGCGCAGCCAAGGCTTCGATCATTGCGACTTCCAGTCCGCGCGCTCTGGCAGACGACGCGACCTCGGCCCCAATGAAGCCGGCGCCGATCACCGCGAGTTTGCCGCCGGCCTCCATGTCGTCACGGATGCGAAGCGCGTCTGCCTGGCTTCTCAACGCGTGGACTCCGGCAAGCTCCCGTCCAAATGGCAGCCGAATCTCCCGCGCCCCGCTTGCGATGACCAGACCGTCAAACTCGACTGATTGACCATCGTCCAGGGCGACCAGCTGCTGCCCGACATCGAGCCCCGTCGCTGCTCGACCGCCAAGAAACTCAAGCTGCAATTGCGCGAACTCGTCCGCTGAGCGAAGCGGCAGCCGATCGGTATCCCATTCTCCCGTCAGCAGTTGCTTGGAGAGCGGCGGCCGATCGTACGGGCGCTGCGGCTCCTCACCGATCAACGTGATCCGTCCCTCGAATCCGTCGTCGCGCAGCGCTTCTGCTGCGTTCAACCCGGCGAGGGACGCTCCAACAATGACGACGCGTTCCATGCGCCGATCCTATCCGCCGGCACTCGAATCTTGTTTGTGAAATCCTTCGCTATGATGCTCATCAATACCAAGTCACAGCACCCGACCAAACGACTGGAGAATGACATGGGCAAGTTGGACGGCAAGGTCGCCATCGTCACAGGAGCAAGCCGCGGCATCGGCGCCGCAATCGCCGAGTGTTTCGCGGCCGAGGGCGCGAAAGTCATCGCGACGGCGCGTACGGTCCAGGAAGGGACGCACCCGCTGCCCGGTTCCCTGGAAATGACGATCAAGAACATTCGCGACGCCGGCGGCGAGGCCACGGCGGTCGCCGGCAACGTTTCCGAGTACGAGGAGTGCGCCGGCATCGTGCAGTCCTGCATCGACACCTACGGCCAGCCGGACGTGCTGGTCAACAACGCCGCGCTCACGTACTTCATCCCGGTCAAGGACTTCCCCGTCCGCCGTTGGCTGCGTTCGACGGCCGTCAACTTCCACGGCCCGTTCTACATGAGCCAGCTCTGTCTCAATGAAGGTGGCATGATCGAGCGCAGCTCGGGCGCCATCGTCAATGTCTCGTCGGCGGCGGCCATCGGCCCGGGCCGTGGCCCGTACGAGGGCGACGGCGGCGGCGGGACGCTCTACGGCGCCGAGAAGGCCGCGCTTGAGCGGTTCACCCAGGGTCTGGCGTCCGAGGTCCACCAGCATGGCATCTCCGTCACTTGTTACAGCCCGTCGCAAATCGTGCCAACACCGGGCGTCGTCCATCACCGACTGATGGAAGGCCGTGACCCGAACGACAGTGAATCGGTTGAGATCATGGCGCAAGCCGCCCTGTTGCTTGCCACCGAGCCGCTGGACAAGGTCTCCGGACGCGTCACCTACTCTCAGGAAATTCTCAAAGAGTTTGGCTGGGACATGGGTGGCAAGGAGCCAGCCGGCACTGGCGTCACCTCACCGGGTTCGGGCTACTCTCAGATCTAAACGCCGCCAGATCATCCTTACTGCCTCAGGCGGTCTAGTAGGGCACCGCCGTGGCCTCCGCCGATGTCGAACGTGTAGAGCGCTGGTTCCGGGACGGCGACCTACTGCACCCATTCGAGGGCGACGCCCCTCCGTCAACAGTTGACCTTGCCCGTGCGATCGCCTCGATTGGCGGCGTTCCACTCTCGGACGAGGACACCAGGGCCGCAGAACTCGCGGAGCGAATCGGTCGTGACCGACCTCTGCTCTTCGTCCTGGTTGACGGACTCGGCTGCGTCTTCGATGAACTGGCCAAGCCGGGCGGCCTGCTGGCGGGAGCCGAAGGAATCCAGCTTCGTTCAGTGTTCCCCTCGACGACAGCCGCGGCACTGACCACCCTGGCCACCGGCGCATGGCCGTGCCAACACGGAGTTCCGGCGTGGTACACGCACCTGCACCACAACGACCTGACGGCCACCATCCTCCCCTTTGTCGAGCGCGACTCCGAGCGCAAGCTTCAGGAGTTCGGGATCCGGCCAAGCGAGGCGTTCGCCTATCCCTCGCTGATGGCTTCGATGCAGGGTCGTCTGCGCACCTACCACCCGCGCGCGATCTCCAACAGCGAATTCACGACCTATCTGCGCGGGTCTGCTCCGACCGACCCATATGACAGCTTGCGCGACGCGGCCGCAAGCGTGGTCTCTCGGATCGTGGAGCAGGACGAACCCGGCATTCACTACCTGTACTTGCCAATGGTCGACTCAGCCTCACATCGAGATGGACCTCACGCATCTGGCACGCTGCGAGCCCTGGAAAAGGTCGACCGCGCGCTCGGAGCGATCTCCGAGCAACTGGACGGACGCGCGCGCATCGCGATCAGCGCCGACCATGGCGAACTGCATGTCTCGGCTGCCGAAAAGTCGCTGTTCCTCCCCGACGACGAAATCATCGACGAACTGCATACGCCGCCCCATGGCGAGCCGCGCGTGCCAATGTTCTGCGTCCGATCCGGACGGGAAGACGCATTTGCCGGACAGTTCCGTGAGCGCTGGGGCCGCGACTGGGCGTTGCTGACGCTGGAAGAGGCAGAACAACTGCGGCTCTTCGGACCCACCCCGCTGAGCAGATTGGCGGCCGAACGGATCGGCAGCCATATCGCCGTCTCAGCGAATCGCAACATCCTTGTCTACGGCGAGGCCGGCAACCGGGTCTCGGCGTTGAACGGCTATCACGCAGGCCTGCGCTCGGAGGAGATGGAAATCCCTCTCCTCCTCGCGTGACGAATCAGGGCGTGTCCCGCTCGTAGCTCTAGTCGTCGAACTCCATGATCGCGCGACCAAAGATCTCGCCCTGCTCGAGCGCCGCCGTCGCTTCGTTGATCTGACCGATCTTGAAACGCTCGGTGACCATCGCGTCGAGGTCGAGTGCGCCGTCCTCGGCCCAGGCCAGGAACATCGGGAAGTCGCGGTCCGGTCGGCAGCTACCGCCGATCGAGCCGATGTACTTCTTCTCGTTGATCAGCAGACCCATCATGTCCTGCTGAGAGAACTCGGCCCCCGACTGGTGGGGAACCCCGACCAGAACGGCGGTACCGCCGCTCTCGGCGCCCAGGATGCCGGGACGCACCGCGCGCATGATCTGTTCCATCGTCACCTGGCGGCCGATGCAGTCAAACGCGAAATCGACGCCGGAAATCGGCTCACCGAAACTCGTCGTGATGCCGGCCGGTCCCGCGGTCAACTCCTTGATTTGCTCGATCGCGTCGCCCTTGCCGGCATTGACGCCGTGCGTGGCGCCGAAACGCTTGGCGAACTCCAGCTTCTCCTCGTCCAGGTCGACGGCGATGATTGGATCGGCCTTGACCACCGATGCCGCCACAACCGCGGAGAGTCCCACCCCGCCGACGCCGAAGATTGCCACGCTGTCGCCCTCGCGGACAGCGGCGGTGTTGTAGACGGCGCCCGAGCCCGTCAGGACCGCACAGCCGATGATTGAGGTCACGTCGCGGCGCGTGTCTTGCGGGACCTTGACGATGTACTTCTCATCCGCGATTGTCGTGTCGCACCAGGTGAACACGTTGCGCGTCGTCGCTGTACGCCCATTGGGGCGCTCGACGATGATCTCGTCCACCTCGCGGATTGCGGTCTCGGCGTTGCGCGGCACCCAGGTGACAAACACGATGTCGCCGACCTGCACATTGGTCACTTGCGAACCAACCTTGATCACCTCGCCGGTCGCCTCGTGACCGAGAATCTGGTCGCCATCGCGGGGATTGTGCATCTGGTGCAACTGCGAGTGGCAGATGCCGGACGCGAACTGTCGGACGACGACCTGGAAATCGGTGGGGTCGGGCAGGTCAACACGTTCGACGGCCAGGGGCTCATCAGCTTCCGGGAGAAAAACGACGCGTGCGGGAGTCGGCATTCTAGGTTCCTAACGATTGCTCTGTCAGTGTCTAGGGGATTCTAGTCTGCCTTACGGAGAAACGGCATGGAGATCATCACCAGACGCGGTCCGCGACGCATGGAGCTGGCCGAGTTTCACGAATTGCGAGCCAGATACTCGTCGACGCTGGTCGACCTCGGAACCGGGGACGGCGCCTGGCCCCGTCGCTTCGCGCGTGACTATCCCAACGTCCTCGCCATTGGAGTCGATTCCGAGCGCAAGGCCCTTCAGGAGGCTGCCAAACTCGCCGAGCGCAAGCCCGCCCGCGGCGGCGCATCAAATGCGCTCTATGTAGCGGCTCAAGTCGAAGCACTTCCACCCGAATTGCATTCGGCCGCCGACTGGACCACGATTTACTTTCCCTGGGCCGCCCTGCTGAAGGCAATCCTCAGCGGTGACGAGCAGCTCGCCGACATCCTCAACTCGGTCAGTGCGCCGCGCTCCAGACTGAGCATCGTCCTCAACGGCGAAGCGGCGCCCGATGGGTTCCAGATTCCAACACCGGAGTCGGTGAATAAGGCTCTCAAATCCACGCTGGCGACTGCAGGCTATCGAATAACCCGTACCGAGTGGCTCGATGCTGCCCAGGCTCCCGCCACCACCTGGGCCGGGCGACTAGTCAAAGGCAGCGGCCGATCCATGATCGCACTGGATGCGCAGCGCTAGCTCTTCCGACCGATGTGTAGGGCCACAACCCCCATCGACAATCGCCGATACGACACGTCAACCAGTCCGGCCGATTCCAACATCGCCGACAGCTCATCGGCTGTCGGATAGCCGGTGAGCGAGTTCGGTAGATACCTATACGCCGAACGGTCTCCAGACACGAGGCCCGCGACTCTCGTCACTCCTTGCTCGAACCCAAGACGCAGCACCTTGCCCCATCTGGAATCGGGGGGATGCGTGATATCCAGACCCACGAGCCGACCGCCGGGCTTCAGGACCCTTGCCATCTCCTCGAACGAACCGGCGAGATCGGGCAGGTTGCGCATAACAAATGCTGAGGCGACGACGTCGAACGACGCGTCGGCGAACGGCAAGTGCAACGCGTCGCCCTGGAGCCACTCGATGCGGTGATGCCCGAACTTCTCCTCTGCTCGCGTCAGCATGCGCGCCGACACATCAAGTGCGGTCACCCGCGCTGCATCTTGACGTCGAAATTCCGCGCTCAAATCACCCGTTCCTGCCCCGAGATCGAGCACCGCAGATCCTTCAGGCTTCGACAGCCGAACCGCCAGCGTTCGCCAGCGACCGTCCCGACCTCCGGTCATCAGGCGATTCATCCGGTCGTAGTGCGGAACTAGTCGGCTGAACATCTGCTCGATCGTGCGCGTGCGCTCTTGTGCGGTGACCGGGTCAGACATGCTGATACAGTACAGAAACCGACCCAAACGTCGGATTTCTGTTGCGACGGAGCTTCAGGTGGTGACCAGTCAGCCGCGTCAGGCCAGGGCGGTCGAACGCCGAGAGCAGCTGCTCGACGCTGCCGCTCGTGTTCTGTCGCAGCGTGGGTATGCGGACGCGCAGATGGAGGAGATCGCTGCCGCCGCTGACACTTCCAAGGGCGGACTCTACTTCCACTTCTCGACCAAGGAAGCACTGGTCGCCGCCGTGATCGGCCGTGCCGGAGACATCCTGCGCCGACGCGTCGATCGAGCCATGAGCGACGCCGGCCCTGATTCGGTCGCTCGGGCCGACGCTGCTCTGGCCACGCTGATCGACACGCTGTCGGCGCATCGCTCGCTCGCACGCGTACTGGTCAGCGAGACGCTCGCTGGGTCTGCGCCGGCCCGTGAGCGAATTGCCGCGATCGAGGATGAATTCGTCGATATCGTTGCGAACGAGCTTCGCCTCGCTCTGGATGCAGGTCAGTTGCGCAACCTCGACGCGCCGCTCGATCCCGACCTGACGGCGCGGGCATGGGTCGGAATGGTTCAGTCCACGCTGTCGGCCTGGGCCGCCGGTCGGGTCTCCACTCCCATCGAACGCATCTACCCCGAACTCCGCCGACTGCTGCTGCGCAGCGCCGGCGTACCGCTTGAATCCGCATCGCGTGAACTCGCAACAAGGGAGTAACTGATCATGTCAAGACCCACCGTCACCGTCGAACGCACCGGCCTGCCTGATTGGGAACGCTCTGGCGACTATGGCGACATCTACTACGACGTCGCCGAAGGCATCGCCAAAATCACGATTGCCCGCCCGGAGGTACGCAACGCATTCCGCCCCAAGACTCTGTTCGAGCTGCTCGACGCCTTCAAGCGCGCGCACGAGGACATGTCGGTCGGCGTGATCATCCTCACCGGAGAGGGCAAGGAAGCGTTCTGTTCAGGCGGCGACCAGCGCATTCGCGGCGACGGCGGCTACGTCGGCGACGACGGCGTGCCGCGGCTCAACGTGCTCGACCTGCACCGTTACATGCGCTCGATTCCCAAGCCGGTGATCGCGATGGTCGCGGGGTACGCGATCGGCGGCGGCAACGTGCTCGCTACGGTCTGCGATTTGACCTACGCGGCCGACAACGCCTGGTTTGGCCAGACCGGACCCAAGGTCGGTTCGTTTGACGCTGGCTATGGCACGATGCTGTTGGCCCGGCTGGTCGGACACAAGAAAGCCGCCGAGATCTGGATGCAGTGCCGACAGTACAGCGGCGCCGAGGCCGTCGAGATGGGCCTCGCCTGCGATGTCTTCCCAGTCGACGATCTTGAGCTCGAAGTCATCAACCGCTGCCGCGAAATCCTCTGCATGTCGCCGACCGCGCTTCGTTTCATCAAGCGAGCGCTTGTCGCCGACACCGACGGTCTCTCCGGCATGCAGATGTTCGCCGGCGACTCAACGCTGCTCTACTACCTCTCCGAGGAAGCCAAGGAAGGCAAGAATGCCTTCCTCGAAAAGCGCAAGCCCGACTTCTCGAAATATCCGCGTTTCCCCTAATCAAGACCTCTCCCTCTGGGGGAGGTGCCCCGAAGGGGCGGTGGGGGCAGTCCGGACGTCGAATGACAACCACAAGCGTGCCATCTCCGAGTAAGCGGCGAGCCTGGTTGCTCGCCGTTCGCCCACCGACGCTTCCTGCGGCGGTCGCGCCGGTCCTTGCTGGCACCGGCATCGCCGCCGTCGACGGCGACTTCGAGGTCGGCCGCTTCTTCCTCGCCCTGATCGGCGCAGTCTTCATTCAGATTGTCGTCAACTTCGCCAACGATCTTTCCGACTTCCGTCGCGGCGCCGACACGCCGGACCGACTTGGTCCGCCGCGAGCCGTCGCCCAGGGCTGGTTGTCGCAACGAGAGATGACCGTCGGGATCACACTGGCGACCGCGGCTGCCCTGATTGTCGGGATCGTCCTGATCCTGATCGTCGGCTGGCCGATCCTGATCATCGGCGGCGCCTCGCTGATCGCGGCCGTCACCTACACGGGCGGACCGTTGCCCTATGGATATCGAGGACTCGGCGACCCCATCTGCTTCCTCTTCTTCGGCTTTGTCGCAGTCATGGGCGCCGGTTACGTGCAGATCGAGGAACTGACCTGGGAGCTGGCGGCCGCCTCAGTGCCTGTGGGCTGTCTGGTCACCGCGATTCTGGTCATCAACAACCTACGCGACATCGACACAGACCGTTCAAGCGACAAACGGACGCTCGCGGTGCTGATTGGAGAGCGAAACACGAGGATCGAATACGTGGTCTTGACCGTCGGCGCATTCGTCAGCATCGCCGTCTTCGCCTCGTTCGGGCTGCTGCCCTACTACTGCTTCATTGCCTGGCTCGGATTGCCACCGGCGATGTGGCTCTCGCGTGAGATCGTCAACGGGCGAGCAGGCGTAGCCCTGAACCCGATGCTCAAGCGCACCGCGCAGCTGCATCTGTTGGTAGGAGGATTGATGGGTCTCGGAGGCGTAATTGCAACGTTTTAGTTGAGCGCGATGATCACGCCGGCGACGACGCCCAGCGCTGTCAGTTGAAGCCCCGTTGCGATTGCCACAACCCACCACATTCGAGTCTCAAACTGGTCCACCAACCCTGAGATCATCAACTGAATCTCTTCCCTGGTCATCAAAGGAGTCATCTCATCGTGAAGCGCTTCAGCAAACTCACGAGCCCCATCGTCACCCAGACGATCTCGCAATACATCCACAAACCTGAGCCGGTTGATGATCGCCATTCCGCACCTCTAGTGCCACCCGACGTTGCAGTCCCATAGTACCAGTTGGAGATCACCATGCCAATCTACAAACTCGACGCCGCCCAGACCCTCGCAACCGACCTCCAGTCAGCCTGGGAGTTCTTCTCCGACCCAAAAAACCTGGCCGTGATCACCCCGCCCGAGATGCGCTTCGAGATCACCGGAGACCCGCCTGCGGCAGTTCATGCCGGGCTGATCATCACCTACCGTCTGACGCCACTCCCGGTTCTGCCGCTGCGCGTCTCTTGGGCGACCGAAATCACCCAGGTGAACGCTCCCCACTTCTTCTCCGACGTCCAGGTCGCCGGACCGTATGCGCTCTGGAACCACGAGCATCACTTCCAGGAAGTCGAAGGCGGAATCCTCGCCACCGATCGAGTTCACTGGTCGCTGCCACTCGATCCGATTTCGTCGCCGATCGCCGACTTCGCTGTGATCCCGCAGCTGAGGAACATCTTTCGCTACCGGGCCAACAAGATGCGCGAGCTGTTCGACGAGGGCGGCGAGTCTTCCCCGACCCTCTCCATCCGGGCGCTGTAGCCAGAGCAACGCCTGTCGCGGCGTGCCTACGATGTCACGAACGCGTCCGTGTCAATACCGACGCTATTGGCAGCGGCAGGAGCAACAGATGAAGGTCACCGGACTCAAGACGATGGTGGTTGAGGCGGAGCCGCCGTACATCGGCGGCAAGTACTTCCTCTTTCTCGAACTGCAGACCGATGAGGGCATCACCGGGATCGGCGAACGGATCGCTGGCAGCTCATACTCCGAACACCTCGGGGACCTGAAGTCGCAGGTCAGCCTGATCGAAGAGTTCGTCGGTCAGTTCGTACTCGGCGAGAACCCGCTCAACATTGAACTGATCTGGGACCGCATGTACGGCACACGACATGATCTGCGCCATCCCAGCCTCTACGCGACCCCGGTGATCAGTGCGATCGACATGGCCCTCTGGGACATCAAGGGCAAGGTCGCCAACCAGCCGATCTACAACCTGCTCGGCGGCAAGTATCACGAGACCCTGCGCGCCTACGCCTACATGCCCAGCGACGGACTGGCGGAGCACCCCGACAAGGCCGGCGACGTCGCCGCGCAGCTACTCGCGGAAGGCAACTCGGCCTGCAAGATCGACCCGTTCATGCCGCTCCACCCGATCCGCGACATCCCGCTCTGGGAGATCGAACGAGCCGGCAAGATCTTCGAGAGCATCCGCAATGCAGTCGGCAACCGCCTGGAGGTCGGCATCGGGACGCATGGCCAGATGCCCACGTACAGCGCGATCCGCGTCGCTCAAAACCTCGAGCCCTACCACCCGTTCTGGTTCGAAGAGCCGGTGATGCCGGAGAACATCGAGGAGATGGCGCGCGTCGCGGCCCACACCAGCATTCCCATCGCGACCGGCGAACGACTGGTGACCAAGTACGAGTTCGCCCGAGTGCTGGAGAAGCAGGCCGCGCAGATCATCCAACTCGACGTCGGTCAGTGCGGCGGAATCACCGAAGCAAAGAAGATCGCCGGCATGGCCGAGGCGCACTACGCCATGATCGCGCCCCACATGTACTGCGGACCCGTCGCTGCCATGGCGGCGATCCAGATCGACACGTGTTCACCCAACTTCCTGATCCAGGAGGCCAATCTCGGCCCGCTGCATCAGAAGATCTTCCAGCAGCCCCTGGTCGTCGAGAACGGCGTCATCATTCCGCCCGCAGGACCCGGCCTCGGCGTCGAATTTGATCAGGAAGTCTTGAGCGCGCACCTGGTGTCGTGACCGCTCAGAGACGTCGCGACTCGATTGACACTGAGCCTCGACCTTCAATACCTTGCCCCAGAGACCGCCCGCTGGACGGGCGCTGCTTTGACGCCGGAATCGAACGGAGTTGACTGTGAAGTTTGAGTTCTTCCATTTGATGCCCTATCGGGATCTGCCGCCCGATTTTGCTGAGACCAACAACTCGGTCTGGGTCGATGTCGACTCCAAGCTGTTCGACCCAGCCAAGGCGCACGAGATGTACAACGACGGCCTGGACGAGCTCGAGGCTGCCGCGGCCGCCGGCTATGACGGCATCTGCATCAATGAGCACCACCAGAACGCCTACGGCCTGATGCCGTCGCCCAACCTGATGGCCGCCAACCTCTGCCGGCGGACCAAGGATGTCGCGATCGTCGTGCTCGGCAACTCGATCGCCCTCTACAACCCGCCGACCCGCGTCGCGGAAGAGTTCGCGATGCTGGACTGCATCTCCGGTGGTCGCCTGGTCGCCGGCTTCCCCGTCGGCACGCCGATGGATGACTGCTTCTGCTACGGCGCCAACCCGTCGCACCTGCGCGACAAGTACTACGAGGCCGCCGATGTGATCACGCAGGCCTGGACCCGGCCAGAGGTCTTCTCCTACAACGGCCGCTACAACCAGCTGCGCTACATCAACATCTGGCCGCGACCTGTCCAGCAGCCGCACCCGCCCGTCTGGATTCCCGGCGGCGGCTCGGTTGAGACCTGGGAATGGTGCGCCGACCACAACTACGTCTACTGCTACCTCTCCTACGGCGGCTACAAGGCCGGACAGAAGAACGTCGACGGATTCTGGCGCACGATGCAACAGCGCGAGAAGCCGCTCAACCCCTACCACGCCGGATTCCTCCAGCTCGTCGCCGTCGGCGAAACGGAGCAGGAAGTCGCCGACAAGTTCGGGCCGCACGCGGAGTACTTCTACAACAAGATGCTCCACATCGACCCGCGTTACGCCGACCCGCCCGGCTACCGCACCGTCCGCACCATCGAGCAGGGCTTCACTCGGAGCCAGGGCCTCAAGCCCGTCTTCGGCGACTCGAAGAAGTTCGAGGGTGAGAAGACCGCCGAGAAGATGGTCGAGTCCAAGGCGAACTCCGAGATCACCTGGAACGACCTGATCCGCGAAGGCAACATCGTCGCGGGTACGCCGAGCCAGGTCACCGAGCAGCTTGAGGAAGTGATCCGCACGCTCCACGTCGGTCACCTGATGATCCTCAACCAGTTCGGCTCGATTCCCAAGGAACTGGCCATCCCGAACATCGAAATGACCGCCCAGCAGGTGCTTCCCAACCTGAAGCACATCTGGGACGACGAAGGCTGGGAAGACCACTGGTGGCCGCAGGGCATGGAGACGGGCCAGGCCGACCCCGCGCCGCTCGCCTTCTAACCGGGCTCAACCCGAACAACGTTCCGTTCCCGAAGGGCGGCGCCAATGCGCCGCCCTTCGGCGTATTCTTGAACGTGATGACGCGAACACTGCTCGTCAAATTGCTCGGCGTCGCGACGCTGATCATGCTGCCGTCACTGGCCAGCATTGCGCTGGTCGGCGGACAGAGCGGCGAAACGGTCCGAATCATCGCCAGGCTGCAGACCGACGGCGATATCGAGTTTGGTCTTCGCACTTCGGAGGGCGACCAGCTACCGCCGAGACGCATTTTCTCCGCCTCAATCAGCGACAACGGCTGGAGGATCAGCTCCCTGATAGATGTTCCGGATGGCACGCAAGTCCGGATCATCGCCCGTCGCTCGGGCGAAACACGAGTTGAGTTCGGCCTCAGAATCGACGAACCACGCCAGGTCTTCCTGCCGCCGCGCCGGTTGTTCTCTCGTTCCACTCCCGTGGACAGCTGGCGGAGAAGCTCACCAATCGAACTCCCCCCGAGGGAGCGTGAGGAGACTGCACAGCCGCAGCAGCCTGCCGCCCCTCAGCCAGAACCGGATGAGCCAGCGCCGCCTCCTGAGCCTCCGGAAGACGAAACCGACGACACTGGCACTGAGGACACAGACGAAGCCCCGGACGTCGAACGAATCAGCGGCGGACCCCGTGATGGATTGATCGTCGACGGAAACATCGTCGGCAATCCCGACGCGCCGGTGCTGATCGTCGAATACGGCGATCCGTTTTGACCGAACTGCCGCCGTATCGCGACTCAGGTTGAGCCGCGGCTGATCGAAGAGTACGTCCGGACCGGCATTGCCCGCTTCCAGTTCGTCAACATCGCCTACGTCGGTGTGGCTTCCGAACGGGTCGGCTACGCGATGGTCTGCGCCATTGAGCAAAGCGGCTCGGCGTTCTGGCGGTTCCACGATCGCTTCCTGGTCGAGAACAGCCGGGCGGCCTCACGCGCGCAGCTCATTGATTATGCGGGTGACATCGGCCTTGACGGGGATCGCTTCGAGGAGTGCTACGACGATCCAGCAACGCGGCAGGCGCACAACCAGAACCTGCGTGATGCTCGGGCGATCGGGATCACGTACGGCCCGCGAATCAGGGTCAACGGAGCCATGGCGGGCACTTCGTTCGCGGCGATCCAGCAGGCCGTGGAAGCCGCGACTCCGTAGCTCGACGCTACGCTGACCTCCATGAAGCCAAAGATCAGCATCATCACCCTTGGCGTGTCCGACCTTGAGGCGTCGGTCCGCTTCTACCGCGACGGACTCGGACTGCCCGCGCCCAACTACAACGACGGCGACGATATCTGCTTCCTCGAATTGGAAGGTACCTGGCTCTCGCTCTACCGCCGAGAAAAGTTCCCCGACGAGGCCGATGTCCCCTTCGCCGACCCATCGGCCGGCACGCCGACGATCACCCTCGCCCACAATCTCGCCTCAGTTGAAGCGGTCGACGCCCAGATGCAGGAAGCACTCGACGCCGGCGCCACACTGGTCAAGCCACCCGAAGAGGTCTTCTGGGGCGGCTACAGCGGCTACTTCAGCGATCCCGACGGCTACCTCTGGGAGCTGGCCTACAATCCTTTCACGGATCTGACCTGACCATGCCAGAGGTCACCTCGCTCAGCGCCGTCACCCTCGCTACCGCCGACATGGCTGCAGCGACGGCGTTCTACGAAGCGCTGGGATTCGAGAAGATCTACGGCGGCCCCCAAGCAGGATTCACGTCCTACCGCTCAGGCGAGAGTTATCTCAACCTGATCGCGGCCGAGACCGGATCAGGTCCCCGCTCGGAGGCGGGGATGAACTTCTGGGGACGGGCCATCTTCTACGTCGACGACGTCGACGCATTCCACGCCAACGCCATCAACGCCGGACTCACGCCCGAGTTCGAACCAAGAGACGCCCCCTGGCGAGAGCGCTACTTCCACATCGTCGATCCCGACGGCCACGAACTCTCGTTTGCCAAGCCGCTCTCGGCTCCCTCTCCCTCTGGGAGAGGGTTGGGGTGAGGGTTCCCGCCGTGGAAGGGAGCCACCCTCACCCTGGCCCTCTCCCTCAAGGGAGAGGGGAAGAAGGGAGATCTACTCCCCGACCTCAAGCGACCGGCCGGCGGTCAGACCGCCATCGAGAACGAACTCTGAACCGGTGCTGTAGGTCGCCTCAGCGGCGATGAAGAGCATCATCTTCGCCACCTCATCGACCCGTCCGAAACGAGGGATTGAGATTCGAACCGGTATTTCACCGTCCGGCCGGCGCGGTGTGTCCTCATTCGTGGTCATCAGCGTGTCGATCGGACCGGGATGAACCGAGTTGACGCGAATGTTGTACGGCCCCAGCTCCAGCGCCGCAACTTTCGTCAGGCCCCGAACCGCGAACTTCGACGACACATAGGCGCTGGAATCGGGATATCCCTCCAGGCCGGCCGTCGACGACGTGTTGATAATGCAGCCGCCGCCGGCTTCGCGCATCGGATTGATCGCCGCGCGAATGCCCAGCCACACCCCGACCTGGTTGATCTTGATCGTCTCCAGGTACTCCTGCAGGGTCGTGTCCTCGATCGACCCGTTCCGCAGGATGGCGGCGTTGTTGATCAGGATGTTCAGTTTGCCGAACTGCTCCGTCGTCGCGTCGACCATTTCCGCCCAACTCGACTGGTCGGCGACGTCCAGCTTGCGGAAGATCGCCTGGCCGCCGGTGTCGTTGATGCTCTCGGCAACCCGGTTGCCTTCTTCCTCCAGCAAATCGCCAATCGCGATCGCCGCGCCTTCGCGCGCAAAGAGCCGCGCCTGATGTTCACCCTGACCTCGAGCGCCGCCTGAAATCAGCGCCACCTGTCCATCGAGCTTGCCCATCGTGTTACTCCTTCAAGAATCTGGTCTAGCCAGGCTGCCAGGCCCGGTAGTTGTTGACAACACCCACGCGGCGTCGTCCAACAGGCGAGATCACCGATTGCGCATCGTGCCGGCCGTGACGCCTCCATCGATCACGAACTCCGATCCCGTGCTGTACGTGGCCTCGGCGGCGATGAACAACATCATCGCCGCGACTTCGTCCACATGACCGACGCGTGGGATCGGACTCGGCCTGGTGTTCAACGCGTCCGCCGGTCGCGCGATTTGCGGATCGCGAATCATCGGCGTATCAATCGGCCCGGGATGGACCGAGTTCACTCGAATGTTGTAGGGCCCGAACTCGATCGCTGCGCACTTGGTCATGCCCCGCACCGCGAACTTCGACGAGACGTACGCTCCCAGTCCGTCATAGCCCTCAAGCCCCGCAGTCGATGACGTGTTGATGATGCAACCGCCGCCGGCTTCCTTCAGCGCGGGAATCGCCGCCTTCATGCCCAACCAGACGCCGACCTGATTGATCAGAACGACGTCCAGGTAGTCCTGCAGTGACGAGTCCTCAATCCGCTTCAATCTCGCGATCCCGGCGTTGTTGATCACGATGTCCAGCCGCCCAAACTGACCAACAGTCTCGTCGACCATCGACTGCCAGCTCGACGACTCGGTCACATCCAGCTTCTGGAACATCGCCTGACCGCCGGTGTCGTTGATGCTCTCAGCGACGCGCTGACCTTCTTCCTCCAGCACGTCTCCCAGCGCGACCGCGGCGCCTTCTCGCGCGAACAATCGAGCCTGCGCTTCACCCTGTCCGCGCGCGCCGCCGGAAATCAACGCGACCTGTCCATCCAGTTTGCCCATCAGGTGCCTCCTGCCAGCCGTGTCGCCTGCTCGTCTTCAACTCAGACCGACTTGATTTCCCGCTTGGTCCGCATTGCGAACGGCTCGACCTCGTTCGTCTCGAGATTGAATCGATACCGCCACTGACGCAGCAGATCGAGCCCGTAGACGTGGATCGCCAGGGTCTTACCTTCGCGAATCTCGACCGCGTGAATGTCGGCCGGCGGCTCAGAGATCACCGTCGTCGTACCCGTCGGCACGCGCGTCGGATCGAGCTCTTCCAGCTCGGCATACCAGGGAGTCGTGCCGTCGTCGACGCGCTGATAGTTGCGATTGAACTCGACACCCGAGATCACGCCCTCCATCGCCCAGCCATTGTGATTGTGGACCGGCGCGCTGGAGTCAGGCTGCCAGACCGTACACATGATCGTCAGATTGTCCGCCCGGTGGATCACGAAGCCCTTGTCCGGATCCACCTCGTCGTTGTCGGGCAGATCGAGCAGGCAATCCTGGCGCTGGATGATCCGCTCCAGCGGACCGGCAATTTGCGCAATCTGCTGGTCGGCGGAGTCCCCCCGGTCGGCGACCCGTTGCACCTCCTTGACGAAATCCTGCATCGTGTACGTCGCAGTCGTCATCAATCGACCCTTCCATGCGCCACTGGCTTGGCGTCGAGTATAGGTCTGTGAGAAACCGACTGAGTTTCGTCGGCTAGCCTGCCATGAGCCAAGGTCGGGACGAGCGGAGCGTGCCAATGCCCGGTGAACGTGGTGAACGCGCCGAGTTCGGACTCTTCTTCCAGCTGCCCCAGGCCGACGGTCAGGACGTCCCCCAGCGCTATCGCGACACCATCGCACAGATCGTCCACGCCGACCGGATCGGCTTCGACGCCGCCTGGCTGGCCGAGATGCACTTCGTGCGCGAGTTCTCGGTTCTGCCTTCTCCAATGGTCGCAATGGCGGCCGCCGCAGCGCAAACCGACAACATCCGGCTTGGCACCGGCGTCGCCCTGCTTCCGCTGGTCGACCCGATCCGCGCAGCGGAAGACGCCGCCACCCTCGACATCATCTCCGGCGGCCGCCTCGAATACGGCATCGGCCGCGGAGCCATCGGCGAGCACTTCGCCGGCTTCAACGTCAGCATGTCCGACCGCGCCGCTCGCTTCGACGAAGCGCTCTCCGTGATCCAACAGGCCTGGTCCGACGATCCGGTCAACTTCGAGGGCGAGCACTTCAGCTACGACGACGTGCAAGTCGTGCCCAAGCCGGTGCAGCGCCCCGGTCCGCCGCTGCGCATGGCGGCCAACAGTGATGAGTCCTTCCTCAGAGCGGCCAACGAGGGCTGGCGCGTCTTCGCCAGCCCGATCACCGCCTTCGATGAAGACCTCGACAATCGCTTCACCATGTATCACGGCGCCAGACCGCACGCCCCCGCCACCGACGCCGGCCTCCTCTTGCCCGTCTTCGTGCACGAGTCTTCTGAGACGGCGAAGGAAGAGGCCAAAGAAAGCCTGCTCAGCTACTTCAAGGTCGTCACCGACACCGGCATCCGCGGCTGGCTCCGGCGCGGCGGCACTCTCGACGACATGCCGCCATTGCTCAAGCGCAATCGAGAAGCCAGCTACGAAGAAATCGTCAAGACAATGTGCGCGATCGGCAACCCCGACGAGGTGACCGCCAAACTCTCTGCGCTCGGCGCAACATACGGCGTCGGACACTTCCTCACCTGGTGCAACGCGGGCGGCGTCATCCCGCACGATCAGGTGACCAGGTCGATGAGCCTGTTCATGAAGGAATGCGCCCCCAACATCACGGTCTGACGACCTCCGCGCCCGGCAGCCGCGCTCGCATCACGTCTACCGCCTCAGGATTGCTGTCGACCAACAGATAGCGGCGCCCAAGCTCCTCCGCTGCTGCCCCCACCGTCCCGCTGCCGGCAAATGGATCCAGCACCAGCTCGCCGACATCGCTCGAAGCTCGAACGATCCGCTCGGCCAGCGCGACCGGTTTCTGGGTCGGATAACCGGTCCGCTCCTTCGCGTTCGTCCCAACGATCGTGTGCCACCACACATCCGTCGGCAGCTTGCCCCGCTCCGCCTTCTCCTTACCGACCAGACCCGGCGCCAGATACGGGATCCGGTCAATCTCGTCACGGTTGAACACGTACTGCTCGCGATCTTTGACATAGACCAGGATGTTGTCGTGCTTCGCCGGCCACCGCCGCTTCGGCCGGCCGCCAAAGTCATACGCCCAGATGATCTCGTTGAGAAAACAGTCTCGCCCGAAGATCTTGTCGAGCAACACTTTGACGTAGTGAACCTCGCGCGCATCCAGATGCAGATACAGCGTCCCATCCGGTCGCAGCACACGCCAGATCTCGCGCAGACGGGGAGCCAGGAACTCGATGTATTCCTCAAAGGCGTCGCCAAAGGAGTGTTGCGACGTCGACTCCGAGCGATACCGACGGCCGCCGAACCCAACTCGCTCGCCCTCATCGTCTCGGGTCGTGCGCAGTCGCTGGTACGCGCGAACGTTCCCCGTGTTGAATGGCGGATCGGTATAGACGAGCTGCACGCTCTCCGCAGGCAGGGACTGCAGAACCGGCAGGTTGTCGCCCTCGACGATGCGGCCGCCCGACTGTGAGTGCGAAGTCAACGCGTCATTCGTTCGGCACTGCGACGGCGCCCGGCTGCTGCAGCGCCTCCGGCACGTCGGTGTTGCCGTACCGGTTGATCCCCCAGCAGACGATCTCGCCGTCCTGGTTCAGCGCACAGCTGTGGTCGTAGCCGATCGACAGCGCGGTGTACGTGCCCTCCGGAGGCGAGGACTGGCCCCACACATCCCGGCCCCAGCAGGTAACTTCGCCCGACTCGGTCATGGCGCACGTGTGCTCGGCGCCGCAAGACACGACCGCGTAGGAGCCGTCGTCCGTCTCGAGCTTGCCGTACTCGTCGTCGCCCCAGCAAGAAATCTGGCCCTCAGCGTCCAGGGCGCAAGAATGCGCCAGGCCCGCCGACACTGAGACAAACTGTCCCTCAGGCGCGTCCGACTGCCCGAATCGGTTCGATCCCCAGCACGTAATCTCGCCAGACTCGTCGAGCACACAGGCGTGCCCGGTGCCGATCGCCAGTTGCTGGTAGCTGCCGTCAGGCGGCTCGGTCTGCCCGCTCTGTCCTGTTCCCCAGCAGTCAACCTCGCCGTCCACCGTCAACGCGCAGGAGAGCGCGCTGCCGCTGGCGACCGACTGATAGCGGCTGAAGGTCGGCGGACCAATCAGGGAATCCGCATCGGCGCTCCAGCAGGCGGTCCGGCCCAAGCCGCCCAGACTCTCGGGGTCGCATTGCGTCTCGCCCAATCGGAATGGCACGAGCCGCTCCGCTCCTTCGCCCGGCTGACTGGCCGGCGCCTGCGTCTGCTCGTAGCCGTCCCAGCCCCAGCAGACCAGCGCCTCATCCTGATTGACCGCGCACGTGTGAGACGTTCCCGGCGCAATCGACACGAACGATTCGGCCGGCGGATTCGACTGGCCGTCGCCGTTCGATCCCCAGCAGGACGCGAAGCCGTCATCGTCCAGCGCGCAGGTATGTCCCGCCCCCGCAGCCAGGCTGGCGTAGCGGCCCGCGGGCGATTCCGTCTGCCCCAGACCATTCGAACCCCAACAGCGCACGCCGCCGCTGCTGGTCACCCCGCACGTATGGCCGCCGCCCGCCGTCACCGACGCGTACCCGTCCGCGGGCGGGCTGCTCTGGCCGTGCCCATCCCAGCCCCAGCAGCCCAGCTCACCATCGGAATCAACCGCGCAGGTGTGCCAGCCGCCTGCCGTGAAGCTGGTGTAGCGGGACGAAGGAATGTCGAGCTGCCCATCTCCGCCATAGCCCCAGCAGTGCAGTGCCCCATCGCTGTCCTGACCGCACGAGTGGGCGCCGCCGGCGTCAATCGCGACGAATCTCACCCCCGCCGGCACCTCGAGCACACCCCACAGGTCATCGCCCCAACACTGCGTCTCGCCGCTGCTGTCCAAGGCGCACGTGTGGAAGCTGCCGGCGCTGATCGCGACGAACCTGCCCTCGGGAGGCGTCGCCTGCCCGTAGAAGTCGAGGCCCCAGCAATCGATCTCCCCGTCCTCATTGAGGGCGCAACCATGACCGAGTCCCACGCTGAGCGCCAGATATCGTCCAACAGGAGCGTCCAGTTGACCCAGACTGTTGTCGCCCCAGCAAACGATGCCGCCGCCAACGTTCAACGCGCAGTTGTGCGCCGCCCCGCCGCTCATCGTCAGGAACTGACCCGTTGGAGCATCGGTCTGCTCGTACTCATGCGAGCCCCAGCATTCGATGCTCCCGTCGGCGATAATCGCGCAACTGTGCGGGCCACCCAGCCCGAGCACTTCCGGCGACACAACGCTGACGGTCCTCAGCCTCTCGGGATGCGGCAGCGTCACCGCGCTGCTCCTGACCCAATCACCAGGTTCGAGCCCCGCGCTCACGAATCTGAGTCGCGGCAGCACGCGCTCAGTCACACCGTCGACGCGAATCCCCATCTCGACGCTGCCGCTGGAGCGCACCCGCGCCAGCACGTACACGGTTCGTCCATCGGGAATCACAATCTCAGAGCTGCGACGCCAACTCAGGCTCGTAGATGTCCGCGAGATAAAGCGTTCGCTGGGCAGCAACACCCGTTCACCGATCTGTATGCCGAACTCGGTCCGGTTGCTGTCGGCGTGTCGGGCCACGATCTGCACGGTCGGTTCGTCTGTAGCTGCCTGAGCCGATGCCGGTGAACCGACGGAAAATGGCGTCATGCCTCCCGCAATGAGTGTTGCGACAAGCAGGGCAGTCCCAAACAGACCCAATGCTGTCCGGCGATCAAGCATCTGGCAGTTCTCTCGGCAGGCTCGAAGTGTCGGGCTCAACCTCCCCACGTCGTTCCTCCTCGTCCCGTCGTTCGGCTGCTTCTTCTCGCTTGATTCGTCGCTCGGCTTCGGCTTCCTCTAGCTCTCGGCCGATTCCTTCTTCCAGCATCTGCTCGACCGGTCGTTGCTCCACCGACGCGTCGAAGTGATCCTCAAGAATGCTATAACTACGACCGCCCATGTACATCAGCGGCTTGTACTCATCATCATCAAGTGACCACATACCGGTATTGAAGTCAAACCCATCAGTGTCAGCCTGGGCCGATACGACTTTGCCGATGAACAACGTATGATCACCCATCGTATAGAAGTCGTGCAGCGTACATTCAATCCAACCGATACAGCCTTCGAGCAACGGCGAATCAATCTCCTTGCCCTTAAACGTCGGCACCTGTGACGCTTCCAGTTTGTCGCCAATCGTGTTCGATACCATTCCCAGCCATTGCGTGTGATTGAGCAACACCTTCGACGGGATGTTGATCGCAAACTCTTCGCCAAACTTGATCATGTCGTGCGTCCGCCGCGAGGGATGCACCGCGATCGCAACCAGCGGCGGATTGACCGAGACCGGCATCGACCACGCAATCGGAGCCGCATTCCCCACGCCCCGCCAGTTCGTACTCACGATCGCCACCGGCGAGCCCCCCAGCAACCGCCGAGCATCATCCTCAACCATCCGTTTGCGAACCATAACCAGATTCTAGACCCACACTCCCCTCTCCCTCCGGCCCCCGCTCCCCCTCCGGTCCCCTCTCTTTCTGGCCCCCTCTCCCCGAGGGAGAGGGCTGGGGTGAGGGCCCTCCGCCCGCAAACCACCCCGTCGCCCCGCACTTGCCTGCCCCTGGCTTGAACAGGGGATGCGGGGCCCAGCCCGCGACCCTCACCAACAGCCCACAGATCCCCCGTCTCCGCCTGCTGCTCAACAACCCTCCGAAACCTTGACTCCCGTCCTCCATCAACGCATAATCAGAACATACATTCCTACGAGAGATCGGCCGCCCCATCACCCACACCAATCCACCAACCCCACGACGCTGCCGACGCATCCTCGAAGCCCACCACCTCTGGTGCCGGGGATGCCCCGCCGTGCAGATCGCCGAACTACTCGGATGCGCCCGCTCCACCGTCTACGCCTACCTCCGCGACTTCCGCCTCCACCGCGAGCACATCCTTCGCACCGTCGCCGCCGACCGTCTCGCCGACCAGCTCTATCTCCTCACCCATCCCGAACAGCGCCAACGACACATCGCCACCGCTCGCGAACTGCGCCTCCTGCTCCTCAACCTGCCCGTCATCCAGCAACCCGTTCGTCCGGATCCACCCAGAATCAGCCGGACTGTTCCGGAACATTCCGAGACAGACTCGGACTCATCCAGACAAATCTGGACAGATCTGGACAAACCTGGACTCGAATTGAATGAATCTCCAGTCCCCAGCAGCAAACTCCCCAGAATCACCCCAAAATCACGCCCACCCAACGAAGTCCGGAAAATATTGCCCGACGATCCGAACGACGCCCTCGCTGATGCCTACCGAGGCCGCCTCCTCGTGCCGGTCACCCCAGTACATCTCGCTGAAGTGCATCTCGCGAACCGCCGTCCCAATCCCCCGCTTGAGATACGATGCGATGAACTGGCCCGGATGGAGACAGACGATGGTTGATTTCCACGACAACAACGAAGAAGCCGCATTCCGCACCGAGGTGAAGTCGTTCATTCAGAACGAATTCCAGCCGCGACGCAACAAAATGCGCGAGGAGGCCCGCTCGGCACAGCCCTTCGACCGCCCGCCCACCCAGCGCGAGTGGGAGAAGGAACTGGCCGACCGCGGTTGGATCGCGCCCGCCTGGCCGAAGCAGTACGGCGGCGCCGGGCTCTCGGTCATGCAGCAGTTCATCTTCAACGAAGAGATGGCCGAGGCCCGCGCCCCAAGACCAGGTGGTATCGCGATCGGCATGGCCGGCCCCACAATCATCACGATCGGCACCGAGGATCAGCAGGAAGAACACCTGCCGCCCATCCTCAGCGGCGATGCGATCTGGTGCCAGGGCTATTCCGAGCCCGGCTCCGGTTCCGACCTCGCCTCGCTCCAGACCCGCGCCGTCAAGGATGGCGATGACTTCGTTGTCAACGGCCAGAAAATCTGGACCTCCGGCGCGCACAAGTCGGACTGGATGATCCTCCTCGCACGGACCGATCCCGACGCGCCCAAGCACAAGGGCATCACCTACTTCGTGCTCGACATGCACTCGCCCGGCGTCTCGACCCGCCCGCTCGTCAACATGGCCGGCACCCACGAGTTCAACGAGGTCTTCTTCGAGGACGTCCGCATTCCCCAGCGCAACGTACTCGGCGAGGTCAATCGCGGCTGGTACGGCGCCGTCACCACGCTCGATTTCGAGCGCTCCAGCATCGGCTCGGCTGTCGGCATGCAGCAGGCGGTCGAGGACATCGTCCGCTACGCCAAGGAAAACCGCGGTACCGGACTTTCCTCCGTCGACCGGCGCGAGACTCAGCTCGCGCTGACCGACCGCTACATCGAAACCCAGACCGCGCGGATGATCTCTTACCGGATCGTCTCGATGCAGAACCAGGGTCTGATCCCCAATCACGAAGCCTCAATGGCCAAGCTGTTCGCCATGGAGCTGAACCAGCGCATCCAGAGCACGGCAATCAAGGTGCTCGGTCTGCACGGCCAGCTCCAGGGCAAGGAAGCGCCGCGGCGCGGTCGACACTCCTACGGCTTCATCCGCTCGATCGCCAACACGATCGAAGGCGGAACCTCAGAAATCCAGCGCAACATCATCGCCACGCGAGGTCTCGGACTGCCACGCGGTTGAGCGTTGATCGAGTGGCTAGCCGTCGATCAACACGTCGGCGTGCAGGTCGTCCGGCGACAGCTCGGCGGCGGCGTTGAACCAGGCGGATAGCCCGTCGACCAGCGCCAGCCCGTCGCCGCAGCCGATCCGCACGCTCGCCGATTGCCAGGCGTGATTGAGATAGATCCCGCCGCGTCGTTGTCCCGGAACCCGGCGCTCAAACGTCAGCCCGTCCGGTTCCCGCGGATCGTGAACAATCACCCGTGCACCGCCGCTGAAGTCGGAGACCGCCGCCGCAATCCGCGCCGCCGCTTCATCGTCCCCCGCCGTCGCAACGATCCAGGTCCGCTGAGAGACCGGCACCCCCGCCTGATCAAGCCGGTCATTGATCCGCTTCAACAGGCGAGCAGCGCGATCAGGCAACAAACGATCCGAAACCGCAATGGCCACATCGTCGCGGTGATCCAGCAAGAGCATTGCAAGGCCCGGCTCCTCGTGCATTAGTGCTGCGATCCGTTCTTCAGGAGCCAATCCAGAATCTCCGCACCCAGCACTTCTTTCGCAAACTGCGGGGTGTGGCCAGCCTCAGCAATGCCCCAGTGCTCGATAACCACATTGTTGGAGCAGCCCTCGGCATAGCGGAACACCCTGGTTTCATCACCCGCCGTATCAGGCACAAGATCGATGCTCGGCCGCACCTCCGGTGCAGTAAAGTCGCAGCCAGCGCGCCTCGCCCAGCGAAAAGAGACTTCCGCCGCGTAGGGATACTCCCCATCTTCTCCGCCGTAGTATCGGAACACGTCATCGCCAAACCCGTGGATGTGAAGCGTCGAGACAGGGACCGCTTCATCGCAGCGAGTGTCGTCCGCGAAGGACGACCCCGCGATGGCGACGATGCCAACCAGCTCTGTCAACGAGTCACAGGCCAGCCGGTACGCCATGAAGGCCCCGTTGCCATATCCGACCACGTAGACACCGCTGATCTCCACATGTCTTGTAGCTTCCTCGACGAGTTCCGAGATGTAGGCAACGTCGTCAACGGCTGAGCCATAGTAGTCGCAGCAGAATTCAGTTGCGTTCCAGAACCGGTTGCCGTCTTCATCGCGGCTCCCGTTGGGCATCAGCAGCAGGAATCTGTCGGCATTAATGCGCCCGATCAGACCCAGGTACAGCGAGTGTTCCCAAACGTTTGACCCGTATCCATGCAACGCAATGATCAGAGGCAGCGGCTCCGTTGGATCAGCACCAAACGGAGCTATCAGTGCGGCGCGCCGGCTTTCGAGATCGAGTCCATAGACCGTGTGGTCCTGGGCGAGCTGCTGCGTGGCGTCCTCAAACGTCGGCTCCGTCTCTCCAAACAGGAAGAGATAGGTCAGGGCAGCGATGATCGCGACGAGCGGAACCCCAAGACCGACGATGCCCAGCTTGCGAAGCATGGCGCCCTAGTTCGCCCGCGACTCGCTGAACAGCCAGCGCAGCAGTCGATCCGGCCAATCGTCCTCGAACGAGGGGAAGTGATCGGCGCCTTCGATGGTCCACAGCTCAATCGTGATTCCGTCGGCGCAGCCTTCGCGGATCCGCCAGACCGACGTTTCAGCGCCCGGTATCGTCGCCTCAAGATCTATCCTTGGCAGCGCAACAGCCGAGTCAACGTCGCACCCGGCTCGCTCCGCCCAGCGAGCCACAAGCTCCACTGCGCCCGGGTATCCCCCTTCGTACTCCAGCGTGCCGCCGTACGGAATCTGCATGTCGTCTGTCCCGTGAATCTGAAGCACGGAAACCGGTGAGGCTTCGGCACAGCGGCCGGAATCGCCGTATGACGATCCCGCAAGGCTGGCGATCGCAACCAGACCATCGAGCCCATCGCATGCCAGCCGGTAGGACATGAACCCCCCGTTCGAGAACCCGACCACATAGACGCCGGAAACATCGACGACCTCGCGCGCTTCCGCGACCAGCCGGTTCAGCCAGGCGTAGTCATCGACCTCGCTGCCATGGAAGTTGCAACAGGCGTCGGTCGCATTCCAGAAGGCGTTGCCCTGGGAGTCGGTCGAACCCTGAGGTGTGACCAGGGCGAAGCGATATCCAGGAACCCGGGCCGAAAGACCGAAGTACCAATCCTGCGATTGGGCGTCGGAGCCATAGCCGTGGAGCGACAACACGAGCGGCAGCGGTTCATCTCCCCGATCGGTCGGGAGCAACAGATCCGTCGATCGTTCACCACCGATTGTGTGAGTCTCCACACCGGATCCTGCCGCTTCATCCGATACCGACTCGAGGTCGTAGCGCTCGGCGAGCCACTTCAGAATGCCAGGCGTGAAGTCGGTCCCCCAGACCAACGGAATGTGCCCCCCACCCTCAATCGTCCAGAGCTCCATCACCGTTCCCTGCGCGCACCCATTCGCGAAGCGGACGATCGAGGTCTCGGCGCCCTCAACTGCCGCGTCGGTGTCGATTGTCGGGAAGAACTTCGGATCCTCGATGTCACAACCGGCGCGCCCCGCCCAGCGCAAGACCGAGTCCTTCGCTCCCGGCGCCGGCCGACGATCCGGGGCCGGATGATCCGGCAGCCGCCCACCCTCGTAGAGCACGGACTGGTCTTTGGTGCCGTGAATCTGTAGCACCGACAGCGGTGCCGGAACACGGCATTCCTCAGGTTCGGCGTATGCCCCGCCTGCGAGGCTGACGATCGCCGTCAGGCCGGGAACTTCCTCGCAGGCGAGACGGTAGGCCATGAACCCGCCGTTCGAGTGACCGACCGCGAAGACCTGGTCGAATACCGCATACGTGTTGGCTTCCTCAATCAGCGCCTTGATGTAACCGACGTCATCCGTTTCGGCGGCGAAGATGTCGCAGCACTCGGGCGTGGCATTCCAGAAGCGGTTGCGAATCTGGTCAATAGTGCCGTTCGGCAGCAGCAGACCGAATCCTCCAGCGTCTACCGACTGCGAAAACTGGAAGTACTGATCCGCTTGCTCGGCAAAGCTGCTGTATCCGTGCAACAGCACGATCAGTGGGCGAGGTTGCGACAGATTGGCGCCGTGAGGAAGCAATAACCGCGCCGGTCGCTCGCCGCCCAGGACAATCTCGGTGCCTGTCGCCTCTTCCTGCTGTGCCTGAACATCCTGCTCTGGCTCCGACTCCTCTGACTGCGTTTGACGTTCGGTCTCCTGTCCCTCTTTTGCCGCATCCTCGACCTGAGTGACCGACTGCCTCTCAGATTGCTCGCTATCGGCCTGGCTCGCTTCAGGCTGGTCGTCCTTGTCGGGGTGGTCCGCCGGTTGACGTTGCCGTTGCTGCTGCGGAGCGGCAGGCTCACTATCTCGCTGCGCCTGAGTGACTGATTCCGCCTGCTGCAGTTGCTGTCGTTCGGCAGGTTCGTCGCTCGTGCAGGCGACGACCAGGATGGCAACAATCGCCAACCATCCGAGCAACGGCATCGCAATCTGACGCATGGACGCCAGCGTACTCTCAGCCCGCGTCGGGGCACTCTCCGACTGTTAGCCTTCCAGCGCAGCGCCCTGCGCCGATGCCAACCGATGGGAGCCGACCAATGCGACGCGCCGCCTGGAATGCCGACCGAACCCTGAGCGTCCACGACGATCCGCAACGCGCTCCCGGCGAGGGCGAGGTGCGCGTACAGGTTGTGAACGCGGGCATCTGCGGCTCCGACCTGCACTGGTACCGCGGCGACTTTGAGCCGATTGCCATGCGTACGCCAGGGCACGAAATCGGCGGAATCGTCGCCGCTGTGGGACCTGGGGTCGACCATGTCCAGGAGGGCGATGTCGTCGGTGTCGAACCACTCCTGCGTTGCGGCAACTGCGGATACTGCGCCTCGGGTCACTACAACCAGTGCCAGGTCGCGGGCGGACTGATCGGCATCGCCGTCGACGGCGGTATGGCCCAGGACGTCTTCGCACCCGCCCCCGCCGTGTTCAAGGCTCCACCGAACGTCGACGGTGAGGTCGCCGCGATTGCTGAACCGCTGGCCTGCGGCGTCCACGGTTACAACATGGCGACCCTCAGTCAGGGAGAAACCGTCCTCGTCATCGGCGCAGGCACCATCGGACTCACCGCTCAACTCGCCGCGCAGGCTGCCGGAGCCAACGTGATCGTCCTCGCCCGCCATCCGCACCAGCAGGATGCTGCCCGACACCTCGGAGCGGCCGAAGTCATTGGCGAGGACGAAGTCGGCAAACAGCGGCTGAAGGAACTGACCGACGACGACGCGATCGACGTCGTCGCCGAGTGCGTGGGCGGGCACGCGGACACCATCCGTCAGTCCGTCGATGTCGTCCGCCGATTGGGACGCGTTATCGTCCTGGGTGTCTTCGCGATTGACAACGCCGGCTTCAATCCGCTCACCTTGCTGGGCAAGGAGATCACCATGGTCGGCGCCGTCACCTACGGAGCGATCGGCGGCCGCGCACCCGACTATCAACAAGCGCTCGAAGTGCTCTCCGGCTGCGCTGAAGAGGCGCGATCTCTGATCACGCATCGGTACGGCCTCGACGGAGTGAACGAGGCGTTCGATACCGCGCTCGACAAGAGCTCAAAGTCCATCAAGGTCCACATCACGCCGAACGCGTAACTCGCAGGATTCGGAGCCGAACATGCGTCGCGCAGCCTGGAATGCCGACGCCAGACTGAGCCTGATCGAGGATTCGGATCTGGCGCCAGGCGACCAACAGGTCGTCGTCCGGGTGCTGAGCGAGGGAATCTGCGGTACCGATTTGCACTCCTATCGGGGTCACCTGCCCCCGGAAGCCGGCCGAACTCCTGGACACGAGATGGGCGGCATCGTCAGCGCCGTTGGCCCCGGCGTTGACCACGTTCGTGAAGGCGACACCGTTGGCGTCGAGCCGCTGTTGCGCTGCGGCGAGTGCAAACTCTGCACAGATGGACACTACAACCAGTGCCAGGTCGCCGGCGGTCTGATCGGGCTACACGTCAACGGCGGCATGGCGCAGGAAGTGCTTGCGCCAGCGTCGGCGGTCTTCAGGCCACCGGCAGGTGTCGATGCTGAAATCACCGCCCTCGCCGAACCGCTGGCCTGCGCCGTCCACGGTTTCAACCAGATCACGGTCAGCCAGGGTGAAACCGTCCTGGTCATCGGCGCGGGCACAATCGGACTGACTGCACAGCTCGCTGCCCAGGCCGGCGGCGCTGCCACCATCGTGCTTGCCCGCCATCCGCACCAGCAAGATGCAGCGCGACGGCTTGGCGCGACCGAGGTACTCGGTGAGGACGACGCCAGCCAGCAACGGTTGGCCGAGTTGGCCGCCGAGGACTCCATCGACCTGGTCGCCGAGTGCGTTGGAGGTCAGGCCGATACGATCCGGCAATCAATCGACGTCGTCCGGCGGCTGGGTCGAGTCCTCGTCCTGGGCCTGTTCGCCATCGAGAGCGTACCGATCAATCCGGTCAACCTCATGTTGCACGAGGTTACGGTTGTCGGATCGGTCACCTATGGAGCGCCTGGCGGCCGAATCGCTGACTACCAGCAGGCCCTGGACATCGTGGCCAGCTATCAGGAAGAAGCGCGCTCGCTGATCACGCATCGCTTCACTCTGGATGACGTCAATGCCGCGTTCGAGACGGCGCAAGACAAAGGCTCGAAGTCGATCAAGGTCCACCTGACGCCAAATGGGTGACCGCGATCAGAAGATCGCCAACGGATTAGCCGGACTACCGGTGCCCCCGATGATCCGCAGCGGGCTGAGCACGAACTGGAACTCGTGACGCCCGTAGCGATTCGCCGCCTCGGCGACGTCCTCTAGCTGCATGTTGTCCATCAGCCAGAGACCCATGTGCACGATTCCGACTGCGTGAATGGGGATACGCAGCGTGTCGTAGCCCGACGGATTGACGTCGGTGGCGGTGTCGGCGCCGATCACGGCCGCGCCCCGCTCGTGCAGCCAGGGCAAACAGGCGACGTGCCAACCGGGAAAACCGGTTTCCAGCAACGGCTCTCGACCAACCTCACGCTTGCGCTTGCCGTACCCCGTGCGCAGCAGCACCGCGTCGCCCTCCTTGACTCGGACGCCCTGACGTTCCTCGGCCGCCTCGAGATCCTCCGGGAACACGCCTTCGCCCGGCTCCATCCAGTCGACGCCCCTGGCCGCGGCAATGTCGAGCAGCACGCCGCGGGTGACGATCCCGTCACGCAGCTCGGTGATTGGCAAGTCGGTTGCACCGCCTCCTGAATTGACCAGGTGCGCCGGTTTGCCGTTGTACATCTTGCCGTCCCAGAAAATGTGGCACAGTCCGTCGAGGTGCGTGATCGAATACCCGTGGTACACGAGACCGAAGAACTCGAGCGCGCCACCCATCCGCGAGACGCCGGACTCGGCGACCGCCGCAGCCGACTCACCCGTAGCGACCATGAAGCGCTGCGGGGTGCCCATCGCGTGGTCGGGCTGATGCGTGTTCTCGATGTCCCACGCGCAAGAGACTGAAACACCCTCTGTCACCAGGGCGGCGGCAGCCGTGCGCACCTCGGGGGTGACGTAGTTGAGCGTGCCCAACTGGTCGTCGTCGCCCCAGCGTCCCCAGTTGGAGAGTGAGTCCATCATCGCGATCACTTCAGCCTCAGTCGGGATGTTCGGCATTGGGAATGTCCTCTCTAGGTCATCGAGCCGGGTCAGATTGACGCCGACAGGCTACCGACTCGACGACGTGCTAGCGTTGCCTGCGGAACCGCGACCAATCAGTCAGAACAGGGACTGCGACCATGACCGAAGCACCAATCGGCGGATGGAACGAACCACGATTCGACGCAGTCCGGGAGGCGTTCGCGGCCAACTTCGCCGAGCACGGCGAGGTCGGTGGGGCCGTCTCCGTCTACCTCAACGGCGAGCCGGTCGTCGACCTCTGGGGCGGCTGGTACACGCCCGACCACGAGCGCGAGTGGGACCGCAACACCCTGGTCAACGTCTTTTCGACGACCAAAGGCCTGGCCGCCTTCTGCGCCCACCGGTTAGCCGAGGAAGGCCGGCTCGACATTGATGCCCCAGTCTCGGAGTACTGGCCCGAGTTCGCGCAAGCCGGCAAGGGCGACATGCCGGTCCGCTGGCTGTTGTCGCACCGGGCTGGCATGGCCGCCGTCCGTCGTCCGCTGGTCATGGAGGACCTCTACAACTGGGACACGATGTGCGAAGCCCTGGCCGAGCAGGAGCCCTGGTGGACGCCGGGCGAACAGCACGGCTACCACGCGCTGACCTACGGCTGGCTCGTGGGAGAAGTCGTGCGCCGGATCGACGGACGCTCAATCGGTCTGTACTGGTGGGACGAGTTCGCGGCGCCGCTCGGCCTCGACGCGCATATTGGCACGGGACCGGAGTTCGACGGCCGGATATCCACGCTGATCAACGCGCCGGCGGATCCCAACGCGCCCAACCTGCTCGAGTTGCTGGGCGAGGACAGCGTCGGCGCGGCCGCATTCTCGAATCCGCCGATCGGAGGTCCGGACGAGGACAACATTACCTCGAGTCGAGGCTGGCGCGGCGCTGAGATCCCCGCCGCCAACGGTCACGCCACGGCGCGATCGCTGGCGCGACTCTACGGCGGAGCCGCCAACGGCGGCACAATCGACGGCATTCACGTGATCGATCCCGAAACGCTGGAGAACGCCATCGTCGAACAGTCGAACGGACCCGACACCTGCCTCATGATCCCAACGAGGTTCGGTCTCGGCTTCATGCTGACCGGGGAGTTCATGCTACTCGGCCCCAATCCGCGCGCCTTTGGCCACCCGGGAGCCGGCGGCTCACTCGGCTACGGCGACATCGACGCCAACATCGGCTTCGGCTACACGATGAACCAGATGCAAAACAATCTCAGCGGAGACCCCCGAGTCATCGGCCTCATCGACGCCGTGTACGCCTCTCTCTAACTCGCACCCTCGAGGGACAACTCAGATGACCACTCCGATCCACGGCTGGAACGAACCACAATTCGATGCCGTCCGGCAGGCGTTCGAGAGCAACTTCGCCGAGCGCGGCGACGTCGGCGCGGCGGTCTGCATCTATCTCCATGGAGAACCGGTCGTGGACCTCTGGGGTGGCTGGTACGCGCCCGATCGCGAGCGGGAATGGGACCGCAACACACTGGTCAACGTCTATTCCTCGACCAAGGGACTCGTGGCATTCTGCACCCACCGACTGGTTGAAGAAGGAAAGCTTGACATCGACGCGCCCGTCGCCAAGTACTGGCCGGAGTTCGCCGCCAACGGCAAGGAATCGATGCCTGTCCGCTGGCTGCTCTGTCACAAGGCCGGCATGGCGGCGGTCAAGCGCGAACTCGTCACGGAGGACATGTTCAACTGGGAGACCATGACCTCAGCCCTGGCAGAGCAAGAGCCGTGGTGGACGCCCGGAGAGCAGCACGGCTACCACGCCATGACCTTCGGCTGGCTGGTGGGCGAAGTCATCAGGCGTATCGACGGCCGCTCGGTCGGAACCTACTTCCGCGAAGAGTTCGCCGCGCCGCTCGGGCTCGACGCGCACATCGGCACAGGTCCCGAGTTCGATGCCCGGATCTCAACCGTGATCGAGCCACAGATCGCCGCGGAGTTCCCGCCGACCAGCGACCTCTTCGGTGACCCCGATAGCGTCGGCATCGTCGCCGTGATCAATCCACCGGTCTTCAATCCCGGAGGTCCCGCGATGGCCTCGCGCCGCGACTGGCGAGCGGCTGAGATTCCCGCCGCCAATGGACACGCCACCGCCCACGCGCTCGCCCGCATCTATGGAGGCGCAGCCAGCGGCGGAGCAATCGACGGCGTCCACATCCTCAATCCCGAGACCATCGAACGCGGCATCGAGGAGCAGACCAACGGCCCCGACACCTGCATCGGGATCAACACCAGGTTCGGTCTCGGCTGGGCCCTGACCGGAGAGTCCACGCCATACGGTCCGAACCCCACAGCGTTCGGCCACCCAGGAGCCGGAGGCTCGCTCGGCTACGCCGACCTCGACGCCGGCATCGGCTTCGGCTACACCATGAATCAAATGGGAACCGAAGTCGCCCACGACCCCCGCTGCGCCGTCCTGATCGACGCGCTCTACGACTCGTTGTAGCCGACGTCAGTTACCGGGCGACCTTGGCGGATGCCTTAGAGGCTCGCCAGATCCTGCGCGATCACGCCGTCGTCCGCCAGCCTTGAGATCTCCGACGAGCTCATTCCCAGCAGCTCTCCCAGCACGTAGTGATTGTCTTCGCCGTAGCACGGCGCGCCACGGTCGATCGGCCCGCCCATGAAGGGGGGTGTGTGGCTCCACTTGACCGGGACCTCTTTCGTCGGCCAGGGGCCCATCTCGGTGTGCTCGACCTCGGTCAGCCAGTTGAGGTGGGCGAGCTGGGGGTCGACCTCGAGCCGATCCTGGGCGTCCTGGCAGACTCCCGCAGCGATGCCAACCTCTTGCAACCGGGTCATTAGTTCCCAGCGGTCGTGCTGGCGGGTCCACTCGGTGATTCGCTCGTCCAGTTCATCCTGGTTGGCGAGTCGGTCGGCGAGACTGGCGAACCGATCCGAGGTCGCCCATTCGGGATCGCCCATCACGCGGCGGAGCGATTGCCAATCTGAGTCGTCGAAGCAGGCGAAGGCGACCCAGCGGTCGTTCGACTCGACGTCGTCGCGGCACTTGTATGCGCCGTGCGGGGCCGCAGGCTTATACGGCGAGCGGTTGCCGTAGCGCTGCCAGATCGTGCCGTTGGCCGACCACTCCAGCACCGAGGTGCCATTGAGGTAGATGCCCGCGTCGACCTGCGAGGAGTCGATCCACTGTCCCTTGCCCGTGCGGTCGCGGTAGTAGAGCGCCGCCATCATCGCGTTGGCCAGGTTGTACGCGCCGAACCAGTCCAGGTAGCTGTAGCCCCAACCCGCCGGTGCATACGGCTCGGGCAGTCCCGACAGCTCGGAAACCGCGCCGAACGACGCCGCGATCGGCCCAACCGTCCGGTAGCGGCCGTACACCCCAACCTGCCCCATTCCCGATTGAGACAGATAGATGATGTCGGGCTTGATCTCCTTCATCACCTCATAGCCGAGGCCCCAACGCTCCATCACCCCCGGCGAGAATCCCTCGGCCACGATGTCGCTGACCGCAACGAGTTGTTTGGCGATCTCCAGCCCGCGCGGATCACGCAGATTCAGTGAGAGCCCGCGGTGGCCGGCATGAAAGTCGTTGAACTGACCGGAACGGTTGATTGTGGAGTTGTCGGGAGGCAGCGGGCCGTCGTTGACGCCGAGCGCCTGCCGAGCCGCCTTGCCGCCTTGCGGGAATTGCGCCATCCCGACCCGAAGGTCCATGTTCTGATGCCACTCAACCTTGATGTCCTCTGCGCCCAGCGCCGACAGGAATCGAGGCGCGCCGCCAGAGGCGAGCCACCAGGTGAAGTCGAGAATTCGAACCCCCTCCAGCGGAAACGGCGTGCCCCAGCGCGACAGCGAGGGCTCCCCCGTAGGCGGAGCTGCCGGGGAGCGGCCGAGGGGGCTCCCTCCCGCTCTTCGTGACGCCTTCCCAGGCAGTGGAGGTTTGATTTCGGCCAGGATCTCGTCATTGTGCTCGCAGAGCAAGGGAGCCCGTGGTCCCACCTTCCACGATGTCTCCGACGACACCCACTTGCTCGACGTGTAGACGAACTCCGCCTCGTGCTCGGGATGTTCAACTCTGGCGAAGCTCCCGCGCTCCCACCAATGCGGATCGAGAGCGTTCTCGTGCGGCTTGCGCAGTGGCGCCCAGAGATGCCCGAGATCCTGCGCGTCTCGCCAGGGCACGTCCTCAAACCGGAACTTGCGGATCAGCCGCTGCGAGACCTCCTGCAAGTGGGCGGCGGTTTCGCCCCGCGAGCGCGTGTTCGCTCCGCCGGACTCGGCTGGCACGTCGTTCAGGTCGGCGGCCATGCCGTAACTGTCGAGGAAGTCGATCAACGACTGCGAGCGTCCCCGAGGCAGCGCCATCACCCAACGGCCGTCCTTGGTCGGACCGATCATCGGCAGCGGCGAGACCTCTTCCATCGCGTGACGGCACGTCTGGCGATAGAACCGGGCTCGGCGGTAGACCCAACTCATCAGGTCGAGCTCGGTGTTCTTGGCAACCGCGTCGTGGACGGCGGTATGCAGCGTCTGCGCGCGACCCGACCTACCCCGATCGATCAATGCGCCGATCGCGTTCATCACGGTCAGCTCGCCGGCGATGTGGTAGGCCTGCCACATCTGCGGAGCGATCGGCGGTGTGTCGTAGGTGCCGTCGGGCTGCGGGTCATAGCCGCAGTTCATCATCGGCCCGCCTAGCGCCAGGTGGACCAGATCCGAACCCCGATAGTCGGCCCACGGTCCCGAATCGCCGAACGGCGACATTCGAGCGATGACGAGCTCCGGCTTGGCCGCTCGGATCGACGCCTCATCCGGACCGTGCCGATCGACATCTGTCTTCGGTCGGGCGTCAAGGAACAGGTCTGATGTTGCGAGGATTCTGAGCAGAGTCGCGCGGCCGTCTTGGGATTCCAGGTCGAGCGTGAGCGATCGTTTGCCGATGCTGTAGTGCCACCAGAACAGCGACCGTTCCGGTCCGGGCTCGTCCTGATAGAACGGACCGATGTTGCGGGTCGGGCAGCCCTCGGGTGGCTCGACCTTGATCACGTCGGCGCCGAGTCCTGCCAACAGCTTGCCCGCGTAGGCGGAGATTTCGTCGCCGATTTCAATCACGCGGACGCCGTCGAGGAGGTGTTCGTCTTGGATCATTGGAAAGTCCTGCCCTGCCACATCTCAGAGGATGATATGGGCAGGTCCCCCGACGTTCGAAGGCGAGCTAGGCCCGTGGCAAGCCCAGGCCCCGCGTCGCGATGACGTTGCGCTGGACTTCGGAGGTTCCGCCTCGGATGGTGGCCGGGACCATACCGACGTAGTTCCTGGTGAAGGTGCTGGCCGGTGGCGAGTCGCTCCAGTGTTGGGCGTGGAGACCGAAGACTTTGGTCGCCGTCAGGGCGAGGCGCTGGCTCAACTCCGAGGCGAACAGCTTGGCCGTCGACGCTTCGTAGTTCGGCACCAGGCCGGCCGACTGCATGGAGATAATGCGGAAACTGAACTGGTAGAGGGTCTCGGTCTCGACGTAGCGGTCGACGATCTCCTGGCGCAACTCAGGGGTAACGCGTTCCCGGGCGCCCTGATCGTTGTTCTGGATGTGCGTAATCAGCTGGTGCAGTTGTCGTCGCGCGGCGACGGCGCCGCCGATGTTCGAGCGTTCGAAGTCGAGCAGCGTCATGCCGACGTACCAACCGCGATTGAGCTCGCCGACGAGGTTGTTGGCGGGAATGCGGACATCCTCGAAGAAGACCTCATTGAAGTAGTGGTCGCCGTTGATGTTGATCAGCGGTCGCACGGTGATGCCGGGCGTCTTGATGTCGTCAATCATCACGAACGAGATGCCGCGATGCTTGGGCGCGTCGGGATCGGTGCGGACGAGGGCGAACATGGCGTCGGCGGTGTGCGCCGCGGAGGTCCAGATTTTCTGGCCGTTGATGACAAAATCGTCGCCGTCGCGAACGGCTCGGGTGGTGAGCGAGGCGAGATCTGAGCCGGAGCCGGGCTCGCTGTAACCCTGCGCCCAAGTGACGTCGCCGTCGAGGATCGGCGGCAGGTACTTCTCCTTCTGCTCGTCCGATCCGTGGACGATCAGTGTCGGACCGAGCATGTGCACGCCGGAGCCGCCGACGGCCGGTGCGCCGGCCTCGGCGACCTCCTGGTTGAAGATGAACTGCTCCATCGGCGAGAGTCCGCCGCCGCCGTACTCGGCCGGCCAGTGCGGGGCGACCCAGTGACGCTCGGCCAGCGCGCTGTGCCACTCGACGGCGGCCTGGAGCGCGACCGGGTCGTCGGACTTGCGGTCGTTCTCCCATGCGCGCTCGGGCATCGCCCCACGCGCGGCGAAGTCGCGATAGCGCTGAGGCAGCCGTTGATCGATGAGCGCTGAGACCTCACCTCGGAAGGCGGCCTGCTCAGGTGTGTCGCGCCAATCCATGGCGGCCTCCGGTACCGATCTGCAGTGAGGAGATGATTCGGCGGCTAGAGCCCGGGCACGGCCAGCGCGACCGCGGCCTGGATCTCGTCCAGCGTGCGGTTAACGCTCATGCCGATCAGGTCCATGCGGGCCAGTTGCTCAATGCGCGCCTCGACGCGCTCCAGGTACTCACGCGGCAGCAACAGCTCCAGCAGTCGGCTGGCCCGGGCCAGACCGATCAGGGCCACCGTCTCCGGGTCGGGGATTTCGTCGGAGAGCAACGAGTCGATCAGCTTGCGCTGCACATCGCGCACGACCTGAGGGTCGACCGGCGGGAACTTCTCGGACTTGAGGACAATCAACCGACGGCCGGCTTCACGCTGGATGATGCGGCGATCGCTCAAATCCTCGATGATCTGCTGTCGCAGAACGAGGGCGTATCGCGCAATCTCCGAGATCCAGTAGGAAATCGGCTGATTCGGCGGTCCAGAGTTGATCTGGTGCAGCACGCTGTCGAGCAGCGGATTGCCGGTGGCGTCGGCCGAGATGATAAACAGGCGATTGGGGTCGGTATCGATCCGATTGAGGAACGAAAGGTCCAGCAGCGACGCGCCGGCGATGGCGTAATCGAGCCGGCCGTCATAGGGCCGCTCAAGCACACCGTCTTCACCGAGTCCGAGCAGGACGATCTGGTCGCTGATAGAGAGGTCGGCCATCGATGTCCCCTTCGAATACTGAATCTATCCATGCCATTGTGACATCAGAGAGTGACACGCAGTGTGACTAGCGCCATGCTAGCCGACCAACGGCGCCGTTCCTGTCTCACAATGATCGGTCGCCGCTTCGGAGGCAGGATTCGCGGGTGAGATGAGCGGGCCCGGGAATTTGGGCCCATCTGGGCTGATTTGCTGCTGTGGGCTGAGATTTCGCTCTCGAGGCGTGCGGATTTGTCCAGATTTGTCCAGATGCTTCTGGATCGGTCCCGATTTCGTGAGGGTGTTTCCGCCTGAGACCAGTGATGTTGAGTGTTGGTCCTGCTGGCTGCGGCATTCATGTGAACAGGACCTAGCGGCTGCCCCGCAATCGCGGATCGAGGACGTCACGCAGCGCGTCGCCGAGCACGTTGAATCCGAAGACGAGGCTGGTCAAGGCGAGACCGGCCCAGAGCGATGTCCAGGGTGAGTAAACGATGAACTGGCGGCCGTCGGCGATCATCTTGCCCCAGGAGACATCGAGCGTACCCAGTCCGAGGAAGCTGAGCGCAGCCTCGGCGAGGATGAAGGCGCCGATGGTGATGGAGAAGATGACAATCAAGGGGGCGAACAGGTTGGGCAGGATGTGGAAGACCATGATCCGGATCGACGACGCGCCGATGGTGCGTGCCGCCTCGACGTACGGCATCTCGCGAATTTGAATCACGCTGCCGCGCACAATGCGATTTGTGGGCGCGATACCGAGCACCGACAGGGCGAGTGTGACCCATAGCGCTGAGGGATCGGTGAGAGATGCGATCAGCAGGAGGAAGACGATCGGCGGATACGACTGAATCGCGTCCATGATCCGGTTCACGGTCAGGTCGACCGTGCCGCCCAGTGAGCCGGCCACTAGGCCGATGACCGTGCCGGCGCCGACGCCGATCAGGGTGGCGAAGAACCCGATGTAGAGGGACAGCCTGGCTCCCTCGGTCACTCGGGAGAACAGATCATGTCCGGCCCGGTCAGTGCCGAGCCAGTGCTTGCTCGACGGTCCCTGCAGGGAGGCGGCGGTGAGTGGATTGTCGGTTCCGGTGGCGAGCAACGCATCGACATCGTGGATGGTGCCGCCGCGAATCTCAATCTGTTCCTCGTCAACCAGCTGGGAGAGTAGGGTTCCTTCTTGAACGTGATTGAGGGCGTAGTCGACCATTTCGCCGGCGACGCCCTGGTCGATGGCGGCCGCGCCGAAGATCTCGGGGTCCGACACGATTTCTCGCAGGGACGAGTCCGAAACATCTTCGTCCATGCCATCTAGCGCGTTGGCGAGCTTGTCGTCGGCATAGGTGGCCGACGCGATCTCGAAGACGTCGCGGGAGTCGTAGCGGCCGACGCCCAACCAACCGCCGCCGTCGCCAACCGTGCCAACCGCGATCACGCTCCAGAAGAAGACCAGCAAGACTCCCGCAGCGCCTAATCGCTTCTGGCTCATGAACCCGACGAACCAACGGAGAGCGCCTCGGAATCCGCCGGAGTCGTCAACACGCAGCCCTTGCGAAGCTGCGAATTCCTCGACGGTCGCGGCGTCGGCCGAAGGCTCGCTCATGTTGAGGCTCCAGCCGGGTTACGCATAACGGATTCTCGGGTCAATCAGCGCGTAGCTGATGTCGATGATGATGTTGACGACGATCACAAAGAGCGCAAGGAAGAAGACCATTGTGGCGATCACAGGGGTGTCGGCCTGGTAGATGCGCTGCAACAGCGCGAGTCCGACTCCGGGGATGTTGAACAGCACTTCGAGGATGATGTTGCCGCCGACCAGCGCAGCGACCTGGAGTCCGAAGACGCTGAGCACCGGCACGAGCGCGTTGCGGAACGCGTGACGGCGAATGACCTGTCGCTCGCGCAGCCCTTTCGACCAAGCGGTGCGGACGTAGTCCTGGCGCAGGACTTCAAGCAACTCGGAGCGCGTGATGCGCATCAGTCCGGCTCCAGCGGCGATGCCTCCGGCCACAGCAGGAATCGTATAGAGGGCGAAGAATCCAGGTACCGAGGTGAAGATGCTGCGCGCTTCCTCCTCGGCCAGCGGGATCGACCACAGGCCTCCTTCGAAGAGTGAGCCGGGCGAGACGACGAAGATCAGCATGGTCGCGACCCAGAACGAGGGAGCGGCGAGTGCGAAGATGGCAAAGCCGCGGAGCAGGTAGTCGGGCAAGCGATCCTGGCGCATCGCCGAGAAGATGCCGACCGGCAGGGCCACGATAATCGCCACGATCAAGGCATAGACGTTGAGGTGCAATGTGCGCGGGAGCGTGCGGAGGAAGATGTCCATGGAGGGCTCATTGGTCTGGAACGAGGGCCGGAACTTGAGTCTGACCGTGTCCCAGATGAACTCCACGTACTGAATGCCGAGGGGCTTGTCGAGACCGAGTCGATGCTTGACCGACGACTCGGTGATCTCTCGAGTCGGCGCGATAATCGTCGATCCCGGGAGCAGCAACGTTTCTGCGGTCAGCTCGCCGTCCGGGTTGGACGGGGTGCCGACGAGGTTGACGTTCAGATAGTCCTCGGGCTTCACTCGGTTGACCTGGGCCAGTTCAGTGATCGTCGTGCTGTCCCGCAGCTTTAGTGAGATGCCGGAGGGTGCATACGGCTGGCCGGCGAAGGTTGGGAAATCGATCTCCGGATTGCGTTCGATCAACAGATCGACACCCTGGTCGACATCTTCGGGAAGCGAGAGTCGCTCTCGTCTGGCGATCACGGACAGCAACTGGCCGTCGATGATGATGATGCTTGAACCCGGAATCAGTTCACTGTCCTGCTTGATCCGTGGATTCAGCGCCAGAATCTCTTCGGGCGCCACCTGGTAGAAGAGCGCCAGGGAGTCGACGCTGTCACCGGCGACGACGCGGTGCAGGGTTCGTTCGGTTTGAACCTCACCAATGATGTCAGCCGGCTGGGTCGTCGCCCCGGAGGCCTCGAGATTCGAGAGCTTGATCGTGACGTAGTCACCGGGCAGCAGGTTGACCCCGAGGAAGAGCATCGAAATGACCAACCAGAGGGTCGGGATCACCAGCAGGAGACGGCGGATGAGGTACTTCTGCATTGTCTGCTCCGGCAACGCCGCCTAAGACGGCGTTGCCGCGAGTGCGGGGAACCGCACTGAGTGTGCGGAACCCCGCGTTCGCCAGGCTCCAGCCCGCTGCTCGGCCTAGGCCGGGTACTGCGGGTGAGTCGTGTCGAGCCAGGTTTCGTCGTGGTTGTGCGAGTCGTGCGCGAACTGCCAGGTGTCCTCGTCGCGGTTGACGTATGGCCACCAGATTGTCGGCACGACGCCGTTCATCACGCCGAACCAGCTGAAGATGCCGTCGAGACCATGCTCGCTGTTCGGGTAGCCGCCGCCCTCGTCGACGCCGAGGCCGATCCGCTGGACCTCGCGCGCCATGTCGCGGCGCTGCTCCGTGTCGAGCGTGACGGTCATCTTGTCGATGATGTCTTCAACCGGCTTGTAGTTGTACTGCGTGACGTTGGAGGCGCCGCCGACCTTGAGCGCAAGTCCGAACTGCGCGGTCGGGTCGAGGTCGGCCGGCGGGTTGGTCCAGGTCGGCGCTCGGCCGGGGAAGGTCTTGTTGTCGAAGCGGTCCTGCATGACCGTGTACGGCTGCAGGTCGAGTTCGACGTTGAATCCCACTGCCTCGCTGTACATGTTGCGGGTGGTCTCGGAGATACCGGGGTAGGTGGTTTCCCAGATATCGGGGATGTAGATGGTGACGGTGCGGTCCGTGTCGAATCCGGAGGCGTCGATCAGTTCGCGGCAGAGCTGGATGTCGGCCTCGCGGTCGATCCGGTAGCCCGGGAACTGACGCAACTCGTCGGCCGGGATCGTCCAATAGGTGGAGAACCAGGGGCAGTAGTGCGTGCCGGACGGCTTTGCCGCGCCCAGGTAGACCGCGTCGATCAACAGGTCGCGGTCGACCGCAACGTGCATCGCATAGGCGAAGCGCCGGTCGAGATAGGGGTTGCCCAGGCCGTCGGAGCCTTCCCAGCCCGGTTCGTAGGTGCCGGTGACGGTGACGATCGTGTAACCGAACGCCCCCTCGGCAAAGGGGTGGTCGGGGAAGTCGGCGTTCAGCTCTTCCACCTGCACGGACGAGAGTGGGAATCCGCCGATGTCAATCTGCTGACCGCGATAGGCGGCGTCAACCGCTGTCGGGTCGGTCAGATTGACGAAGTCGACGGCGTCGGGATAGGGCAGTTTCTGACCGTCGGCGCCGGTCTTCCAGTAGTTGGGATTGCGCTCGAGGTAGGTGCCGATATCAGGGTCGTAGCTGAGCGGGATGAAGGGCCCGGAACCCGATGACAGCTCGATGTTCGCCGTTTCGTCGCGCCAGCGGCTACCGAACTCCTGGATGCCTTCCGGCGAGGTAAACCACGAGAAGGGCCGCAAGATGGTGCCGCCGAGGTAGGTGGCGTCGGGCCCGTCCGTGCGGGCAATGAAGGTCTGTTCGTCCGCGACCTCCTTCATCACGGTCTTGCGGAAGGCGTCCTGGCCGCGGAAGCGGGCGTCTGGGTTGCCATCGGCATCGAGCGCGGCGATCTGTCGATCGAAGTTGATGTCGATGTCCTGCGCCGTGACCATGCGGCCGCCCTCGGTCGGATAGCGGTCCCACCAGGTCGCGCCACGGTCGATGTTGAAGATGTAGGTCTCTTCGTCGGGCAGCTCCGGCAAGGAAGCGATGTCCGACTCCATGATCCCCTTCTCTTTGTTTGCCCAGCGGATGAGGTAGTTCATGTAGAACCCCATCCAGTAGACCGTGGGACCGAACACGCCTCGGTGCGGGTCGAAGAAGTCGTGGGTGGCTGCCGGGGTGGAGAACTTCAGCGTGCCGCCGTACGTGCGCAGGGCGGCGGCCTGTTGCGCCTGCTGCTGTTGCTGCTGGGCGGCTGACTGCTGTTGCTCTTCCTGGTCGGCTTGCTGCGCGGCCTGGTCGGCCTGCTGCTCCTGCGCATCTTGCTGCTGCATGGCCTGCTGTTGTTGCTGCTGCTGGGCAGCCTGCTGCTGCATGGCCTGTTGCTGCTGTTGTTGCTGCGCCTGCTGTCGCGCGACGGTTTGCTGCTGCGCGTCGTCGTCATCGTCGCCACAGCCGACCAACGCCAGACCTGCCGCTCCGACGCCGGCCCGACCCGATGCTCGCAGGAGCGCACGTCGGCTCATCTGCTGGCGCTTCATTCGTTGCCAATAGTTGTGCTCACTCATCGCTCTCACTCCTTCTCAGCAGAACGGGGTTTGCCGCTGATCGTTGCGCAAGTCTACCCGATATTGGAAGACCGTTTCCAGAGAGCGCCACGCATCCGTGAACCGATTCGTCGCCAGGATTCGGCAGGGTCGGCAGAAGCTAGCGGCTGCCGCGGAGCCTTGGATCGAAGACGTCACGCAGGGCGTCTCCGAGGACGTTGAAGCCGAAGACGAGGCTGGTCAAGGCGAGACCTGCGAAGAGGGAGGTCCAGGGCGACTGGACGATGAACTGGCGGCCGTCGGCGATCATCTTGCCCCAGGACACGTCGAGCGTGCCCAGGCCGAGGAAGCTGAGGGCGGCCTCGGCGAGGATGAACGCGCCGATGGTGATCGAGAAGATCACGATCAGCGGGGCGACGATGTTGGGCAGAATGTGCAGCATCATGATCCGCGCGTTGGTCGCGCCGACGGTGCGGGCCGCTTCGACGAATGGCATTTCGCGAAGAGCGATCACGGCGCCGCGGACAATTCGCTGCACCGGCGCGATCGCCAGTACGGAGAGCGCGAGTGTCACCCAGATCGCTGAAGGCTCGGTGACCGAGCGCAGGAGCAGCAGCAGCACGATCGGCGGGAACGAGAGCAGCGCATCAACCAGGCGGCTAATGGCCAGATCGATGTTGCCGCCTAGCCCTCCCCCAATCAGTCCGAGCGCCGTACCGGCAACCACGCCAATCAGCGTCGCAAAGAACCCGATGTACAGCGATAGCCTCGCACCTTCCGTGACGCGGGAGAACAGGTCGTGTCCGGCTCGGTCGGTGCCGAACCAATGCTTGGCTGAGGGCCCTTGCAGCGAGGCGGTCGTCAATGGTGTATTGGTTCCGGTCGCGAGCAGGTCGTCGACATCTGTGATCGTGCCGTTGGCGATCTCGATCTGGGCCGGATCGATGTCCTCCGACAGGTGGGTCAGCACAGTCCCAGAGGAGATCAGGCCTTCGACGTAGGCGAGCATGTCGTCCAGTACGCCGGACTCGCGGGCGAGATCTCCGTAGACCTCAGGGGCGAGCAACAGCTCCCGCAGCCTGGCGTCGGAGATGTCGGCCGGCTCACCGTCCAGGGCGTTGGCCATCTTGTCGTCCGCGAAGCTGGAGCTGGCGATCTTGAAGACATCCTGCGAGTCGTAGCGCCCGATTCCGAGCCAGCCGCCGCCAGAACCGACCGTGCCGATCGCAATGATCGACCAGAGAACGACCAGCACGAGACCTGCGGCACCCAGGGGTTTGGTCCTGAAGAACGAAATCAGCGCTCTGGTGACCAACTGGAGCGTGGTGCGTTCTTCAACGCGCAGACCTTGAGCCTGCGCGAACTCTTCCAATTCCCTGGCGGTCGTCTGACGTTCGTCGCTCATGATGCGTCTCCCGCTCGACCCGGTTACGTGTATCGAATACGCGGATCGATCACCGCGTAGGAGATGTCGATGATGATGTTGACGATGATGATGAAGAGCGCGAAGAAGAACACCATCGTCTGCACGACGGGCAAGTCAGCCTGGTTGATCCGCTGAATCAGCAGCAGACCGATCCCGGGGATGTTGAAGAGCAGCTCGAGGATGATGTTGCCGCCGACGAGCGCGGCGATCTGAAGGCCGAGCACGCTCATCACGTTGACCAGCGCATTGCGCATCGCGTGGCGTCGGATCACCGTGCGCTCGCGCAGACCCTTGGACCATGCAGTACGCACATAGTCCTGACGCAGGACCTCGAGCAACTCGGACCTGGTGATCCGCATCAGACCGGCCCCAGCCGCAATCCCTCCGGCGACCGCCGGAATCGAATAGAGCGCCAGCGCGCCAGTGAAGGAGCTAAAGACCGAACGCGCCTCCTCGGATGTCAGCGGAATCGACCAGATGCCTCCTTCGGAGATGCCGCCAGGTGTGACGACGAAGATCAGCATGGTCGCAATCCAGAACGAGGGCGCCGCCAGCGCCAGGATGGCGAAGCCGCGCAGCGCGTAGTCGAGCGGCTGGTCCTGCCGCATGGCCGAGAGAATCCCGACCGGCAACGCGATGATCAGCGCCACGATCAAGGAATACACGTTGAGATGCAGCGTGCGCGGCAGCGCGCGCAGGAAGATATCGAGCGAGCCCTCCTGAGTCTGGAACGACGGACGGAATTTGAGCCGCACTGTCTCCCAGAGGAAATCGATGTACTGCGTGCCCAGCGGCTTGTCGATCCCAAGTCGATGCCGGATGTTGGCCTCGGTGATCTTGGTCGTCGGTGAGACGATCTTGTCCGACGGGATTAGGATCTCCCTGCCGGCCTCGAGCGGTTCAGCGGCATCGACTCCGCGATTCGCGTCGGTCAAGTCATCGACGTTGCGCCCGAAGGCGGCCGCAATCCCTTCCAGCGTGTCACCCTCCTCGGCGATCACCAGCGCCGTTGGCGCCAACTGCGTATTGGCAGTCAAGCTGCCGTCGGCATTGCTCGGGCTCCCGGTCGGATTGACGGCCAGGATGTCGCCCGCCTCGACCCGGTTGACGTACGCCCACTCCTCCAGCGTGAGGCTGGTGCGGATCGTCAGGAGTGTCCCGGCCTCCGCATATGGTTTGCCCTGATATAAGGGAAACTCGATATCAGGATTGCGATCAATCAGCAACTGCGCGCCCTGCTGGGCTTCTTCAGGCAGTGATACTTTCTGCGCGATCGCAATCGTCTCCAGCAACCGACCGGGAATCAGCGCCACTCTGGTGCCGGGCCGTAAGTCGCCCGACGTATCGAGGTCGGGATTCGTCGCCAGGATCTCCGAGACGGTGGTGTTGTTCTCCGCGGCAATCGACTCGAGCGTGTCGCCGGAGATCACGCGGTGCGTTGTTTCCTCGACCTCGATGTACCCAACAATCTCCGACTCCCGCTGCTCGGCGCCCTGGTTCTCCAGATTGGCGAGCTTACGCGTGACGAAGTCGCCCGGCAGGGCGCGAAGCGCAAGGAAGAGCAGGGAGACAACCAACCACAGCGTCGGGATCACCAGGAGAATGCGCTGGAGGAGGTATCGCTGCATCGCTGTTCCTGGTTGCTGCTGATCGGCGTGCGCCGACTCGCGCACTGCGTCCGGCTTGGCAGAGTCTAAGCGATTTCTGGGTCGTTATCCGTGCCGGACAGAGGAGATTCAGAGTCTCCCGACTGCGCAGCAAGCATCGCTGCGCAGTCGGGTGCTTGTTCGGCAGTTATGCGGGGTAGTCCTCGTGGGCTGTGTCGAGCCACAGCTCCTCGACGATCTTGTGACCCTGGTGGGCAAACTGATAGCCATCCGGAATCACGTGGTACCACGGCCACGACGCCTCGTTGGAGACCGGGTTCATCACGCCCAGGCCCGGCGAGAGCGATTCCCAGCCGTAATCCGGGTGGATGCCTAGCTGCAACTCGACCATCTCCCTTGCCAGGACGCCCTTGTCCTCGAGGTCGAGGGTGACCTTCATTTCCTCGGCGATCTCGGTCACGCGAGGGTTCTCGTAGTTATAGAAGTTGGCCGAACCGCCCGGCACGCGGCCGTTGAGCCAGTAGCTGGTGGGGTCGAGGTCGGACGGTGGGTTGGTCCAACATGGGATCTGACCGGTCGAGGTGCCGTCTACCAGGCGTTGCAGCAGGATCGTGTATGGGTCGACGCTGATCTCGATACCAACGCCCAGACCCGACTCGTACATGTTCTTGGCCGTCTCGACGATGCCGGGATAGCGCGTTTCCCACACGTCGGGGGCGAACAGGTAGATCGAACGGCCGGTGTCGCGGAAACCGCTCGCGTCCATCAGTTCGTTCGCTTCCTGTAGATCCTTGTCGTGGTCGGCACGGAATCCGGGAATCTCCGTCATCTCTTCCTGACTCGGCGACCAGAATGTCGAGAACCAGGGAATCTCTTCCAGCACCGACGGCTTTGCCGAGCCGAGGTAGACGGTGTCGATCATCAGATAGCGGTCGGTCGCGAGATGGAAGGCTGCGGCGACGCGTCGGTCCAGCCAGGGGTTGCCCTCGCCGTCCTCGCCCGGCCAATCGGGGTTGTAGTTGGTGCGAATCATGATCGTGAATCCGCCGCCGACCGTGTTGCGCTGCATCTGCGGGAAGTCGTTGAGCAGCGATTCGACCCGGCTGATGTTGAGCCAGGCCCCGTCCAACTCCTTGGAGCGGACGGCGGTCTCGATGGCCGTTTCGTCGAACAGGTTGTAGTACTCCATCCGGTCGACGTAGGGCAGCTGCTGGCCCCAGGCGTCGTCCTTCCAGTAGTTCGGATTTCGGCCGGCCACGAACACCTCAGTTGGCTCGTAACTCTCGGCGATGAACGGACCGGAACCGGCGACCCGAAGCGTCGTCGGGTCGTCGCGCCAAACGTCTGACTCGGTGCCCCACTCGCGAATCCCTTCCGGCGCCGCCATCCAGCCGAAGGGTCGCAGGAACGTCGCTGAGAGATAGGTGGAATCGATGCCATCCGACGTCGTGCGCAAGGTGTGTTCGTCGACTGCATCGGCCGTCGCGATCTTGCGCCAGCTCGAGAGACCGAGGAAGGAACCGTCTTCCGCACCCGTCGAGTCGACGCCGGCCGTGTTGCGGTCGACGTTGACCACGATGTCCTCAGCCGTGATGTTGCGTCCGCCTTCGGTGGGGTATGCATCGTGCCAGGCCGCTCGCGGGTTGATGTTGAACACGTATGTGGTCGGGTCGGGAATCTCCGGAAGCGCTGAAATGTCCGCTTCCATCTCCGCTTTCTCTTTGTTCTTCCAGCGAATCAGGTTGTTGTAGAGCATCGAGTGCATGAACTGGGTCGGTCCGAACACACCTCGGTGTGGGTCCCAGTAGTCGTGCGTTTCAATCGTCGATGCTCGGCGCATCGTGCCGCCGTATGAGGGGATGCCAGACTCGGGAACCGCGGCGGCCTGCTGCTGCTGATCGTCGGCGTCAGCTACGGCCTGCTTTTCCTGTTGATCGGCCTGTTGCGCCGCCTGATCGGCGGACTGTTGCTGGTCCTGCTGCTGCATGGCCTGCTGCTGTTGCTGCTGCTGAGCCTGTTGCTGCATCGCATCCTGTTGCTGCTGCTGTTGCGCAGCAACCTGTGCGGCCGACTGTTGGCCGTCGTCGTCGTCGCCGCAACCGACCAACGCCAGACCCGCAGCCCCAACACCGGCTCGTCCGGAGGCTCGCAACAGGGCACGCCTGCTCATCCGATTGCGCTTCATGCGTTGCCAGTAGCTGCGTTCACTCATTTCCGGCTCCTTCAAGGCAGACACTCGTCGAACACTCAGTGCGACTTGGCAGAGCATAAGCGAATTGACGTTGTGGGTGTCGAGTCCACAACAGAAGGGAGCCGCAACGCCCGGCGCGAACGCCACATTCGCGGCCGCGCCGGGCGATCTCTGGACTACGCGGGGTAGTCCGGGTGGTTGACGTCGATCCAGGTCTCGTCGTAGCGGTGACTGGCGTGGGCGAACTGCAGCGTGTCCTCGCTGTGGTGGACAAACGGCCACCAGATCACCGGCGAGATGCCGTTCATCACGCCGGGAATGGTCGTGATTCCGTCCAGACCGTGATCGGGGTGGGTGCCAAGCAGCAGGCGCTGGGCGTCTTGCGCCATCTCCCAACGCTCTTCGCGGTCGAGGGTGACGCGCATCTTGTACGCGATCTCGGCCATCGGCGGGTAGTCGTAAGACAGCGTGTTCACCGACCCTTCCGGGGTGAAGAAGTCGTTGTAGGGCGCCGTCGGATCCAGTTCGGCGGGCGGGTTGCCCCACTGCGGGCCGCTGCCGGGGTAGGTGCCGTCGACGAAGCGCTGCAGGATGACGGTGTAGGGCTGCACATCGAATTCGACATCGAGGTCGAGCGCGTTCTTGTACATGCCGATCTCGGTTTCGAGTACGCCTGGATAGGATGATTCCCAGAGGTCGGGGGCGATCATGCGCAGGCCGCGGCTCTTGTCGTAGCCGGAGGCTTCGAGGAGCGCCCGCGCTTCGGCGATGTCGACATCGCGGTCGGGGCGGAATCCGGGCGTTTGCAGCAGTTCCTCCTCCGGGAGCGCCCAGTACGAGCTGTACCACGGGGTGTCATGCAGACCAGTCGGCTTGCCTGAACCGAGGTAGACCGTGTCGATCATCAGGTACGGGTCAACGGCCATGCCGAGCGCCTTGGCGAAGCGCCGGTCAACCCAGGGGTTGCCGAGGCCGTCCTCACCGGGCCAGTCGGGGTTGTAGTTGACCAGCGTGATGATCGTGAAGCCGAAGGCGATTTGTCCGTAGTTGTGGTCGGGGAAGTCCTCGGCGATGCCGTCGGCTTGCAGGGTGGTCAGCGGGAAGCGGCCGTTCAAAATCTCCCGTCCGCGATACGCGGCGTCAACCGTCGTCGCGTCTTCCATGTTCGCCAGCGTCACCTCGTCGTAGTAGGGCAGCGGTTGGCCGTCGACACCCATCTTCCAGTAGTTGGGATTGCGGGACATGCTGATCCCGATGTCCGGGTCGTAGCTGTGCGGAATGAACATTCCGGTGCCGGACGACAGGTCGAGGTTGCCCGCCTCGTCGCGCCAGCGATCGCCAAACTCGCTGATCGCCTCTGGACTGGTGATCCAACTGAACGGCCGCAGCGGAACACCCATCCAGGTTGCGTCGGGGCCGTCGGTCTTGGCTACCCAGGTGAATTCGTCCGGCACTTCCATCGCCGACGTGCGTCGGTAGGAACCGGCGCTAAGGAAGGTGCCATCGTCCGCGCCGGTTGCGTCCACCGCGTCGATCTGTCGTTGATAGTTAACGCGAACGTCTTCGGCGGTGACGAGCCGACCGCCTTCGGTTGGATATTGGTCCCAGAACCGGGCGCCCTGATCGAGCCTGAAGATGTAGGTTTCATCGTCGGGGATCTCGGGCAGCGAGGCGATGTCAGGCTCGGCGATGTCCTGTTCCTTGTTCCGGTAACGGATGAGGTAGTTCATGTAGAACCCCATCCAGAACTGGGTCGGGCCAAACACGCCGCGGCCCGGGTCGAAGTAGTCGTGGGTCGCAGCCGGCGTTGAGAAGGTCAGGTGGCCGCCGCGAACGATATCCGTGACGGCGGCCTGCTGTTGCTCCTGGGCGTCGTCGGCGGACTGCTCTTGCTGGTCGGCCTGGTCAGCCTGCGAATCCGCCGCGGCTTCCTGTTGCCCTTGCTGACCCTGCTGCTGCATGGCCTGCTGCTGCTGGCCTTGCTGGCCCTGTTGCTGCATCGCCTGCCCTTGCTGCTGCTGTTGGCCCGCAGCCTGGGCGGCCGACTGTTGGCCGTCATCGTCGTCGTCGCCACAGCCGACGAGCGCCAATCCGGCGGCGCCGACTCCGGCGCGACCGGACGCGCGTAGCAGCGCGCGTCTGCTCATCTGCTTGCGGCGCATGCGTTGCCAATAATTGCGTTCTGTCATTGGACTTCCCTTCGAAAGCGAATCGCGCGATTCACAACGTGAGAATGCTAGAGGCTTTGGACCGCCCTCGTCGCCGCACGCGACGCCCGTCCGCAGTCGCCCTAACTTCAACCCAACAGCCGGAGGCCGCTAGGCCGGGTAGTCGGGGTGACCGACGTCGATCCAGGTGTCGTCGTGACGGTGCGAGTCGTGGGCGAATTGCAACGAGTCTTCGCCGCGGTGGACGTAGGGCCACCAGATCGCCGGAGAGATGCCATTCATCACACCGGGCGCGGGGCCGAGCCCGTCGAGTCCATGGTCTGGGTGGGTGCCGAGCAAGATGCGCTGCGCCTCGTGCGCCAGATCGCGGCGCTGTTGCTGGTTGACGGTCGTGCGCATGCTCGTGACGAGCTCCGACAGCGGTTCGTAGTCGTAGTGGAAGTAGTTGAGGCTGCCGCCGGGGAGGTAGCGGTTGTGGTAGGCGGTCGTTGGGTCCAGGTCGATTGGCGCCAGCGTCCATTGCGGACCTGAGCCGGGATAGGTTCCGTTGACCAGCCGCTGCAGGATGAGTGGGAACGGTTCCAGATCGAAGTTCACTTCAACGCCCAGAGCCTCTTCATACATGGCCCGTTCAATCTCCATCACTCCCGGAGTGATCTCCTCCCAGAAGGCGGGCGCGAGCAGGTTGATGGGACGAAGCGGGTCGTAGCCGGAGGCGTCGAGCAGGGCTCGAGCTTCCTCGATATCGGCCTCTCGATTGGGGCGGAACCCGGGGGTCGACAACAACTCCTCCTCGGGCAGCGCCCAGAACCTGTTGAACCATGGAGTGTCCTCGAGCGCGCTTGGCTTGCCCTTGCCGAGGTAGACGTGAGCGATCATCAGATAGCGGTCCACGGCGAGGTTCATGGCCTGGCAGAAGCGGCGATCGAGGTACGGATTGCCCAGGCCGTCCCAGCCGTCCCAGCCGGGATTGAAATTGAACCATCCCGTGACCACCGTGTAGCCCAGCGGCACCCGACCGGTTGGGTGATCGGGGAAGTCCTCGGTCAGGGATTTCACCTGGATCGATGAGAGCGGGAATCCGCCGATCGAGAGCTCACGGCCCCGGTAAGCGGTTTCGATGGTGGTGGGATCGGTCATACCGGCGAATGTCACGCTGTCGTAGTAGGGCAGCGGGCGGCCGTCGACTCCGGTCTTCCAATAGTTCGGATTGCGTTCAAGCTTGATCCCGATATCGGGGTCGTATGAGCGCGGGAGCATCATCCCGGTGCCGCTGGAGAGCGAGATGTTGGTCGGCTCGTCTCGCCAGCGATTGCCGTAGTCGTCGATCGCCTCGGGCGACGTTATCCAACCGTACGGACCCAGCGGAACTCCCAGCCAGGTGGCGTCGGGGCCGGCGGTCCGGGCGATGAACGTGTGATCGTCGGGCGCCTCCGTCGAGTCGGTCTTGGCGTAGGAGTCGCGGTGCGGGAACGTTCCGTCCTCGATTCCGTCGGCGTCGCGCGCATCGATGTGGCGTTGGTAGTTGACGCGAATGTCTTCGGCCGTCACCAGGCGCCCGCCGTCGGTTGGATACTGGTCCCAGAAGCGGGCGCCCTGGTCGACGCGGAACAGATAGGTTTCGGCATCCGGCGTTTCGGGCAGGCTGCAGATGTCCGGTTCCATGATCGCCTGGCCCTTGTTTCGCCAGCGGATCACGCTGTTCATGTAGAAGCCCATCCAATACTGGGTGCTTCCGAACACCGCGCGATGCGGATCGAAGTAATCGTGCGCGTCGGCGGGGGTGGACATCCGCAGATCGCCGCCGCGAACGACCTGGCTGACGGTTACCTGCGTCTCTTGTTGTTGAGCGGGCGGGCGTTGATGTTGTTCCCGCTGTTGTTGTGGTTCCGTCCGGCTCTGGGCGCGTTCCTGCTGGACGGCCTGTTCGGCATGCTTGCGCGCCTGTTCCTCGGTCTGCTGCGGCGGTGAGACTCGGTCCTGTGTTCGCGGAGTCGGCGTGGTCGCCAGTTCTTCCTGGGTCTGGACCACGACGACTTCGCCATCGTCGTCGTCATCGCCGCATCCGACGAGGGCGAGTCCGGTCGCGCCTACGCCCGCTCGGGCTGCCGCACGGACCAGTGCGCGACGGGTCAGTCTTGTCGCGCCGATGCGATTCCAGTAGCTGCGCTCGTTCATCGCTCACTCCGAGGAGAGGTGGCGCGAGTATAGGAATTTCCTCGATCCGTCGGCTTGATGCTTCGATGCAGGCGCGCCTGGGCAACTAATCTGTGCCCATGTCATCAGAACCGAATCAGACACCAGCGGACGCCGATTCAGAGATTGCACAGTTGCGCCAACAGGTGCTCGACGGCTGGGAGTCCGAGGCCGACTTCTTCGACGAGCGATGGGGCGACCAGGGCGACGAATTCCATCATGGCGTGTTCGCGCCGGCGGCCGAGCGGTTGCTGGGGCTCGAGGCGGGCGCGCGGCTGATCGAGTTCGCCTGCGGCAACGGCGCGTTTGCCCGCCGGCTGGGCCGACAGGGCATGAGCGTGGTCGCGACCGACCTCTCGCCGGCGCTGCTTGCTCACGCCGAGCGACGCACGGAGACGATCTCGGACCAGGCGGTGGACATCAGCTATCGGACCGTCGATGCGACTGACGAGCGCGCGATTCTCAACTGCGGTGGGCCGTTCGATGCGGCCGTTTGCATCATGGGTGTGATGTCGATGCCGCTGCTGCGTCCGATGTTCGGCGGGGCGCGGCGGGTGCTCCGGCCTCGTGGAGCGTTTGTGGTCGTGACGTTGCATCCGGCCTACGCGACGTCGGGCTATACGTTTGCCAAGGCGGAGTCGGACGATGAGCCGCACGGGCTGACGATCCATCGCTACCTGTCGCGCTACGCGACCCACGGGGTGACGAACTCGGCACAGAAGCAACCGCAGGTCTACTTCCATCGGCCGATGAGCGAGTTGCTGGGCGATGCATTCGCATCGGGACTGGTGCTTGACGGGATCGAAGAGCTGCCCGCGCTGGAGCAGCCGATGGCGGAGGCGAAGCTGATCTGGAACATGCTGCCGGAGATCCCGATGGCGGTGGCGCTGCGTTTCCGTCGGGTGTGACTGGAGGTTTCCCATGATGCTGGTCGGCCTTGGCGAGATCCTGGTGGTCCTGATCATCCGACCGTTGCGTCTGTTGTTCGGCGGTGAACGGACGCCGCTGGGAAGAGCGCTGCACCGCGTTGAGGGCTGGCTGCTTGACCACCTTCATGTGATGGGCGCGGAGGCGCGCATGCGTCATGAGCTTGATCTGCACGGACAGGCCACCAGCTTTCTCGCTCAAGGGATATCGGAGCAATCCGGCTCGATGCCCTCGATGAGCGACACGGTGCAGCGGGTCCGTGATGAGACGGGCGCCAATATTGCGGCCAGTCAGCGAAGCTCGCAACTGCGGGGCGAGGCTGAACTCAAGCGAGGTCAGAGGCAGGTGGCATCGACCGGCGGCGACCGTTCCGAGGAGATCCATGAGGCGATGCTGCGTGCGCAGCGCGAGCAGCAGCGGCAGTCGGAGCGGGGTCGGCGACTTCGCGGTCCACATCGGCGCTAGCCGGAGCGGTCCCACTTGAAGGTGAGGACCGAGAGGCCGAGGCCGACGACGATCCAGACGGCGAGGACGATAGCGGCGAGTTCGAGTTGCCAGCTCATACCCGGTTCGGCGTAGCGATAGGCGTCGGGCAGGAAGACGGATCTGAGGCCCTGGGCGATCCAGCGCAAGGGGAAGACCCCGGCGACCCACTGCAGCGCCGTGGGCAATGAGGCGAGGGTGAAGAAGACGCCGGAGATGAACTGGAGGATGATGAACGGCGCCTGGATGACGGCCGGGGCGGCGTTGGCCGAGGGGATGATCTTGGTGATGGCGATCCCCAGCACACAGCCGGCCGGCACGCCGAGCAACACGATCCAGATCAAGGTGAGCCAGCCAGCGGCGTCCGGCAGGTCGATCCCGTAGGCGACGACGCCGAGGATCAACATGATTATCAGCTGCAGGACGGTGTAGGTCAGCGCGGTGCCGACGAGTCCGATGAAGAAGGAGGTTCTGGGCAGCGGGGTTGCGGCGAGTTGCTTGAGCGTGCCGTCGAACTGTTGAATCGCCAGAGATGTGCCGAGCAGGTTGAAGGATGTGCCGAAGATCGCCACGCCCATGATTCCGGCGACGAAGTACTGGCTGAACGTGACAACCGGGACGTTGCCAGCCGCCTCCTCGGGAATGCCGATCTCGAAAGTCAGCAAGGAGGAGAAGATGACCAAGAACATGATCGGGAAGGCGACGACGAAGAAGAGGGCGGCGGGCTGGCGATAGATCGTCTTCAGGTTGAGCAACATGTAGAAGAAGCCGAGACGCAGCGTGCGGACGGTGTTGGCGGCGCTCATGAGCGGTCCGCCTGTTCCAGGTTCTGGTTTTCGTCGACCAGCTCCAGATACATCTCCTCGAGGTCGGGCCGTTCCACCTGTAGCTCGGGGATCTCGTCCAGCCCTCGATTGTGAGACCACTCGATCAGTCGGGCGAGGTGGCGGGTCGGTTCCTGGGTGGGCAGCGACAATCGGCCGTCCGGCCCGACGCGCAGGGACTGCCATTCGACCGGCAGTTCAGAGGGATCGACGTCAAGCGGAGGTTGCCAGGAGATGCGGGTCTCGGTCTCCATCTCGCGTCTGAGGGCGGCGATGTTGCCTTCAAAGATGATCCGGCCGTCCTTGATCAGCCCGATCTTTTGCGCGAGGTGCTCGGCTTCGTCGAGGTAATGGGTGGTCAGGATGACGGTGGCGCCACGCGCGGTCAGTCCGCGGACGACCTCCCAGGCCTGTCGGCGGGCCGTGGCGTCGAAGCCGGTGGTCGGCTCGTCGAGGAAGATCAGGTCCGGGTTGCCAATCACGCTGGTGGCGAGATCGAGCCGGCGCTTCTGACCGCCGGACAGCTTGGATCCGCGCCGATCGGCGTGTTCGGTCAAGCCGACCAGCTCGAGCGCGTCATCCGTGTTCATCGGGTTGTCGTAGAGCCGGGCAGAGAAGTTGAGCATCTCGCGTGGGGTGAGGCCCTCCATCGGGGTGCTGCGCTGGAGCACAATGCCGACCCGGCGGTTGAGTTCGCCTCGTTGACGCTGAGGGTCGTAGCCGAGCACCGAGACGTCGCCGGCGTCGCGCTGGCGGTAGCCCTCGAGGATTTCGATCAGCGTTGTCTTGCCGGCTCCGTTGGGACCGAGCAGGGCATAGACCTGACCGGCTTCGATCTCCAGATCGACCGAGTCCACGGCAGTGACCGGTCCGTATCGCTTGGTGACGCCGCTGATGCTGATCGCGGGAGGCATGGGCGTCAGACTACGCGACCGCTTGGTACGGATTCGTCCAGGTTGGCGGCGAGCGCCTTGTTCGGGTGAGCGGGTGATTTGGCGGTTGGTTGGTGGTTGAACAGAAAAAATACTTCCACGGTGCGGAGAGGAAAAACCCGTGTTTTGCGGGCGATCGTGGTGTTTGGGTGGTTGATGTCGGTCGGTTTTGGAAGATCCGGGAAGGCACTTGTTGTTCGGGCCTGTTCGGTTCTGTTCGGGGTCGCCAAGAGGGGGTTGGTGGTCATGGTCTGGTTGCCTTCGGTTGGAACGTACGTATGTTCTTATGGTGTGACGATGGGTTGGTGATGTCAAGAGGGCGAGGTGAGGGGGGGCGGTGCCCTGCGGGTGGTGATCGCGGGCTGGGCCCCGCATCAAGTGCGGGGCATCGGAGGAGGAGGAGGGGTGTTAGGCGCGGGGCGGTCGGAGGGGGCTGTACAGGCTCTAGACTTGGCGCACGCCAGAAGGGGCGGAGGGTGACATGACTTCCATCAACCAGGACAAGCTGCAGGAGCTTTTCGACTACGTCGAAGGCATTGTGAGCGACGGGAAGGTGCCGGCGGCGCAGATTGCGATTGGGCACGAGGGTGAGCTGGCGGGGATGCGGACGTTTGGCGTCGCGCACCAGGGCAGGTCGGTTGGGCCGGCCGGGGACGACACCCTGTTCTGCATGTTCTCGTCGACCAAGGCGATCGTCGGGATTGGGGTCTGGAAGCTGCTGGACGAGGGGCTGCTGGACCTGGACGAACGGGTGGTGGACATCGTTCCGGGCTGGTGCGCGGAGGGCAACGGCGAGGCGTCGTTCGCGGAGGTGACGGTGCGCAACGTGATGCTGCACACGGGCGGGTTCCCGCATGCGCCGATGAATCCACGGCTGTGGGAAGACCGCGAGTCGCGGTTGCAGCGGATGATGGGCTGGCGGCTGAACTGGACGCCGGACACGCAGTGGGAGTACCACGCGACCTCGGCGCACTGGGTGCTGGCCGAGATCATTGAGCAGAAGACCGGCGAGGACTTCCGCGACTGGCTGCGGGGCAACCTGCTCGATCCAATGGGTCTGGACAACCTCTACGTGGGCCTGCCCAACGAGGAACATGGACGAGCCGCTTCGATTGTCTACACCGAGGAACCGCTGCCGGTCGATGGCGGCGAGGTCTTCCCGCAGACGATTTTGCACTTCAACCTCGCCTCGCAGCGGCGAGCCGGATGTCCGGGTGGCGGCGCGTTCGCCAACGCGGCAGACGTCGCGATGTTCTACCAGCAGGTGATTGACCCGTCGGACGACGGTCCTCTGAGCCAGAGCGCGGTCGAGCTGGGCACGACCGTGATGACGAATCCCGATCGCCACACCGATCCCCTGAGCGGCATCCACGTAAATCGGGCATTGACGGTGGTACTGGCGGGTGACGACGGCCTGACCGAGGAACGCGGCTTTGGCACGGGCGCGTCGCCAAGCGCCTTCGGACACGCCGGCGCGGGTGGTCAGATTGCCTGGGGCGATCCGGAGACGGGGCTGTCGGTCGGGTTCCTGACGAACGGCTTCCAGCAGGACGACCACGTCCGCGAGCGCACGTCGGCGATCGGCACCTTGGCGGCTGCCTGCGTCGAGTAGGGGGGCGGGCCCCGCCTGCGCGGGGCCGACTTTGGTTGGTTTAGGCGCAAGTCTCCAGAGGTGCGACGCGGAACTGTGCGCTGATCCTCAACAGCAGAGGGTGAGGTTTCCCTATTCCGATTCCGTCCCAGGCAATAGGGGGCCCTCGGAGATGGCGGGGAAGGCCCTGGTGATTGCCAGGGCGGCGTCGGTGTCGAAGAAGCTGAGACGCTGGATGGTGGTCCACTCGTCCGCCGCCCAGCGGTCGCGCAGCCGCTCGCCCTTGGGGAGTCTGCGGCAGACGACGCCGATCAGATGATCGAGCAGTTGATCGAGCCAGCGGCACATGCCGAGCATCGAGGCGTCGATGGCTTCGGCGGCGGCGATGGTCTGGTTGGCGGAGGCCTTGAGCGCCGCCAGCTTCTGGTCGGGGTCGGCGCGCTCGAAGTTGGGATGATTGGTGATGATGTAGATGTTGGGGTCGTTGGCCAGGGGCAGAGCGGAGAAGTCGGGCTTCTCGCCGATCGTGGACGCTGCTAACGTCTCAGCCCAGTCGGGCAAGGCGCCGTCGGGAGCGACGAGTTCGGCCAGCGCCGGATCCAGCTCCGACAGTCCGGCGGTTGCCAGTTCGCGCAGGCTGCCCCGGGACGGAAGCAACGGTTCTCCGGCGGCGCCGTAGCAGTGCGGAACGATGGTGGCGACGTGGTCGAGCAGCTCGGCAATGTAGTGCGCCACAAGGTCGACGCGCATCGGCGTCTGCTCGACGAGTTCGAGGGTCAACTCTTCCTCGATTGCGCCGACGGTGCGGTTCTTCAGGTCTTCGAGCGGCGTCTGCATCTGCTGAAGCGCGGCGACCAGTTTCGGTCCCAACTGTCGCAACCGGACCGCGGCGTTGGTGAACGCATCGTCGGCTTCGAGCCAGGCCATCACCTCGGACGGCCAGAGGCCGATGCCGAAGCGGATGTCGGGGTCGGGCATTCGCGAGATATCGCGATCGCGTCCCGCCTCCACGAAGGTTCCCCGCGCGGGCATGAAAATGTCGTGACGCTGGGGAACTGTGGTGGTGTCGGCCTCAGTAGCCGGCATGTCGATCCACGATGTCGCGCAAGGGTTCTTTGTCGATGAAGCGGCGCAGATTATCGGCGAACCGGTAAGCGGCCTTGCCGAAGTAGTTCGGCTGAAGTCCACTGTTATGTGGAGTGATGAACAGGCTGGGGACGCTCCACAGGGGATGTCCGTCCGGCAGGGGCTCGGGCGCGGTGACGTCGGTGTAGGAGGCGCGCAAGCGGCCGCTGTTCAAGGCTTCGACCTGGGCGTCCCAGTCGACCACTTCGCCGCGGGCGATATTGATCAGCGCTGCGCCGGGTTTCATCGCGGCCAATTCCGGTTCACCAATGAGGCGGTGGGTGTCATCGGTCAGGGGGACGGCGAGCACGACGTAGTCGGACTCGCTGAGTACGTCGTTGAGTCGTTCGGGCGGCCAGACGTAGGCGACCGATTGCGGTGCATCGTCGGGCGGCGTGCCGTCGCCGGAGGCTCTCCGCCTGATGCCGACGACTCGAGCGCCGAAGGCGTCGCAGAATCTCGCGATTTCGGAGCCAATCGCGCCGTAGCCGATGATGCCGACGGTGGCTCCCTCCAGGGTCTGTGGATCCGATCGAGCCCAGGTGCCCTGTCGATGCGCTTCGATCAATCTAATCATCTGCTTGGCGTCCATCAGCATGAAGGCGAGCACCCACTCGCCGATCACGCGGGCTGCCAGCCCGGGCATCTTGGTGATCACGACGTCTTCGCCGATGGGCTGATCGAGGATCTGGTTGGCGCCCGCGGAGGCCAGGCAGATCCATTCCAGCGCCGAGGCATTGGCGGCCAGATCGCCGCTGAAGAAGGTGAACCAGACCCGGTCGCGCTCCTGGATTTCGGTGGCTTCCTCAAGCGCGGCGCGCACGTCGACCTGGGCGTGATCGGGACCGCGCATGTAGCGGACCAGATTCTGCGAGACGTTGTGGATCTCGATGCGCGGGTCGACGGCGCGAATGACATCGAGCGCTGGATCGGGGACCGGCAAGAAGTTGGCGATATGAATCTTGTCCATGAACTCAGAATACGTCGTGTACCGATAAGCTGGCTCCATGCCGGAATCACAACAAACACTTCGCCTGACATGCGAGGACGCGGAAGCGACCCGCGCCGTCGGCGCGGCTGTCGGACGTGCTGCCCCGGCGGGAACGGTCGTCCTGCTGCAGGGAGATCTAGGGGCGGGGAAGACCGTGTTCGCCCAGGGCGTCGGACGCGGTCTGGATGCGCCGACGACGGTGAACTCGCCCACGTTCGTCCTGATGAACGAACACCTGGGCGGGCGGCTGCCGATGCGGCATGCCGATCTCTACCGGCTTGACGACCTCGACCTGATTGCCGAACTAGGCCTCGACCAGGCGGCGCTAGGCGGCGTCCTGCTGGTGGAGTGGCCGGAGCGAGGTCAGGGCGCGCTGCCCGAGGACCATTTGCACGTGCAGATTGTCCCGCTTGAGGAAGACGTTGCAGAGGACGCACTCGATGCGTCGCCGCGGGAGCTGTTGCTGACCGCCTCGGGCGAGCAGGCCGAGTTGCTGCTGGCGGAACTGGCCAAACAGATCTCGGCGGTTCCCGCCTGATGGAACTGTCTATCGACACGGTCGGCGAGCAGTCGAGCGTCGCGGTGAGCGAGCGCGGCCGGGTGCTGACCGAAATCAGCTGGGAATCGGGGCGCCGACACACGCCGTCGCTGACGCCGATGATTGACCTCGTTTGCCGTCAGACGGGGAACGCGGCGATCGTCAAGCAGGAACTGGACGCGGTCTTCGTCGATATCGGTCCTGGCGCTTATGGCGGCATCCGTTCGGGCATGGCTGCGGCAGCAGGGCTCGCAGTGGCGCTTGATCTGCAATGCGTCGGCGTTGGACGTCTGGAGATCGAGGCGTTTCAGCATGCCTCGAGCGGTCTGGCTGCGGCGATCCATCGGGCGTCGCGGAACACGTGGGCCTGGCAGATCTTCTGGGGACCGCTGGATCGCTGGCGGGAGCTGGAACCGGCGAGGACGGGCGGCGATTTCGAACTGCAACGCGCGTTGGCCGACGCCAAGCGATTCTGCGGGCGGGCGGGCGTGATCTGCGGCGAGCCGGAGCGTCTGGACGAGGAGACGGCGTCAGCGGTCGACGACGCTGGCTGGCTGTGTTCGCCGCCCTCGCTGAACGCGCGGCGAGCCGGCGTCCTGGCAGAACTCGGATGGCGTCGGTTGGAGGACGGTCAGGGTGTGCCTCCCGCGGCGTTGGAGCCGCTCTACCTGCGGGAGCCGGCGATCGGACCGCAGCCCCAGCCCTAACGTCGGTTGCAGTGTGAGCGTTGCGACAACGACTCATACCTCCCTGCGTCATACGCTGGGTCCACCTCTCACAACCAACTCACATGGAACCTCCGGAGCTGTCAATGTCTACCGAACGCACACTCGTCCTGGTCAAGCCCGACGGCGTCCAGCGCGGCCTGATCGGCCAGGTACTGTCGCGGCTGGAACGCCGAGGACTGAAGCTGATCGGGCTCAAGCTGATGCAGATGGACCAGGCGCTGGCCAACCGGCACTACGCCGAGCACGTGGAGAAGCCGTTCTTTCCCGGTCTGCGCGACTTCATCACCTCAGGCCCGCTGGTCGCGGCGGCCTTTGAGGGGGCGAACGCGGTGCAGCACGTGCGCAACACGATGGGCGCGACGAATCCGCTCGACGCGACGCCGGGCAGCATTCGCGCCGATTTCGGCGTCGACCTCGGCCGCAATGTGATCCATGGCTCCGACTCACCTGAGTCGGGCGAACGAGAGCTGGCGCTGTTCTTCGATCCGTCGGAGCTGGTCAGCTGGAGCCGCGACGTCGAGGGCTGGATTTACGAGTAGCTTGGAGGAGGACGCCTGCGCGTTACTCCACGCGGAGGAGCGTGTCGGCTTGCGACCAGAGTCCGTCTAGGTCGTAGTAGTCGCGGGTATCGCGGTCGAAGATATGCACCACCACCGAGCCGTAGTCGCAGAGCAGCCAACCGCCTTCCGGTCCGCCTTCGCGGCGGGGGAAGTCGGCGTCGGGGACATGGCGCAGGGCGTCTTCGAGGGCACCGAACTGTCGCCGCGAGGTCGCGGATGCGATGACGAAGAAGTCGGCGAGATCGGTATGCGGCTCGACATCGAGCAGGACGATCGCCTCGGCCTGGCGGTCGTCGAGCTGTTCGACGATCGCGCGGGCGAGCCGTTCGGCGTCTTGCTTGGTGGTACGTCTGGGTCTCCGCGCGGTGGGGTTGAGTTCCGTCGCTGGAGTAGTCACGTGGTCAATGGTAGCGCCCCCAGGAGCGGGCATGCCTGAGCGAGTGGTTGTGGGTATGAGTGGCGGGGTCGACTCGTCGGTTGCCGCGGCACTGCTCGTTGAGCAGGGGTACGACGTGATCGGGATCACGATGCGTCTGTGGACCGAGGCGCGGCCCGAGGATTACACCGGCCGCAGCCAGTGCTGCGCGATCGAGGACATCGGCGACGCTCGGCGCGTCGCCCAGCGTCTCGGCATTCCCCACTACACGCTCAACCTGGAGCAGCCGTTCCGGAAGTTCGTCGTGGACCAGTTCATCGACGAGTACGCCAACGGCCGCACGCCGAATCCCTGTCTCAACTGCAACACCTTCATCAAGTTCGACGCATTCCTCGAACGCGCAAAGGCGCTGGGCGCCGACTGGATCGCGACCGGTCACTACGCGAGAACTGCGTCCGGCGCCGATGGACATCCTCTGCTTCTGCGGGGCGTCGATCGGGAGAAGGATCAGTCGTACTTCCTCTACACCCTGACGCCCCAGGCGCTGGCGATGACCCGATTCCCGGTTGGCGGACTGCAGAAGGCGGAGGTCCGGGCCGTCGCCGAGCGTCACAACCTGGCGGTCGCCGACAAGCCAGAGAGCGCCGACATCTGCTTCGTTCCCGGAGGCGACTACCGTGCCGTGGTTGGGACGAGGGTCGCCGACCGGCCGGGGCTGATGCTCGACACGGAGGGCCGCGAGGTTGGACGGCACCAGGGCGTTCAGCACTTCACCATCGGTCAGCGCAAGGGACTCGAGATCGGCGGGGGCGGCGGGCGCCGCTTCGTCACCGGCATCGACGCCGCTACGAATGTCGTCACGGTCGGGGAGGCGGACGACCTGCTGGTCGAGCGGATTGCGTTGTCGGATGTGCGCTGGCTGTCCGAGCCGGTCGACCGATTCCAGGTCCAGTTGCGCTACCGCTCGGCGCCCGTCGGCGCGTCACTGAGCGGCGCCCTCCTCGCGTTGGACCAGCCCGCGCGGGCGGTCGCTCCGGGCCAGGCGGCCGTCTTCTACGACGGCGACCGCGTGCTGGGTGGCGGCACGGTGGAATCGACGGCGTAGGTTACGCTCACCTCATGCCGCTGAGCACGATCACCGACATCCGCGACATCGTCATCATCGTCGCCGGTCTGCTCAGCGTGATCGCATTGATCGTGATGATCCTGGCCACGATTATCGTCGGCTTCCTCTCTTTCCGCCTGCTGCGCGCGGCCCGCAAGACCTTCCAGGAAGGCGTGCCACCGCTGCTCGAGAGCGCGCAGGAGACGGTCAAGTCGGTCAAGGGCACCGCCGAATACCTGGGCGATTCCGCCGCCGAGCCGGTGATCCGCGCCTACGCCACCGCCTCGAGGATCCAGAGAATGTTCGACGTTCTGAGCGGCAACTTCCGCCAGAAAGGCAGTTGAGATGGGCTTCTGGCGGGGTCTGCGCTGGGGGCTGTTTCTCGGAGTGATCGCCGCGCTGGTCGGTCGGATGATGAGCGGCGATGACAACAAAGAGAACTGGGAACAGGCCAAGGTCGCCGGAGACATCGCCGCCGCCCAGGCCGAAGCGGAGCAGCGTGAGAAGTTCGAGCGGACTCGCCGGGGTGAGCAGTCCTCGGTCGATTGATCGGCCAATCCTCGATCTCGTCATTGCAGCGGATCGTGCCCCGAGTTCTCCATCGCGTCCGCATTCAACGTGAGTCCGGCACTGGGCGAGATTCCCGCGGCAAGCGCGGGAATGACGGGGTTGGTAGGTCGTAGTCTTCCATTGAAGTTGGATCCCGTGAGAGACGGCAACAGCCATGATCCCAGCCGAGGAGACCTTTGACGGCACGTTTCCGTTTGAGCCTCACTTTTCTGAGGCTCCGGGATTTCGGATGCACTATGTGGATGAGGGCGAGGGGGAACCTCTGGTCTTGCTGCATGGAGAGCCGACGTGGGGGTACCTGTATCGCAACTTCATTCCGGCCCTGTCCGAGACTCACCGGGTGATCGTTCCCGACCACATGGGATTCGGCAAGAGCGAGACGCCTCAGGACCGGGTCTACACGATGAAGACCCATGTCGAGAATCTGACTGCGTTGATTGACGAACTTGACCTGCAGGACATCACGTTTGTCGTGCAGGACTGGGGCGGGATGATCTCATCGGCGTACACCGTTCGGCACCTTGATCGGGTCAAGCGGTTTTGCGTGATGAACACCAACATCGGCGGGGTCGGTCCTCGCGTCGCGAACCGGCCGGTCTCGCGATGGTTCCAATGGATTGGCAAGCACTACGAGGCGGGCACGATCGACGAGGCGCTGGGCCACCTGGGCAGCAACGTGCTGAGCGTGATGAAGATCATCGGTTTCGAGAACATGAGCGTGGTCGACGACACCTGGATTCGCGCCTACTCCACGCCGTTCCCCGACCAGGCCTCATGCATTGGCGCGATCAACTTTCCGCTCGACATCTACCTCCGTCGAACCCGCGACTACGTCATGGAGACGGCGCACCTGATCCCGGAGCTGTCCTCCAAGCCCGCGATGATGGTCGAAGGCATGAAGGATCACGCCGGCGTGCCCGAGTTCGCGATTGGCGTCTTCCGCGACATGTATCCCGACGCGCCAATCACAATGCTGCCCAATGCCGGACACTACTGCCAGGAAGATGCGCCGGAGATCATCGTTCCACTGATACAACAGTTCCTCAAGCTGACCTGAGAGGACCGACCATGATTCCTGCTGACGAGACCTTCGACGGCACGTTCCCATTCGAGCCGCACTTCACGGACGCGCCCGGCTTCCGCATGCACTACGTCGACGAGGGCGAGGGCGAGCCGGTCGTCCTGCTCCACGGCGAGCCGACCTGGGGCTACCTGTATCGCAACTTCATTCCCGGCCTGTCCGAAACGAACCGTGTGATCGTTCCCGATCACATGGGGTTCGGCAAGAGCGAGACGCCGCAGGATCGGGAGTACACGCTCCGCACACATGTCGGGAACCTGGCGGCGCTGATCGCGGAGCTCGACCTGCACGACATCACCTTCGTCATGCAGGACTGGGGCGGTCCGATGGGCTCGCAGTATGCCGTGCGCAATCTCGACCGGGTCAAGCGCATGTGCGTCCTCAATACGATCATTCCCGGCTCTCGACGAGAGCCGCCGAACGCGCCGGTATCGCCGTGGTTCCAGTGGATCGGCAAGCATCACGAGGCCGGCACGCTGCACGAGACGCTCGGCCATCTAGGCAGCCATGTGCTCAGCGTGATGAAGATCATCGGGTTCGAGAATTCAGAAGCGGTTGACGACGCCTGGATTCGCGCCTACTCGGCGCCGTTCCCCGACAAGGAGTCCTGCATCGGCGCGATTGAATTTCCGCTGGATGCATACCTGGGCCGCACACGGGACTTCATCTTCGAAGAGATTGCGGCTGTCCAGGAACTTGCCTCAATGCCGGCGATGATGGTTGAGGGGATGCAGGACCACGCGATCGATCCGGAGCGCGCGATCGGCGGGTTCCAGGCGCTCTATCCGGACGCGCCCGTTACGGTTCTGCCGAATGCGGGCCACTTCTGCCAGGAGGATGCTCCGGAGATCATTGTGCCCCTGATCAGTCAGTTTCTGCGGCTGACCTGAGCAATGAAGCTCGTCATTGCCGCGCTCCGCCGCGGCAATCTCGATCAACCGGGCGCTGCGCCTCGTTCTGGAGGCGCCCATCGCATCGTCACGGGCTCCGGTTGCGCGAGCGCTGCGCTCCTGACCGCGAGATACCCGCGGCAAGCGCGGGTATGACGGAGTGCTTGTCGCGGGTATGAGGGATGTGGGTAGGAAGTGAACTGGCGGAGAGGGTGGGATTCGAACCCACGAGGGCCTTGCAGCCCTACACGCTTTCCAGGCGTGCCTGATCGTCCACTCCAGCACCTCTCCGGACGATTGGCCGACGAACAAAACTGGCGGAGAGGGTGGGATTCGAACCCACGAGGCACGTCGCCGCACCTACCGATTTTCGAGATCGGCTCCTTCGGCCACTCGGACACCTCTCCACCCTCAAGTATACGCAGCGCCTATATCCATTCAGACAGATGTCTGACAATACGCTGTATCCCAAGTGGCGCATTTGACCGCCGGTTTGCGCCCGGTTTCGTTCGTCGGGAGACCCCGTGACCCACACCAATTCACAAGCCAAAACGATCTCTGAATTGCTCGCACCGATCAATGGCGATGCCTCCGCCCTCGGTTCGCCTGGACGCCCCGATCTCCACTTTGATGGCCTCCGAGCGCAGATCGCACAGACGGGCGAGCAGCTCAACCGCTTCGGACTGGGGCGCGAGGACGGGATCGCGATCGTGCTGCCCAACGGCGCCGAGATGGCGGCCGCGTTTCTGGGCGTGGCCAACGCCGCGACGGCGGCGCCGCTCAATCCCGGGTACCGCGCCGACGAGTTCGAGTTTTATCTCCAGGATCTGGAGGCGAAGGCCGTCGTGGTTCAGGACGGAGTGGACTCGCCCGTCCGTGAGGTCGCGCAGCGACTGGGCACTCCACTGGTGGAGCTCCACCCGGATGCTGATGGGCCAGCTGGAGCCTTCAACCTCTCGGCCGATATCAGCGGCGCCCCGGCTCGACCGGGCGAGGCGGGCCCGGATGATGTCGGTCTCGTGCTGCACACCTCAGGCACCACCTCCCGGCCCAAGATCGTGCCGCTGCGCCAGCGCAATCTGACCGCGACCGCCCACAACATTCGCAACACGCTCAATCTCACCTCTGAGGATCGCTGCCTCAACATCATGCCGCTGTTTCATATCCACGGTGTGATGGCCGGCATCCTGGCCAGCGTCGGCGCGGGCGGCTGCACCTGGTGCTCGCCGGGCTTCAACGCGATGCAGGTCTTCGGCTGGCTGCGCGAGGCCGAACCTACCTGGTACACGGCCGTCCCGACCATGCACCAACTGATCCTGACCCGTGCATCGCGCAACGCTGAGATCCTGGCCGAGACCGACCTACGCCTGATCCGCTCGTCGTCGTCCTCGCTCCCCCCGACCGTCATGGCCGAGCTCGAAGAAACCTTCGGCGCACCCGTGATCGAGTCCTACGGCATGACCGAGGCGGCCCACCAGATGAGTTCGAATCCGCTGCCGCCGCTCGAACGCAAGCCGGGCAGCGTTGGTCTGCCGGCCGGTCCTGAGATCGCGATCATGGACGAGGATGGCGCGCTGCTGGCCATGGGTCAGCGCGGCGAGGTCGTCATCCGTGGCGCCAACGTCACCGACGGGTACCGCAACAACCCCGAGGCCAACGCCACTGCCTACACCCGAGGCTGGTTCCGCACCGGAGACCAGGGTGTGCTCGATGATGACGGCTATCTGACGATCACCGGACGGCTGAAGGAGATCATCAATCGCGGCGGAGAGAAGATCTCGCCGCGCGAAGTTGATGAAGCGCTGCTCCAGCATCCTGCGGTAGCACAGGCAGTGACCTTTGCGATGCCGCACGATCGCCTGGGCGAGGAAGTGGCAGCGGCGGTTGTCCTGCGCGACGGCGAAGAGTCGGACGAACGGGCGATCCGCCGCTTCGTCGGCGAGCGGGTCGCGGACTTCAAGACGCCGAGACGAGTCGTGATCCTCGACGAGATTCCCAAGGGCGCCACGGGCAAGATTCAGCGCATCGGGCTGGCTGAGAAGCTGGGTCTGGCCGACTAGCGGAGGATTTCCGTCGTCGTTTCCGCCTAGGGCCGGATGATCCGCTTTGGACGTTGGGCCAGGCGCTTGAGCATGGGCTGGGCGGCCTCGATGAAGCGGAATGCGATCCGGCGCGTATCCCGGGGATCGATTAGGTCGATCACGTCGAAGTTGTGGGCTGCCTTCAAGGGGCTTCTCAGCTTGAGCAGCCGATTCTCGATCATCTCGCGATGCGCCTCGGGATTCTCAGCTGCCTCGATTTCTCGCCGATAGGCGGCCGCGACGCCGCCCTCGATCGGGATGCCGCCCCACTCGCCCGCGGGCCAGCCGAAGCGCATGTTCACGCCGTTCGGTTCGCCCATGCTGTTGGGCGCGTCTGCGGCGACGCCATAGCTCTTGCGAATGTTGAACTCGACCTTGGGCACGTCGGCCTCGTAGGCGGCGATCAGTGCGCGGGTGCCGCGGCGCATGGTCTGGTTGAGCTCGGCCTGCGAGCCCAGCATGAATCCCGGCATGTCGAGGAAGATCACCATCGGCAGGTTGAATCCGTCGCAGAGGTCGACGAAGTGGGCGAACTTGTCGGCGGCGTCGCCGTTCATCGCGCCGGCCATGACGTAGGGATCGCTGGCGACGACGCCGACCGCGTAGCCGCCGATCCGAGCGAAGCCGGTGATGATCGCGCCGCCCCAGTGCGGTCGCATCTCGAAGAATTCCCCGTTGTCGAAGACCAGTTTGAGCAGCTTGCGCGGGTTGTACCCCCGCTTGCGGTTCTCCGGGATGATCCGCAGGAGTTCCTCGACACGGCGGTTCGGGTCGTCGCCGTTGTCGACCCGTTCGGTTACGTCGCTGGTGGTGTCGGGCAAGTAGGAGAGGAACTTCTTGATCTGGTTGAATGCGTCCTCTTCGTCTTCGGCCTCGTTGTCGACCTGGCCGCTCTGATAGACGTGGACCCTCGAACCGCCCAGCTCTTCCTTGTTGAAGGTCTCGCCGATCGCACGTCGCACGACGGGCGGCCCAGAGGGGAAGATCTGTGACTGGCCCTTGATCATCACCGTGAAGTGCGAGAGCAGCGCGAAGGCGGCCGGTGCGCCGGCGACCGAGCCCATGATCCCCGAGGCGACGGGCACCTTGTTCAGCAGGTTGATGTGCCGCCACCAGGTCTGGCCGCCGGGCAGGGCCATGCGGCCCTCTTCCTCGTCGCGCTTGGCGCTGTGCCCGACGCCTTCGATCAGTTGGACGTAGGGCAGGCCGTACTGCGACGCGAGCGGAGTTGCGAACTGTGAGGCCCCCTTGGACACGTTGTGCGGCGAGCCGCCCGAGATCGTGAAGTCGTCGCCCCCGATGACAATGTTGCGTCCGTCGATCTTGCCCATGCCCATGACGAACGCGCCCGGCGTGAACTCGCGCAGGTCGCCGTTCTCGTCGTACTCATAGCCGCCGACCAGCGGGCCGGCCTCGAAGAATGAGTCCTGATCGAGGAACTTGTCAATCCGCTCCCGGATTGTGTAGCGGCCGCCGCGGTGTTGTCGCGCGACGCCGTACTCTCCGCCCATCTCGCGGCCGAGTTCCTTGATGTAGTTGATTTCGTCGATCGCGCCTTGCCAGTCCTGTCCCGGCTTCCACGATTCGCGTGTCTGGTCAACGGGCATGTTCAGCCTCCCCACTGGTCAAGGTTCGCAGGCAGTTTACCGCCAGGGCCGGTTCGAGCCTGTCCGAAGCCGGTCCTTCAGAAATGGCCGATCACCTCGCTGCGGAACGCATGCAGTGCGTCCCAGTCCCATGGAGGACGAAGCGTGATGTTCACACGATCGACGCCGGCATCTGCGTAGTCCGCCAGCATGTCGATTGCCTCAGCAGGAGTGCCGACGATTGCGCCGCGCTGGCGGAATGCGTCGCCCGCCGGGCCGAAGACTTCCTCAAAGTGCGCCTGCGCCCTCGGACGGTCCGACTCGTCGGCGGCCAAGTGGAACGAAAGGTTGACGTCGCGCTGGATCTGCGACGGATCGCGACCGACCCGTTCGCACCACTCATCGAGTACGCCCGAGAGTCTCTGCCAGTCAGCGACCGTGAGGTACGGCGCATTCCAGCCGCCGGCATAGCGAGCCACCAGCTGCAGCGTTCGCCGCTCGCCGACGCCGCCGATCCAGATTGGTACCCGATCCTGCAAGGGCTTGGGCTCACAAAGAGCATCATCGAGTTGGAAGTACTCACCGGCGTAGTTGGCTACGGGCTCCTCCCAGAGGGCGCGAAGCACGTGAATGCCTTCCTCCAGACGATCCATGCGCTGACCGATGCGATCGAACCGGATGCCGTAGGCCTCGTACTCCTGAACGTTCCAGCCCGCGCCGAGTCCGACGTCGAGGCGGCCATCGGCGAGATGGTCAATCGTGGCCAGTGCATTGGCGAGGACGGCCGGATGGCGGTAGTCGATTGCCAGGACGCAGGTGCCCACACGGACATGCTCGGTGTCGATCGCGAGGGCGGTCAGGCTGGCCAGGCATTCCAGGTACGGCCCGCGCTTCTCGGTCATCGGCGATTCGTAGAAATGGTCGGAAACGTCAACCCAGGTGAATCCAGCCGTGTCCGCCCAACGCCAGAGCTGGCGGCACTCCCCGATTGTCGTGTTCTGCTGCACCAGGTGGATACCGAATTCCATGTCGCTTTGCCCTCCGCCAACCCGGCTTGAGTCGGGTTTCACCTATGGTTGCAGCGAGCACGAAGACCTCATATTGGAGAGACAACATGACGTCGTCGCGAGACGAAGTACTGCTGCAAGCGGAGTTCGATCGGCGGGTGATGGGCTATGGACGGCTCGCCGTCAGCCTGTTGCTATTCATCACCCTGGCGGGCATCCCTCTGATTCCGTTCTGGCTGATCTGGAGCGTGTCCTATCTGCCCAGGGCCTATGGCCGCTTCAGCGCCCGCCTGACGCCGACTTCGCTGGAACTGACTCGCGGCGTCTACTTCCGCAGCGACAGCACGATTCCGCTGGACCGGATCACCGACGTTCGGCTGCACGATGATCCACTGATGCGCTTCAGCGGGATTCAAGGGCTCAAGGTCGAGACCGCCGGCCAATCCGGCACGACCGGAGCCGAGGGCAACCTGATCGGCGTCGTTGACGCCCCAGCCTTCCGCGACGCCGTCTTGCGTCAGCGGGAGATCCTCCAGGAGGGCGGACCACCGTCTGCGGCGCCGACGGTCGCCGCGAGCGAAAACGAGTTGCTCGTCGAAATCCGAGACCTGCTCAAGAGCATCGATTCCAAGACCTAAGAAACTCCAGAAACAGCCTTACGAAACAGGTGGTTGTCATGCCGGATCAATTCGAAGACTTCCAGGGCCAGGTCGGCGTCACGATCGATGAGTCCGAACCGTGGTGGCCGCTGTTGCCTGAACATGAGCATGGCCCTCGCCCGAACGTGCTGATCATCCTGTTCGATGACATGGGATTCGCGCATCTGAATTGCTACGGCTCGACCATCGATACGCCGAACATCAATCGGTTGGCCGACGAGGGTTTGCGCTACTCCAACTTCCACGTGACTCCGCTGTGCTCGCCCACCCGGGCGTCGTTGATGACCGGGCGCAACCACCACGCGGTCGGCATGCGAACGATCGCCAACTTCCACGACACCGGGTTCACCAATATGCGCGCGTCCGTGTCAAAGCACTCGGCGACGCTTGCCGAGATGCTGCAGGCACGCGGCTACGCGACTTACATGGTCGGCAAGTGGCACCTCAGCCCGGCCGAGGAGAACGGTCCCGCCGGACCCTACGAGAACTGGCCGCTGCAGCGCGGCTTCGATCGCTACTACGGCTTCCTCTCCGGCGCGACCGACCAGTTCTATCCCGAACTGACGCACGACAATCACCACATCCTTCCGCCCAAATCACCGGAAGAGGGCTATCACGTCACCGAAGACCTGGTCGACAACGGCATCTCCTTCCTGCGCGACAAGCAGTCGCACCGACCCGATCAACCCTTCTTCATGTACTTCGCCCTGGGCGCCGTCCACGAGCCGCACCAGTCGCCGCCCGAGTACGTCGAGAAGTACCGCGGCCGCTTCGACGCCGGCTGGGACGAGGTACGCCGGGAGTGGTACGAACGGCAACTGGCCAGCGGAATCATTCCTCCCGACACCGAACTGGCTGACCGGAATCCAGGAGTCAAGCGCTGGGAAGACCTGTCCGACAACGGCAAGCGCTTCGCGGCGAGGCTGTTCGAAGCATTCGCCGGCTTTCTCGATCACACCGATGCGCAGCTCGGGCGACTGCTTCAACACCTGGAGGACTCGGGACAGCTCGACAACACCATCGTCGTCCTGACCTCGGACAACGGAGCCTCGGGCATGGGCGGACCGATGGGCATGCTCAGCATCGTCGCGGGCGGCAACGGCATCTCGACGAACGATGGCGAACTGATGCTACGGGGGCCCGGTCGCCCTCCCGCGACTGAGGAGGCCGAACGGCTGGAGGCCTGGCAGTCACGACTGGGAGACATCGGCGGGCCGCGGAGCTGGACCGACATTCCCTGGGGCTGGGCGCAGGTCGCCAACACGCCGCTGCGCTGGTACAAAAGCGACGCCCACGGCGGCGGCGTGCGCGTGCCGCTGATCGTTCGCTGGCCGGAACGGGTGCTTCAAGGCCAGATCCGCGATCAGTTCCACTATGTGACCGACATCGTGCCGACGGTTCTGGACGTACTGGGAGAGTCGGCGCCAGACAGCTACAAGGGGCTCGCCCAGATGCCGGTCCACGGCAAAAGCATGGCCTACACCTTCGAGGATCCCGACGCCGAATCGAACAAGGGCGTGCAGTATTTCGAAATGTGGGGCCACCGCGCGATCTGGATGGATGGCTGGAAAGCGGTCACCCGCCACTTCCGCGGCAGGCCATACGACGAGGACGATTGGGAACTGTTCAATCTCGCCGAGGACTTCTCTGAGACAAACAACCTCGCCGGCCAGGAACCGGAGCGCCTGCAGAAGATGATTCACCGCTGGTGGATCGAGGCGGGACGCTACAACGTGCTGCCGCTCGACGACCGGACGATCACCGGCGGCCCAAGCCAGCGGCCGGGGAATCCGCACGACGGTCTCCATTACCGTTACTACCCGCCCACAGCGCACATCCACGGCCGCGTCTCGCCGATGCTGCAAATCGGTGACTGGACCATCACGGCGGAGATTGAACGAACCAGCACGGACGAGGCTGGAGTCCTCTTCGCCCACGGCAGCATGGCCGGCGGCGTCTCGCTCTATGTACAAGACAATCGGCTCTGCCTCGACCACAACTCGAGAGAGCAGGTCACGAGCGGCCGGAGCGCCTCCGAGCTTCCGCCAGGAAGATCGACACTCACGGCGTCGTTGTCGTCGGAAGCCGATCGAAGTGGTGTCGTCACGCTGCTCATCGATGGCCAGGAAGCGGGACGAATCGAGATCGCCGACGTCAGCGGAATCGCGGTCAGGGGCGGCGCGGATGTCGGCGCCGATCACTACTCGCCGGTCACCAGCAGCTACGACGCTCCCTTCGAGTTCGATGGCACGATCCACATGGTCGACGTGACGGTCAGCCCAACGGGACAGCTCTCCAGGCCTCAGACTCCGCGCGAAGCGAGCGAGTCGGGCTGAGACTGCCACAGCCCGCAGGCCACTCTCCGAACGCAAATCGAAATCGCCTATCTTGCCTTTCGATTTGAACGCACTGGATCGGTGATCGCAATGTCAGAACAGTTTGAGGATTTCAGGGGGCAGGTAGGAGTCACCATTGATGAGTCGGAGCCGTGGTGGCCGCTGCTGCCCGAGGATGAGCATGGGCCACGTCCCAACGTGCTGATCATCCTCTTCGACGACATGGGCTTCGCCCATCTCAACTGCTATGGCTCGACGATTGACACTCCCAACATCAACAAGTTGGCTGCCGAGGGCCTGCGCTATTCAAACTTCCATGTGACGCCGCTCTGCTCGCCGACGCGGGCGTCGCTCGTCACCGGGCGCAACCACCACGCCGTCGGGATGCGCACGATCAGTTCGTTCCACGACACCGGATTCACCAACATGCGCGGGGCGGTGTCAAAACACTCGGCAACGCTGGCCGAGATGCTCCGCCCGCGGGGCTACGCGACCTACATGGTCGGCAAGTGGCATCTCAGCCCGGCCGAGGAGAACGGCGCCGCCGGCCCGTACGACCACTGGCCCCTGCAACGCGGCTTCGATCGCTACTACGGTTTCCTCTCCGGCGCGACCGATCAGTTCTATCCCGAACTGACGCACGACAATCACCACATCATCCCGCCCAAGCGGCCCGAAGAGGGCTACCACGTCACCGAGGACCTGGTCGACCACGCGATCCAGTTTCTGCGCGACAAGCAGTCGCACAGGCCGGAACAGCCCTTCTTCACATACCTCGCGCTGGGCGCCGTGCACGAACCGCACCAGTCGCCGAGAGAGTACCTCGATAAGTACCGCGGCCGTTTCGACGCAGGCTGGGACGAAGTGCGCCAGGAGTGGTTCGAGCGGCAGCTGGCTTCGGGCATTATTCCGTCCGACGCCGAGCTGGCGGCGCGCAATCCGGGCGTCGAGCGCTGGGAGGATCTGAGCGAGCCGGCGCAGCGCTTCGCGGCCCGGCTGTTCGAGGCGTTCGCCGCGTTCCTCGATCACACCGACGCGCAGCTTGGGCGGTTGTTCCAGTATCTGGAGGATTCGGGCCAACTCGACAACACGATTGTGATGCTGACGTCGGACAACGGCGCGTCCGGCTTTGGCGGCAGGCGGGGCATGTTCAGCATGCCGCGACCTGGACACGGGCAGTCGTCGAACGAAGGCTCACTGCGCGGCGTGCCGACCGATGTCTCCGCCGCGATTGAGGAACAGTCGGTCGAGGACGCGCAGGATCTGCTCGACGAGATCGGCGGGCCTCGAAGTTGGACCGACGTGCCCTGGGGCTGGGCCCAGGTCGCCAACACTCCCTTGCGCTGGTACAAGAGCGACGCCTACGGCGGCGGCGTCCGGGTTCCCTTGATCGTGCGCTACCCGGAGCTTGTGCCGCAGGGCCAGATTCGTGACCAGTTCCATCACATCACCGACCTCGTGCCGACCGTCCTCGATGTGCTCGGTGAGGAGGCGCCGAAGTCGCACAACGGCCTGGCGCAGATGCCGCTGCACGGCAAGAGCCTCGCCTACACATTCGATGACCCGGACGCGCCGTCCAACAAAGGCGTGCAGTACTTCGAAATGCTGGGCCACCGGGCGATCTGGGTGGACGGCTGGAAGGCGGTCACCCGACACTTCCGCGGCACGGCCTACGAAGATGACAAGTGGGAACTGTTCAATCTCGAAGAGGACTACTCGGAGGTCCACGACCTATCCGAGCAGGAACCCGAGCGGCTGCAAAGCATGATCGACCGCTGGTGGATCGAGGCGGGCCGCTACAACGTGCTGCCGTTGGACGATCGGTTCATCGGCATCTCCGGTCGAAGCCAGAAGCCGGGCGGACCCCATGACGATCTGCACTATCGCTACTACCCGCCGGTCGCGCATTTGCACGGCCGAGTCTCGCCGTTGCTGCACTTTGGCGACTGGCAGATCACGGCAGATGTCGAGCGCAGCAGCACGGACGAAGAGGGAGTCATCTACGCCTCAGGCAGCCTCGCCGGGGGCGTCTCGCTCTACGTTCAGAACAACCGGCTGTGCGTCGACTACAACTCGCGCGAGAACCACACGGTCGGTCGCTCCGAGTCCGAGTTGCCTGACGGATTGGCAACGCTATCGGCCACGATGTCAGCAAACGACGGCAACGGAGGAGTCGTCACGCTCCTGGCCAACGGCGAGGTCGTCGGACAGGTCGAGATTCCAGACAGGCGAGGCATCGCCGTGCGCGGCGGAGCCGATGTGGGAGCGGACCAGTACTCACCAGTGACGGATGCCTACGAGGCGCCCTTCGAGTTCGAAGGAACGATCCACGTCGTCGATGTGAGGGTCACGCCCGAGGGAGAATTGCCCAGAGCAATGACGCCCGAAGAAGAGTCGGAGGCGGGCTGAGTCACTCGCCAGTGACAGCTTCGGTGAGTCGATAAGCGCAGCGTCCCCGGCCGATTAGCCGGGGACGCCAAGCACGTACCGAGAGCTGAATCATCCCCGACCGTGCCTCAAGAGTTTGCCAGGAGTGGCTCCGGTTTCCTTGCCCTCCTGCATGGTGACCTCGCCGTTGACGAGGATCCACTTGTAGCCGTGCGGCTTCTGGACTCGGCGCCACTCGCCTCCGGGGAAGTCGAAGACGATCTCGCCCTGGAACTCGGGATCGAGCTTCAGTTCGTCGAGGTTGTAGACGACCACGTCGGCCGGCGCGCCCTCGACCAACGAGCCACGATTGGTGAAGCCTCCAGCGCGGGCCGGAAGGTAGGACAGCCGGTAATGCGCTTCCTCGAGGGTGACCTTGCCCGTGTCGCGGACCATCCACATGAGGAAGTCGGTCGGGTATGAGCCTGCGGTGAGGAACTTGGTATGCGCGCCACCGTCGGAGACGCCCGGAATCGTGTACGGCGATTCCATGATCTCGGCCATGTGATCCTCGTTGGCGTTCGTGACTTCAGTCAGGAACTCGGCCTTGAGATCGGTGGCAAGGGCCAGATCGAGCATCGCGTCGATCGGGTGCTTGCCCATCTTCTCGCCGACCTGAGCAAGCGTCAGGCCAACGTATTCCTCCAGCTCGGGCTTGGCCTCGAGATGCTGGATCATCACTCTCTCGATCGATCCGCCGATGGCCTGGGTCTGGCCCAGCTTCTCGATCGCATCGTCCATTTCGACCTTGAGTCGCTGGCGCACGTCGGGGTCCGCGAACTTCTCCATCTTCTCTTCGATCGTCCCGGTCGTGGCGTAGTTCCAGGCCGGTGACGAGTCGTAGAGGTTCCAGTCCTCAAGCGTGTAGGCGAAGGCCGAGCGGATCGTAAAGGCCTGACCGAAGATGCGCTCGCCGCGGTCGTTGCACTCATGCAGCCACTTGAGCGACTTCGTGTGAGCGTCCGGCCGCTGCATGCTCGGCGCGATCACGTTGTGCAGGATCGGGCGGCCTGAGACCTCGGCCAGCTTCGCCTCGAAGGCGAGGTCTGACTTGATGTCGCCGGTCGCCTGGGTGATCTGGATGAAGCCTTCGTCGCGGTCGCGCAGGACTTCAGCCAGCGCCAGACACTCGTTGTCCGACATGATGTCGGTCACCATCGGCGTGCCGTCGTAGTCGGCCTGGACCGAGTTTTCGCCCAGTCGCTGGGTCGACCAGCCGCAGGCGCCGGCGTCCATCGCCTCGTGCAGCAGTCGCTGCATCTCGGCGATCTCGTCGTCGGTCGCGCGGCGACTCTTAGCCGCCTCCAGGCCCATCACCCAGATCATCAACGGGGCGATCGGCATGTAGGAGAGGCAGTTCACGCCCTTGGGAATCCGATCGAGCGTGTCGAGCCACTCAGGGAAGGAGATCCAGTCCCAGAGCATGCCTTCCTTCATCGAGTCGAAGGGAATCGCCTCTGTGCGCGACATGGTCAGCATCGCGCGGTCGCGCTCCTCTGCACGCACCGGCGCGAAGCCGAAGCCGCAGTTGCCGAGCACTACTGATGTGACACCGTGCCAGCCTGAGATCGTGCAGTATGGATCCCACTGGATTTGCGCGTCGTAGTGCGTATGCAGGTCGACAAACCCGGGCGCGACGATCATGCCATCGGCTTCGAGGAGTTGATCGGCGTCTGCGGGGTCCATCTTGCCGCCGATCTGGGCGACGACCCCATCCTTGATCCCGACGTCGGCCACAAATCGCGGGACACGAGTCCCGTCAACGACCGTGCCGCCGCGAATCAGAACGTCAAACTTCGCCATCTCAGTCTCCTTGCTCTGGTTGGTTCCTTGCTTGCTCTTCCGTCATTCGCAGCTTGACTGGGAATCTCGCCTGCTCTGCCTGGACTCGAGCCGGGGAACGAGATTCCGGGTCAACCCCGGAATGACGGAACAATCTCCCTCCGGCTTAACCCCGACCGTGTCGCAGCAACTTGCCTGGTGTGCTGCCGGTCGATTCTCCGTCCTCGAACGTGACTTCGCCGTTGACCAGGATCCAGCGGTAGCCGTCTGGTCGCTGGACGCGGCGCCATTCGCCTCCGGGGAAGTCGTAGACGATTTCGCCCGTCCACTCCGGCGTGATGTTGAGCGCGTCGAGGTCGTAGACAACGACATCGGCCGGTGCGCCTTCGACCAGCGTGCCGCGGTCGCGGAAGCCGGCAGCTCGCGCCGGCAGATAGCTCAGCCGGTAGTGCGCTTCCTCCAGCGAGAGTTGGCCGGTGTCGCGGACCAACCACATGAGGAAGTCGGTCGGATACGAGCCCGCCGTCAGGAACTTGGTGTGGGCGCCGCCGTCGGAGACGCCGGGGATGCAATACGGCGAGGTGATCATCTCGGCCGTCCACTCGTCGTTCTGTTCGCGCATCGGCGTGAGGAACTCGGCTTGCAGATCGGTCTCCAGGGCGAGGTCGAGCATCGCGTGCACCGGGTGGTAACCGCGAATCTCAGCGACCTGACCGACCGTCATTCCAACGAACTCTTCCAGTTCGTCCTGGTGTGCCAGATCCTGGATCAGCAATTCCTCGATCGGTCCGCCGAGCGCCTGGGTCTGGCCGAGTTTCTTGATCGCCTCGTCGATCTCGGCAATGATCTGCTCTCGCACCTCGGGGGCGGCCATCTTGGCTTTGCGCTCATCGCGGGTGCCGGTCGTCGCGTAGTTCCAGGCCGGCGAGGAGTCGTACAGGTTCCAATCCTCCAGCGTGAAGGTGAAGGCGGCGCGTATCGTCGCAGCCTGCCCAAAGATCCGCTCGCCGCGGGCGTTGCACTCCTCAAGCCACTTCATCCGGTTGCGATGCAGGTCGGGATTCTTCGGGTTGACGGCGATCAGGTTGTGCAAGATCGGCCGCTTCGCCGCCGCCGCCAGCTCCGACTGGAACTCAAGGTCCTTGTCCAGGTCGCCTGTGAACTGGGTGATCTGGATGAAGCCCTCGTCGCGTTCTGCCAGGACTTCGGCTAGGGCCAGGCACTCGCTGTCTGACATGATGTCGGTCACCATCGGCGTGCCGTCGTAGTCGGCCTGGACTGAGTTCTCGCCCAGCCGCTGCGTCGACCAACCGCAGGCGCCGGCGTCCATCGCCTCGTTGAGCAGACGCTTCATCTCGGCGATTTCGCCATCGTTGGCCCGGCGCGACTTCGCCGCCTCAAGCCCCATGACCCAGGTCATGAGCGGCGCGAGCGGCATGTAGGACAAGCAGTTGACGCCCTTGGGGATCCGGTCGAGCGTGTCGAGGAATTCCGGGAACGTGACCCAGTCCCAGATCATCCCTTCCTTCATCGAGTCGAACGGAATCGCCTCGGTCCGCGACATGGTAAGCATCGCGCGGTCGCGCTCCTCGATCCGCACCGGAGCGAAGCCGAAGCCGCAATTGCCCAGCACGACCGAGGTCACCCCATGCCAGCCGGAAATCGTGCAGTACGGGTCCCACTGAATCTGCGCGTCGTAGTGCGTGTGCAGGTCAACAAAGCCAGGCGCAACGATTAGGCCATCGGCGTCCAACACCTGGTCGGCGTCGATGGCGTCCATCTTGCCGCCAATCTGGGCAACCACACCATCCTTAATCCCGACATCGGCGACAAATCGGGGGACGCTGGTCCCATCCACAACCGTCCCACCCCGAATCAGAACATCGAACTTCGCCATCAGAATCTCCAAGCGATCCAGACATCGCGCATACGCGCAACCTGCGGTTGCTGGGAGGATAAGGAAAACAGATCGCCGTCGTCGTCAAGCGAAATCCGCCATTCCCGTTTGCGCTGGAGTGACGGCATGTGAGTTTGGTGGAGCGTTAGCGTGTGGAGACTAAGTCGAATGCTGGCGCCTCGGCAGGCCTCTGCTACGAGCGTCCCCTATAGTACTCAGCATGAAGCAGTGTGTGCTTGGAGGAGCTGAACCGCGGGCTGTTGCCCGCGGAGTGCTCGTGGCCTGATCGGCGGCCGCCTCCCACATCGTGCTGGTGAGCAATAGCGGCCACGTCAACGCACCCGTTCAATCCCTGCTCTGACCACTGGAGTTTCCCGTTATGGCTGACCGAGTCCGAATCTTTGATACCACCCTGCGCGACGGCGAACAGGCCGCCGGCGTCTCTTTCTCCGCTGAGGAGAAGCTGCAGATCGCCAAGCTGCTTGAGCGGATGGGCGTCGACTGCATCGAGGCCGGCTTCGCCGCCGCCTCGCCCGCCGACTTCGACGCCGTCAATCGCATCGCCCGCGAGGTCCGCGGGACGCAGATCGCCACCCTCTGCCGCGCCGTGCCCAACGATGTCGACCAGGGCTGGGAGGCAATCCGCGACGCCGAGAATCCTCGCATCCACGTCTTCCTCTCCTCCTCCGACATCCATATCGCGCACCAGCTGCGCAAGGACCGCGAATCGGTGCTGCAGCAGGCCCGCGAAATGGTCGCCCGCGCCAAGCAATACACGAGCGACGTCGAGTTCTCGCCGATGGACGCGACCCGCTCGGATGTCGACTTCGTCCGCCGCATGCTGCGCGAGGTAATCGAGGCCGGCGCGACGACGATCAATATTCCCGACACCGTCGGCTACGCGATCCCCGACGAGTTCGCCCGCTTCATCACCGGCATCCTCGAGGATGTGCCGGGAGCGGATAACGTCGTCGTCTCTGTCCATTGCCACAATGACCTCGGCCTCTCGACGGCTAACTCGCTGGCCGCCGTCGGCGCCGGCGCTCGGCAGGTGGAATGCACGATCAACGGTCTCGGCGAACGAGCGGGCAACACCTCGCTCGAAGAGACCGTGATGGCGATCCGCACCCGCGCCGACCACCTCGACGTCGAGATCGGCGTCGACCCTCAGTACCTGGTCCCGGCCTCGCGCATGGTCCAGGACTTCGCCGGCATGCACGTGCAGCCGAACAAGGCGATCGTCGGACTCAATGCGTTCCGCCATCAGTCCGGGATTCACCAGGACGGCGTGGTCAAGATGCGCGAGACCTACGAGATCATGGACCCCAAGGAGGTCGGCTGGGTCGAGGGCTCGCAGTTCGTGCTCTCAAAGCTCTCCGGACGGGCGGGATTCCGCTCGCGACTGGAGGACCTGGGCTATGAACTGGATGCCGACGAGTTGAAGGCGGCGTTCGACCGCTTCCAGCAGCTCGCCGACCGCAAGACCGTGGTCGACGACCGCGACCTCGAGGCAATCGTCATGGACCGGCTCGGCCAACCGACCGAAGGCTGGCAGCTCGTCTCGATCGACATATCCGCCGGCACGACGGCCACGCCTTCGGCAACGGTGACGCTGCGCTCGCCTGACGACGAAGAGTGCTCCGGCGCCAAGACCGGTACCGGCCCGGTTGACGCGATCTACCAGACGATCCGCGAACTGACCGGCGTCGAAGACGAGCTTGAGGAGTACAGCGTGACGAGCATCACCGAGGGACTCGACGCCCAGGGCGATGTCACGATTCGCATCCTCATCGATGGCGCCACGCACACCGGCCGGGCCGCCGACCAGGACATCCTGGTCGCCTCGGCTCGGGCTTACATCAACGCGATCAACCGTCACGTCAGCGGACAGACCGGCGCGACCGCCGCCGCGACGCAGGAGCGGACGCCGTAGCTCTCAAACATCCGACCGCAGAATCGACCGCTGAGGAGTAACCCATGGCCGGACGTACTGTTGCTCAGAAAATCTGGGACGAGCACCTGATCCGCAGCGTGGAGGGCCAGCCCGACCTGCTCTACATCGACCTGCACCTCGTGCATGAAGTCACGTCGCCGCAGGCGTTTGAAGGTCTCCGGCTGAGCGGTCGGAGCGTGCGCCGCCCTGACCTGACGCTCGCGACCCAGGACCACAACGTCCCGACCGACACGCGGATCGAACCATATGCCGATCCGCTCTCTCAGCAGCAGGTTGAGTCGCTGCGCGCCAACTGCGAAGAGTTCGGCGTACCGCTCTACGACACGCTCGACCCGCGCCAGGGGATTGTTCACATCATCGGCCCGGAGCAGGGATTGACCCAACCCGGGCTGACGATCGTCTGCGGCGACAGCCACACCTCAACTCACGGGGCACTCGGCGCACTGGCCTTCGGCATCGGCACCTCCGAAGTCGAGCATGTGCTCGCGACACAGACCTTGCCGCAGGCGCCGCTGAAGCAGATGTCGGTTGAGGTCACCGGCGAGTTGCCCGAGGGTTGCTCGGCGAAGGATGTGATTCTGACCATCCTCAACACGATCGGCACCGGCGGCGGTGTCGGGCACGTGATCGAATACCGCGGCGACGTGATTCGCAACCTCTCGATGGACGGCCGGATGACGGTCTGCAACATGACGATCGAGGGCGGCGCCCGCGCCGGCCTGGTCGCACCCGACCAGACCACGATCGACTACGTCCAGGGCCGTCCGCACGCGCCCAGCGACGAGGGTTGGGATGCGGCCGTCGAACGCTGGGGTGAACTGGTCACCGACGACGATGCCGTGTTTGACAAGGAAGTCGTCATCGACGGCGCCGAGATCGCGCCGTTCGTGACCTGGGGCACTAACCCGGCTCAGAGCGCGCCGGTCACGGGCTCGATCCCCGATCCGGCCAGCCTGGCGACGGCGTCGGCGCAGGAGTCGGCGGAACGCGCGCTGGCGTACCAAGGCCTGACCGCCGGCACGCCGATCTCGAACATCGCCATCGACCGCGTCTTCATCGGCTCTTGCACCAACGGCCGAATTGAAGATCTGCGCGCGGCCGCCGCTGCGATCAGTGGGGGACACGTCGCAGACGGCGTCAATGCGATGGTCGTGCCGGGCTCGGGGCTGGTGAAGGTGCAGGCCGAAGAAGAAGGTCTCGCGGATATCTTCCGCGACGCCGGCTTCGAATGGCGGGACGCCGGGTGCTCCATGTGCCTGGGTATGAACCCCGACATCCTCAGCCCTCAGGAACGCTGCGCCTCAACCAGCAATCGAAACTTCGAGGGTCGTCAGGGCCCCGGAGGCCGGACACACCTGGTCAGCCCGGCAATGGCCGCCGCCGCCGCCGTCGCCGGCCACTTCGTCGACGTGCGCAGCCTGTAGTCACGAATATCAGCGCCAGAGGGCGAGTTCTTCGTCTCGTTCCTCGGTGACGGTTCGCACATCGGGGCCGAAGACCATCGTGTAGGGCCGATCGGCTCGGTACTGGGGCCAACCGGGCAGGGCGTTCGTGGTCGGATTTCCGCTGCGAGCGAAGTTGATCCAGGCGTCCATCATGAACCCGCTGAGCTGGTCGACCTGTGGATCGTCGCCGACGAAATCGCGCATCAGGTCGTTCGTGCCCCAGATCAGGGGCACGTCGAGCGCATGCGGCGACTCCAGCCTGCCCTCGAACATGGGCGACTGCTGTTCCACCAGATACGAGTACGTGCCACCCGAGGCGCGCTGCCGTGCATCGAGCAGCCGACGAGTTGAGCCTCGGTACTGCCGATCGGTCATCACCGCGTTGTAGATCGCCAGGGGGTCGGTCTTCTCTCCGCGCTGGATGCGAAGCAACTGGTAGGTCTCATAGCATTCGCCGGCGCGTTCGCTGCCGCCGACCAGCGGCGCCAACAACTCCAGTGCCCGTTCCTCGTTCATGTCGTCTAGCCCGGACATGGCCGAGAGCAACGTGAACTCATTGCGCATCGTCCCGGCGAGCAGATCAACGTTGCCACCGCGACCCTCGTTCACGGCGTCGATCGGCATGGCGTCGAGGAAATCGTCCTCGATCACGGCATTGAACAGCCCATGCAGACCAGCGGCGGGATTGATCGCCGGGTCGGCCGCCGCCAGCACAGTCTGTGCAGTCAGAATCTCCTCGACCGACAGGCGGCGCAAGTCCTTGGCCGACGGTTGGTCGAGCCCGAGTTCGCGGTAGTAGAAGGGCAGCATCTCGCGGACCGAGTCGCGCGGGTGGAGCCGGTCGGCTGCGCCGCTCTGGATGATCGCGTGGTGAAGGAGACCTTCCGCCAGCGGCGACGCGAGCAGGATCCCGACGGCGATGCCGCCGGCCGACTCGCCGAAGATTGTGACATTGGAGGGGTCGCCGCCGAATGCGCCGATTTCGTCTTGAACCCAGTGGAGCGCGGCGAGCATGTCGTGGAAGCCGAAGTTTCCCTCAGTCTCTTCCCCATGGGCGAGCACCGGGTCGGGCAGGAAGCCGAGCGCGCCCAGGCGGTAGTTGATCGTCACGATCACCACGTCGCCACGAGCGGCAAGCGGCGCGCCGTCGTAGGCCGGTGACGACCCCGATCCGCTGCTCAATCCGCCTCCGTGGATCCAGACCATGACCGGCCGCTGGCGATCGTCGAGCCCGGGCGTCCAGACGTTGAGGTACAGGCAGTCTTCGGAGGTCCGCTCCTGGCTATGTCCCATGATCCCGGCGAAAGGTCCCGCCGCCGGACGGGGCGGCTGGATCGAGACCGGCCCGAACTCCAGAGCATCGCGGACGCCATCCCACGGCTCGAGCGGCTGCGGCCGACGCCAGCGAAGCTCGCCGTCCGGCGGCTGCGCGTAGGGCACGCCCCGAAACACGTGGATACCGTCCTCGATCTGTCCACGCAGCGTGCCCTGCCGGGTCGGAACACTGACGGGATGCCAAGCCATGGTTCGCTCCTATTCGAGCAGATCCGAACTCCAGATTTCGCGCTCAACTTCTCGGTCTTCGCGGACGGTCTTAACGTCGGGACCCAGCACCATCGTGTAGCGCTGGTCGGCGCGGTATTGCGGCCAGCCAGGCAGTGCGTTCGTGGTCGGATTGCCAGTCCGGGCGAAGCTGATCCAGGCGTCCATGGCGAATCCCGAGAGCTGATCGGTCTGCGGTTCATCGCCGATGAAGGGCCGCATCTGGTCGCCGGTGCCCCAGACAAACGGAATGTCAATCGCATGCGGCGCGCGCAGCCGGCCGTCCATCGCCGGCGACTGCTGATTGAACATGTAGGCGTATGTCTTGCCCGAGCCATCAAGTGCGCTGTGAGCGTCAAGCAGGCGGTCTGAGGGAATGCGGAACACGTAGTCGGTCATCACCGAGTCGTACACCGTCAACGGGTCCGAACCGTCCCCGCGAGCGGCTCGGGCGTCTCGATAGTGGTCGTAGAGATCGTTCGCAACATCGGCGTCGCCCGCCGTCACAGCCAGGGCGCCCCTGGCGCTGGCTTCATCCATCTCGTTGACACCCTGGAGCGCCGCCAGTAGTGTCCACTCGTCCTCGATCGTGCCGCAGAGCAGGTCAACGTCCTTGCTGCGTCCATTGCGGACAGCTTCGATGGGCAGGGTCTCGAGGAATCCGCCCTCGACGACGGGCGAGAAGGCCATCAGGAATCGGCCGGTCAGCGCATTGGTCTCCGGGTCGGCCATCAGCGCATTCTGTGCGTCGAGCATGTCCTGCGCCGGAATGCTGCGCAGTGAGTCGGCGTCGTCGGGACTGACCTCAAGGACGGCGCAATAGCGGCGGCAGACTTCCTCAGCGATGTCGGTCGGCAGCGAGTGATGTCCGGCGCCCGACTGCGGGATGGCCCGGTGAAACAGTCCCTCCGCTTCGGCAGCGCCCATCAGCACGCCGACGCTCATGCCGCCGGCCGACTCACCAAAGATCGTGACGTTGTTGGGGTCGCCACCGAACTCGCTGATGTGGTCGCGCACCCACTGCAGCGCCGCGACCTGGTCACGCATGCCATAGTTTCCGGACTGCGGGTCGTCGCCGTCGGTCAGGGCCTGGTTGTAGAGGTAACCCAATGCTCCGAGTCGGTAGTTGATCGTGACCACGACCACGTCGCCGCGGCGAGCCAGGTGCTGCCCGTCATAGATCGGCGTCGCGCCCGAACCGCCGGAGAATCCGCCGCCGTGGATCCAGAACATGACCGGACGGTTGGCGTCGTCCAGACCGGGCGTCCAGATATTGAGCGAGAGGCAGTCTTCGTCGACCGGCATCTCCCAGGCGCCGAGTAGCTCGAGCCCGGGCATGAACGTCTGCATCGAACCCGGGCCGACCTCGTTTGCTTCCTTAACGCCGTCCCAGGGCTCGGGAGGTCGCGGCGCGCGGAACCGCAGTTCGCCGACCGGCGGTGCGGCGAAGGGGATGCCGCGGAAAACGTGTAGGTCGTCCTCGGTCTGTCCCTGGAGGCGGCCGTACTTCGTGTTGACGATGGGGGGCATGGGCTCGTCCTTTCAGGACGTTCCTGATTCTTCTGCGATTGGCGATAGCCTGCGCTGGCAGACTGGCAGTCATGATAAGGCGGCTCGCGATGGCAATCGGACAGATCGGGCTGGGACTGGATTTCTCTCTGGGGATGACGTTCGAGGACCAGCAGGCGCTCGCGCGTGAGGCGGCGGACTTGGGCTACCAATCGCTCTGGACGCCGGAGGGCGCTGGACTCGATTCATTCCATCTCTGTGCGCTGCGAAATCAGGCCAGCGGGCTAGCGACGGGGATCGGAGTCTGCCCAATCGCCTACCGCTCGCCGGTCGCGTTTGCGATGTCGGCTGGGACGGTGTCTGCGATGAGCGGCGGCAAGTTTTCACTGGGGATCGGCTCGGGCGGAATCTACCGTGCGGATGCGCGCCGGCAACTCGGGTTGCCGCGCCGATCGACGCTTGGTGTGATGCGCGAGTACACGGCCGCCGTCAAGGGATTGCTGGCAGGCGAGTCCGTCAGCATCCAGGGTGAATCCGTGCAGTACGACGGTGTGCAACTTGGCTTTCGGCCGCCGACGACCCCGGTGTTGGTCGGCGCGCTGGGACCGCAGATGATCCAGCTGGGCGCGGAGGTCGGAGACGGCGCGGTACTCAATTGGTGTGACCCCGAGCGCGTCAGCTGGAGCCGCGACCGTCTCAACGAGGGCGCGGCCAAGGCGGGCAAACGGCCCGAGGACGTGCAGCTGGTCGAGTACATCCGCATTTGCGTCGATGACGACATCGAGACGGCGCGAATGTCGTATACAAAGTCGATGCTCGGCTACGCGCTAGGCCAGGAAGTGCCGTCGGATCGGCTGCGCAAGTTCGCCTACCGCGCCCACTTCGAGCGGATGGGCTTCACCGACGAGCTGGCCTCCCTCGACGACATGCGCCGCAGCGGCGCCTCCGCGGACGACGTCGCGGCAGCGGCGTCGGAAGAGCTGCTCACGAGAGTCGGCTACTACGGCAACGCCTCCGGAGCGAAGGCCGGGTTCGAAGCGTTGGCCGACGGTCTGGACACTGCAATTGTGCGGGTCGTTGCAGCGCGGCCGGGGTTAGACGCAGTCAGAGCGGTCATGCGCGCCTGCGCGCCGAACGGCTAGGTTTGCGCCTCTGCAAACGCACTCGCGAGGATATCCATCGCCTGGTCGATCTGATCCTCGGTGGTGCTCGCCGGTGGGACAAAGCGAAGGACTGAGCCTTCTCGTCGGACGCTGAAGATGAGCCCGTTCTGCAAGCAACGCTCGGTGATTTCCTTGCCTTCGGTCGTCGCTGGTTCCCTGGTCTGGCGGTCCCGGACGAGTTCGATGCCTTGCAGCAGGCCGCGGCCGCGGATGTCACCGATGATCTCGAATCGTTCCGCCAGCTCGTGGAGCTTCGACTTCAGGTAGCTGCCCAAACGCCGCGCCTGAGCCGCGAGATCCTCCTCTTCGAGCACATCGAGCGTCGCGCTACCAGCGGCGCAGGCGAGAGGGTCGTTCGAGTGCGAATGCGTGACGATGAATTCATCCGCCACGACCCGCTGCTCGATCTCGGCGGAGGTTGTGACCGAGGAGATGCAAATGCCGCCGCCGAAGTGTTTGGCCAGGGTGATGATGTCGGGGACGACGCCTTCATGCTCGAAGGCAAATGTGTCGCCGGTCTTGCCCAGGCCGGTCTGCTCCTCGTCGAGGATGAGCAGCATGCCGCGTTCCTCGCAGCGGCGCTTGAGCTCTGGCAGCCAACCGATTGGCGGCTCGATTACGCCGCCCGCCGAGAAAATCGGCTCGGTCAGCACAGCGGCCGGACGTGACGTTGTCTGGGCGTCAATCAGCTCAAACGATGCGTCGAGGCAGGCCAACTCGCAAGTCTCGGGCTCAAGGTTGATCGGACAGCGGTAGCAATAGGGCGCGAGCATCGCCATCAGCCCGGGCTGCGGCGGACCATAGCCTCGATGCCAACCAGCGAATGTCAATGATCTAGTGGTATCCGACATGCCGTGGAACGAAGTGTGGGGACTGACAATCTCGATGCCGCCGGTGTACTTCCTGGCGATGTTGATGGCCGCCTCGTTGGCGTCGGCGCCCGACTGCAAGAACATGCTCATCTGCAACGGGTCGGGTAGGAGCTTGCCAAGCCGTTCGGCGAGTTCGATCTCCTTGTCGTTGTAGTAGCTGCTATGCGCATGAATCAGCGTGTCGCAGGCATCGGCGACGGCCTCGACGATGGCCGGGTGGTTGTGACCTAACCAGGCGCACATCTGGCCGGAATTGAAATCGAGGTACGTCTTGCCGTTGACGTCCTCGACCTCTGAGCCTGAGCCGCGTACGAAAATCGGGCCGGAACCAGACTTGTCCATGCGGCCGCCGAACGAGAATCGACGGGCGGATTCGAGCAGCTCCGCTTCGGACTTCACGTCTCCGTCAGACCGGAAGCGCTAGGCGCAGGCCTCGTCGTCGAGGTCCCAGCGGTTGTACTCGGGATCGGGCTGATCGGCGAGGGCGGCTCGAGCGTCGAGCCACATCTGTCGCCACTTCGAGGCGTCGGCGAGAACCGAGTCGGGGTCTTGCTGACTTCGGGCGACGAAACCCGGGAAGGCTTCACGACCGGTCGGCTGGCCAGGCGGGTGGTAGCGCAGGTCGAAGCTCCAACGAATGCGCTCGCTGAGGTTGGGCAGCGCCGCGTGGATCGTCTTGCGGTGCAGGAAGAGGCAACCGCCGGCCGGTAGCGGCACGGCTCGGGCGCTGTCCTCGCCGGGCAGGATCGTCGAGGGAATGTTCAGTCCCTGCACGCCACCGCAGTGGGTCAGCACCTCGCCTCGGTGCGAGCCGGGAATCACCTGCAAGCAGCCGTTCTCGACGTCGGTGTCCATCAGCGGGAACCAGACCGTGAGCATGTCGGTGTCGTCGGCCGAGGCATTGATCACGCCGGAGTCCTGGTGCCAGGGTGTCGCGCCGTAGATCACGTTGCCGTCGGCGTCGCGCGGCGCGATCGACTCGGGCACCTTGACCCGCACGTGCTGCACCGGATTCGAGTAGATCTCAGGCCCGACGAAACACTCAACCGTGTCGAGCAGACTGGGATTGGTCAGCGCGTCGAACACGGCCGGCCCTGCCCAGAACGGGGTGTCTGCCTTGATCCCCTTCTGCGGCAGGGAGAAATCGAAGTACTGCGCATGCACCTTCTGAGACTCGACGTAGACCTTCGAGACTCGCTCACCAAACGGCAGCCCGGCGTAGGTGTCCGAGATCGCGCCCTGTGCGTGGAGATCGTTCGCGAGCACATCCAGCACGTCCGCATACTCGTCCATCACGGGATTGATCACTTCGGCGGGGTCGAAGACCTCGTCGACCGCGAGGAATCCGAATGTTTCGAAGTGGTCAAGCTGTTCGGCGGTCAGGGTCGGCATGGGCGCTCTCGTGGCGTTCGCTGGTGTTCGGCTGTGTTCGAAGGTTAACGGCTCCGAGCGGGGTGGCGGACAACTGTCCGGCCCCGCTCGGAGTCGTTCTCGTCCCTGAGGACGTCTTAAGTCTTGAGCTTCTGGATCGCGGACAACGTTCCTTCGCCTCGGAGCTCGGCGGACCCGACCGGCCAGTTGACGTTGGCGGCTGTGATCGTCGCCGCCGACACCTCGGTCAGGAACAACCATGAGTAGTTGTCGTAGAACGTGATGTAGAGCTCGGCGAGCAAGCGGGCGCGTTCGCCCGGGTCGAGGGCCTGATTCTGGGCCTGGTAGAGCTCTTCAATCTGTGTTTCCGGGTAGACGCTGACGGCGTAGAATCCGCTCTCGGTCACACCTGAACCAATGACCGTCTCCGGCTCCGCAATGGTGTTGGTGAAGAACCAGAACATGCCCGGCAGCTCGAAGGTTCGGACGGTGCGGAAGTACTCAGAACTGAGATACTCCTTGATCGTCGTCCGAATCCCGACCGCCTCCAGGTACTCCTGCACCGGCAGCGCCATGATGGGCACGATGGGCTGGAAGTCCGTGACGATGTGCAGGTCGACATCGAGTCCGTCCGGGTAACCGGCCTCTTCAAGCAGCGCCTTTGCCCTCTCCGGGTCATACCCGTGGTAGCGCGACTCCAGTTCCTCGCCCGGATAGCCGATCGTGCCGCGGTACGGACCGAAGGCAGGGCCTTCAGAACCAGTCAGCAGGCCGTCGATGATCTCCTGGCGATTGATCGCAAGATTGGCGGCCTCGCGCACGCGGATGTCGAGGAACGGGTTGGGAACGCCGTCGACCTCGGCCACCGAGTCATGTGTGTTGAACATGATGTAGTGGGTCGGCTGACCGGACGGCTGGTAGAGCACCTTGAAGTTGGGGTTGTCGCGGTAGGGTTCTGCAACATCGGTGGGGAGGTTGTAGATGGCGTCGATCTCGCCGGCCTCGATCCCGGCGATCTGAGCCAATGGCTCCGGCCGAATCTGGACTTCGAAGTCCTTGTACCAGGGCAGGCGCGGATTGGTCAGACCGTCGCGCGGCTTGTGGTAATCCTCATTGCGGGTCCAATTGGCGCCGACATCGGGATCGGAGTCGACGAATCGGAACGGACCTGTTCCCATGGCGAAGACGCTGTCAACGTAGGCGTCGCCGTGTTCCTCAACAAAGGCCTTGGACACATGGCGAACCGCACCGGACATGATCGAGCCGGCGAGCGATGCATTCGGCGCCGGGGTTTCGACGGCCATGGTGAGGTCGTCGATGACGCTGTAGCTGGCGAAGTTGTCCGTGCCGAAGGCCTGGCGGGCCGAGGCCCATTCGTTGGGGTGGTCGCTGGTCTCGCCGCCCTGGTGGTACTCGGCAGCCGAGGAGACTCTCTCGAAGTTGAACGCCAGGTCATGAGCCGTGTACGGCGACCCGTCGTGGAACATGACGCCCTGGGTGACGTGGAAAATCACGTTGGTCGGGTCGACGATTTCCGGAAGCTGGACCAGGTTCGGTTCCAGCGCCGCCGTTTCGGGATGGTTGGACATACCCGAATCGAACGTGCAGGCGCCGTTGACGTAGTTGGTCTGCGAACCGGAGCGCTGTGGGTCGAGCCCGGCGGTGTACCGGCCAATCGCGACGCGTACGTGCGCGTCAAGGTCAACCTCGGGCTCAGCGGCTTCGACGTCTTGCTCGGCCTCTTCACGCTCGATCGCTTCGACAGTGCCCTGCTCGGCCTGCTGTTCCTGCTGCTCGACCTGTTGGGCCTGCTGCTCAGCCTGCTGCTCGGCCTGTTCCTGCTGCATGGCCTGCTGCTGCTGTTGCTGCTGCTGGGGTTGTTCAGCTGCCGGTTGCGGCTGTTCCTGCTGCTGTTGCGGCTGCGCCTGGACAACTGCCTGCTGGTCGTCGTCATCGTCGTCGCCACAGCCGACCAGTGCCAGACCGGTCGCGCCGACGCCAGCTCGGGCCGAGGCCCGCAATAGCGTTCGCCGCGACAGCCGCTGACGCGACATGCGCTTCCAATAGTTGCGTGTGCTCATGATTGCTCCTTCGTCACTGGGTACGTGCGACCGCAGATAGTCCGAATGGTAGTAAATTCCGAGCGCAAGAATCAATCTGGTCGACTCAGTTCTGCTATGTCAACCCAGATTGCGCAGGCGAGGATCGAGCAGGTCGCGTAACCAATCGCCGACGAGGTTGCCGCTCAGGGCAACCAGCATCAACGCCAGGCCGGGCATCCACATGACCCACCAGGCGTGCGTGAGGTAGTTCCGCGCCTCGGTGATCATTCGTCCCCAGGTGGCCTGTTCGACCGGCGCGCCGACTCCGAGGAAGCTGAGCGAGGCTTCGGCGACGATCACGATCGGAATCTCGAGCGTCATGATCACCACGATTGTGTTGAACACATTGGGCAGCAGTTGCTTGCGCATGATCCACCAGTTGCTGCCTCCCGCGGCGAGCGATGCGACGACGAACTCGCGCTCCTTCAACGAGAGCACCTCTGCCCGGATTAATCGGGCATAGACCGTCCAGGTCCAGACCAACAGGATGAGGATCACGTTTCTCAGGGAGGCTCCGAGCACCGCCCCCAACAGCACCGCGAAGAGGATGGCGGGCAGCGCCAGTTGAACATCGACGTAACGCATCAACAGTTGGCCGATGATGCCGCCACGCCAGCCGGCGAACAAACCAACGGTTGTGCCAAACAGGGCCGCTCCCGGCACCACGATCGCGACGACAATCAGTGAGACCCGAGCGCCGTGCACGATTCGAGTCCAGATGTCACGACCGACATGGTCGGTGCCCAGCGGAAACTCGCTCGTTCCACCTGAGAACACCGGCGCTTCGAGCCGTGAGAGCAGGTTGGTCTGGCCTGGATCGCCGGGAGCGATGACATCCGCGAAAATGCCGCCGATCAGGAACACGATCATGATTAGCATCGGCGGAATGACCAACAGGTAGCGACGCGATGTAAAGGAGCGCAACCCGCTCCTTCTGGTCTGGAGTTCGACAGTGGCGTCAGCCACTTGAGCAGCCATCAGAGGGCCGCCATACGGATGCGTGGGTCAATCACGCGATAAGTCATATCAACGATCAGGTTGCCCAGTGTGATCGAGGCCGCGATAACGACCAGTCCCGCCTGCACCGTCGGGTAGTCCGACTGCAGGATCGATTCGATCATCAATCGTCCAATGCCGGGCCAGGAGAAGACCACTTCGATGATCACCGAGCCGGCGATCAGACGGCCGAGTTCGATGCCGAGAATCGTCATTACGGGGATCAGAGCGTGCCGCAGTCCATGACGCAAAATTACCGTGCGCTCATTGAGTCCCTTGGCTCGAGCCGTGCGAATGAAGTCGGTGTTCATTACGTCGATCATCCCGGACCGGGTCAACCGCATGAAACCGGCAGCGGAGAGTAATCCGAGCGCAAATGCCGGCAGGACCAGCGAACGGAATCCTTCTGCGCCCGCCGTCGGGAACCAGGACACCTTGGTGGCCAGGAAAAAGATCAACATCAGGCCCAGCCAGAAGCTGGGTGTGGCCTGCCCGAAAACCGCGATCAGACGCGCCAGCCAGTCCATCGGCGAGCCGCGCCGCAACGCGGCGAACACCCCCAGTGGTAGTCCCAGGCCGAGCGCCACCACCAGTCCGGCAGCGGTCAGTTTGACGGTTCCGAGCACCTTGTCGGCAACGATGTCGAGTGCCGGTCCGGTGCGGTGATAAGAGAAGCCCAGATCACCTTGTACGGCGTCGCCGAGGAATTTTCCGTACTGCACGATCATCGGATCGTTCAGGCCAAGTTTCTCTCTGATGCGCTCGTAGTCCTCATTGGTCGCGTCCCAAGGCATCAACGAGGTTTCCGGATTGCCGATCAAGCGCGAGACGACGAAGACGATGCTGACGACCACCCAGACCACGACAATGGTCTGGAGCAGACGAATCAAGAGCAGATTGGCAAACTGCATCGCTCACTCCGCGGCACACGATGAGGCTACCGCCGCTGTACGCGGCATTCTAGCCAGTCCGATTCTGATCGTGCGACCGTGACGGCCTACCAGCTGTCGATATACGGGCGGCGACCTTCGCGGATCGGTTCGGAGTTCGGCACGGCGTCGAGCAAACGCAGGATCCACTGACGGGTCTCGGCCGGGTCGATCACGTCGTCCGACTCCAGCACCGTGGCGGCGTTGACGGCGTTGCCGCGTTCGTAGGCATCGGCGACCATTTCCTCATAGACCCGGGTGCGTTCCTCGAGGTCTTCGATCTTCTCGAGCTGCGCCCTCGCTCCGAGTTTGACCCCAGCCTCAAGGTTCATCCCGCCATACTCAGACGTTGGCCAACCGACATTGAAGAGTCCGGCCTCGGTGCTGCCAGCGAGCATCGCCAGTCCGCCGAGTCCGTAGCACTTGCGCAGCGTGATCGTCATCTTCGGCGTGGTCAGGTTGGCCAGCGAGACGAAGACCCGGTGGCAGTGGCGGACCAGCGCCGTCTTCTCGACCTCGGGACCGACCATCATGCCCGGCGTATCGACCAGCGTGAGGAGAGGGATGTTCCAGCAGTCGCAGATCTGGGCGAAGCGAGCCAGCTTGTCCGAGCCGTCGCTGTCGACCGCGCCGCCGATGTGCATATTGTTGTTCGCGATCACGCCCACGGGACGGCCTTCGATGCGAATCAGTGCCGTCACGACGCCGATGCCGAACTCGGGTCGCAGTTCCAACACCGAGTCGTGGTCAGCCAGCAGGTCGATGACCTTGCGCACGTCGTAGGTGCGCAGCCGGTTCTCAGGAATCACGTGGCGCAGTTGGCGCTGATCGGGGGCGCTCCATTCCGTGAGCCGACCCTGGAAGTAGGAGAGGTATTTCTTCACTGCGGCCATCGCTTCATCTTCGTCCTTGACGAAGATGTCGACGACGCCGTTGGGTACCTGTTGCGACATCGGCCCGAGTTCCTCGGGCAGGAAGAGGCCAAGGCCACCGCCTTCGATGACTGCGGGTCCGCCCATGGCGATGTTGGATCCTTCGGTCGCGACGATGATGTCGCACATACCCAGCATCGAGGCATTGCCGGCAAAGCAGCGTCCGGCGGTGATCGAGACCATCGGCACGCGGCCCGAGAGTTCGGCCAGGCGCTCGAAGGTGCGCACGTTGCGGGCCGCGACGCGCGTGTACGCCGCATCGGTGTCGCCCGAACGCCCGCCGGCGCCTTCGGCAATGAACACCAGCGGCGTGAGCAGCCGGTGCGCGGTCTCGACCATGCGATCGGTCTTCTCATGGCCGCGCAGCCCCTGCGTCCCGGCCCAAACGGTCTCGTCGTAGGAGATGATCGCGGTCGAGGCCGTGGAGTTGTCAAACAATTCGGCGTTGACCGTTCCGATCCCGCAGATCAGGCCGTCGGCCGGCGAAACACGGCGCAACTCTTCCCACGATCGCACGCGACGTTGCGCAGCGACGCCGAGCGGCATGTATTCGGTCCAGGCGCCGCCCTCGACAAGCTGGGCAATGTTCTCGCGGGCGGTGCGCTTGCCCTTGGCGTGCCGTCTGGCGACCGGCCCCTCGCGATGGTGGTCGAGCAGGGCCTCGTGCAAGTCGATGTTGTGCTGCAGGTCGGGTCGGATGTAGTCAAGGTCGATTTCACCGGCGCCGTCATCCAGAGCTGGGCCGACGTCGGCCGGCTCGATGAATACGAGCGGGTGGCCTTCCCAGATGATGTCGCCGATCGATACGGTGATTTCCTGCGCGATGCCGCCGATGTCTGCCTGGAGCACGTGCTCCATCTTCATCGCATTCATGATGATCACGTCCTGGCCGGCGACGACTGAGTCGCCCTCGCCGACAAGAATCTCGATGATCGTGCCCTGGATCGGAGCGCGCAGCGGTTCCGTGCCCGGCGGGCCGATGATTTCGGGCGCGGGGAAACCGGCGCGTTCTTCCTCAAGTCCACGGTTGACATCGAGCGATGCGGCGCCGGCGCCCTGGCGGAAAAAGTCAAGTGCGGCGAGCGGATCGGTGACCTGGTTCTCCACCTGGGCTCCGGCCCAGGCCGACTGACCTCCGGAGGATGCTCCGTTGTCAGAGGTGACCGCCAACTCGCCGATTCGCTCGTCGATCCAGCGGGTGTGGACATCGCCGGCGACGAACTCGGGGTGTCCAAGGATGTTGCGCAAGAAGCCAATGTTCGAATCGGGACCCTCGAGCTGGAACTCGTCCAGCGCGCGCTGGGCACGGCGCACGGCGTCCTTGAATTCGCTGCTGGGATGCCGGGTGACGACCTTGGCGATCAACGAGTCAAAGTTCGGATTGGCCGCATATCCGGCATAGCCGTACGTGTCGACACGGACGCCAGGTCCGGCCGGCGGACGGAAGGTGCGCAGCGCGCCGGCGGCTGGACGGACATCGCCGTCCTCACGCATCCGCTCGAGATTGACTCGCGACTGAATCGCAAACCCTCGAAGTGGCGGCGGCGATTCCATGCCGAGATCGATGAGCGTCGCGCCTTCGGCGATCCGCAACTGGCACTCGACCAGGTCGAGCCCCGCCACTTCCTCGGTCACGGTGTGTTCAACCTGCAGACGAGCATTGGCCTCGATGAAGGCGAAGTCGTCACCGGTGTCGGCGTCAACCAGGAACTCGAATGTGCCCAGATTGGAGTAGCCTCCGGCCTCGGCCAACTCGACCGCGGCGGCCGTGATTCGCTCGCGAAGACTGTCGCTGAGCGTTGGCGACGGCGCGATTTCGATCAGCTTCTGATAACGACGCTGAATTGTGCATTCTCGTTCGCCCACGTGTGTGACATGGCCGTGCTGGTCACCCACGATCTGGACTTCGATGTGTCGCGCTCGAGGAATAAACCGCTCGACGAACAATGCGCCATTGCCGAAGGCCGCCTGAGCCTCACGCGTACAGCGCTCGAACGCATCCTCAATCTCGGCGGCCTCACTGATCGCTCTCATCCCGCGTCCGCCACCGCCTCCGATTGCCTTGATCACCATCGGGCGGCCGTCGAGCTGCTCGAAGAAGGCGCGCGCACCATCAAGGTCGACCGCGTGGTCCGTACCCGTGAGGACGGGGACGCTGCGCGCCCCCGCCAGTGTGCGTGCGCGAGCCTTGTCCCCGAACAGCGCCAGCGCAGCCGGCGAGGGTCCAACAAAGGTGATGCCTGCCTCTTCGCAGGCGCGGGCAAAGTCGGCGTTCTCGGCCAGGAAGCCGTAGCCGGGATGGATCGCATCGCAGTCGTGCTCTTTGGCGCGATCAACGATCTGGTCTATGTCGAGGTAGGCTGCGGGTCCGATTCCGGAGAGCTCAATGACCGTCTCTGCATGCTGAATGTGGTCAGAGGCGGCATCGTCGGAGGAATGCACTGCGGCGGTGGCAATTCCCAGCTCAGTAGCGGTGCGCAAGATGCGGACGGCGATTTCACCACGGTTGGCGACGAGAAGGCGTTGAATGGGCATGGTCGAACTCTACGAACTGTGTGTCTGCGGGATTCGGCGAACGATGATCTCAGCTGCCGGTGACTGCTTGGGTGATCAGATTCCCGAGCGCTTCGGTACCGAGTGGTTCGTCACCCTCGCCAGCGAGATCGGCTGAACGATGACCGGCGGCGAGCGTGTGGGTGACGGCGTCTTCGATGGCGCTTGCTTCCTGTTCAAGACCCAGCGAGTAACGCAGCATCAGCGCCGCGCTCAGAATCATCGCCATCGGATTGGCGATGCCCTGGCCGGCGATGTCGGGCGCGGTGCCATGAATCGGCTCGTACAGACCCAGCGTCGAGCCGTCCTCGGAAGCGCCCAGAGAGGCGGAAGGCAACATGCCCATCGAACCGGCCAGCATTGAGGCTTCATCCGTGAGGATGTCGCCGAACATGTTCTCGGTCACGATCACGTCGAAGTAGGACGGGTGTCGAATCAGGTCCATCGCGCAAGCGTCAACGAGTCGGTGTTCGAGCGTGACGTCGGGGTAGTCCTTCGCGACTTCGTCGGCAATCTCGCGCCACATGCGTGAAGTATCGAGAATGTTGGCCTTGTCGACGGAAGTCAGTAGCCCGCGGCGGCCTCGTGCGGTCTCAAACCCGAGACGAACAATCCGCTCGACTTCCTCCTCGGAGTAGGCAAGTGTGTCGACAGCCTTGCGCTGGCCATCTTCTTCCCAGCGGCGCTGCGGCTCGCCGAAGTAGATGCCTCCGGTAAGTTCGCGCAGCACGACCATATCGACGGCTTCCACTGTTTCCCGCTTGAGCGGTGTAGCGTCGGCGAGAATCGGCAGCATCTTGACCGGCCGGATGTTGGCGTACAACCCGAGTCCCTTGCGCAGGCCAAGGATTGCCTGTTCCGGCCGGACCGTGGCTTTCGGATCGTCCCACTTCGGCCCGCCCACGGCGCCGAACAGCACGGCGTCCTGGGCCTGGCACATCTTCAGCGTTTCGTCGCGCAGGGCGACTCCGTGCGCGTCGATCGACGCGCCGCCGACCAGATCTTCGCTGTACTCAAAGGAGTGATCGAATCGGCCGCCCACGGCATCGAGCACGCGGATCGCCTGCCCGATGACTTCGCCGCCAATCCCGTCACCGGGCAGAAGCGCAATCCTGAAATGGGCCATACGTCTCGGTTCCTAATCGTCGGTTGGGCGCTCACCCGGAGCGCGTTCGGGGGAGACTCAACAGCCCGGCGCTCCGTAGTCGCCGCAGCAAGTCTGTCGCTCCGTCAGCCTATTCCACCAAATGGCGAGCACGCCGGTGACCAGGCCCAGGCCCTGACGACCATCGGCGCGCAGATTCGCAATCGCGTCCCGGAAGGAGGGTGTCGGGGGCTTACACATCGGATCTCTTTCAGTCGCTTCTACTCAACCGCGGAAGTCTGAGAATTCTGAGCCTTCATCGCGGCCAATCTTCAGCACTCACCGCAGTAGCGCCGACTACTGAACTAGTGATGGTCATGTCCGTGGCCATGATCGTGGCCGTGGTGATGGTCATGGTCATCTGACTCCATGCACTCGGCCCGAGCGCGCTCGCCGGACACTCAACAGCCCGGATCACCGTAGTTGCCGCAGCAGTTGTCAACATTCCGCAACTTGATCAGGTTGTCCTTGATGAACCCATAGATGGCGTGACGCCGGCCGATCGAACGGCGCAGGTTGGTGATGGTGTCGCCGATGGTTGGCCGTGGATGCTCGGGCATGTGGAGTTTCTGTCCAATGGACCTTGTTCTTGATTGGAAACAGGATAGGGAGCCAGCGGCAGACTCTCGTCAAGTCGACGATCAGGTCCTCAGCCAGATTGTCGACGCTAGGAGAATCGGGGCGTCCTGGGATTCGGTGTCGGAGGCGCCTGAGCCTGGGTTGATCCTAGGCAGTGACCGGTTTCGTTGTGGGTCGCTTCGACTCGTAGTCGGAAATCAGGTCGTCATGCTCCAGCGTCAGGGAGATGTCGTCGAGGCCGTTGAGCAGGCAGTGCTTGACGAACGGAGCGATATCGAAGGAGCGCACCCAGCCCCCCGGCGCGCTGACGGTCTGTTCTTCGAGGCTGACCGTGATCGGCGTGTTGGATTCTGACTCGACCAGGCGCATCAGTTCCTCCACGTCCGGCTGAGGCAACTGGATCGTGAGCAGTCCCATCTTGGCCGAGTTGTTGCGGAAGATGTCGGCGAAGCCGGGTGCGATCACCGCTTTGACTCCCATCCCCTGGATCGCCCAGACGGCATGCTCTCGCGAGGAGCCGCAGCCGAAGTTCGGTCCGGCGAGCAGCACGCTGGCGCCTTCGTATTGAGGCTGGTTCGTGACGAAGTCAGGATCCTTGGCCCAGGCCTCAAAGGCGAAGGGACCATAGCCCGTGCGCTCAATTCGCTTCAAGTACTTGGCCGGGATGATCTGGTCGGTGTCAACATCGGCGCGGTCAAGCGGCAACCCGGTGCCGCTGAATGTCGTGACGGGATCCATTTGTTGCTCCTTGCAGGGCCTGGATCGGTTCGCTGTGAGCGTACAAGCGCTCAATCAGTCGGCGAAGAAGTCTTTCAGCGCGGCTTCGGTTTCGTAAGGAAGTTCTTCGGGGAGGAAGTGACCGCAGGGGAGGCCGACACCGGTGACATTGGTCGCCCAGCGATGCCAGGTGGCCATGAACCGGCCCCGGCGGCTGGGCTGGCGTCCGGCGCCCCAGATCACGAACAGCGGGCAAGTGATCTTCTTGCCCTCCGAACGATCGGCGCGGTCGAGGGCGAGGTCGAAGCGCGCGCCGGAACGATAGTCCTCGCACCAGCCGCGAACCGTTTCCTGGTCGTTGGCTGCGGCGAGGTACTCGGCCATCGCGGCCTCGGTGAAGACAGTTTGGTCATCCTGGCCGGCCCACGAGCCCAGCATCCGCTTAAGAAAGAAGTCGGGCGCGCCGTTGATCAGCGTCTCAGGCAAGGGCGCGGGCTGGGCGAGGAAGTACCAGTGGAATCCGCCCAGGCCGCCGGCGATGCCCATCTGCTCAAACTGTTCAGCGGTGGGGATGATGTCCAGCAGGGAGAGGCGTTCGACCCGTTCCGGATGGTCCAGGGTCAGCCGATAGGACACGCGACCCCCGCGATCGTGCCCGGCGAGCGAGAAGGTGTCGAAGCCGAGGTCGGTCATCAGATCGACCATGTAGGCGGCCATGGCCCGCTTCGAATAGGCCTCTCCGCCGCCGTCGCCGGGCGGAGAATCGCTGGCGCCGTAGCCCAACAAATCGGCGACGACGACGGTGTGCTGCTCGGCCAGGCCGGGCGCAATCTTGTGCCACATGGCACCGGTCTGCGGATAGCCGTGAAGCAGCAACAACGGCGAGCCGGAACCGCCAACGCGGGCGAAGATTGGGCCCGTCCTGTGCTCGCGGAAGCCGGGGAACAGGGTCTCGGTGTCGGGCATGGCCCCCCTCTGCCTTCGGCATCTCCCCCCGCTGCGCGGGGGGAGATGAACTCTCGTTACAGGGCAACCGTGCCGCTGATCGCCGGCTGCATTGGGTCGCAGATGTAGCGAATCTTCGGCAAGGTGATGTTGGCCGTGGTGTAGCTGGCGACGATCGGATACACGGGACGCAGGTCGGGCGCGTCCCAGAAGTTGCTGTCGAAGGCGTCGATCTGCGCGCTCCCACGGTCGGCGCGGCTGACTTCGAAATCAGGGTCGACCTGCACCAACCAGGGCTTCGTTTCTCCGTCGCGTTCGACGTTGGCAACGTGCATTCCGGCCGTGTAGAGCAGGTCGCCGTTGCCAATCGGGACCGGGTCGACGAGCTGGGCGGAGAGCACGGTCACATTGCCGTCGTTGACCTCGATCGACTGTCGGTCATAGCGCTCGCGCAGGACCGGTTCGCCGACGGTGATCGGGAACCCCCAGCGCTCCTCAAACGCAGTGGCCGCTTCGCCTTCTGTGCAGACGGCGCGGGTCGGCAGACCGCGCGGCCGGACGGCGGCCCGGCAACCGACTCTCACAATCGCGACAGTAAACGCGCCCAACGGGCCGTCGTCTGCGCGCAGACCGATCACGTGCATCGTGGGCGGAATCGTCGGATGCAGCGCTGGCGGCAACAGTTCCGCCATCACGGCGTCGTCGATCTCGTAGATGACCTGGAGCACCTTGACATCCGGCAGCGTCAGCGACTCCGTGTCGAGGCTCGACATGGTCGGTGCGTATCGGGTCAGCAGAGCAGGGTCGGCATTGCCGTTGATTGGCATCAGCAGCCTTTCATTGCGACGTGTCGTGCCGCGCCGGCGTTGGTGCGACTAGTCTCCGCCGGCGGCGGCCGTTGCGGCGAGCTCGCGCGGTTCGGAGGTGGTCGCCGGCTTGTCGTCGACGAAGTGGGGCATGACCTGCTCGCCAAACAGGCGCAGACTGTCGAGCACCTGCTCCTGCGGGATCGTCTCCAGCGCGTTGAGCAGGAAGTTGATCTGGTCGACGCCGCAGGATTCCCACTTCTTGATCTCTTCGACCAGCCGGTCGGGGTTGCCGATGCAGACCCCCTCGGGCGCGGAGACGCCCTCGCCGGGGTTCTGCGCCGCCTGCTGACGTGTCGCGGCGAGCAGACCGGGATTCGGGTAGCTGCGGGTCGGGTGGACCTCGCGGACGGGCAGGAGCTGCGCGGCGAGGTAGCCGAAGGAGCCGGTCAGGCGACTGCCGACCTTGATCCCGGTCTCGTTATCGGGGTGGCAGTAGAGGAAGTTGACAGTGGCGACGCGCTCGTTGACGAACAGGCCGGCCGGTTCGCAGTCGCGGATGCGGCTGCGATAGCGATCGACCTTCTCCTCCTGCTCGGCGAAGCCGCCGAAGGTCAAGCCGAGCGAGCCCATGCCGCGCTCGGCGGCATCGATCTCGGTGCCGGGCGAGGAAACGGCGACCCACATCGGCGGATGCGGCTTCTGGTAGGGCTTGGGCAGCACGGCGCGGGTCGGCATGCGGAAGGCGCGGCCCTCGTAGCCGTAGCGCTCGTTCGTCCACATCTGCGGGATCGTGCGCGTGTACTCGTCCCAGGTTTCCTTGGTCTCATCCGGGTTGGCGTCCATGCCGCCCAGCTCGGTCCAGGTGGCCGAGCGTCCGGTGCCGAACTCGAGCCGGCCATCGGAGAGGATGTCGAGCACCGCGGCGCGTTCGGCTGCCCGAATCGGGTGGTTGAACTGGGGGACGCAGACGACGATCCCGTGCCCAACACGAATCTGCTTGGTCTGCATCGCGCAAGCGGTGAGGAAGAGCTCAGGCGCGGAGCAGTGCGAGTACTCCTCGAGGAAGTGGTGCTCGACGGCCCAGACCGAATGGAATCCCATTTCGTCGGCGACCCGCACCTGCTCCAGGCAGCGGTGATAGACCTCATGCTCGATGTCGTTCTCCCAGGGTCGGGGCACGGAGATTTCGTAGAAGATGCCGAATTTCATGGCGTCCATCCTGACTGGCGCTGGTTCAAAGGCGATGGTAGCGGACGGCGTCGGCGCGTCCGAACGGCGGGCTGCCATCGCGTGAGGGGCGCGATGGCGACGGAATTCTGGCGCGATCAGGCGGAATTGCTGCTGTGGGCTGGGAATTCGAGGCAGTTATGTCTCGATTTGTCCAGATTTGTCCAGATTTCGCTAGATGTGGCTCGATTTGGTGAGTGTTGATCCGGGTGTTGGCAGGCCATTCCGGCAGATTCCGAGGAAGTGGTGAAGTCATGAGTGGTTCTTCCGAACGGGCTATTCGCTGACGAGCGCAGCCGATCATATACGGACGCACGTTCGGTATTGACGATGTCCGGGGAAGGTTGTGTCGGAGGGAACAGCCGGCGGTTTAGTGCTGTGACGGAGGGTCCTGGCCGACCTCCGAAAAGTTGGTGATCGCCACCTCGCCTTCGGGAAACTCGGCGACGACCTTCAGTCGACCCCCGACGGCCTCGATGTAGTGGCGCAAGCTGGAGACGTAGACATCGGCGCGCTGTTCCATCTTGGCTACGGCAGGCTGATTGACTTGCAACCTCTCGGCCAGGTCCTGCTGGGTGAGTTCGCGCGCCCGGCGCAACTCGTGCAGCCGCATTTCGCGGAGCAGCTTATCCGCGCCTTCCCTCACGCGCTCCAGCCGCTCCGGCTCCCAGTCGCGAGTCAACTCACTGAATGGTCGGTGGCCAGCCATCAGATCAGTCCTTCCCGTCTTAGCTCAATCAGGTACTCGTCATAGAGCCTGTCAGCCAACGGTACGAATTCTTCATAGAATCGGTCGTTGCCCGTCTTGTCTCCGCCAATCAACAGAATCGAGGTCCTGCGGGGATCGAACGCATAGAACACCCTGATGGGCCTGCCACCGCTCTGCACTCTCAGTTCGCGCATTCTCCCGTGCCGCGATGTCCGAATACTCGAAGAATGCGGAAACGGAAGGTTGGGCCCCTGCCTACGCAGCATTTCCACGCGCATACCGACATCTTCCTGCTGACCAACCAAGAGTTGGAGCCACCAATGCTCGAACTCATCGGTGTACTCCACCTCCCATTCCATACGTCGAGAGTATGCCGTCAATGGAATGATGGCAAGCTATTGGGAACGGGACAAAGGAGCCGAACCCGCTCAGCCTTCGGCCGCACCGCCTGCGAGGGGGAGCGGGAGCACTCGGAATCAGCGTGAAGGTGGCTAGGTCCGTTGGCCGAACTCTCGGCTGGTGTCGACGACGGCGATGGCGGCGATTCCTTCTTCGGAGGACATGACTTTGACGCCCTTGGAGGATCTGCCAACCTGGCGGATTTGTTGGACTTCGGTGCGGAGGATTTTTCCTCCGGCGGAGATGACGACCAGCTCCTCGTCGCCTCGGACTACGGCCATGCCGACGACTGGGCCGGTTTCGCCGGAGACTCGGTGTCCACTGAGGCCCTTGCCGCCTCGGCCCTTGGTCGGGTATTCGGACTCGGGAGTGCGCTTGCCGAAGCCGACGGCGGTGACTGTGAGGATTTCTGACGCCGGCTCGACAGTCTGTAGGCCGATCAGGGTCTCTTGCTCGACGTTGATGCCTCGAACGCCGCCGCTGGTCCGAGAGGCTTCGCGCAGGGCGTTGACGGCGAAGCGAACCGTGCGGCCGTCGGTGGCCGTGACGATCACATCGTCGCCTGCATGGGCGAAGGCGGCCTCGACCAGCTCATCGTCGTCTCGGAGATTGAATGCAAGCAGCCCGCTGCGCCGTACTTTCCTGAAGTTTGAAAGCCGGGTCTTCTTCACTTCACCATGCTTGGTGCCGAGGATGATGTAGTCGTCCTCGAAGGATTCGACGGGGATGATCGTGGTGACTTGCTCGTCGAGCTGGAGCTCAACGACGTTGCGCACGGGGAGTCCTCGCCATTCGCGGGAGCGGGCTTCGACCTCGTGAGCCTGGAGGCCGTAGACGCGGCCGCGCGAGGTGAACATCAGCAGGTGGTCGTGTGTGTCGCAGGCGATCAGTCGGTGCGGGGCCTCGACCGACGTGGTGCCGTTCTTGCGCTCGATGCCCTTGACTCCCTTGCCGCCGCGTCGCTGCGAGCGGAAGGCGTCGACCGGCTGGCGCTTGATGTAGCCGTGACGAGTGAGCGTGACGACCGAGGACTGGTGCGGCACGAGGTCGGCCGGGCTGAAGTTGTCGACCGAGCGTTCGATCACCCGCGACTTGCGATCTTCGCCGTAGGTCTCGACCAGTTCGTCCATGTCCTCGGCGATCAGTCCGTCAATCTTCTTCTCATCGGCGAGCAGACCCTCGAGGTATTCGATCGTCTCGGTGAGCTCCTGGAACTCTTCTTCGAGCTTGGTCCGCTCAAGCTGGGCGAGGCGGCGGAGCTGCATCTCGAGCACGGCCTGGGCCTGGCGCTGGGACAGGTCGAATGGATCCTCTTGCAGCCGATCGCGGGCCGCTTCGGCCGACTCGGCGGCGCGAATCGCGGCGATGATGGCGTCGATGCTGTCGATCGCCTTGAGCAGTCCTTCGACGATGTGATGCCGATCGCGTGCCTTCTCGAGATCGAACTCCGTCCGCCGCGTGATGATCTGTCGGCGGTGACGAATGAACTCGCGCAGCAGCTGGTAGAGCGTCAGCGTGCGCGGACGGCCGTCGACGAGCGCGACGAAGTTGCCGCTGTACTGCGCCTGGAGGGCGGTCGACTTGTAGAGCTGGGCGAGGATCGTCTGGTAGTGGCCGTCCCTGGTCAGTTCGACCACGAGCCGCATGCCGTGGCGGTCGGACTCGTCGCGCAGGTCGCGGATGCCCTCGATTTTCTTGTCTCGGACCTGCGCCGCAATCTGCTCGATGATCCTGACCTTGTTGGTCTGGTAGGGAATCTCGGTAAAGACGATCTGGACGCGATTGCCTGTGGTCGTTTCCTCGAGGTGCTGCTGGGCCCGGACGGTGAATCCGCCGCGACCGGTGCCGTATAGCCGCCGCAGGTCTTCACGGTCTTCGCCGGCGAAGATGCTGCCGGCCGTGGGGAAGTCAGGACCCTGGATGTGCTGCAGCACATCGTCCAGCGTGGCGGCGTCGTTGGTCAGCAGCGTCTTGACGGCCTCGCCGAGCTCGGCCAGATTGTGCGGCGGAATGTCGCAGGCCATGGCGACGGCGATGCCGGTGGCGCCGTTGAGCAGCAGGTTGGGCGCCCGGCCGGGGAGCACGGTCGGTTCGTTGAGCGATTCGTCGAAGTTGGGGGCGAAGTCGACGGTGTTCTTGTCCAAATCGGCAAGTAGCTCTTCGGCGATCCGCGAGAGCCGCGCTTCCGTATAACGCATGGCAGCGGGCGGATCGTTATCAATTGATCCAAAGTTTCCCTGACCATCTACCAACGTATGACGCAGGGAAAAGTCTTGCGCCATACGTACCATTGCGTCATATACGGGTTGGTCGGAGTGTGGATGATACTTACCAAGCACTTCGCCAACAATACGAGCGGACTTACGATGCGGTTGATTGGCCCGCATGCCGAGATCGTCCATTGCATAAAGAATGCGTCGCTGGACCGGCTTCAGCCCGTCACGCACATCCGGTAGGGCGCGCGAGACGATCACGCTCATCGCGTAATCGAGATATGAGGAACTCATCTCCTCGACGAGGGTACGGATGGGCTGCTCCGGCGCCGTCTGTTCAGTAACCAAGCGTGGGCTCCAGCGATGGTGTTGTGCTCATTATGCTAACAGATTTCGCTCATAATTTCTTGTGATATCGCGTGATGTTCGGCTGTCCGGGGTACCTCGATCCAATCGCTCGGCAGCTCATTTTCCTTCGACTCCAACCGATCAAGATCCGGCTCGATTCCTCGTCGGTAGACATCCAGCCAGACGGTGAAGCCGTCGCGGCGCAGCAGGGAGTCGAACCACCATGCGTAGATCGCGGCCGGGCGGCGCAGATGAGCCGGAATGATTGCAGACTGCGCCAATGACGAGCCTCCGACCAGTGCATATCGCGACCCCTCGGTCGACGAGATCAGGTTGAGCTGTTCGAGGGTGAGCCATTGAAGCCAGGTGAGGCAGACCGCGCCCGGCCGCGACGTCAACGTGACCGGGACGTACCCATTGCGCGAGCGGACGGGGCAATAGGCCACATCGAGATCGGACAGAATCGCCGGTACGGTCGGGATTCCCTGCAGATCCGCCGGCGTTCCAGACAGCTTGTCCGACAATTGTCGGGGGTACGCGTTGCTGCCGACTGCGAGGACTGCGATCCGGTTCGCTGTGTCGACCCGAGAGGGAAGCGGCCACGTCTTGCCTGCGCGATACATGTAGGGGCCGCGATTGATCCGGTTGCGAGCGTCGGGGTAGAGGGACGGTAACTCGGCCAGGCTCGGCCACGTGGTGAGATGTGATGGTCTGGGCATGCAGAGACTCTACCTCGCGACTGCCCGTAGCCCGAAGCGCGGGTAGCCTCACCGGAACGGGCTGAACGGGAGCGGCCGAGAGGGAGTGACTGGCGATGATGCGATACCGCAAGTTGGGACGGACAGGGCTGGTCGTTTCCGAGATCGGTCTGGGCGGCGGCGGGATTGGGCACGTCTGGGGCGAAACCACGGACGAGGAGATTGCCGAGACGATCACCTTCGCGATGGCGGAAGGGATCAACTTCTACGACGTCGCTCCGAGCTATGGAGACGGGGCGGCCGAGCGCAATCTGGGCCGCGCGTTGCTCGAGGCTCCGCAAGGCCGCGGACACGACATGCTGGTGGCGACGAAGGTCGCCCTGAGTGAGGACGATCTGGCCGACATTCCCGCAGCGGTGGAGCGCGGCATCCACGAGTCCCTGGAACGCCTGCGACGGGAACGAGTCGACCTCTTCCAGCTGCACAACACGATTACGCCGACGCGGGGCCACTATCGACGCTCGGTTTCGGTGGCCGACGCGATGCTCGCCATTGACACGCTGCATCGACTCAAGCAGGACGGCCTGACTCGTTACGTGGGCGTCACCGGAATGGGCGACGGCGGCTCCGTCCGAACGGTGTTGCGCGAGGGCTCGCTGGACACAGTGCAGTGCTACTACAACCTGCTCAACGACTCGAACGCCAGACCCTTGCCTGACGGCTCGTCACTGCACGATCACGGGCAGCTGCTGCCCCTGGCCGAGGAGCTGGGCATCGGCGTGATCGGCATTCGCAACCTCGCGGCCGGAGCTCTGTCCAACTCCATCGATCGCGCAGTGCCGCCCGACTCGCTCGTAGCCATTGATTACAGGAGAGCGCGGACTCTGCGTTTCCTGGAGCGAGACGGAGTTCCGCTATCCCGCTGGTCGGCGCGATTCGCGCTGCAGCAGGCTGCCGTCTCAACTGTCGTCCCGGGAGTCAAGAATCGAGCGGAACTCGAAGATCAGATCGCCGCGGTCGACCTGGCCAACGTCTCGGACGCCGACCTGGGCACGCTGGACACACTGAGAGCCGACGATTTCGGAGAGCGCCAGCCCGATGATCGTGTGTTATAGATATCAAACAGCCGCAACATCCTCGCAATCAATACCGGGCCGACAATTGGGCGGTCGGTTGTAGTCTGAGCCGCAAGCAATCATCAACGAGAGTGTTCGAGTGAGCGAGATCGAGATCCCGGATATCGTCATTCGCCGCCTGCCGCTCTATGCGCGCGAGCTCGGGCTGCTCGCGAGCGAAGGCCGCGATTTCATCTCCTCCCAGGAGTTGGGCCGTCGGCTTGGCGTGACGCCGGCTCAGATTCGCAAGGATCTGTCCTACTTTGGCCGCTTCGGCAAGCGCGGGCGCGGCTATGAGGTCCTCAGCCTGAGGGAACGGCTGCGCAGCATCCTCGGTCTGAACGGGCGGGTCAAAGAGATGGTGCTCGTTGGAGTGGGGCAGCTGGGGCGCGCGGTACTGGGCTATCGCGGATTCCAGCTGGGCGGCTTCGAGGTTGTGCGCGTGTTCGACTCCGATCCGAGTCAGATCGGCCGAAAGATCGACAACTATCGCGTTGACGATGTCGCCAGGCTGTCCGAGTACCTGCAGAAAACGCGCGTCGCGATGGGCATCGTGGCGGTCCCGGCCGAAGCGGCCCCGTCCGTGATCGACATCCTGGTTGACGGCGGCGTCAGGGCGATTCTCAGCTACGCTCCCGTGACGATGAGCGTGCCCCAGGGCGTGCGTCTGCGCCAGATCGATCCCGTCATGGAACTCGAAAGCATGGCTTACTACCTCGAAGAGCCGTTCGACGGTTATGTCGAGGATCACCAGGCTGACGTGACGGCCAACTAGTCGGTCTAGTCGGTTCGTCGGTCAGCGCGCTTCGGCCGCTCCCAGCACACTTTCCTGAGCGAGCAGATTCGGCCCGACGATGTCGAGGTTGTCGAGCGCTTCCGCCGCGCCCAGGGCCACCGCGTCCTCCGCGTTGTCGGCGATGGTGACGGGAATCCCGACCTGTTCGGCGAGATAGGCGTCAATCCCCTGGAGGCGAGCCGCGGCGCCGGTCAGCAGCATGCCGCGGTCGATGATGTCAGCGGTCAACTCGGGCGGCGTGCGCTCGAGCGTGCTGCGAGTCACTTCGACGAACGTCTGCAGCACCTGCTGCACAGAGGGCACGAGTTCATTTGCCGTAATCGTCACGCTACGGGGCATGCCGCTCGACTGATCACGGCCTCGCACTTCGGCCCGTACCGGATCCTCGACCGGGATCGCCGAGCCGGCTGCGAACTTGAGCTCCTCCGCCGTCGGTTCGCCGATCAACAGGCTGTGTCGTCGTTTGACGTGGTCGGCGATGGTTTCAGTGACGACTTCTCCGCCGACTCGCGCCGACTCCCAGACCACGACTCCGTACATCGACAGCACCGCCGCCTCCGAGCGGCCGGCGCCGAGATTGCCGATCAGCGCGCCGCGCGCGTCTCCCATGGGCACGCCGGCGCCGATCGCGGCGGCGAGTGGGTTGGCGATCAGGTGAGCCGGCCGCCGCGCGCCGGCCTGTTCGGCGGCGTCTCGCACGGCCCGTTGCTCGACGTTGGTCACTCCAGCCGGGGTCGCAATCATCACCTCCGGACGCACCAGGTTGAAGCGCCCGACGACCAGTCCCATGTAGTAGCGAAGCAATGCTTCGACGATTCGGTAGTCGTCGATGACGCCTTCGCGCATGGGATTGATCACGCTGACCGACTCGGGCGCACGGCCGACCATATTGGCGGCGTCATTGCCGGCGGCGAGCACTGCGTTTTCCTGGGTCGACAGCGTGACGACCGGGGGCTGGTCGATCACAATCTGTCCGCCGCGGCCAGGCACGGCAATTCTGAGACGGGAGGTACCGAGATCGATACCAAGTCGTTTGGTGAGGAACATGATCTCCGCTTCGGCCGATCAGTGCATTCAGCGTAGTCAGTTGGTCAGTGTATCGGCGCTTCGGGCGAGCTCAATGTCGGCGCCAAGATGTTGCAGTTGCCCGGCCAGATCCGCGTAACCGCGAGACAGATGATCGACCCCGTAGATGCGGCTCTCGCCGTCGGCCGCGAGCGCCGCGACAATCAACGCCGCCGTGGCACGAATGTCGGTTCCGCGAACCACAGCCCCGGTTAGCGGCGTCGGCCCGATTACAACCGGCGCCGCGCCGCCGGCGATGATATTGGCGCCGAACTTGCGAAGCTCATCGAGATGCTGCATCCGGTTCTCGAAGACTCGCTCATGGACCACGGACGTGCCTTCGACCTGAGTGAGTAGCGCCGTCATCGGCGCCTGCAAATCGGTGGCGAACCCCGGAAACGGCAGCGACTGCAGGTTGGTAGCCGTGAGACGAGCGTCGACCTCGACCGCGATGTCCAGCTGCCATGGTTCCCGGCTGACGTCCACTCCGATCTCGCTGAGCTTGCCCAGGAGCGACTCAAGATGATCGGGTCTGACGCCTTGCAGACAGACCCGTCCCCGCGTCACGGCAGCGGCAATGAGCAGGCTGCCGGTCTCAATCCTGTCAGGAATGAGCTCGTGCTCGACCCCGGTTAGCCGCTCGACGCCGTCGATCGTGATGGTGTGGCCACCGGCGCCCGAAATGCTCGCGCCCATCCGGTTCAACATTTCGGCCAAACAGATGATCTCCGGCTCCATCGCCGCGTTGACCAGGCGCGTGCGTCCGAGCGCAAGTGTTGCGGCGAGTAGCAGGTTCTCCGTGCCCAGAACGCTCGGGTAGTCGAGCACGAAGGTGGCGCCACGCAAGCCATGCGGCGCGCGCGCGATCGTCCGACCGCCCACCGATTCGACTTCGGCGCCCAGCGCCCGAAATCCGGCGAGATGGACATCCAGAGGGCGCGCACCGATCACGTCGCCGCCCGGCGTGCCGCAACTGGCCAGACCGGTCCGAACCAACAGTGGCCCCATGACCAGAAAGGATGCCCGCAGCGCCGCAGCGAGCGCATCGGGCGGACTGCCGCCGCAGACGCCCGACGGGCGCACAACGACCTCATTGTCATGGAACTCCGATTCGACGCCGAGGAACGAGAGGATTTCCAGCAAACGCCGCACGTCTTCGATGTTGGGCACGCGGCGCAAGCGGGATGGCTTATCGGAAAGCAGCGAAGCCGCCAGGCAGGGCAACGCGGCGTTCTTGGCGCCATTGACGCGCAACAAGCCGTCGAGGCGTCGCAATCCGTTGATTCGGAAACAGGGCTCGGCGGCAGCGCTCATACAGAGACTGTACCTGCCGAGTCGACCCGCCGATCGTGTTAGCCCGTAGGCCGCGACATGTCCCGGCCGCCTCCGCCTCGCCGACGTCGATGTTCGAGCACCCGGAGTCGCTGGAGCGATCGTGAGAGGGCAGCCTGCGCACGCGCGCGATCGGCGTCGCTGGCCTGCTCCAGCCGCTCAACTGCCCGTTGCCGAGCTTCTTCCGCACGTTCCGCGTCGATCTCCGAGCCATGTTCGGCTGCGTCGGCCAGAACAGTGACCTCATCCGACAGGACCTCGAGGAATCCGCCGCTGACAAAAAACTCTTCAACCTCGTTGCCGGTCTTGACCCGCAGCTCGCCTGCGACCAGCGACGTCACGAGCGGGGCGTGGTTGGGCAGGATCCCAAGTTCTCCGAGTGAGCCGGGAGCAATGACCTCGTCGACGTCTTCCTGCCGCAACAGGCGGCGTTCGCCGGTGATGATCTCGAGCGTGAGCGGCATGGTGGCGTCCCCTCAGACGTCGTTGGTGCAAGCCTATGCAGCGGTTTCGGCGGCGATCTGCGCGCCCTTCTCAACCGCTTGCTCGATCGTGCCCACGTTGAAGAAGGCCTGTTCCGGCAGTCCGTCGTGGGTGCCGTCGAGGATCTCTTTGAAGCCGCGCACGGTGTCGCGCACCGAGACGTACTCGCCCGGCAGACCTGTGAACTGCTCGGCGACGAAGAACGGTTGGGTCAGGAAGCGCTGAATTCGGCGTGCGCGGGCAACCGTCTGCTTGTCTTCCTCCGACAGCTCGTCCACACCGAGAATGGCGATGATGTCCTGCAGGTCCTTGAAGCGCTGCAGCACGCGCTGCACCTCGCGGGCGACGTCGTAGTGTTCCTGACCGACGATCTTGGGATCGAGCGCCCGGCTGAATGACGTCAGCGGGTCGACGGCCGGGTAGAACCCCTGCGAGGCGATGGCGCGCTCGAGCGCGACGACGGCGTCGAGGTGACCGAAGGTCGTGGCCACCCCGGGGTCGGTGTAGTCGTCGGCTGGCACATAGATCGCCTGGAACGACGTGATCGAACCGCGGTTGGTCGAGGTGATTCGCTCTTCCAACTCGCCCATCTCGGTCGATAGCGTCGGCTGGTAACCGACGGCCGAGGGCATCCGGCCGAGCAGCGCGGAGACTTCCTGGCCGGCGAGCGTGTAGCGGTAGATGTTGTCGATGAAGAGCAGGACGTCCTGGCCCTGCTCGTCGCGGAAGTGCTCGGCGAAGGTGAGGCCGGTCAGCGCGACGCGCAGACGCACGCCGGGCGGCTCGTTCATCTGACCGAAGACGAGCACCGTCTTGTCGAGCACACCGGACTCGCGCATCTCGTGCCAGAGGTCGTTGCCCTCGCGCGAGCGCTCGCCCACACCGGCGAAGACGGAATAGCCGCCGTGCTCGGTAGCGATATTGCGGATCAGCTCCTGGATGACGACCGTCTTGCCGACGCCGGCCCCGCCGTACGCGCCGATCTTGCCACCGCGAGTGAAGGGGCAGATCAGGTCGATGACCTTGATCCCGGTCTCGAGGATCGTCGTCTCCGAGGCCTGTTCCTCGAAGGTTGGCGGGTTGCGGTGGATCGGCGAGCGGACGCCCCCATCGGGCATGTCACCGAGGCCGTCCAGCGGCTCACCGAGCACGTTGAACAAGCGGCCGAGTGCGACCTCGCCGACCGGCACGGCGATCGGCTGGCCGAGGTCGGCGGCGTTGTCACCGCGCTTCATGCCGTCGGTCGAGTCCATTGCGAGGCAGCGGGCTCGGTTGTTGCCGAGGTGCTGCTGCACCTCAGTGACGACGCTCGTACCGCTGCCCATCGTGATGTTCACGCCGCTGAACAGCGCGGGCAGGCTGTCGGGCGGGAACTCGACATCGACGACGGTGCCGATCACTTGAACCACTGATCCATCAGCCATGCTGTGCTCCCATCTGCAGGTTGCCTAGGCCGCGCCGACCAGGTCGGCGGACGGCTCGGACAACCACGTGAGTTTGAATTCGGTCAGGTCATTGACCTGCCAGTCAGATGTCAGATTGAGGTCTTGGGTGAGTTCGCTGCGCACGAGGACGACCTTCATCCCGGCGGCATTGGCGGATTCCACGCCGGCGGGTGCGTCCTCGATGGCGACGCAGCGGGCGGGGTCAACGCCCAGCTTCTCGGCGGCCTTGAGGTAGATCTCGGGCGAAGGCTTGCCCATCGAGACCTCGTCGCCTGCGGTGGTCTGGTCGAAGTAGTGGCTCAATCCTGCGCCTTCGAGCGCGGCGTTGACCCACATTCGGTGTGACGAGCTGGCGACGGCGATTGGCACTCCGGCTTCGCGAAGCTGCTCGACAAGCTCCCGCGCGCCGCGGATCAGTGGGGCGCCGGCCTGATACTGCTTGAGCACGTCGGCGTTGTAGCGCGCTTCGAACTGCTCGAGCGTCATCGTAATCGGGTAGCGCTCGCAGAGTTCGTCCCAGGTGCTGGTCAGCGTTGTGCCGAGATAGCGGGCGTAGTCGTCGAATGGAAAGTCGACGCCTTGCTCGGCCAGAGCCTGGCGGACGGCCTCGTAGTGCAGCGGCTCGGAGTCAAGCAGGACGCCGTCCATGTCGAAGATCGCCGCTGATGACTGTGACGCCATGACTTAGCCCTTGAGCGCCTCGACGCCGCCGGTGATATCGAGCAACTCGGAGGTAATCTGCTCCTGGCGGGCCTTGTTGTAGACGAGCGTGAGGTCGGCGATCATGTCGTTCGCCGCGTCGGTCGCGTTGCGCATGGCGACCATGCGGGCCGACTGCTCCGAGGCGGCCGCCTCGAGCACTGCCTGGTAGACCAGCAGGTCGACGTAGCGCGGCAACAGATCGGCCAACACCTCTTGCGGTGACGGCTCGAAGATGTACTGCGTCTCTCCCGACGATTCCTCGCCGCTGGGAGGCGGCTCGACTGGGAGGATCGGTACCGTGACCGGAACCTGCGAGACGGTATTGATGAATGAGGCGTAGACGAGCAGGACCTGGTCGACGCGGCCTTCGGTGTAGTCGTCGATGGCGATGCGAGAGATCGGCTGAGTCTCGGCCAGTCCGGGGTAGTCGCCGAGTTCCTGGAAGCTGGCGCGGAAGTTGATTCCGAAGCGCTGGAAGTAATCGCCGCCCTTGCGGCCTACCGGAATCATCGAGATGTCGCCCGAGCCGCCGGCCTCGGGTCCGAGCACGATCTCGCCGGTGTGGCGTTCGAGATTGGCGATCAATCCGCCGCAGAGCCCGCGGTCGGGCGTGATCAGGATGACGGTGGTCTCGTTGATCTCGCGCCGTTCCAGCAACGGATGTGCGGTGTCGGGATCGCCGGCGACACCGGAGAGATGTCCGAGGACGGCCTGCATCTTTTCGGCGTAGGGACGCGCCTGGAGCGCGCGGTCCTGCGCGCGGCGCATCTTGGACGCCGCCACGAGCTGGATCGCATTGGTGATCTTGGCCGTGTTCTCGACCGAACGGATGCGCCGTCGGATTTCTCGGGTGTTGGCCATCGACCGTTGCCGCTCTCTCTATGCCTCTGAGCTGGTACCGCGCCGCCGGTTGCCTAGAAGGGCACGGTGTCCTTGAACGTTTGCAGCGCGGTCGAGAGCGCTGTCTGGTCGTCGTCGGACAGCTGTCCGGAGTCGCCGATGCCGCTGAGCAAGTCGCGATGCGAGGTGTTGAGAAACTCGCTCGCGCCAACGGCGAAGTCGTTGACCTTGTTGACGGGCACGTCGTCGAGCACGCCCGAGTTGGCGGCGTAGAGCAGCGCCACCTGGGTCGACATCGGCAGCGGCTGTTGCTCGGGCTGGACCAGGAGCGCCGAGAGGCGCTGGCCGCGCTCGAGCTGACGGCGGGTGGCGGCGTCGAGGTCGGAGGTGCCGAACTGGGCGAACGCCTGCAGTTCGCGGAACTGTGCCATGTCGATGCGGAGCTGACCGGCGACCGAGCGCATCGCGCGGCGCTGGGCCGAGCCGCCGACGCGCGAGACCGAGATGCCGGCATTGACGGCCGGTCGCTGACCGGCGTTGAACAGGTCGGCCTCGAGGAAGATCTGGCCGTCGGTGATCGAAATCACGTTGGTCGGGATGTAGGCGGAGACGTCGCCGGCCTGGGTCTCGATGATCGGCAGCGCCGTGATCGAGCCGCCGCCGTACTCGTCTGAGAGCTTGGCCGCGCGCTCGAGCAGTCGAGAGTGCAGGTAGAAGACGTCGCCGGGGTATGCCTCGCGGCCCGGCGGGCGGCGCAGCAGCAGGGAAATCTGGCGGTAGGCCCAGGCGTGCTTGGAGAGGTCGTCGTAGATGATCAGCGCGTCCTGGCCGCGCTCCATGAAGTACTCGGCCATCGCGACGCCGGAGTATGGCGCCAGGTATTGCTGCGCGGCCGACTCCGCCGACGCTGCGTTGACCACGATCGTGTGGCCCATCGCGCCGTGCTCCTCGAGCGTGGCCACGACGTTGGTCACCTTGGCCTGTTTCTGGCCAATGGCGACGTAGATGCAGATCAGGTCCTGGCCCTGCTGGTTGATGATCGTGTCAATTGCGATCGAGGACTTGCCGGTCTGCCGGTCGCCAATGATCAGTTCGCGCTGGCCGCGGCCAATCGGAATCTGCGAGTCGATCGCCAGGATGCCGGTCTGGACCGGCGTATCAACCGATGCGCGGGTCACCACGTTGGGAGCGATCCGCTCGACCGGACGCGATTCCGCGGCCGCGATTGGGCCCTTGCCATCGATTGGCTCGCCCAGCGCGTTGACGACGCGGCCGATCAGCGCTTCGCCGACCGGGACCTCGGCCACGGTGCCGGTGGAGCGGACTTCATCGCCCTCTTCGATTACCCGGTAATCCCCCATGATCACCGCGCCGACAATCTCTTCTTCCAGGTTTAGCGCCATACCCATGACCGGGTCGGAGCCGTCCTTGGGCCGGAACTCGAGCAGTTCGCCCGAGAGCGCGCCAGCGAGGCCGTAGACCCGGGCGATACCGTCGCCGGCCTCGACGACGGTCCCAACCTCGGCCGAGACGACCTGGCTTTCGAAGCCCTCGATCTGTTGCCGAATCAGGGCGGCGACTTCTTCTGGTCGGACAGCCATAATGCTGACTCCTTCGGTGTGATTAACCCTGCGCCAACGAACGGCGCATGGTGGACAGGCGCGTGCGGACGGATCCGTCAATGATCCGGTCGCCGATTTTGACCACGGCGCCGCCGATGATCTGGCCATCAACCGTTTCGCTGAGCGAAACGGTCTCGGCGTTGGTGAAGCGCCGCACTGCCTCTTCGACGGCGGAACGCGCGTCGTCAGAGAGCGGGACGGCGGTCGTCACGGTCGCTTCGGCGATACCGCGCACACTGTTCAGGCGCTCGCGGAACGCTTCAATGATCTGCGGAGCCAGGTTGGCCCTCCGCTTGCGAACGAGCAGTTTGGCGAAGTTCGCGGCAGCGCGCTGAACATCGGGCAGCGCGTTGTCGAGCACTTGCTCCTTCTCAGCCTGCGCAACGCGGGTCGAGACGAGGAACCCGTTGACCGTCGGCTCGCTGAACAAGGCCGCGATGTCCTCAAGATCGGATAACCAGCGATCGTGAGATGCGGTGTCGTGCGCGATGCCGAACACCGCGTCGGCGTAGCGTCGTGCAGCGGGATCACTCAGCGCCACAGGTCGCTCCTAGTTCTGCTGTCCACTGGACGATTCGGCCAGCACGTCGCTAATCAACCGCTGGTGGTCGTCCGCATCCAGTGACTGTTCAATCACCCGTTCGGCGGCCGCGATCGCCATGCCGGCAAACTCATTGCGCAGCTGTTGCACGGCCTGATCACGTTCCTGCTCGATTTCCGAGCGGGCGCGTTCGATCAGCTGTTCGGCCTGGCCCGCGGCGTTTTCACGCGCTTCGGCTTCGATCCGCTGCGCCAGTTCCTGAGCCTGTGCGACCAGGCGCTGGGCCTCGTCGCGGCCCTGCTGAATCTCGGCGCGCGCCTCGGCGCGCGCTTCCTCAGCCGCTTCCTGAGCGCGTTCAGACGCGGTCAGACCCTCTTCGATCCGCTTGCGCCGCTCATCGAGCACCCGGCCGAGCGGCTTGTAGAGCAGGAAGATCAGCAGCGCGAACAGGATGCCGAAACTGATGAAATGCGTGATCAGTCCGGCCAGGTTGAGACCGAGAGCGTCCATACCATCCTGCCAATCAGTCTGTTCCGGTTGCCAATCCCGTCAGCTGCGCCGCTGGACCAGCGTCCGGCGGCGCTCCACTGCGGGGTCTGGCGGCGTCAGGTTAGAAGACGAAGCCAACCATGACGGCGACGACCAGCGAATAAATCGCGATCGCCTCGGTGAACGCGATACCAAGGATCATGTTCGTCTGGATCACGGGGGCGGCGTCGGGGTTGCGTCCCAGAGCCTCGAGTGCGCGGCCGGCGAGCATGCCGATACCGAGCGCGGGCCCGATGGCGCCGAGGCCCATGGCCAGGGCAGCGCCGATGTACTTCAACCCGTCGTCGCCAATCTGTAGAAGCAGGTCCATTCCGTGTCCTCTCCGAGCGGTCCTCCGCGACCGCGCTACACGCTTGATTGATCCCGGCGGTTCGCCAATCGGCTTCCCGCCGCCGTGCGCTAGTGTTCTGCCGCCTCGTCATGGTGCTCGTCGTGGTCGCCGACAGCGGTCGAAGCGAACACGAGCGTCAGCATGGCGAAGACGAACGCCTGGATGAAGCCGACGAAGACCTCAAGTCCGAAGAACACCGTCGGCACCACAAAGGCGACCAGGAACATCGAGATAAACAGCACCACTTCGCCGGCAAAGATGTTGCCAAACAGACGGAAGGTGAACGAGATCACGCGTCCGACCTCGGAAACGATTTCCAGGATTCCGACGAATACCCCCATCGGACCCTTGACGATCGCGTGCGAGCCAACGCCGATGTACTTGCCGAAGTTCGCGCCGATCCCGACCCCGCGCATGCCGAAGTACTGCACCGCGAGGAACGACCAGAGTGCGAGCGCCAGGGGCAGGTTCACATCGGAAGCCAGGGCTCGGAAGATGGGGAAGATGTGGCCGACGGTACCGGTGGTTTCACCGGTTGCCTCGTCAACGTAGCCCTTCTCTTCCATTCTCAGGATGAAGCCCAGGTGCGCTGTGTTGACCGTGGTCGGCACGACCGCTGGTTCGAAGTCGCCAATTGCGATTTCACACTCGATCAGGCAGAGCTGCGCGACGCTGCCGTCGGCGCCCGGCTCGATCACCAGCGGCTCTGCAAACGCGTCATAGGAAAAGTCCCGCGTCTCGGCGAACAACGTGCGGGGCGGGATGATCTTGAAACCGTCGCCGGAAAGGATCGGTCCGGTCGCTTTGACCAACTCGGCGTCGCCGGCCACGATAGGCAGGTTGAAGACCATCGCGTATTCCAGCTCGTGGTGGCCCTCGTCGACAATCCCGGCCGCTTCCAGCCGCGACTCGATTTCGTGAACCAGGTCTGCGCCGTCAGTGCCGTACGGAATCGGGTTGGTCCAGAATTCGCTGCGGACCGCGAACTCCGTGTCGGTCAGGTGATGCTTGCGGATCTTGTGGATGATCTCATCCGACTTGTCCTGCTTGTCGACCTTGAACGGGATCGGTTCGAAGAACGCGTTGCCAAACGCGTCGTTGATGGCGTCGATCTCGCCGTCGGACAGGCTGCGCTCACCTTCCTCAAGGTCCTCGACCACCTCCATCACCGAGACCTCCATCTCGTGCAGATAGTGGTAGCGGTAGTTCTCGACCGGACCGATCACGTTGTTCCAGGGGAAGAGCGCGAACCAGTTGCCGATCAGCAGGAAGATGAAGATCGTGAAGACGAAGGGGAAGAACTTCTTGCCGTTGCGCTCGCCGCCGACCTGTTGCGAGATGCCCAGGAACGCCTCGTAAATCGCCTCAACCAGATTCTGGAAACCTGACGGAACCAGCGCGGTCTCAACGTCCCGCGTCCGCCGCCAGACGACGAACGCCGCGATGGCCAGCAGCAAGATCACGACCCAGGCCGAGAGGATCGTGTTGGTGATTTCGTAGGAACCGATCGAGATCACCGGCTCCGCCGCCAGGGCGATGACCGGCGCAGGTGCGCGGACAACGAAGAAACCGAAGACCGCGAAGGCGAGTGTGGCGAAGATGATCAGGCGTCTTCGGCTCACGCGCGCTCCTCCTCGTCCTGTTCATCGTCCACGGGCGCGTCTTCGGAGGGAGGGCGCCGCTCTGCCTGGTCTTGTCGTTGCCGCGTTTGAGCGGCGAATAGATCTTGCAACATCCGGTACCCACCCCAGCCGGCCGTAGCCAAACCGAGAGCGAGTCCGACGAGCGTGAGCGCGAATCCCGTGCCCAACTCGTCGTCCAGCAGGACTCCACCGACAACGCCCAGCACGATGCACGTAGCCACGTACCAGCCGATGCCCATGAGTTGCATGGCCGGCGGCCACTGTCTCATGGGGGTACCCCCTGCCGGAGCAATGTGAAGGCTATCACAGACACCACTTGCGACAAGGCAGTGCCGCCTCGGCGGGAGCCGATTCCAGACCCGGCAATCGTTGTGTAGTGCGGATTACTCGAAGTCGTCCATGTCGAGCGACTCGATGAAGTCGCGGAAGGCCGACATCTTTTCCAGTTCCTCCGGCTTGACCGGCTCGGGCCGACCCTCTTCGTCGGTCGCCACCAGGCCCTCGTCGTCGAGCAACACCCCTGCCTGGTCGATCACCTCGTCCTCGACGAAAATCGGCGCCTCGGCCCGAACCGCCAGTGCGATCGCGTCGGACGGGCGGGAGTCGATCTCCACCTGCTCATTGTTCACGTCCAGGAAGACGCGGGCGTAATAGGTGTCGTTGCGCACCTCGGTCACGACAACCCGGGTCACGCTGGCGCCCAGCTCCTGCATCACATTGGTCATCAAATCGTGCGTCATCGGCCGCTGGACTGACACGTTCTGCAGCCGGATGGCAATCGCATCGGCCTCGGCCGCGCCGATGTAGATGGTCAGGTAGCGGTCGGCGTCCTTTTCCTTGAGGACCACGACGCGGTTGTAGTTCATCAGAGAGACGCGCAGCGCTTCGATGGTGACTTCTTTCATGTCGCGCATCCCTTCTATCTCTGCCCGATCGCTATCTCGCAGCGTCTGCTGTGTCAGATTAGCGTAGGCCGGGAGTCGGCTCGAGGAACGGCAGGAGAGGGTATCGGCTCAATCGCCGGTCAGCTCGGGTGGCGGTCGCGTGGGACCTCCCCGTCCCAACCAGAGCGATCCCAGCGTGATCAGGAACAACCCCCCGCCTAGCAGGAACAGTCCTTGCCTCACCCCGGCGGCGTCCGACACTCCGCCGACCAAGAGCAGCGCCAGCATCGAGACCGCATTGGCCAGCATCATCTGCGCCGAGAACAGGCGCCCACGCATCTCCGGCGGCGAGCGCTCCTGAAGCAGGGTCTGGGCCGGGGCATTGACCATCGCGTAGGCAAGACCGAGGGGGAACGCCATGATCAGCGTGGCGGCCAGCAGCCAGTCCTGGGTGGAACCAGTCGACCGGAGGAAGTCGAGCACACCGAACGCCGTCACGATGACGGTGATCACCGCCAGACCGAACGAGGCCATCGTGTTCATCCGGATCCGCCGGCCGATCCGCGGTACGAAAACCAGCGCCAGCAGTGCCCCAAAGCCGGTCGGCCAGAAGACGAAGACCGCATCCTCCTCGGCACGTCCGAGCACATCGTGGACAAACTGCGGGACCAGCACGGCGAACATGAACAGCATCATCACGCCGGAAATCAGCTGGACAAGCGCCAGCGCCGTTAACCGGTCGCGCCAGACGAGATCCCCCGCCGAACGAATGTCGTGCAACGTGGTGGCGAAGGCCGCCCTGACCTGACCGACATCTTCGGACACGCGGTGGGGCGTGCGGTCGAACGGCGGAAGCGAGGGCAAGCAGGCGAGTAGCACTGCCGAGAACGCCAGCGCGACGGCACTGACGATGTATGACGCGTCGTAGCCGATCACCTTCAACATGATTGGCGCGATAATCACCAACCCGATCAACTGCGTCGACATGGTCGTGAACTGAAACGCCGAGTTGGCCGACAACAGCTGCTGCCGGGAGACAAAACGGGGCAGCGCGGCCGCTCCCGCCGGAACCGCGAACTGGCCGGCCAGCGCGGTTCCGAAGGCCACCGCGTAGACCGTCCCGACGGACACGTTGTCGGCGATGAGTAACAACGCGGTCAGTCCGGCACGAATGATGACCGCGACGATCAGCACCCGCCGCTTGTCGAGCCGGTCCAGCAACACCCCGGCGATCGCGCCAGTGACCACCGGTGGAGCGGCCAGGCAGATCACCAACAGCGTCGAGGCAAACGGCGACCCGGTCTGTTCCAGCACCCAGATCAGCAGCACAAACTGGATGGCGGAGTTGATCGTCAGCTGGATCCCGGTCGCCGACCAGAGCGCCAGGAACGGACGATTGCGAAACAGCGCGCCAACGGGAGGATCGGTTGACGTCGTCGCCTCGAGCTCGGGGTCCGCGGTCACGGCAGCTCGCGAGCCGGAATCGCCGCATTGGCCGCAGCGCGCAACCTCAATGCCTCCGCGCGAATCTCCTCCGCACCGCCTGCATAGATCACCGATCGGGATGCCGAGACCAGTAGTCCACGTCCGTCGACATCGAGACCGACTGCCACCGAAGCCTCCAGATCGCCTCCCTGCGCGCCAATACCGGGCAACAGGATCGGCATCTCCGGACACAAAGCACGCACTTGCTTCAGCTCCTCCGGCCAGGTCGCACCAACGACGAGACCGAGATTGCCGTGATGGCTCTCACCCCACGTGCGAGCCTGCTCCGCCACTGTCAGGTACAGCGGTTCACCATTGGCCATCGACAACGATTGCAAGTCGGCCGCGCCCGGATTGGACGTGCGGCAGAGCGCAAACGCGCCGCGATCAGGTCGCTGCAGAAACGGCGCGACGGCGTCTCTGCCCAGATAGGGGTTGATCGTTATCGCGTCGGCGTCAAACCAGTCGAATGCGCTGGCCGCATACGCCTCGGCCGTATTGCCAATGTCGTTGCGCTTGGCATCGAGGATGACCACGGCCTCTGGCGCGATCTGTCTGACCGCGGCAATCGTCTCCCTGAGCGCCTGCCAACCGGCATTACCCGCGACTTCATAGAAGGCCGACTGCGGCTTGTAAGCACAGGCGAGACCGGCCGTCGCCTCGATGACGCGTGTGTTGAAATCGAGAATCTCGTCAACTGGCGTGCGCTGGGGCTGCGGATCGAGTCCCACGCAAATCAGCGAGTGGCTGGCATCCATCGCTGCCGCCAGCCGATCTTGAAACGCTGATGCAGCCATGCCCCAAGGGTATCCTTGCAACCGTTCGGTCGTAGGCTGCATGGATGTCAGATCAGCGAGTTGTTCGCGAACTGGAAATCCAGGCCTACCTCCAACCTCCGCCCGCATCCGTGCTCAAGGGCGCGGCCGTGGTCGTGCTGGATATCTTCCGCGCCACGACCGTGCATGCCGCACTGTTTGCCGGCCAGGCCTGTGCGGTGTATCCCGTCGCCGACTTCGCTACCGGTGTGACACTGCGCGATGCCATCTCCGGCAGCCGGTTGATCGGCGAGGTCGGCGCCCTGCCTCCACCCAAAGCCGATTATGGCAACTCACCAACCGAGTTCGAGTCGCTCGACGTGCGCGGCTGGACCGTCGTCCACGTCACCAGCAACGGAACACGGGCCCTGGTCAACGCCAAGGACGCCGATCTCGCCCTCTCAGGCTGCTTGCGCAACATGAGCGCCTCGATCGAGCATCTGCTTGCCAGTGCGCCGTCGCGCATCGCCATCGTCTGTAGCGGCGATCACGGCGGCACCTCGCCATCCGTCGAGGATTCCTTCGCCGCGGGCGCGTATGTCGCTCGGCTTCAACACATCGTGCCGAACGCAGCAATCCGAGGAGGCGCACAGCTCGCGCTCAAGCTGTACCAGGCCTACGCGCGATCGCCATCCCGCGCCTTCGCTGACTCGCCCCACGGCGACCACCTGCGCAACCTGGGATTCCAGGCCGACTTCACGTACGCCGGCGACATCGACGCCGATTCGACAGTCATCGCCCTGACAGTGGATCGATCAGGACGGCCCGTCCTTCAGCGAGTCCCAGCTCTGACGCATTGAATTCAGCTCAGCTTCGCTCGGCTGCCGTCCGCCGTAGCGGAAATTGCTGAACGCCCTCGAGATCCGCTTCGGCGTCGGACTGTGATACGCGCGTTCGAGCGCGTCGGCAAACTGCAGCGGTGTCCGGTGGACGGCCCGCGCCTGCCCTTTCGTCTCGGCGTGCTTGAGCACATCGAAATACAACTCGGCGATCGGCGCGTCGGCGTAGCGTTCGCTCTGCTCCCGACGAAACCGGTCGCGAAATCCGCGCAGCGCGCCGAGCAGGTCGCCGGTCACATCCGCATCTGCCCAGAGCGACTCCCGAATCTCTTCGATCCGCGCTTCACGACGTATGAACCTGCGGAAGAGGTAGAAGGCCAGCACTGCTAATACCAACACCGCGCCGATCCCGCCAAAGACCCGCGCCATGACGATGCCAGCCGTTGGATCGGCGTCACCATCTTCAGCTTCCTCGACCTCGAATGGTCCCCCGATACCCTCGCCTAGCTGCTGGTTCTCCGCTGGAGCGGGCTCCCCGATCCATTCCTTGGCCTGTTCGACCAACCAGAACAGTGGCCAGAGGAGGTAGGTGATCCCAGTGATGATCGCTCGCAGACCCACCCCCAGCGCGTTGAGCACTGGCTCGACGACGCCGGAACCGGCGACCAGACCCACAATGCCCGTGACCAACAACAGGAACAGGGCGACGCCAATCACCATCGCCACCAGCGTCGCCGCCACGGAAGCGCCGGTCTGCGCCGCCCCCAGACCCTGGATCTGATCCGAGCTCGCCGCCGTCTTCAGCGCCACGGTGAGCAGACCCATCACGACCCATAGAATCCCAAGTCCGCGGACGTGGTCAACCACTCCGCCGTTGTTGGCCACCGCCAGCGCGAAGGCCAGGATGACCAGTCCCGACAGCGCGTACCCGGCGAACGGCCGCTCTACGAGATCGGCATTCCCCAGCGCAACGCCGCGGAACCAGATCGGGATCAACATGAAGGCGGCAAAGAGTTGGTCGATTTCTCCGGGCATCGCCGTCCCGTCCTCGAGCAGCACCACCTCCCGCCAGACCGGACTCGACGGCCGGCCCAGCTCCAGCAACCAGGACATGTTCCAGATCCGGGCGCTCTCCGACAGGTCGGCCGAGCCGATGATCTGCAGGGCGACCAGTGTGATCAGCAGACCCCACCAGAAGCGTTGCTTCATCGATAGCTCACGTCGCCCAAGCCAGCGAGAGACCAGAAAACCCAATCCGAGCGTTCCGGCGACCGCCCAGACAGAGAGTGTTTCGCCGGCGTCGTACGCCACCAGACGCGGGATCAACTTGGCCAGGATGATCAGCAGGATCGCTTCGCCGGCGAGCAGTGAAGCCGTGTAGACCAGTTCCACCCGTCTCCGCGGAGGCGCCGAAACAACGGCGGCGTCAGCCACGCTCATCCTGGTCGCTCCGGCCGCGACCAGGGACTCTGCGGTTCGCTCGCCGCGGACGGCGAGCCGTCGGCGACCGCCACCTGACCATCACTGCTGGAGACTTCATGCGGCATGGGATCGTCGCCGCCAACGAAGGTCGGAACACTCACTTCTTCAGTCGGTTCCGGCGGCCGGCGACTCGCGTACAGCCGATCAGTTCGAGCCCAGGGGCCCGCCTCGCCGACCCGTTCGTAGTGCAGTCCTTCCAGCGCCCTGCGAATGTCGTAGACAGGTGACTCAGCGAACGTCGCAGGCGGATCTTCGATGCCGACATAGATCAAGCCAACTTGAGCGCCATGCTGTTTCAGGCGGATCAGCGACGATTCCAGCGCCGGGGTCAGCACCGCCGTCACTAATGCGAGCGTCGAGCCGAAGGTCAAACGCTCCTCACTCAACATCCGTTCGATCCGAACCAGCGTGAATACATCGGCCATGGCCAGCGCTTCAAGAATGCGCGTCATCTGTCCGGGTGCCCGCGATGGGGGAACCCGGATCGCCGTGTCGTGACCCGGCCAGGTGCAGTTGGCCAGCAGCCCCACCGGTACGCGGTCCTGCGAAAAATCGCTGGCCAACGACGCCGCTACCGAAACTGCGCGCTCGAAGATGTCGCCGAAAAATCCCTGCCAGGCATGAGGCAGCGTCGACACGTTGAGCGCGACCATCGCGATCAGGTCGCTGGACGGGTCATAGACCCGTGATTGCAATGTCTGGCGCCGCGCGGTGGCCTTCCAGTCGACCTTCTTCAGCGGGTCGCCCGGCCGATAGTCGCGGATCGTCTGCAATCTTGTCGGATCCTCGAACAGTCGTTGACCGCCGCGACGTTCACCCTGCGGCCGCAATCGCGGCAGTCCCAGCCGGTCCAGCGCAATCACCTCCGGGTACACCCAGAGCGTGTGCTCCGCATCGTCGGTGCGCTCACGGCGGTAGACCCCGAACAGGTCTCCCGACTTGAGATCGACCCGTGCAAGTTGGAAATGCCCTCGCGTGATTAGTGGAATCTGGAAGTCCCAGATCAACCGCTCATACCAGCGCATCGAGGTCGACCGAACCACGACGCCCTCCTGCGGAGCCGACTCGTGCAGTCTGCTGAACGGCTCATTCGAGGGCTCAAGGATCTCCGGCAGATTGATCCGCACCTGCAGTGCCGTCAACGGGATGATCTTGCGATTCTCAAGCCGCAACTGGAGTCCCAGGGTCTCGCCCACGAACGCGTGGTTCTGCGAAATCTGCACGTCGCTCTCGAGCCGATTCAGGGCGTATCGAGTCCAGGTCCAGGCGGCCCACCCGGCGACCAGCACGGTCGCCGCCACGAGTGACACGATGATCTCGCCGGTCGCCACCCCGAGCAGCACCACAATGACCGTTGCCGGAGCCCAGATCGCTCGAATGATCCGGTTGTCGTGGCGGAAGCCCCAGTTCCCTGATGCGATCCGTTCTTGCCGTTCCTCCAGCCGGCTTCGGGCTTCGAGCTCGCTCAGCGCACCGCCGCCCAGAATCGACATGGCGGACCCTCTCGATTCGCTGGTTCGCTCTGGCCGGAACTAGCTGCCGGCGGCGGCGGCTTCGATCGGTACCGGGACGCGGTTCAACATCTGCTCGAGCAATGACTCCGGCGTTGAAGAACGCAAACGTGCGTCTGCCGACAGCATCAGCCGGTGAGGCAGCACCACCCGCGCCATCTCCTGCACATCGTCCGGCAGCACGAACTCGCGTCCGCGGATCGCAGCCAACGCGCGCGTCGTGCGCATCAGCGCCAGGGACGCGCGCGGCGACGCTCCCAGCTCAAATGCCTTCTCTTCCCGGGACGCCTGAACGATCGCCACGATGTACCCGCGAACGGCCTCGCTGACCCGAACCTGCTCCACCGTCTCAACCATCAGGCGAAGCCGCTCCGACTCCACCACCGGCTCCAGTTCCTCCAGCGGCTGCGCGCGCTCGAAGCGCAGCAGGATCGCGTCTTCCTCGGCTGCGTCGGGATAGCCCATGCGCAATCTGAGCAGGAACCGGTCTAGCTGAGCCTCGGGCAACGGGAAGGTGCCCTCCAGCTCGACCGGATTCTGTGTGGCGATCACCAGGAACGGACGCGGCATCGCCATCGTCTCGCCTTCGACCGTCAGCTGTCGCTCTTCCATCGCTTCCAACAGCGCCGCCTGTGTTCGCGGCGAGGCTCGGTTGATCTCGTCCGCCAGGACGAGCTGAGCCAGCAACGGACCGGCCCGAAACTCGAACTCGCCCGATTTCTGGTTGTAAATGTTGACCCCGGTCACATCCGATGGCAGCAGGTCGGGCGTGAACTGGATCCGTCGGAACGAGCAGCCGATCGAGCGAGCGAACGACTTGGCCAGCATCGTCTTGCCCAGACCGGGGACGTCGTCAAGCAGGATGTGGCCCTCCGACAGAATCGCGGCCAGCGTGTGGTCCAGCACCTGCTCGCGACCGACAATCACGCGGCCCACGTTCTCCCGCACGCGGGTCGCCATCTCGGCAACGTCAGACAGGCTCGGAGGCGGCGCGGTGGTGGTCATTCGGGAAGCGTACCAGCAGGTCCGCGGGGTTCGATTCATGTCCGCCGAGTACCATCTGAGCGACGAGGCAACAGCGAGACGAGGTCCATATGCGGGCGGAAATCATCAGTATCGGCACCGAAATCCTGATGGGCGAAATCCTCGACACCAACGCCAACTTCATGGCCCAGCGATTACCCGCGATGGGCATCGACCTCTTCTTCATGCACCAGATCGGCGACAACAGGGATCGGCTGGTCGAACTCATTCAGACTGCCGTCGGTCGCTCAGATGTCGTAATCCTGACCGGCGGTCTTGGACCCACGGAGGACGATGTCACTCGCGATGCAATCGCCGAGTCGGTCGGCGAGGAGCCCTACGTGGTTCCCGAGCTCGAAGCGCATCTCCGCAACTTCTTTGAGCGTCGCGGCGGACGAATGCCTGAGCAAAACGTGAAGCAGGCGACGATCATCCCCTCGGGGGAATCGATCCCCAATCCACGCGGCACCGCGCCCGGCTGGTGGGTCGAGAAAGACGGCGCAATCATCATTGCCATGCCCGGGCCGCCGGCCGAAATGACCGGCATGTGGGAGAACGACATCGCACCACGCCTCAAAGCCCGCTCCGATGGGGGCGTCTTGATCTCCCGCACGCTCAAGACCACCGGCCTCGGCGAGTCGATGCTCGACGAACTCCTCGGCGATCTGCGCTTCGCCGAAGATCCGACCGTCGGCGTCTATCACAAGGCCGACGGCGTCCACGTGCGGCTCGCCTCCAAGGCCATGTATGAGGATGTCGCCCGCGATCGAATCGCGCCGGTCGAGCAACGAATCCGTTCGATGCTCGGCGATGCGATCTGGGGGGTCGACGAAGACACCTTCCAGGATGCCGTTGCCGCGTTGCTCCAGGATCGAGGCATGTCAATCGCCGTCATGGAATCGTGCACCGGCGGACTCCTCGCCAGCACGATCACCGACGTGCCCGGCGCCAGCGGTTACTTCCGGGGCGGACTCGTCACCTACACCGCCGAGGCCAAAATCCAGTACGGCGTGGACGCGGCGACTATCGACGCGCACGGCGTCGTCTCAAACGAGACCGCCGCCGCCATGGCCGGCGCCGTGCGACGCCAGTTCGACGCCGACATTGGCGTCGGCATCACCGGCGTGGCGGGGCCGGAACCGCACGGGGGCCAACCGGTCGGTACCGTCTGCCTGGGCATCGAAACCGCCGGCGAGAGTTACGCCACCGGCTACACATTCGCCCAGACCCGCGCCGCCATCAAAGCCCGAGCCGTCACCTCGGCCCTCACCCTCATCCGCCGAGCCACCCTCGGCGAGCTCATGTCCGGCTCCTCCGGCGTCTACCGCCGCCTCTGACGACTCAGACCAACCGGATCGTCAACAACCCGTCGACCTCCTCCTCCACCGCCTCGCCCCGCACCACCAGCGCGTCGATGTGTCCCGTCACCTCGGCCATCGCCTGCCACAGGCGGCGATCCGGTAGCCGGCTGAACATCGTCGTCAGCAGCTCGTATGGCGACTTCGGCCTATCCGCCAGTATCTCTCGCAACTGGCCCTGCCGCTTCCGATGATGCCGCCGCACCCGCTCAATCTCATCACCCACCTGATCCGACGGCTCGCGGTGTCCCGGATACAGATGCGTCACGTCGAGCGTCTCAATCCGATCCAGCGAGTCAGCGAACGCCGGCAGGCTGCGGAACCGTTCCGGCGGCTCAACCGAGATATCCCAGTGCCAGCCCGGATTCGAGTTCAGACCGGGGATCACCTGGTCCCCACTGAATAGCGCTCCGGTGTCCGGTTCGAAAAACACACAGTTTCCCGGCGTGTGTCCCGGCGCCGAAACCAGCACCACCCGGCGATCGCCCAGCCGGATCTCCGCTCCGTCCGCCAGCGGCTCGTCCGCCCGGAACGGCGTCCCCCGGATCAGACCCGGCCAGCGCTCCCGGCGCACCCCTCCGCCCGTGTTGTCGCCCGACCGGAACGCCCGACGCATCCGCTCCCGCGACTCGATGAACCCTGCGATCCGCTCCTCCGGCACTCCCGTCAGACGCATGTGCTCGAACACGTACTGCGTCTGATAACCAATGATGTTGCGACCGTGCAGGAACGACTGCGCCTCGAGCTCCGAAGCGACGACCGGCACGCCCTCAGCTTGCCAGCGGAATGCCAGACCGCAGTGGTCGATATGCGCATGCGTAATCGCGACGTACTTCACATCGCCGATATCCAGCCCCGCCGCGTTGAGCTGCGCCGCCAGAGCCTCCCACGCCCCGTCATAGTCCGGCCCCGCGTCGATCATGATCACGCCGTCCGATGTCGGCAGCGCATAAGCCCAGTTATCCCCCAGCGCGATCGGCAACACCCCGTGCTCGGTGATCATCGTCTCTCGATCGTCCGACTCGACCACGGCTTATTCGTCCCGGCCCGTTTCCGCCCGGATCGCGTCGTGCAGCAGGCCAAGTTGCTCGATCATCGCGTCGATCGAACGCGCCCCCGCCACGAACACGCCGGTCACGTTCACCGCCGCCCAGCCGAAGCCAGCCTCCTGCGCCGCTGCCGCCGTCGCGGCCACGTCCGGGATCCGCGCCCAGTACTCCCGCGTCGACGGGTCGCCCGCCCGCGGCGGCGTCGCCAGCTGACACTGGAAGCCCAGCGCATCCGGATCGCGACCCGCCTCCTCCGCCTCCCGCTTCACCTCGGCAATCGCCTCCGCTCCCTGCGAGCCCAGCATGCCTGAGGCCATCCAGCCGTCGCCTACCCGACCGGCTCGCCGCAGCGCTGCTTTGGAGCCGCCGCCGATCCACAGTGGGATCCCGCCGCCCTGCGGCGGCTTCGGCTCCATCGCCATCGACTCCGCCTGAAAATGCTCCCCGCCAAACTCAATCGTCTCGTCGCGCCAGCAGGCCTGCATCAACGCAATCGCCTCATCCATCGCTCGCCCGCGCGTGCGGAAGTCCATGCCCAGCGCGTCATACTCCGACTCCTGCCAGCCCACGCCGACCCCGACTCGCAAACGCCCGCCCGACAGCGTATCGATCGTGCTGAACTGCTTCGCCGCCAGCACCGGCTGTCGCTGCGGCAAGACGAGGACCTCGGTCCCCAGTCCGACCCGCTCGGTCACCGCGGCGATGTAGCCCAGCGTGACCAACGCCTCCAGCAACGGCATCGTCGCCGGATACGGCGCCGGATCGCGCCCCTCAATCTGATACCCGTTGATCACATGATCAAAAATGTCGATCTCGTCGTAGCCGATCTCCTCGATCGCGCTCGCCAGCCGGGCGATCTCGGTGGGGCCGTCTCGGTGGATCACGGAGGGAAACTCAACGGTAAGTCGCATGGACACTGCTCCGGCTACTGCTGCTCAGGCGCTGCGATCTGGCTCGGTCGCTATGCTAGCCCTGACTCCCAGCAATCCAGAGCATCGGAGCACGGCATGGCGGAAATCACGATCAACGCGAACGGACCGATCCTGATCTCGACCGAGGGACTCACCCTCAAGGCGAATGACGGCTCGACAATCCCCAATCCCAAGGGGTCGATGGTCGCGCTCTGCCGCTGCGGACAGTCGGACATGAAGCCATTCTGCGACGGCTCACACAAGGCCTGCGGCTTCGAGCACAATCCCTCAACGGCCTAGCCGAAACTGCATAGTTGACCCGCGTTCCCATACGGCTCCCGGTCCGCATTCCCTGTCATTTGGGGAGGGAATAGAGCACCGAGTGACCTTCTTGCCCCCTCTCCCTGCGGGAGAGGGCTAGGGTGAGGGCGGCGTCAAGACACTCATCCCGGACCCCGCCATGTCTCCCAACCTCGTCTTCAACTGGCTCAACGAGTCGGTGATCGGCATCGAGATCTGGCAGTTCGTCGGACTCGGCGTGATGGCGCTGATTATCGTCATTGCGCGATTCGGCATCATCTTCGCGCTCAATCAGGCCATCAGGCGACGCACCGCGCCCGAGCGGCACGAGTTCTGGCAGTTCGAGCTCAAACGGATGCAGCGTCCGCTGCTCCTGTTGCTCGGTGCAATCACACTGGCGATCGGCTTTCCAGTCCTCGACTTCGATCCCGATGTCGAGAACGTCGTCGAAATCTTCGCCAACTTCGCCTCAACCTTCGCCGGAGTGTTGGTCGGCTTCAGGCTGGTCGACGCCGCCGCTGACTACTGGCGGGAGATGGCAGCCGAGACCGACTCCAAGCTCGACGACCAACTGGTCCCCCTGGCGCGTACTGCTGGAAAAATCTTTGTCGGCGCCATCGGAGCGGTCTTCATCCTGCAGAACCTTGACGTCAACATCACCTCGCTGATCGCCGGTCTCGGCCTGGGCGGCCTCGCCGTCGCTCTCGCCGCGCAGGACACGCTCAAGAACCTCCTTGGCGGCGCCACGATCCTCGCCGACAAGCCCTTCCAGGTCGGTGACTGGGTGATCCTGGACGACATCGAAGGCACGGTCGAACAGGTCGGCTTCCGTTCCACACGCATCCGCACCTTCGCCGACTCGCTGATCACCGTCCCCAACGCGCGTATGACCGACACTGCCGTGAACAACATGGGCCAGCGCACCTGGCGCCGCTACTACACGACCGTGGGCATCGCCTACCACACCGATCCCGACCGCATCCAGGCCTTCGTCGAGGGCGTACGCGCGATCGTCCGCTCCAACGAGAACATGCGCCACGACTACTACATCGTCGAACTCCACAGCTTCGGCGATTCTGCGCTCAACATCATGGTCTACACCTTCATCGGCGCCTCCGACTGGAACGAAGAGCTCCGCACCCGACACGTCTTCAACCTCGACATCATCCGCCTTGCCAACGAACTGCAGGTCGAGTTTGCCTTCCCCACGCAGACGCTCCACCTGGCCAGCCAGGTCGAGGGCGCACAGGAGATCCCTGCGCCCCGCGATCGCAGCGATCTGGCCCAGACCGTCGACGACTTCGCCCCCGACGGCCAGGCCGGACAGCGCACCGACGATCCGATCACCAGGGGCTACGACAACGGCTAGCGTGGCGCTCAGACGATGAACGGAGCGCCACGATGGGCATCAAAATCTACGGACTCCAGCTCGGCACGTTTCCCATGCCGATAGCGGCCCTGTTCAATCCATCCCTCGGACGCGAACCAGAGCGCTTCGACGGCGACGTCATCGACGGCATGTATCAGTGTCCCGCCCTCTCCTACGTCATCGATCACCCCGACGCCGGCCTGATCCTCTTCGAGACCGGCATCGCGCCCACCTGGGCCTCCGAGTGGCTGCCCGACTGGCTGCAAATGCTCAACCTCGACGCCATCACGCCCGAGGTCTGCCTCGAAGCCGTACTCCAGCAGCGCAACCTCGCGCCCGAAGACTTCTCGCATGTCATCCAGGGCCACCTGCATGCCGACCATGCCGGCGGTCTCAGGCTGTTCGAAGACGCCGGAGCCACGATCGTCGTCCACGAAGATGAGTGGCGCCACGTCGTCACCAACGTCGCCGACGCCGATGAATTCTTCATCCGCGCCGACTGGAACTTCGTCTCTCGAGCCCCGCAGATGCTGATGTACGGCGACCAGGAAATCGCCAAAGACCTGTGGTGCATCTCGCTGCCCGGACACACGCCGGGAACAATGGGCATTCTGGCGCGCCTCGACCAGACCGGCTGGGTCCTCCTCACATCTGACGCCATGTTCTTCCACGACACGCTCGGACCACCGCCCGCGAACTCACCCATAGACATGGACACCGAAGCCTGGAACCACTCGATCGACAAGATCGCCGCCATCGCCGCCGATCGAGACGCCTTCCTCCTCCCCGGACACGACACCACCGGAGCCCAGTTCGTCGATGGAGTACGAGGCGCCAAGCAAATCGAGCTCGCCACCGGCTCGGTCTACGAGTAAGCGACTGCGAACTCCGTCTCCACTCGCGAAGGGGCAGTGGATACCTCGCAACTTTCCCCTCTCCCCCCGCTTCGCAAGGGGAAGCCTGCCCCGCACTTGATGCGGGGATGCCGAAGGCAAAGGGGGGCACTCTGCCTACGACTACCCTGCCATAAGCAGCCGCAGCTAGAGGAGACCCAACATGAAGAACATGCGCATCGGCGTACACATCGCGCTCCAGAACATCCAGATGATGGGCGCCCCCGCCCTGATCGACGGCATCGTCGCCGCCGACCGCGACGGACTCGACACCGCCTGGCTGACCGTCGGCGGCCCCGCCCCGGACCCGTTCGCCGTCTTCGTCGGCGCTGCTCTCTCGGGAGCGGATCGAATCACCTTCGGCACCTCGATCGTGCCCACCTACCCGCGCCACCCGATCTCCATGGTCCAGGGCGCAGCCAGCGTCGACCAGATGGCCCCGGGACGCATGATCCTCGGCCTCGGCCCCTCCCACAAACCCGCCATCGAAGGCACCTGGGGCATGCCCTTCCACAAGCCGCTTTCCCACCTGCGCGAATACGTCGACATCTGCCGCGCGCTGCTTGAAGAGGGCGAAGTCAACCACGAAGGCGAACTGATCACCGCCCGCGCCCAGCTGCCCGGCGGACCGACACAGGTGCAGACGATGATCTCCGCGCTGCGCGAGAAGGCCTGGTCGCTCTCCGGTGAGATCACCGCTGGCGGCATCTCCTGGATGTCGCCCCTGCCCTACATCCGCGATGTCGCCCTGCCTGCCCAGCAGGCCGGCGCCGACCTCGCCGGACGCGGCCGGCCTCAGATGGTCGTCCACACGCCGATCATCCTGAGCGAGGACACAGAAGCGATCCACGCCGCCGCCCGACGCCAGTTCGGCTTCTACCAACGCCTGCCCTACTACTCGCAGATGCTCCAGGACGCCGGCTACGACGAAGCCGCCGGCCGGGACTTCACCGATCGCATGGCCGACGCGCTGATTGTCAGCGGCTCAGAGTCGGAGGTCGGAGACCGCGTCCGCTCAATGCACGACAACTACGGAGTCGACGAAATGCTCGCCGCCATCGTCGTCCTCGTCGACGACGCCGAATCCCACATCACCAGAACCCGGGCCTTCCTCGGAGAACTCGCCCAGGCGGACTAGTCCAGCCGGGCAGTCTTCTGCGGCGCTACGGCATTCAACAACAGATTCCTCGGCACATCGGTCTCGGTAACATCTGGATCTTCACTCAGGAATCGGAAACGGCGCCACCGGGTCCAAAACCAAAATGCCAACAGAGTGAGCAACAATCCGCACGTCAGGACCGCGATGCGTCCGTTGAGTAGATCGAAGAGGTGTACCCGGAGAAATCCCGCTGCAAAATCCAGCAGACTATCCACGAACAACATTAGAGCCGCAACGCGACCGAAGAACAAGGAACGGGTAACCGACAGTCCCAGCGCCCGATAACCGATCAGTACGATCGGAGACGCCAAGCCCACGAGGGCCATAAGCATCGTCAGTGTGGCGACCACGGATGATGCAGCAAGCAGCGCGACAGCGATCCCTAGCAACACTGCCGCCACGACGAACAACAACCATCGGTGGCGGCTGCTAATGAGAAAGACGAGCGCGAGCGTCGACACGAAGTAGGCCCCGCCCCGAGCTATGAACGGAAGCGTGTAGTCCCAGGAGCGAAAGCCATGTTCTACCCACAACAGGTGCAGAATGGCTGCTTCCGCAAATGTCATCGCCGCGCTGGCACCCAGGGCATAAGCGCAGAGCGACCTGAGCCGAACGTCGCCCCATAAGTACCTCAATGCGAGCCGAAGCTCCCCGATCGTGCTGGTGTCGGCACAGACTGGAGTCAAAGCAGGAACCTTCCTGACTGCCAATGCAGTCAGCAGGTAAGCCAAGCAGGCAACTGCGAAGAACCAGAACACAGCGCTCGGTTCGCCGCGGACAGACACGCCGGGAACCACTGTCAAGAGCGTCTGCGCGTAGCCCGCGAGGGCCACGACAATCACGCCCTTGGCAATCAACCGTCGGGGAAGTATCTCTGCGGTCCAACCGAGCATCACAGCGAACGCCGCGCCGTGTGCAACGCCAAACAACACCGCCAATACGAAGAACCAGTCTCCTGCCAACCCGATGGCGAGCGCGAGGACCGCAGTGAGCGCGGACAACCCGGCCGTTGCCAGCACCTGAATCCGGACCAGTGACCGCTTTGGACGGCGATCCGCGGTCAGCCCGGCCAGCAGGTACCCAAACAAGATTCCGATTCCATTACTCAGACCAACAAATGCAATCGTCGTCGAGTCGAACGCCGTTTCGTCCCAGAAGGAGGCTTGACTGGACAAGGTGACACCGTACCCGGTGCCGAGCAAGAGGGTGGCGATCCAGAGCCATCGATAGCCGGGAGTTCGCCAAAGGCCCGGCGACGAGGGAAACTCGGGCAGCACTGGCTGCTGCCGGAGAACGGCTGGCGTTGGCGGCTCGCTCACCGCGGTTTCTGACCCTCCATCAGCACAACGGGAGCAAGTCTAGCTCCGAAGAGAGGGATTTCCGCGGGAGAGGAAACTGCCTGGGTTTCCGATGCAAAAGCTCCCGCTCCGGCCGCGAGCTAGTCGCCGCCGGAGATCGCAGGCCCTGCAGAACGCGGCTTCTGACCCTCCATCAGCACCACCGGCGCCAGGCGAGCCGCAAACAGCGGACTGATCGCCGGGCTCGGAGCGGTTCTCGGCTCGGACGGGACTAATCGAGGCTCAGGCTCGGGAGGCTGTTCGCCGCCGAAACCTGCGATCGAGTAGGCCGCCGTCCCGGGCTCCGGTGGAATCCGCCGATTCCGCGCCCTTGACAACGCCATCAGAATCGTCCCGGCCACAACCACCAGACCCACGATGTACAGCGTCTCCCGACCGCCGATCGCGTCAGCCACGATCCCCCAGACCGGCGCCAGGATGCCCTGCAGACCAAAGGCCATGAACACCCAGCTGATCACACGTCCGAAGTACTCGGGCCGCGTGTTCGTCATCATGATCGCCTGGTTGAGCAGCATCACGGCCGACCGCGCCCCGCCGGCGATCGCCGAGACGATCAGCAGCACCGCGTAAACCGGCGACCAGGCAGTCAGCCAGATGCCGCCGGCCAGCGCCAGCGCCGAGAGGAACAGCAGCGGCCAGGCCCAGCGTCCGCCGACCATCCCGGCCAGCATGATGTTGATCGGCAACGCCGTCACCCCCCAGATCGTGCCAATAATCAGCGCCTCGCTCTCGGACCGACCGAATTCCTGGTCCAGCAAGCCCGGTACCAGCGTCTGCAGCGCAAATCCGGTGACCACGATCAGCGTCCAGAACAACCAGAGGCTGCGCAGGTTTGGCCGCCGCGTGATGTAGGTCAGGCCGGCCAGCATCTCGGTCGCCATCGCCTTGCGTTCCTCCGGAGGCGTGGCCCGCCCGCTGCCGCTGATCATCAACGTCAGGGGGATCACGATCACAAACGGCACCGCCACCAGCATGTAGAGAATGCCCGAGTTGAGGCCCATCGAGACGACGAGAATCGCGGCCAGCGCCGGCCCGATCACGGCCGCGATGTTGATCGACATGTTCTGCAACGCGACAGCGTTGGGCAGCAGCCGCTGCGGCACCAGCTCCACGACCCACGACTGCCGCGCCGGACCCATCAACGAGAACGTCCCGCCCATCAGGAAGGTCGAGCCGAATAGCAACGGGATCGTGATGCTGTCGCTCACGATCAGGATCCCGGTCACGACGATGATCGCGCAAGGGATGATCTGGCTGCCCAGCACCAGCGGCTTCTTCTTGTAGCGGTCGGCGATCACGCCGCCAAACGGTCCCAGCACGAGTTGGGCAACCATGCCGGCCTGTGCGAACCCCGACGCGGCGTAAGAACCTGTGATCTCGTAGGCCACGATCGGCACCAGGTAAAACGTGGTCATGAAGGCCGTCGTCGCCATCAACGACCCGATCCACAGCAGCCGGTAGTCCCGCACGGCGAGCGAGGCGAAGGTATCCCGCAGGCGATTCATTAGCCTCAGGCTAATCGCCGCTCGGGATTGCGGCTCGCGGTTCTGCCCCTCCATCAGCACGATCGGCGCAACCTGCGCAGCAAACAGCGGGCTGTACGCAGGGCTTGGAGCAGTCCTCGGTTCGGTCTCGACTTCCGGTTGCCCCGACGCGTTCGCCACCGTGGCGGCGGCCGTCCCAACTTCGAGCGGCAGCCGCCGCGTCGTAACCCAACCGAGGAACATCAGCGCGGTCGCCCCAACCACGATCACGCCGACCAGCAGCAGCGTCTCCCGACCGCCGATAACGTCGGCGATGATGCCCCAGGCCGGCGCGGTGATCGACTGCAATCCGAACGCCATCAGCACGTAGGCCATCACGCGGCCGAAGTACTCGGGCTTCGTGTTCGACATCATGATCGCCTGGTTGACGAGCATCACCCCCGAGCGTCCCGCCCCGGCCACGGCGCTCAGGATCAGCACCAGTCCGTATGTCGGAGCCCACGCCACCATCCACAGACCAACGGCCATCAGGATCGCCGTGCCCAGCAACAGCGGCCAGGCCAGCCGACCGCCGACCAGGCCAGCCAATGGCAGATTGATCGCGAGCGCGGATATCCCAAAGATCGCATTGATCAGCACGGCTTCGTCGGAAGAGCGCGAGAACTCCTGGTCCAGAATGCCCGGCATCAACGTCTGGATCGCGAATCCGCAAATCACGATCACGAGCCAGAACACCCACAGAATCCGCAGCCGCGGATTGCGTCGCAGATAGTGGAAGCCGTCCGCCAGCTCCCGCCGCGGCGATCGCCGCTCGACGACCTTGGGCATCGTCCGAGGCAGGAGGTGGTTGAGCGGGACGACAATCAAGAAGACCAGGGAGATTCCGAGGTACACGCCGCCGGCATTCACGTTGAATGCGACTACCGCGACCGAGGCGAGGGTCGGCCCCAGCACCTGGGCGATGTTGATCCCCATCTGTTGCAACGCGACTGCGTTGGGCACGAGCCGGCCGGGCACCAGCTCTGCCACCCACGACTGGCGAGCTGGACCGGTCAGCGCAAATGTGGCCCCGCTCAGCAGAGTCGAGGCAAAGAGCAATGGGATTGTGATCAAGTCAGTCGCGATCAGTACGCCGGTGCCGGCGATCACCACCAACGTCGAATACTGACCCATCAGCACGATCGGCTTCTTCGGGAACCGATCCGCCACCACCCCGCCCAGCGGCGTCAGGAACAGCATCCCCACGCCATTCCCCATCGCCGCAAACCCCGAAGCCGCGTACGAGCCGGTCAACTGGTACGCCACGATCGGCACCAGCACGAACGTCGTCATGAACGCCGTCGTCGCCAGCGTCGAAGCAATCCACTGGCGGCGGAAGTTCGGAACCGCGAGCGCCGCAAAGGTGACGCTGAGTCTGGTCATCGCTCGAGCCTAGTCGCCGCCCGGAAGCGGCGTCGTCCGTTGTTTCTGCCTGCCCATCCGCACGACCGGCGCAAGCTGCCTGGCGAACGCCGGAGTCGGCGCCAATCGACGCGAGCCCAGAGAGGTCCCCGCAGCCGCAAGGGCGGCCGGAGTGCCCGCGTCCAGCGGCAAGCGACGCGTGCGACGCCAGCCAACGCCCAGCGTCACGGTTGCGCCGAGCACGATCATCGCGACCACGAACATCGTCTCGCGCCCGCCGATCGCGTCGGCGCTCACCCCCCAGATCGGACCAAGCAACGACTGCGCGGCGAACCCGAGCACCACGAACGACATCACCCGCCCGAAAAACTCAGGCCGCGAGTTGGTCATGATCAGCGCCTGGTTCACCAGCAGAACGCCGCTCGACGAGATTCCGACCAGAATCGCCAGCAGCATCATCGCGGAAAATGACGGCGCCAGCGAGGCGAACACGAAGACCAGCGACAACAGCAGCCCGAATCCGATCAACAACGGCCAGGCTCGCGGTCCCGACACCATCCCCGCCAGCGGCACATTGGCGATCAGAGAAACCACGCCCACAACCAGATACAGCAGGAAGATGTCACTCGCCGGAACCCCGAAGTTCCGCTCGATGTACCCCGGCAGCAGCACCTGCGCCGAGAACCGGCAGACGGTAATCACCATCCAGAAGGCCCACAGCATGCGTAACCGCGGACTGTCCATCAGGTACTTGAACCCCGACCCCAGTTCGCGCGCAATCGATCGACGCCCGGCCACGGCCGTCGCCGGCGCATTCGGCAACCAGGTGGTCAACGGCAGCGCGACCAGGAAGAACCCCGCAATCAGGAAGTAGATCTGTCCGGAGCCAAGCGCAAACGCGATCAGCAACACCGACCCCAGCATCGGCCCCAGCACCAGCGCCAGGTTCTGCGCCACCTGCATCAGGCCGACCCCGCTGCCCATCAGCGACCGTGGAATCAGCTCGCCCATCCATGCCTGCCGCGCCGGACCCATCAGCGCAAAACCCACCCCCATCAGCAGGCTGGAGACGAACAGCATCCAGATCGTGATCAGACCGGTCACGACCAACACGCCGGTGCCCACGATCAGCAGCGCCGGAACGATCTGGCCGATCATCACCAACGGCTTCTTCGAGTAACGGTCGGCGATCACGCCGCCAATCGGACCCAGTAACAGCATCGAGACGCCGCTGCCCATCTGAGCAAACCCCGAGGCCGCGTACGACTCGGTGATCTCATACGCCACGATCGGTACCAGCAGAAAGCTGGTCATGAAGGCCATCGTCGAAAACAGCGTGCCGCCCCACAACAACCGATAGTTACCAGCCCCGAACGCCGCGAAGCTCCGACGCATCAATCGCCGCCCGCCGCGAGACGAGGCAATTCGCCGCTCCCGCCTGGAGGCTTCTGCGCGCCCATCAACACAACCGGCGCAACCTGAGACGCGAACGCCGGCACCGGCTGCCGGGTCACACGCGGACTCGACGCTCTGGCGCGTTCCGGCTCCTCGTCCGCAGCCGCTGTCCCCAGTTCAAGCGGCAAATGACGAGTTCGCAACCAGCCGAACGTCATCAACACCGTCGCAAACAACGCCACCACACCCACGGCGATCAGCGCCTCACGGCCGCCCAGCCATTCCGCCAACCCGCCCCACACCGGCGCCATCACCGACTGCATCCCGTAGCCCAGCATGATGAACGACATCACCCGACCGAAGTACTCGGCCCGCGAATTCGTCATCATCAGCGACATGTTGATCAACATCACACCCGATGTCGCCGCCCCCACCGGCAGAGCCAGCAGGATCAACGTCTCGAACGTCGGCGCGATCGCAAACGCCCACAACGTCACCGACGAGGCCAGCCCGAAGATCAGCAGCAACGGCCACGCAAACCGACCGCTCATAAGCCCTGCCAGCGGAATGCTGATCAACACCGACGAAATCCCGAACGGCAGGAAGACGATGAACGCCTCCTGCGCCGACCGCCCAAACTCCCGATCCATAATCCCCGGCGTCAGCGCGTTCACCGAGAACCCGCAAACGACAATCACCATCCAGTACAGCCACAGCAGCCGCAGACGCCGGTTCGAGCGCAGGTAAGCAAACCCGTGGATCAGGTCGCCCATCGCCGTCCGCCGCGGCTGATCGCCCTCCTGGTGCGGCGGCCTCGTGCGCGGCAACATCGTCGTTAGCGGCACGACGATCAGGAACAGCCCCGCCACCGACAGGTACAGCGCCCCCGACGACACGCCGAAGAACACCGCGATCGACCCCAGCATCGGGCCGAGCACGCGCGCCATGTTCTGCGACATCTGCTGCAGCGCCACGCCGTTGCCCAGCAGCCGACGCGGGATTAGCTCGCCCAGCCATGCCTGACGCGCCGGACCCATCAGCGCAAACCCGAAGCCCATCATCAGCGTCGCCAGGAACAGCAACGGAATCGTGATGATCCCGGTCACGATCATGATCCCCGTGCCCACGATCAGCAGCGCCGGAAAAATCTGACCCGCCAGCACCAGCGGCTTCTTCGGATACCGATCCGCGATCACTCCGCCCAGCGGTCCCAGGAAGAACATCGACAGGCCGCTGCCCATCTGCGCCAGCGTCGACAGCGCATACGACCCCGTGATCTCATAGCCGACGATCGGCACCAGCAGGAACGTCGTCATGAACGCCGTCGTCGAGAGCAGCGAGCCGCCCCACAGCAGGCGGTAGTTGCGGTGCCCAAAGGACTCGAATGCGCCGCCGAAGCGGCCGGACGGTCGGTTCATTGCCGAACCTTCTGTGGATCCATCAGCGCGACTGGCGCAAGCTGCGCGGCGAACGCCGGTTGCCCCTCGACACCGTTGGCAGACTCCGACGCAGGTGCTGGACGCTGCACCGCCGTACCTATCCGCCGCCCCATGCTGGCGGCGGCCGTCCCGGCTTCAAGCGGCAGGTTTCGCGTCCGCAGCCAGCCGACAAACATGAACGCCGTCGCTCCGGCTGCAATCACACCGATCAGAGCCATCGTCTGAGGACCGCCGACCACGTCGGCGATCCCGCCCCAGACCGGGCCGAACAGCGCCTGGAATCCAAAGGCCATCATCGCAAACGACATCACCCGGCCGAAATAGGCCGGCTTGGTGTTGCCCATCATCAGCGACTGGTTGACCAGCATCGTCCCCGACCGGCCGGTGCCGATGAATGCCCCCAGAATCAGGAACGCGCCGTAGCTCGGCGCAATCGCCACCAGCCAGAAGCCCACGGCCATGACCAGGCCCATGATCATCAGCAGCGGCCAGGCCCAGCGCCCTGAGACGGCCCCCGCCAGCACGATGTTAATCACGAGCGAGGAAACCCCGAAAATCATGTAGGTCGCGCCGACATCCGTTGGCGCCCGCCCGAACTCCTGCGCCAGGATGCCGGGCAGCAACGTCTGAAAGCCCCAACCGCAGGCGACCATCAGCGAGAAGTAGAACCACAGGTGTCGCAGCCGTGGATTGCCGCGCAGATACCGGAACCCTTCGAGCAGTTCGACTCGCATCGACCGGCGCTGATCAACAGGGGTGGCAGGTCCCTCGGTTCGGATCGACGCCGTCATTGGCAATACGAACGCGAAGAACGACGCCACGACCAGGAACAGAATTCCCGTGTTGCGTCCCTCCAGCGCCATGAAGGCCGCGAACACCGCGATCAGCGTCGGCCCCAGCACCTGCCCGGTATTCATCGACATCTGTTGCAGCGCCACTGCATTGGGCAGCAACCGCCGAGGCACGATGAACCCCGTCCAGGCCTGACGCGCCGGACCCATCAACGCGAATCCCGCGCCCATCACCAGCGTCGCCACGACCAGCAGCGGCACACTAATGTGATCCGTCACAATCAGCGTGCCCAGCGCGCCGAGCAGAATGCCCGGCATCGCTTGCCCCGCCACCACCAACGGTTTCTTCCGATATCGGTCCGCAATCACCCCGCCGATCGGCCCCAGCAGCGTCTGTGAGATCCCCGACCCCAGCATCGCGATCCCGGCCGCCGTGTAGCTCCCCGTCAGCTCATACGCGACCGACGGAATCAATGAAAACGACGTCATGAACGCCGTCACCGACAGCAGCGAACCGCCCCACATGTAACGGAAATCGCGCACCACAAAGGCCGCAAACGTCTGCCGGAGCTGTCTCATACGTCGTTAACTGCCGAGCGTGTCGCGAGCAACCGCACCCTCACTCCAACCTCAGACAGGCTACGACCCAGAAACCCTTCGCGCTACGCGAAACATCTCCCCACCCACCCCTACATCCGTCACCCACTACGCACACCCCTCCCACCCCTCCCCCCCTCCGATGCCCCGCGCGCTCTCCCTTCCGATGCCCCGCACTCGATGCGGGGCCCAGCCCGCGATCCCCCTTCCGGCCCCCTCTCCCTGAGGGAGAGGGTTGGGGTGAGGGCCCCGCGGTATCCCAACCCGACGCCCCGCGCTTCTCCCCAACGTCAACAGCAACACAACCCCATCAACGCCAATCCATCAGAACATACATACGATGTAAGAAACCGTCCAACCTTCAACCAAGGAGCAGCCGAACATGTCCTTCCCCCAATACCCCAACCCCGCCCGGCGCGCCCGCATCCTCGAGGCCCAGCAGCTCCGCATGCAGGGACTCACCATGCGCCAGATCGCCCAGCGCATGCACTGTTCCGTCTCCACCGTCCACGCCTATCTCAGGGACTACGAACTCTTCCGCTCAGACCTGATCCAGGAACTCGCCGCCGACCAGATCGTCGACCACCTGATCCACTTCAGCGACCCCGACGACCCCCTCCACGACCAGCGCCGCGCCGACCTGCACGAACTGCGCCTGCTGCTCTCCGCTCTCCCCCAGATCCGCCGCGACGAATCAGACCGCTCCGCCGAGCTCCTCCAGGGCGGAGTCGCCGTCGACCGCTACGGCGCCCGCTATCCCAAAGCCGACCGCCTGCACCCGCCCACCCCCGAAGAAACCCAACAGATGCAACAACCCACACCCGCCCCCGAAGACCCCGACCCCGACCAACCGCTCGCCTTCATCCCCGAACCAAGACAGGATCAGACAGGACAACCTCCGCAAGCCAATCCTGAAAAGCAAACCAACGCCCGCGATCCCTTTTCTCCCCCCGCTCCGCGGGGGGAGATGCCGCAGGCAGAGGGGGGCTCCCCGCAACCCGCGACCAGTTCCATACCCCAAACAAGCGATCCCACCCGAACAGTACCGAACAAGACCGAACAGGAATCCACCCCAAACCCAGCCCAGGACGCCACTTCAGCCAATTCCGACGAAAAATCAGCCCCACCCGAACTCCAACAGGCCCTCAACGAAGTCGAACGACAGCTCCAGGACGCCCTCCGCCACCGAGACTGGCTCAACGACTACCCCCAGCACAACCCCTGGCACCCCCAACGCCAAGAAGCCCTGCGCCTCGTAGAAAAAAGAGACGCCCTCCTCGCCCAAACAACCGCGAACACCTCCTAAACCCCCGGCCACCCCCTCTCTGATCCCCTCTCCCTCTGGGAGAGGGTTAGGGTGAGGGCCCGCCCGACGCCAACGATCAGATCGCAACTCGTCCTGGGACCTCGTGCGCCAGTCAGCTTGACCATTCTCCACCCCATCCGAAATCGGGTGCGAACCTCGCCCGCATAGCGCGCAACCAGAGGATTCGCTACCCTGTCAACGGTTTCGCACGAACCGGATTGGCTCGTGCGCTTAGTGAGCACGCATCAAGAAGGAGACAACCCATGGCTAACGTTCCTGGCGCGGAAAACGGCGACGCAGCGGAAACCGCTGACCCCTTCGCCGATCGCGAATGGAGCCCCGATGAAGTCGCCTACAACGGCAAAATCATCAACGTCCGCCTGAACGACGGCAGCGTCGACCGCGAAGACATTCCCGAGCAGATGTACAAGGACTACCTCGGTGGTTACGGCATCGGCGCGCGCCTGCTCTTCGACCGCATCCCCGCTGGCGCCGACCCGCTCGGCCCCGACAACGTCCTCGGCCTCATGCCCGGCCTGCTGACAGGTACGCCGATCTTCGGTAACCGCTTCCAGGCTGTCTGCAAGTCGCCCTCGACCGGCGGCTGGGGCGACGCCAACTGCGGCGGCGACTTTGGCCCCTACCTGAAGTTCGCCGGCTGGGACGGCATCCTCTTCTACGGTCAGGCCGACAACCCCGTCTACATCCTCATCGACGGCGACGACGTCTCGATTGAGGACGCCACGGAATACTGGGGCCAGGGCGCAATCGAGGTCGAGAACGCCTTCAAAGAGAAGTACGGCAAGAAGACCTCGGTCGCCTGCATCGGCCCCTCCGGTGAGCAGCTCTCCTACCTCGCCGGCATCTGCAACGAGCACGGCCGGCTCGCCGCCCGCTCCGGCGTCGGCGCCGTCATGGGCTCCAAGAAGGTCAAGGCCGTCGTCGTTCGCGCCGGCGGTACCCCGCGCGAGAACATGCTCGGCCGCGACACTGGCGTCCGCGAACTCGCCCGCCAGTCCCGCAACGAGTTCATCGCGCCCCTGCGCGACTTCTTCGCCGGCTTCGGCACCACCGGCATCAGCACCGGCTCTGCCCACAATGGCGACTCCCCGGTCCGCAACTGGGGCGGTGTTGGAATCGACGTCCTCCCTGAGGTCGACGAGATGTCTGGCATGATGTTCAACGCCACACGCATGACCCACGCCGAACTCGAAATCGACCCCGCGACCGGCATGCCGCCGATCGACCCCGACCACACACCAGCGCCGCGCGCGGTCGACGTCAACGGCAAGGCCGTCCGCCACAAGAGCTACGGCTGCTGGCGCTGCCCGATGGCCTGTGGCGCCGAGTCGATCGAATCGCCCCACGGCACGGTCGCGCCGGGCTTCGCCGAGGCCGAGCACGAGAAGGGCGTCTTCAAGTACCCGGTCGACACCCACCGCGCCGAGTACGAGACCGTCGCCTCCTTCGGCACCATGAACCTGACCTGCAACATCGACATGCTGCAGGCCGCCAACCACTGGTGCAACGAGTACGGCCTCGACACCATCGGCGCCGGCACCACGATCTCCTTCGCCATCGAGTGCTTCGAGAACGGTCTGATCGACCTCGAGGACACCGGCGGCGTCGAGCTCACCTGGAGCAACGACGACGGCATCATGGAGATGCTCCACCTGATCGGCAAGCGCGAAGGCTTCGGTGACCTGCTCGCCGACGGCATGCAGGTCGCGGCTGCCAAGATCGACGAGCAGAACGGCGACAACCGCGCCCAGGAGTTCCGCACCGACGTCGGCGGCCAGGAACTGCCGATGCACGACTCGAAGCTCCAGCCCGAGTACTGGACGACCTACAAGCTCGACCCAACCCCGGCCCGTCACACGCAGTACGAGGGCAACTCGCGCTTCGGCGGTCCGGAGTACCCGGCAGCGCCTCGCGATTTCAAGGACTACAACAACCGCGGCGAGCACCACAAGGGCGCCTCGGAGTACATGCACATCACGAACTCGACCGGCATGTGCCAGTTCATCATGATGGCCGCTCCGACCGACCGCTTCCCGCAGTGGATCAACGCCGTCACCGGCTGGGACCTCAGCGGCGAAGACCTGCAGCTCGCCGGCGAGCGCATCTCCAACCTGCGCATGGCCTTCACCGTCCGCGAGGGCGACAACCCGCGCGAGCGCTTCGCGCCGCCGCGCCTCTGGGGCGGCGAGGGCACCGTCCAGAAGACCGGACCCTTGGCCGATGTCATCCTCGACATCGAAACCCTCGAGACCGATTTCCTCAACGCCTGCGACTGGGACACCGAGACCTGTCTCCCCAGCCGCGAAAAGCTCGAGTCAATCGGACTCAGCGACGTCGCCGACGCGCTCTCCGTCTAACGGAGAAGTCCGCGAACCAACCAGAGAGGGCGGACTCCGGTCCGCCCTCTCCGCGTTCAAGACCCTCGCATTCCCCTTCTCCCCCCGCGGAGCGGGGGGAGATGCCGAAGGCAGAGGGGGGTCCGAAAGCACAACATCAGCTCCCACGCTGTAGACGCAAGAACAGCAGCAGAAACTCAAGCTCGTTGCGCGAACGACTCAACGGCTACGCCTCACGTCTCCTGATCATCCCGCTCGCCGGGATCGTCTTCGCCGCCGCCCTCGGCGCCGGATTCCAGTGGGGCGCGCCCGAGCAGCAGGATGTCGTGCAGGTCTACGAGGTCGATCAGCAACGCCGGATCGGCAGCGACGGCGCCCCCGCCGGAGACCTCAGCGGGTTCGTCACCGAGCGCGCCGACGGCGGCTGGGTCATCCGCGTCGGCGACGCCCTCCGAACCATCCATTTCAGCGACGACTCGATCGTCGAAGCCATGCTCCCCATCTGGACCGACGACGTCCAACCCGGTGACTACGTCGTTGTCGGCGGCACCGACGACAACGTCAACACCTTCATCACCACCGGCATCGTGATCATCCCCGAGTCCCAGGCCCAACTCGGCGAGGCTGTCGCCGACGCCATTCGAGCGGACGCCGACCGATGAAGATGCTCCAATTGGGTTGGGCAGGATGGGCCGGTTGGTTGGTCACGCTGGGGGCGCTCGCCGCGGCAGGGGTCGGCGGATGGTTCATCGGCTCCGACGTCGTCGCCACCCAGCCCACAGCCGAAGAGATCGTCGTCGCCGAAAACGTCGTCGCCGGACGGCTGCAAATCAATATCGACGAGGCGGCCCACCCGAACGAAGGGCTCATCCTCGGAGCCAGCGGTCTCAGCCCCTTCGGCAACGCCGAGGGCCTCCAGGGTCGTCAGGTCCTCACCGGCCGCGTCATCTCGATCTCCGGAGACAAGCTCATCATCCAGACCCCGACCGGCCGGGCCGAAATCCGGCTCACCGATGAAACCAGCTTCCTCCTCCGCCTCCAACGCGTCGACCCCATGACCATCGGCTCCGGAGCCGCAGTCACCGTCGTCCTCGAAGCAGACGGAGAAACAGCCCTCACCGCCATCGCCCTCCCGGCCGAATCACGACCAACCCTGAACTCTCCGGATGGGGGGCCTCCACAGGGAGGCGGCTAATCGCTGCGCCGTTCAAACTCCAACCGAGCCTCGTCCAGCAACCGATCCCGATCCGCAATCTCACCCTCGATCACGATGTGATCCTCACCCGATCCATCCAGGTACCAGCGCACGTTGCCCATCGTCTCCACCCGCCGCACGCTGCGCAACTCGTCCCAGGCAATCGACTGTTGCTCCAGTCCCATGTGAAGCGCCGTCACCCCGCCCTCATGCACGATCACGGCCGTCGTCTGCCGCTGCCAGGTAATGAACACCACCGGCAGCATCGCCCCGGTCACAACCAGGAAGAAGACCGCCGCGCCACCCGCCTCCGCACTGCCCGTCGCCAGCCAGATGATCCCGGCAATGATCACCGCAATCAGAGGAAAGACAAAGGTCGCATTGTTGTACCACGAAGCCTGATACGTGTGAGCGCTCCGCACCCCCCGATAGCGCAACAACGCGTCTGCGTCCCTGCGTCGCAAGTCGTCCGCCCCTGAAGGAGAGGGCTTACGTCCCGACCCTCTCCCGCTCCCTCCCTCTGGGGGGGAGCTGTCACGGAGTGACTGAGGGGGGGCTCCCATCGCCCGCGCTCCGTTAGGCGTGCTCGAGGATCGCCGCCGCCGAGGTCATCGCGCAGGTCCCGGGGTTCTCCTCAGTCTGGAACGCCTTGACCACGCCGCCCTCGACCAGCATGGCGAACCGAGTGCAGCGGAATCCGAGTCCCAGACCCGACAGGTCGAGCCCAATGTCCATCGCTCGGGTGATGTCTCCCGAACCGTCGGCCAGCATCACAATGTGATCCGCCCCATGCGCCGCGTTCCAAGCCTGCAGCACGAAGATGTCGTTGGTCGACATGCAGATCGTCTGCTCAATCCCCGCCGCTGCCAGCTGGTCGGCAGAGGCGGCAAAGGTCGGCAGGTGGTCATTCGTGCAGGTCGGCGTAAACGCCCCGGGAACACCGAAGATCACCGTCTTCTTGTCCCCTACCAGCTCACGTAGATTCACCGGCCCCGGTCGCCCATCGGCAATCACGGTCCCGTTCACGTCGGGCAAAGAGTCTCCAGCAGCAATCGGCATCTTGCTCTCCTCAGAGTGGGTTCGTCGTTGTCACACTGCGCAGCCTACTGCCAGACCGGGGCAATACGTTGGTTGCAGACGTAGACTGCCCGAACACCACAGGCTGACAGTGAGGGGTTTCAACAATGGCAATCGATCGACTTGAAGGACGCGTCGCGCTGATCACCGGCGCCGGATCGGGAATCGGACGGGCCTCGGCGCTGCGCATGGCGTCGGAGGGCGCCGCGGTAATGTGCGCCGATATCAACGCCGAAGGCGCCCAGACGACCGCCGCGCAGATCGCCGAGCACGGCGGCCGCTCAGCAACGATGGAGCTGGACGTCACCTCGGAGGACGCCGTCAAGGACGCGCTCTCGCAGACCGTCCAGGTGCTCGGCGGTCTCGACGTGCTGTTCAACAACGCCGGCATCGGCGGCAGCCAGTACGGCTGGGATCGGACTATTGACGTCAACCTGAGCGGGGTCTACTACGGCACCTACCACGGAGCGGCGTTGCTGGCGGAACGCGGTGGCGGGTCGATCATCAACACAGCCTCGATCGCCGGACTCAACGGCCTGGTCAGCGGCGCCTCGACCCGCGATCTCGATATGGAGGTCGAGGAAGGCGCCGGAGCCTACGTGGCCGCCAAACACGGAGTGATCGGCATCACCCGACAGTTTGCCGTGACCTACGGCCCGCGCAAAGTGAGGGTCAATGCGATCTGTCCCGGCTACATCCACACGCCGATGACCGCTCAGATCAAGGACATGGAAGGCGCCGAGGAGTTCCTCGCCTCCCTGCATCCGCTGGGTCGCCTGGGACAACCGGAGGAGATCGCCGCCGCCGCCGCCTTCCTCGCTTCCGACGACGCCAGCTTCGTCAATGGCATCGCGCTGCCCGTCGACGGCGGCTACACCGCTCGCTAATCAGGACCTCCCCCTCCGGGGGAGGTGTCACGAAGTGACGGAGGGGGCTCATGGCCATCGCAAACATCAACGGCGTCGACCTCTACTACGAGGACACCGGAATCGGCGACCCAATCATCTTCCAACACGGCTACACCGCGTCGCACGACGGCTGGGCTCCGGTCATAGAGCGCATGAGCGCGAACTACCGCTGCATCGCGATGGACTGCCGCGGCGCCGGCGATTCAGCCCATCCCGACGACGGCTACACGATCGAACAACTCGCCGCCGACGTCGTCGGGATGGCCGACTACCACGGCTTCGATCGCTTCCACTACGCCGGACAAAGCATGGGCGGTCTGATCGGCTTCGAGCTGGGACTGTCATACCCGGACCGCCTGCTCAGCCTTTCCCTCTCAGCGCCCGCGCCGGCGGACGGCATCCAGATGCCGCAGTCGGCGCGCGACACCATGCGCGAACGCTGGGCCAACCAGGAACGAGACTTGCTGATCCGCACTTCTCTGGCCGGCGTGCCGCGTGAGTCGGCCCATGCCGACGTCCCCGCACAGGTCGACCGACAGCTCTCTGTCTCGGTCGGGCACTACGACGGCTGCTGGGACGCAATGGTCAACTACCGCAAGGGCGACCGGCTGGGTGAGATCCAGACGCCAACCTTGATCCTCGCCGGCGCTGCCGACTCACTCCTGGCGCCCAATCTCAAAGACTTCGCCCGTCTGGGCAACGGCACGCTGCACGTCTTCAGCCGGGTCGGTCACGGTGTCCCGCGTGAAGTGCCGTCGGCCTATTCGAGAGTCATAACCGACTTCCTCGAACACGGCGTCGTGAACGCGCAGACCGTCGCCGCAGCCGTCGCCGAGGCGGCTCGGTCGTAGGGGAAATCGCCTACGACTGGCGTGGCAGACGCCTGCGACGCACCCGCTCGCCGGTGATCGTCGTGAAGTAGTTGGACCAGTCGTCGTACTCGTCCAACACCTCAAGCAGCCGCAGGGCGTGGCTCTCAATCGAGCCTGTCATACGAACCAGAATCACGCCGCGTTCCGACAGCATGCCCCTGGCGAAGATGAGCTGGCCGAAATCAGTGTCGTATGTGAGTAGCGTGGATTCCTGCTGGTTGGCCAGCGGCAAGATGTCGACATCGTCTGTACCAGGCGCGTCGAGTCTCATCCACGCCACGTCGTGACCTGCGGCCCGAAGTGCATTGACGATCAGCAAGTGGATGTTCTCATCAGCCAGAAGGCGGACAACCACTCATGCAACCTTGCCGGCAATGTGCTCTTCGTGAATGAGTTCGCTCGCGAATTTCAGGCACGCCAGAAAGTCCTCACGACTCACTCCTGGATAGCCTTCAACCAGTTCTTCCATGGTCCAGCCGTTGCCGAGGCATTCGAGGACAAACTCCACTGAGATGCGCGTGTCCTTTATCACGGGCTTGCCGGTCAACACGCCGGGCTTGCGCTCGATTCGGTCTCGCCAGCACATTGCGCGATCCTCCCAGCCACTCAGTCAGCATAGCCAGATGGCGTCTAGTCAAACGTGATCACGAAGCGGCCGCGGTGGCCGCCCTGCTTGAACAGCCGATGGGTCTCGGAGGCCTGCTCGGCCGGATAGGTCGAGTTGACCCGCAGCGTGACCTGGCCGTCCTCGACCTGCTGGCGCAGCGTGTCGAGCAGGTCGGCCCGGCGGTCGTAACTGAAGACCATCGTCACATGGAAGGTGATGTCCCGCTGGGGCGCTCCGCGCCAGCCGCGAACGCTGGCATACTGGCCGCCGTCCCTGATCGCGCCAACCGCAAGCTCGTTCTGAACCGCGCCGTCGGCCAGTCCATCGACCCCCTCCGGTACGACCTTGCGAATCTGCTCGGAGATGTCGTCGCCGCGAGGAACGACAATGTCCGCGCCGAGATCCCTTACCAGTTGGACATCCTGCTCCGACGCATCGGCGATCACAGTCAGGCCGTCGGCCTTGCCCAGTTCGACCATGTATCCGCCGTAGCAGCCCGCCGCTCCGGTCACCGCCAGGGTCTGTCCCGGCTCCAGTCCCATCTGATCCAGAGATTGTCGCGCCGTCAGCGCGTTCATCGGCAGCGTCGAGGCTTCAGCATGGTTCGAGCCAGCCGGAGCGCGAGTGACGGCGTCCGCCTTGAGCACGATGCTCTCGCGGTAGGCGCCATGACTGCCGCGCGGAATCACCATCGCCATTACGGCGTCGCCGACCTGCAGGTCGGTCTCAGTGTCCGGACCAACCTCATCGATCACCCCAGCCGCGTCCATGCCGGGGATGTAGGGCGGCGGACCGTGCTCGCGCAGGGCGTCGGCGCGAGCCCCGCCGCGGATGAACGTGTCGGTCGGATTGACTGTCGCAGCGTGGACGCGTAGCCGTACCTCGCCCGGTCCGGCGTGGACCTCGGGCAAGTCAACAATCTGCAACGCTTCCGGTCCGCCGAATTCAATCACTCCTACGCCGCGCATGTGACGCTCTCCCTCGTTGTTCTGATGTCAGCTGAGGCCAGACTAGCCCAGCCTGAGGCGCCTGCCGGACCTGTTGCCGAGCGGTGACTCAACCGCCATACTGTCGCAATGCGCGGGCCGCAAATGTCGGTCGCGACTGGAGCGAGAGACACGATGAACGAGAAGAACTACTGGCAGCGAATCCGCAAGCAACAGCTCAGTCGGCGACGACTGCTTCGCGCCGGCGGGCGAGCCGGACTCGGCGCCGCCGGTCTGGCGCTGATCGGCTGCGGCGATGACGACGAGCAGCAGGCCGTCGCCCAGCAGCGACAGCAGCAGCAACAACAGCAGGCGATGGCCCAGCAGCAGGACCAGCAGCAACAGCAGCAGGCGATGGCCCAGCAGCAGGACCAACAAGAGCAGGATCAGCCGCAGGCTCAACAACAACAGCAGGACCAGCCCCAGCAGCAACAGCAGCAAGAACAGCAGCAGACCGCGGCTGCCGCGCCGGCCGACGACGCGCGGCGCGGCGGGGTGCTGCGCATCGGTTCCGACATCGGCCTGTCGACCTATCGCGCTCCGTACCTCTCGTCATCGGCGCATATTCCGCTGTACATCCCCTTCTGGGACACGCTGACCAAGTACTCGCCGGACGGACTCGACCCGCAGCCGCACCTGGCCGAGAGCTGGGAACTGAACGACGACCAGACCATGCTGCAGATCAAGCTGCGACCAGGGCTGGAGTTCCACAACGGCAAACCGCTCAACGCCACCGAGGTCAAGCGCAGCCTGGAAGCGATGGACGACGAAGGCGTCGCCAACAACCAGGTCAAAGGCATCATGACCAAGTACGTCTCGGCGGTCGACGTGATCGACGATGTCACCCTGCAGCTGCATCTCGCCTGGGGCGGCACGCTGGTCTACGACGTGCTCAACTACGCCCAGATCCACGACGTCGACGACATCCCCAATCTGGACGGATACTCCTCCCTCAACGGCTCCGGTCCGTTCAAGTTCGACGCCTCTTCCTACCAGGTCGACCAGTACGCCGCCGGCGAGCGGTTCGAGAACTTCTACGATCCGGCATTGCTCGACGGCATCGAGCAGTACCAGTTCCCCGACGCAACAGCCATGTCGCTGGCGCTCGGCGCGGGCGAGATCGACCTGACCAACCGCCTGCCCAAGCCGGACTACGAACGCTTCAATTCGGACCCCGACTTCACCGTCGTGGTCGCTCCGCCCACCCTCGCCATCTGGGTGCTGGGCATGGTGATCCCGAATGAGAACGGCGGTCACCCGGCCTTCGCCGACCCGAAGGTGCGGCAGGCGCTCTACCGCTGCATCGACCGTGAGCGCGTCGCCAATGAGACCTTCGAAGGTCTCGCGCTGCCAAAGAACATCCTCTGGCCGCCGTTCTCGCCCGGCTACGACGAGGCCCGCGACCGCGACTACTTCGATCCCGAGGAAGCAGCCCGATTGCTCGAAGAGGCCGGCTACGGCCCCGGCGAACTGACGATTGAGCTCGGACACGGCGGCGGCGAAGCCAACGAGATCGCCCAGGTGATCCAGGCCGGCGCAGCCGAAGCGGGCATCAACCTCAATATCCAGCTCTATGAGCCGGCCGTTGCGCGTGACCGCTTCCTGAATGCGAAGCACGAGTCCTACCTCTCGTCCTACGCCTTCTTCGCCCTGCACCCGCAGACGCTGCCGGTGATGAACTTCCAGATGCGGATTCCGAACTCCTGCGCGTTCGGGCCGGACTACTACCAGGCGCTGATCGACAGCTTCGGCACTGCCGAATCCGACGCTCAGCGGAACGAGCTGCTGGAGGAGTTCAACACGCTGCTCGACAACGAACCGTGGATTGCGCCGATCGTCACCCGCAGCGACATCTGGGCCTGGTCGAGCAAGTTCACTGGCATCGAATTCGACGTGCTCAGCATCCCCTCGATGCAGCGAATTCATCAGGTCTAGCTGAGGCAGACGCTCGGCCGATTCGGTTGCAGGCTCGATCTCGGATCGGCATACTCTCTCTCTACTCCGCACCCTCAAGTGTGGAGTAGAGAGAGGAACGCGCCAGAGGCCGAGCAAGGCTGAGCTGGGAGGCGGCAGAGCGTGGGGCGATACCTGGTTCGACGCTTCCTTGAAGGCATCCTGGTCGTCTTCCTGGCCAGCATCGTCATCTTCCTCATCATTCGCCTGATTCCCGGTGATCCGGCGCAGCAACTCGCCGGCGACGATGCGACGCTCGAGGACATTGAGCAGATTCGTGAGCAACTGGGGCTTAACGATCCAATCCTGTCGCAGTACGGCAACTGGATCAGCGGCGTCGTCCAGCTGGATTTCGGTAAGTCGTTCACCAAGCGCGTGCCGGTCCGCGATCTGATCGCGCAGTCCTTCCCGCCCACGATCGAGCTGGCCGTTGCCGCTTACATCTTCGCCCTGGGCATTGGCGTCCCGTTAGGCGTGGCGGCGGCGGTCTGGGCCAAGAAGGCGCCCGACTACGGCGCCAGCGTGTTCAACCTGTTTACGCTCGGCATCCCCAACTTCGTCCTCGGCATCATCCTGCTCTGGATCTTCGCCGTGGAGCTGGACCTGTTCCCCGTCTCCGGACGGGTCAGTGTGTTCGACGACTTCGTCGCCGGCGTCCATCGGCTCGTCCTGCCCACGATTGCCGCCGGTTCGGTCATCGCGGCCGTGCTGGCCCGCTTCGTGCGTACCTCGGTGGCCGAGGCGCTGGCCCAGGACTACGTGCGCACGGCGCACGCCAAGGGCTTGCAGGCGCGCAAAGTCGTGATCAATCACGCCTTGCGCAACGCGCTGATCCCGATCGTCACGATCGCCGCGCTGCAGATCGGCAACCTGCTCGCCGGCGCGATCGTGGTCGAAATCGTCTTCACCCGTCCCGGGTTCGGCTTCCTGATCATTGACGGAATCAACGGACGCGACTACCTGCTCATCCAGGCGATGCTGGCCATCCTCGTCTTCCTCTTCGTCGCGGCCAACACGATCGCCGACATCACCTACGGCTATCTCGATCCGCGCATCCGCGTCTCCGGATTGGCGGGCTGACCAATGGCCCAGACGCAGTCCCAGTACGCACCGCTGGAGCAGACCTGGTTGCGCCGCAAGCGCGATGAATCATTGACCGTTGACGCGCTCTATCGAACCGTCACGAACCCCCAGGGCGCAATCGGCGCGGCCGTCTTTGGCCTGTTGATCTTCGTCGCGATTTTCGCCGACCTGTTGGCGCCCCACGGAGAGGCCGAGCAGATTCGCGGCGCGCGCCTCCTGGCTCCCTCAGGCGCGTACTGGTTCGGCACCGACGATCTGTCACGGGACATCTTCAGCCGCATCCTGTTCGGTCTCAGGATCTCTCTGTATGTCTCGGTCGCCGGCGTATTGGGCGGTGGTCTGGTTGGAACCATCGTGGGCTTCGTCTCGGGCTACGCCGGCGGCTGGCTCGAGGCGATCCTGATGCGCATCGTCGACACGCTGCTCGCCTTCCCCTTCCTGCTGCTCGGGATCGCCGTACTGGCGATCCTCGGGACGGGCACCTCGCAGGTCGCGCTGGCGCTGGGTATCGCGAACATTCCCGTATTCGCGAGGATTGCGAGGGCGCAACTCCTCACCGAAAAAGAGCGCGACTATGTCCTGGCGGCTCGCTGCCTGGGAGCGTCCCCGCCGAGAATCATCGGGCGGCATATCGCGACCAACGCCCTGCCGCCCCTGCTGGTCCAGGCGGCGCTGGCAATGGCCTTCGCCGTGATCGCCGAGGCGACGCTCAGCTTCCTCGGGCTCGGCGCATCGCCGCCGACACCGACGCTGGGGATCATCCTCAGCGACGGCCGTCGCTGGCTGTTCGCCGGCAACTGGTGGTTCGTGCTCTTCCCCACCCTCGGCCTGTCGCTGATTCTGCTCTCGCTCAACTTCCTCGCCGACTCCGTCGTCGAAGCGATCGACCCGCACCGCCGCCACCGCTGACCCATCGCCCCGGAATCACGGCCTGTCCCTGCGAGACCGTTTGCAGTTCGTTAGCTTCGGGCTAAAGGTTTCTACGGTTCGCGCCGGCGCGCCGAGTGTCCGAAGGGGTCCGATCATGAACGACAAGCACTGGAGCCGAATCCGCAGGCAACGGCTGAGCCGTCGAAGCGTCCTCAAAGCGAGCGCCCGCGCCGGAGTTGGCGCAGCCGGCCTGGCCCTGGTTGGCTGCGGCGAAGACGATGACGACGACGCCCAGCCGCAGGCGGTCGTTCAACAGGAGCAGCAACAAGAGCAGGCCATGCAGCAGCAGGCCGAGCAGCAAGCTCAGCAAGAGGAGCAGCCCGAGCCGGAGCAACAGCAGGCCATGCAGGAGGAGCAGCAGCAACAGGCCGTCGCGCAGCAAGCACAACAGCAGCAGCAAGAACAGCCGGCTGTCCAACAGCAACAGCAGCAACAACAACAACAGGAGCAAGTCGCGGCGGAGCCGGAGCCTGTCGGCCCGCCGCAGGGCGGCACGTTGCGACTGGGCATTGTCTACTCGCCAGCCAACTACAGCGCGCCCTACGCGGGTGACATCGCCTTCGGCCCGGCGATCTGGGAAACCCTGACCAAGTACGGCGCCGATGGTCTGACTCCCGAGCCACATCTGGCCGAGAGCTGGGAGTTCAACGACGACCAGACCGTCCTGACGATCACTCTGCGTCCAGGGTTGACGTTCCACGACGGCGAGCCGCTCACGGCGGATGAGGTGAAGAAGAGCCTGGAGCGGATGGATGACGAGGACGTCGCCAACAGCCAGGTCAAGAGCATCTTCAACAAGTACGTGAGCGCTGTGACGGCAATCGACGAGACAACCCTGCAGCTCGACCTGGCCTGGCCGGGTGAGGCGATCTTCGATGCGCTGCACTTTGCCAACATCCATGACGCGGATGCGATCCCCGGTCTCGAGGGCTACACCCAGGTCAACGCCAGCGGCGCCTTCAAGTTCGATACCGACTCCTACGAGGTGGACGTGTACGCCCGCGGAGACCGCTTCGCGGACTCCTACGATCCGGCCGCGCTGGAAGCGGTCGAGTGGCGCACCTTCCAGGACGCTGAATCGATGGCTCTCGCGCTACAGGCCGGTGAGCTCGATATGGTCTACGACCTGCCCAAGTCGTGGCACGCGAACTTGGCAGAAGACGACGGCTTCCAGGTCGAACTGGCGCCGCCGACCAGTTTGCAGTGGGTGCTGGGCATGGTCGGCACCGGCCGCGGCGGCGGCCACGAGATCATGGACGACCCGAAGGTGCGTCGCGCGCTCTACCGGGTGATCGACCGCAAGCGGATCACGGCCGAGATCTTCGAGGGCCTGTCCGAAGAGAAGAACGTGCTCTGGCCAAGGTTCTCGCCGGGCTACAACGAGTCGCTCGACCAGGACTACTTCAATGTCGATGATGCCAGAGAGCTGATCACCGAAGCGGGCTACGGCGACGGAACCCCGCCACTCAAGATCGCCTGCATCGCATTCCAGCAGGAAGCACTGGATATGGCGCAGATCATCCAGCAGGACGCAGCCGCGGCGGGGATCAACGTCGAGCCCGAGGCGATGGAGTTCTCAACCTGGCTGGAACGGTTCCTGGCCGGCACGCACGAGGGGCTCTACATGGCACTCTTCTCGTTCTTTGCGATGCATCCGCAAACCTTGCCCGTGATGAACTACCAGATGCGGATCCCCAACTCCTGCGCCTACGACTCTCCCGAGTACCAGGCCATGATCGACGGTTGGCCAACCGCCGACAGCGAGGACAAACGCCAGGCGCTGCTTGATGAGTTCAACAGAATCCTCGACGAAGAACCATGGGTCGCGCCGATCTGCACCACGGTGTCGATCTGGGCATCCCAGTCGAACGTCAAGGGGTTCTGGCAGGACGTGGTCGGCCGCCCGCGGCTGCAGGACGTCTACTTTGACGAGGCGTAGCGCTTGAGCGGCAAGCTCGACAGCTACTGCCGAGCCATGATCTGCCGCTGACGTTCGGCCTGGGCATGGAATGCGGCCTCGCCCTCGTAGGGCGTGACCTCGATATCGACGCTGTGGATCTGGCCCTCGAATTCAAAGGGCGGATCGTAACTGTCGCCGACGGGCGAGCGGCGATCTGCGCCGATGTCGAACTCTCCGTGAGCGAAGAGGATGCGCCGCTGCAGCACGGCGACCTTACCGGTCGCGACCGTCTCGCCATCGATCGTCAGCGTCACCTCCCCCGGACCCTGGTGTGACTCGCTCTTCAGCGACACGCCGAGGACGAAGTCTCCCGCGGGGAGCGGCGCATCGGACTTGATCCGGGACCAGGATTCGTAGGCGTGGTAGTCGAAGTGCAGTCGGTTGTCCTTGATGTAGCAGGTGACGCCGGTCAGGATCGACCCGCGATTGAAGATCACACCCTGCTCCTCGGTCGAGGTCCTGGATATTGACGCCTCAAGCGTCCAACTGCCCAGATCGATCGCCGGCGACGTCTCGACCGGCATGTGCGTGATCGGCGGCGTATAGCGATAGTGGAGACCTGCGTGCGGCGCGCCGGGGAGCTGTGACGGTTGATTGATCTCAATTGTGCGGTCGTCGAGCGGCAGCACGCCGTGCTTGCCCGCCTCGATCCACCAGCGGTCAATGAGTTCCCGGAGCTTCTCCGGCTCCTCCTCGGCCAGGTTGTTGGTCTCGGAGAAGTCTTCGTCGACGTGATAGAGCTCCCACTCGTCGTCCGACCACTCGGTCCCGCGGCGGTGCCAGGTGACGGCTTTCCAGCCGTCGACCCAGATGCCGCGGTGTCCGAACATTTCGAAGTACTGCGCCTCCTTCGGCGTATCCGCCTCGGCATCCGAGAGTGCGTAGCTGAAGCTCGTCCCGGCGATCGGAAGCTGTGTGGTTCCGCGGACTGAGGAGGGCGGCTCTACACCAAGGGTTTCCAGTACCGTCGGCAGCACGTCGGTGACGTGGTGGAACTGAGTTCGGATTGTGCCGGCTTCGTCGATCCGCTCCGGCCAGTGGACAATCAGCGGCACACGCACCCCTCCGCCGTGGGTGTTCTGCTTGTACCAACGCAGCGGCGTATTGCCGGCCTGGGCCCAGCCCCAGGGATAGTTCGAGTCGGAACGCGGCCCACCGATCTCGTGAAGGCGCGATTGAAGCTCGTCCAGGTCTTCCCTCGGTCCGAAGAGCCGCGGCTCATCCGAGACGCCCTGCGGTCCGCCTTCTTGCGAGGCGCCGTTGTCGGCCAACAGCATGACGATGGTGTTGTCGAGCTGTCCGGAGGACTCGAGGTAGTTGAACAAGCGCCCGAGCTGCTCGTCGGTGTGCTCGAGGAAGCCGGCAAAGGCCTCCTGTAGTGCAACCGCGAAACTACGGGCGTTCTCGGGCATGTCGTCCCACGCCTCGACGCCCCGGTTGCGCGGAGCGAGTTGCGTGCCTTCGGGGACGATTCCCATCTCCTGCTGGCGCGCGAACCACTCCTCGCGGATCGCATCCCAGCCGACGTCGAACTTGCCCCGGTAACGCTCAATGAACTCCTGCGGCGCCTGGTGCGGCGCGTGGGTCGCGCCCAGCGCGAAGTACAGGAAGAAGGGTTGGCCGGGATAGACCGACTGATGGTCGCGCAGGAATCCGGTGGCGTGATCAACGAGATCTTCGGTCAGGTGATAGCCGTCCTCCGGGCGCGCCGGCGGATCGATCAAGTGGTTGTCGTAGCAGAGTTCCGGATAGAACTGGTCGGTCTCGCCTGAGAGGAACCCGTAGAAGCGATCAAAACCTCGCTGCAGCGGCCAGTTATCGAATGGCCCCGCCTGGCCCATCGCGTCGACCGGACAGAGGTGCCACTTGCCGATCGCGAAGGTCGCATAGTTCTCATCAGAGAGGATCTCAGCCATCGTCGCCGCGCTGCGCGGGATCTGGCCGCGCATGTTGGGGTATCCCGGATCGAACTGGGTCACGGAGCGCATGCCTACGGTGTGATGGTTGCGTCCGGTCAACAATGAGGCGCGCGTCGGCGAGCAGAGCGGCGTGACGTGGAAGTTGGTGAAGCGCAGACCATTGGCGGCCATCCGATTGATGTTCGGCGTGGCAATCGTCGAGCCGTAGCAGTTGAGATGGGCGAACCCCAGATCGTCGAAGAGGATGATCAGCACGTTGGGCCGATCCTGGGGCGCCGTTGGCAGGTCCGGCCACCACGGCTCAGAGTCGCGGAAAGTTCGGCCGATCTTGCCTTCGAAATCCTCGTTCATGGTCATTCGGTGTCCTTCCTCAGTCGGCTGTTCTAACGCAGCGAAATCCCGTGTTGCTGGTTGCGCTGTCAGGAGTGAGCGCCATGCGGGCCGCGGTGCGATAACGCAGGCAATAACTCTCGTGACACATGAAACTGCCGCCCTTGAGCACCTTCAGGTCGCCGTCTGGCGGACCGTTCGGATCGACGCCTGGCGCGGAATCGCGAAAGACATCAAACCAGTCGCCACACCACTCCCAGACATTGCCGGTGGTGTTGAACAAGCCAAGTCCATTGGGCGGATACTCGTCGACCGGACAGGTCGCGTACCATCCGTCCTCAAGAGCGTTCTCGGTCGGGAAGACGCCCTGCCAGACGTTCATCCGATGTTCGCCGTCCGGCGTCAGCTCGTCGCCCCAGGGATAGGGCTGGGATTCGAGTCCGCCACGCGCGGCGCGCTCCCATTGGGCCTCGCTGGGAAGTGACTTGCCGGCCCACTCGGCGTACGCGACCGCGTCGTTCCAACTGACATGTACGACCGGATGTTTACGCCGTTGGTCAATGTCCGTATCCGGCCCTTCCGGATGTCGCCAGGATGCACCTTCAACCTGTCGCCACCAGGGCGCGTCGGCCGCACCCCTTGTCGGCGGGAAGTCGTCCGGGAGCAGACCTGCGAAGACGAAGGACCAACCGATCAGTTCCGACTCGGTTTGGAAGCCTGTCGCGTCGACGAAGGCCTGAAAATCGGCGTTGGAAACGGCGCAGGCATCAATCTCATAAGCGGACAGTTTGATCTCGCGCAGTGGCCCTTCCCCGTCTCCCGGATAGGAAAGAGCGTCGACAGAGCCCATAACGAACGTCCCTGCAGGAACATTCGACATGGTGCCTGATTTCCTCCCCGTTTCAAGGGGAGGTGCCGCGAAGGAGCCTGCCCCCGAATCGATCGGGGGGCGGAGGGGTTCTCGCGCCCTTCCCCCTCCGTAGCTACGTGACAGCTCCCCCTCCTCGCGGGGGGAGAAATCATCTCGGGCTGGTGCACAACAGTTGCACATCCGAGCGGTCGATCTACTGCTGAGCCATCAACAGCTTGAAGGCGTTCCGCGCAGCCTCATAAGCCGCGCCCGACTTGGGGTACGGGGTCACTTCCAGCGTCAACTCGTGGATCGTGCCGTCAAACTCGAACGGCGGCTCGTAGGAGTCGGAAACCGGAGATTTGCGGTCCGAACCAATGTCGGCGCCGCCGCGACCGCCGAACCCGCCACGGACGAGGAACGGAACGTCGCCTTCGGCCACCCGCTCCCCGTTGAGTCGGATCGTGACGTGGCCGGGCGCTGAGGGGGCTTCACCATCCATGCTCATGCCGATCGTGCAGCGGCCATCAGGGAGTTCGGTGTCGGAGGCAATCTGCGTGACCTCGGTGAAGGCGTTGTAGTCAACGCGCAGGCGGTTGTCCTTGATGTAGAAGCTGATCCCGCCCATGACCGAACCCCGGGAGAAGATCACGCCGTCGCCTCCGCCGTCACGTTCGATGTCCGCCTCAAGCACCCACGATCCCATCCCGACCGCCGGCGCAATCTCGCCGGGTAGATGAGAGACCGGCGGCGTGTAGCGGTACTTGAGACCGTTGTGCGGGCCGCCGGGGCGCTGCGTCGGTCCACCGAGTTGGAAGCTGCGGTCATCGAGCGGGAGCACGCCGTAGCGCCCGGCCTCAACCCACCACCGGTCGACCAGTTCGCGCAGCTTCTCCGGATTCTCGGCGGCCAGATTGTTGGACTCTGAGAAGTCCTCGGCGACGTGGTAGAGCTCCCACTCGTCGTCGCCCCAGGGATCGTTCTTCTGGTGCCGCGTGACGGCCTTCCAACCGTCAACCCAGATGCCGCGGTGGCCCAGCATCTCGAAATACTGCGCCTCCTTGGCCGTGTCGGCGCTGGCGTCGTCGAAGGCGTAGGCGAAGCTGGTGCCGCTGACCGGCATCTGACGATGTCCGGCGTATTCCTCCGGCGCCGTCGCCTGGACGGACTCGAGCACCGTCGGCAGCACGTCGCTGACGTGATGGAACTGCCGGCGGAAGCTGCCGGTGTCTGTGATCCGGTCGGGCCAGTGGACGATCAGCGGCACGCGCACACCGCCGCCGTGTGTGTTCTGCTTGTACCACTTGAGTGGCGTGTTGCCGGCCTGGGACCAGCCCCAGGGATAGTTGGGCGAGCTGCGCGGACCACCGATCTCGTGCAGTCGCGACTGCGCCTCGTCGACGTCGTCCAGCAGCGGCTGACCATAGCGCGCGGTGTCCGAGACGCCCTGTGGTCCGCCCTCCTGGCTGGCGCCGTTGTCGGCCATCAGCATCAGGATGGTGTTGTCGAGTTGGCCTGAGTCGTCGAGGTACGAGATCAGGCGGCCAATCTGCTCGTCGGTGTGGGTCAGGAAACCCGCAAACGCCTCCTGGAAGGCGGCGAGGAAGCGCTTCATGTTGGGCGAGAAATCGTCCCAGGGCTTGACGCCGGGATTGCGCGGAGCGAGCTCGGTTCCCTCGGGGATCACGCCCAGCTCCAGCTGTCGCGCGAACCACTCCTTGCGCACCTCGTCCCAGCCCTGGTCGAACTCACCCCGGTAGCGCTCGATGTACTCAGCCGGCGCCTGGTGCGGTGAGTGCGTCGCGCCCAGCGCGAAGTAGAGGAAGAACGGTTGCCCCGGATAGACCGACTGATGATCGCGCAGGAATCCGGTTGCCTGGTCGACGATGTCCTCGGTGAAGTGGTATCCCTCTTCTGGAGTCCGGGGCGGATCGATCAGATGGTTGTCGTAGCAGAGATCGGGATAGAACTGGTCGGTTTCGCCCGACAGGAAGCCGTAGTAACGATCGAACCCGCGCTGTAGTGGCCAGTCGTGGAACGGCCCGGCCTGGGAGCAGGTCTCGGACGGATTCAGGTGCCACTTGCCCACGGCGAAGGTGGCGTAGTTCTCGTCGCGCAGCATCTCGGCCATCGTGGCGGCATTGCGGCTGACCGCTCCGCGCATGTTCGGATAACCCGGGTCGTAGCTCGAGATCGAGCGCATGCCGACCGCGTGGTGGTTGCGACCAGTCAGCAACGAGGCCCGCGTCGGCGAGCAGAGCGCCGTCACGTGGAAGTTGGTGAAGCGCAGGCCATTGGCCGCCAGCCGGTCGATGTTCGGCGTCGCAATCGTGGAGCCATAACAACCCAGATGCGAGAAGCCGGTGTCGTCGAACAGGATGATGACTACGTTAGGCCGGTCCTGCGGAGCTGTGGGCAGCTCCGGCCACCAGGGCTCCGACTCGCGGAACGTCCGTCCGATCACGCCACCGAACTCTTCTTGCTGATTCATCGCATGCTCCTGATGTGCATTCGTCGTCAACGCTCGCCGCTCAAGATAGTGAAGGTCCGCCGGTTCATGATCGAATTCTTCGGTCAGGTCGTTAGCATTCGCACAATGTTCCGGAGATAGCCGAGGAGATTGGCCATGGACGAGCTTGGGGACGGCATCTTCTCAGGAGTGCGGGTGCTGGAGTTTGGCCTGTTCGTCGCCGGTCCGTACGCGGGAGAGCTGCTCGCCCACGGCGGCGCCGACGTGATCAAAATCGAGCCAATCACCGGCGACGCCACCCGCTGGAACAGCACGATCGTTCCCGGTGAAGGCCGACACTACATCATCAAGGCGCGAGGCAAGCGAGGCGCGCCGATCAACCTGCGCCATCCTGACGGCCTCGCAATTGTCCACGATCTTGCATTGAACAGCGACGTCATCATCTCCAACATGCGGCCGGGCGCGCTGAAGCGCCTGAGCCTCGACTATGAGTCGCTCAGCGCCAGGAACGAACGAATCATCGTGGCCGAGATCTCCGCCATGGGCGAAGACGGTCCCTACGGAATGCATCTCGGCGCCGACTTCCAGGCCGCCGCCGCGTCGGGCCTGGCGATGTCGACCGCAAACTTCGACGGCGACGAGCCCCGCATTCTCGACGCGTACCTCTGCGACTTTCACGCCGGCACGCTGCTCTCGTTCGGCATTGCCGGCGCGCTCTATCGGCGAGAGTTCACCGGCAAGGGGCAACACGTCCGCACTTCGCTGTACCAGGCCGGGCTGTCGCTGCAAACGGCGACCGCCAACCTGTTCGACGCCGTCGACGGCTGGAAGCGGGAATTCGCCGACTGGATGGAGCAGGAGCGTCCCCACCCGAGACTCGCCTCACAGAGTCGGCGCGAACAGACCGCGCTGATCGTCGGCGGTTTCTATGAAACACGCGACGGACACTGGATCACGCTGGGCGCCGGACAACTGGCACTCAAACGACTGCTCGACGTCATTGGAATCGAAGACCCGAGCGCGCACGATCCCGATTGGGAGATGCCCGATGATCCGCGCGATCACTTCACCTCGCTCCGCCAGCGGATCCGCGAGATCGCGTTGCGCTACGACGGCGAGGAGTTGCGCGAGCGGATGCAGGCCGCCGGCGTGCCCTGCGCGCTGCTGAGCTCGCTCGAGGAAGCCCTGCTCAGCGAGCATGCCCGCGCCAACGACTATGTGCACAGTTTCGACCACCCGGCCGTCGGTCCCGTGCTGATGCCGTAGGCCCCCGTCAAGTTCAGCCGAGACCGGTACCGAGCGGCAGAGCGGACTCCCGCATTCGGCGAGCACCTGCGCGATGTGATGAGCGAACTGGGCTACGACGACGCGGCGATCGAGAAACTGATCCAGAGCGGGGCGATCGCGGAAGAACTGACCTAGGCGCCGCGCAGGCGCGGATCGAAGATGTCCCGCACCGAGTCGCCAACCAGGTTGAAGCCGAGCACGGCGATCGTCATCGCGACTCCGGGGAAGATGCTCAGGTGGGGATACTTCCAGAGCGTGCGCGCCTCGGTCAGCATGCGTCCCCAGGACGGCTCGGGCGGCGGCACGCCGAGTCCCAGGAACGATAGCGCGCCTTCGAACAGGATCGCGCCACCGAGCAGCGCGGTCACGTAGATCAGCAGCGGCGGACCCATGTTGGGCAGCACATGCCGCCAGAGGATGCGGTAGGGCGACGCGCCGATCAATCTCGCCGCTTCCACGTACGACTCCGCCAGAGTGGCGAGCGTGCTGGCACGCACAATTCGGACCATGTTGACCGCGAAGATGATCCCCATTCCCAGGGCGACGGATTGCCACCCCCGACCAATCACCTGTGTGAGCAAGAGCAGCAGCACCAGTCCCGGGAAGGCCAGCATCATGTCGATGACGCGCTGCGACAGCAGGTCAAAGGTGCTTTGCGCATACGCCGACAGCATGCCCCAGACCAGCGCCGCCCCGACGCCAATCGCCATCGCGCCGAGCGCGAGCGACATCGAGAGCCGCGCCCCGGCAATCACTCGCGCCAGGTAGTCGCGCCCGAGTCGATCGGTGCCGAACCAGTGCTCTGCACTCGGCCCGAGGAGGATGTCGGGGGAAATCGTTTCCGAGTCAGGGACGATGAACGGCCCGAACGCGGCCAGGAAGATCACAAAAACGACGAGCAACAGGCCAAACGCGCCCAGCGGATGCTGTCGAAGCAGCCGACGCGCGCGAACCCTGCGGGGCGGCTTCTCGGCAATCCCGAACTCATCAAACGTGATAGCCCTTGGTTCTGCGGTGCTCACTGGAAACGAATCCTCGGATCGAAGATGCCATAGCTGATATCAACCAACAGGTTGACGAGGATGAATGCGGCGCCAAAGACCAGCATCCACACCTGTACGACCGGCAAATCGTTGGTCAGCAGCGACTGCACGAGGTAACGCCCCATGCCGGGAATCGCGAAGATCTGCTCGACGATCACAGCCCCGGCGATGCCCGTCGCGAAGACCAGACCGATCAGCGTGATCAACGGAATCATCGTGTTGCGCAGCGCGTGCCGCAGGATCACGACCCGGTCGGCCAATCCCTTGGAATAGGCCGTACGCACGTAGTCCTGCCGCAAGACTTCCAGCATCTCCGAGCGGGCGACCCGGCCGAGGACCGCGGCGCCGGCCAAGGCGGCAATCACGGCTGGCACGATCATCTGGACAATGTTGGTTCCGGGATCCTCCCAGAGTTGGACATAGGGAACGGGAGGCGCATAACCCCAGAGCACCAGTGGAACGACAATGACCAACGTGGCCAGCCAGAAATTCGGCACGGCGAGAAAGAGGATCGTGATAAACCGAATCCCGTAGTCGTCCGCCCGGTTTTGGCGCACGGCCGACCATACCCCCGTTCCAATCCCCAGCGGGATATAGATGACCAGCGTCAGGATTAACAGCTCAATCGTCACCGGCATTCGCCGGCCGAAGTTGTTGAGAATGTCCTCCTTGGTCAGCCACGACGTACCAAAGTCGCCGCTGAACACCTGGCCGATCCAGTTGACGTATTGGATGTGCACCGGTTGGTCGAGACCGAAGTGCGCTTCCAGCTTGGCCCGATCGTCGGCGTTGGCCGTCCCGGGGAACCCCGCCGACAGCCGTGCGTCAATCACCGAGCCCGGTACCAGCCGGATCAGGCCGAACACGAAGATCGACAGCAAGATCACCGTGATCGGCAAGAGCATCAAGCGCCGAAAAATGTAATTGCGCATCAGCCTCTGTTCGGTTGGCGATTCTCTCCACGCCGCCTGTTGCTCCCGGGGCGAGGCTGAGCCCCGCGCCGGGACGACAGACGGTTAGAACTGCTCGGCGCCGTCGGGAATCTCGTCGAACCACATGCCCCAGAGGATCGCGTTGGACGCGGTCGGTCCTGGCGTCGGCCGGAATCCCTTGAGGTAGGAGCGGAACGCGACGATCACTGTGCTCCACGACCAGTACAGGCGCGGATTCCACTCATTGAGCAGCCGATCCTGCGCCTCGTCGTAAATCGCCTTGCGCTCTTCGACATCGAAGACCGCGCGCCCCTTCTCCACGATGGCGTCGAACTCGGGGTTGGAGAAGTTGCCGTAGTTCTGGCCGCCGGTGGTGTGCAGGTCGTTGTAGAGCAGGTCGGGGTCTGATGCGCCCTGCTGACCGAGCATGATCATCGAGAACTCGCGGTTCTGGCGGGCGGCCAGGGCGTCAGCGGTGGTCAACTCGTTGATCCCGATGTTGATCCCCACCTCGCCCAGGTTCTGCTGCAGCACCTGGGCATAGTCCGAAGCATCGGGCGCCCAGATGTCCAGGGGCGGGAATCCGTTGAGGTCGACGCCGGCAGCGTCAAGCATCATCCGCGATTCGGCCAGGTCTTCCTGGCGCAGGTCGCCCGAGCGGTAGCCGGGCAGCTGGCGCAGTTCGTCCTCGGTTCGGCCGTACGGCGCGATTGCCACGGCGATCGGCCCGCCAATCACCAGTTCGCCCAGCGACAGCGCGATCAACTGTTCGCGGTCGGCGGCGAGATGAACGGCGGTGCGCACCCGCGGGTCGGTGTACGGCTCGACCTCGGTGTGAATGTGGGTCGCCATGCCGTAGGTCACCGGGTTGGGGACGCCGGTCACCGCGTCTTCGCCGAGTTCGGCAACCACTGAATCAAGGTCGACCGGCCGGCCGAACCACTGGTAGTTGAGGAAGTCGGTTTGCCCGTTGACGAATGACGCGATCCGAATCGCGTCATCGCCCAGGCTGATGCCCTTGTATCCGTCGAAGTAAGGCTGACCTTCCTTGTAGTAGTTCGGGTTGCGTTCCAATCTCAGCTCGACGTCAGCCTCCCGAGACACTCCGACCATCGCGCCCGTGCCGATCTGGGCCTCAAAGTCGGTGGAGATCGCCTCGTCGCCGAACGCCTCCACCGCGTCGCGAGAAACGATCAACATGTTGTCTTCCGCGATCGCAGTCAGAATCGGCGAGAACACCTCGCCGGCCTGAACCGTCATCGTGGATTGGTCGGGTGCTTCGAACTTGTCGATCAGTGAGAAGCGATCCTTGAAGACAAACTCGGGGTTGTCGAAGCCGAAACGCTCCAGTCCGAAGACCGCGTCCTCGGCCGTGAACTGGCGACCGTCCAGGGGCGGCTTGTCGTGCCAGTAGACATTCGGCTTGATCGAGTAGATGAAGTTGAGCTCGTCCACAACTTCGGGAAGCTCGGCCATACCGGCCGTGATCACGAATCCCTCATCGAGGTAGTTGATCCAGTCGTAGACCTGGTGGACGCCGGCAAAAGTGCCGCCATGGATCGCAATGGCCGGGTCGAAGATGCCACCGTCGGACATCACGATTCGGAGGACGCCGCCATGCTTGGGATCGCCATCGGCGGCAGCCTGCGCGGCGGCAGCCTGTTGCTCCTGCTGCTCGTCGGCGCTCGCCGTCTGCGCCTGCTGCTGACCGGCTTGCTGCTCGGCCTGCTGCTCGACCTGCGCCGCCTGCTGTTCTTGTTGCTGCTGTTGCTGCACGGCAGCGCTGGCAGGCTGATCGTCATCGTCATCGTCGCCGCAGCCGACCAGCGCGAGGCCCGCCGCACCGACACCCGCCCGCGCGCTCGCCTTCAACAGCCCGCGCCTCGACATCCGGTTCCGACGCATTCGAGTCCAGTAGTTCCGCTCGGCCATGGTGTCATCTCTCCCTGTGCTTCACGTCCATCGGGCGGTGAAGTCTTGTCAACAAGTGCGCGTAGTATGCCGATCCGCGATCCGGCTTTCAAGCGGAGGACCGGCCAGTTTCAGTCTGTCCTAGATGTCTCTGGTCTCGTCGAACCAGCAGCTGTTCATTACCTGGTTAGTCGGCGTAATGCCCGGGGTCGGACGGAAGCCCTGCAGCCACGGACGGTGACCGACGGTCGGCAAACTCCAGTGCCACCACAGTCGCGGGGCGTGCTCTTCCAGCAGCTTGGTCTGAATCTCGTCGTAGATCGCCTTGCGGTTCTCAACGCCGAAGGTCGTCCGTCCCTTGACCAGCATGGCGTCGATTTCCGGATCCGAGAACTCGCCGTAGTTCTGACCACCGGTGGTGTGCAGGTCGTTGTAGAGCAGGTCGGGGTCGGCGGCCGCCTGCTGACCCAGCGTGATCATCGAGAACTCGTGATTCTGGCGAGCCGCCAGCGAGTCGGCCGTGGTCAGTTCGAGAATGTCGACCTCGTAACCGATTTCCCTGAAGTTCTGCTGCAACACCTGACCGAAGTCTGAGGCGAAGTCGCCCCAGATTTCCATCGGCGGGACCGTGTCCGGGTTGTAGCCGCTGGCTTCCAGCAGTTTGCGCCCGTCTTCCAGGTCCATCTCGCGTTCATCGGCCGAGCGATAGCCGGGCAACTGAGACAGTTGGTCGAGACCCCAGCCGTAAGGCGCAATCGTCTCCGCCACCGGTCCGCCAATGACGCCGGCTCCCAGTGAGGTGACATTCAAGGCGTATCGATCCGTGGCGAGATGCAGCGCCAGGCGCACACGTGGATCGGTGTAGGGCTCCCGCTTGGTGTGAATATGGGTCGCTAGTCCAAAGGCAACGGGATTGGGGACCGCAACGATCGAATCTTCACCTGCCTCCTCGCGCACGGTTTCGATTTCCTGCAACTCGCCATACCACTGCAGCCAGAGGAAGTCGGTCTTGCCGGCGATGTATTGCGCGATTCGGTTTGCGTTGTCGAGACCCCAGATGATGTTGTAACCGTCGAAGTAAGGCAGCGTGCCGCCGTCGTGCGAGGGCCGGTAGTAATTGGGATTGCGCTTGAGCACCGTTTTCACGTCCGCTTCGCGCGTGTCGAGCATCATCGCGCCGGTGCCGACGACCGCATCGGGATTGCTGGACACTTCGGCGTCACCGAAATGCTCAACAACGTCGCGAGCGACCATCAACGCGCCGGTTTCGGCCATCGCAACCAGCAGCGGCGCGAACGGTTCCGAGGCCTCGACGTGCATCGTGAACTCGTCGACCGCTTCGAAGCGCTCGACCAGCGAGTAGCGGTCCTTGTAGACGAACTCAGGGTTGTCCTGGCTGAACCGTTCGTAACCGAACACTGCATCGTCGGCGGTGAATTGCCGACCGTTCACGGGGGGCAAGTCCTGCCAATACACGTTCTGCTTGATCTGGTAGACGAAATTCAGCTCGTCGACGATCTCCGGCAGCTCGCCCATCGCGTCGGTGATCACATTGCCCTCGTCCATGTAGTTGACGAAGTCGAAACACTGGAAGATCGAGGCGTCAGTCCCGCCGTGGATCGTGGCAGCCGGGTCAAACAGGCCGCCGTCGTCGCCCGGGATCTGCACCATCCCTCCGAACACCGGACCGCCCGCCTGTTGGGCCTGCGCCTGCGCGACCGCCTGCTGTTGCTCCTGCGCGGCCTGCTGCTCCGCGGGCGTCGCATCCTGCTGCTGTTGCTGCATCGCCTGCTGTTCGGCTTGCTGCTCAACCTGGTCCTGTTGCTGCTGGACCTGCGCCGCTGCCTGCTGACCATCGTCGTCGTCATCGCCGCAGCCAACCAACGCGAGCCCGGCCGCGCCCACGCCCGCTCGCGCGCTCGCCCGCAGCAGCCCGCGTCGGGACATGCGATTCCGCTTCATCCTCGTCCAGTAGTTTCGCTCTGCCATGAAAACGCCTTCCAGCTACACCGAGCACTTGTTTCGCGCACGGCGAAACATATGCGGGCAGTATGACGATCCGCCGCTCGAATTTCAACGACCCCTGAGACGGCCCTCAATGAGCCCCCTACGGCGACGCCACCTTGCTGAACTGCTTCGACGGCATCGTCCCCAGCAGCGGCGCCCAGCCCGGCTCCGGATGCGGCGGATGCGCCGCCAACCAGTCCTCGTCGATCGCCGCGCCCAGACCCGGCGCCTCCGGCACCGAGTAGAAGCCATCTTTGTGGGTCGGCAATTCGCCGATGCAGGCGTCCTGGAACCAGGGGCGCATGCCGCCTTCATGGATCTTGAAGTTGGGGATCGACGCGTCGACATGCAGCGCCGCCAGGACTTCCATCGGCCCATGGATCGCGTGCGGCTGGACGCCCACGTACTGCGCCTCGGCCAACGCCGCGATCCGCTTCATCTGCCCTATTCCGCCGGTCTGGATCATGTCCGGCTGGATCATCGCCACGATCTGCCGCTGCAGCAGGTCGAAGTAGGTGAACGGACTGTAGATCCGCTCACCGGTCGCGATCGGGATGTTGGTCCCGCGCGCGACCTGCTCCATCGCGTCGATGTTCTCAAACGGCACCGGCTCCTCGTAGACGAACGGGCGGTACTGCTCCATCTCGTTGCCGATCCGGATCGCCTCAGCCGGCGTCAACCGGCCGTGCACCTCGACCAGGAGCTCGACCTCGAAGCCGACCGCATCGCGCACCGCGGCCAGCGTGTCGATCGCCTTCTTCTCCGCCTCGTACGAGATGAACAATCCGCGATGGTCAAACGGATCGCCCTTCAGCGCCGTGAAGCCCCGTTCGAGTTGACTGAGCGCAAACTCTGCAGCCGACTCCGGCGAGGGACCGTCCCAGCGCCCGTACGTCCAGATCAAATCCCGCATCTTCCCGCCCAGCAGCTCGTAGACCGGCACGCCCAGCGCCTTGCCCTTAATGTCGTACAACGCCATCTCGATCCCGGCCTGGGCGCTGTTCTGGATCGGCCCCCCGCGCGTGAAGTAGCGGTGGTGAATCGTCTGCCACAACTCCTCGATCCGGAACGGATCCTCGCCGACAATCATGCCCCCGTATTCCTCGACCAGCGAGGCCACCGCCACCGGCCCGCAGGTCGCGTCGCCCCAACCGACAATCCCCTCGTCGGTCTCGACCTTGACGAAGACATAGTTCCAGGGCGGAAAGTTGAACATCGGGTGCGCGGTCGTTCCCGGCGACGCTGGTATGGCGCTGATCCTGGTGATCTTCATGGCTTGCTCCCCTTGCAATCTGCTATCCCGCCGAGGCTAGCGCCCGCCCAACACGACCTGCGCCAACTCCGTCATTCCCGCACCATTACCGTCATTCCCGCGCTTGCCGCGGAGCCTGCCCCCGGCCCGAACGGGGGAATCTCGCCCGCTCCAGCACAACCGCCGAGTCAGAGCAGGGCGAAGCCGTCACAGTGCCCCATGATCTCAGCCCGCCCCTACTGCAGCGCCCCATCCAGGGCGAACCGCTCGATCTCCGCATCCCGATAGCCGAGCCACTCGCTCAGCACCTCGTACGTGTCCTCGCCCAGCAGCCGCGCCCGTTGCAACTCGCACGGAGCCTCCGACAGCCGGAACGACGCCTGCGGCGCCCGGTACGTGCCCATCGCCGGATGGTCCAGCCGCTGGTAGAAGTTCCGATGCCGCAGCTGAGGGTCGTGCTCGAGCACATCCTCACCAGTCTGAACCACGCCAGCCGCGACCCCGTGCGCTTGCAGCCGCCCCATCACCTGGTAGGCGTCGCGCTCGATGGTCCATTGCTCGACCACGCGATCGAGATCGTCCTCGTTGGATTTCCGATCCCCCAGCGTGGCGAAACGGGGATCGTCAGCGAGCGCCGGCGCATCGATCGCCTCACAGAACGATCGCCACTCCTCGTCGCTCGGCACCGCGATCACGCACCAGCGGTCGCCGGCGCATCGATACGCCCCGTGCGGCGCGGCGTCGGGCTGCCGGTTGCCATTCCGATTCATCACCCGTTCGTTCACCGAGTAATCGAGGATCGATGGCGTCAGCCAGTGAACTGCGGCCTCAAACTGCGAGACGTCCAGGTACCGGCCTTCGCCCGTTCGACGCCGATGATCGAGCGCCGCCAGCAACAGCGGGACATTGAAGCGCGGCGCGATGAAGTCGGTGTAGGCGCTCAGATACCCCGGCTCATCCTCGGGCCAACCGGTCAGCTCGTTGAATCCGGCCAGCGCCGCATAGTGTCCGCCGCCGCCCTTGCCGTTCGCGTGCGGACCATCCTGACCTTGCCCGCTACAGCTCAGCACGATGGCGTCTGGGTTCAGCTCGCGCACCGCCTCAGGTCCCAGCCCCATCCGTTCCATCGCGCCGGCGGAGAAATTGTTGAACACCACGTCGGCCCACTCGACCAGCCGCCGCGCGATCGTCATCCCCGCCTCGGTCCCCAGGTCGACATTGATCGCCCGGCCGCCGGTCCGTACCTGCGCGTATTCCCCGCAGCGCTCCCGATCCGGCACGTCATCCTGAAACGGTCCAACGATCCGCAGTGAGTCCAGCCGGGCCGTGCTCTCGACGTGCACGACGTCGGCCCCGAAGTCCGAAAACGGCTTGATCGTCAGTGGTCCGACCATGAACCAGCCGAAGTCGGCGATCTTGATCCCCGTCAGCGGCTTCGCCTCCGACGCGACGGCCTCGATACCATTCCGCCGAGCCGACCCGGCGCGCAGCCGGCCGAACACCTCGTCGTTGTGCGCTCCCAGCGCCGGCGCGCAGCGCGTCTCCTCCGGAATCGGGCCGTCGCCCAGGGCGATCACACCGGGCAAACGAATCCGACGCCCCAGCTCAGGATGCTCCACGTCGCGCCACAACCCCCGCGCCTGCAGCTGCGCGTTGGCCAGCGTGTCCGCCGACGTCGCCGAAGGGTAGAGCAGGAAATCGTACGTGGTCGCCGCGTCGTACAACTCGCGTTTGGTTCGACTAATGAACAGGTCGGCGAACAGTCGTCCCAGCGGCTCCCAGTCCTCCTTCGTCATCTCCTCCAGCGGCAGGTGCTCCCAGTCGACCGATCGCAGCTCGTTGCCCTCGCCGATCTCGTCGAGCCACTCGAATAACCCGCTCAGCCGCTGCATCGACCCCGGCCCAGCCGGACACAGCCAGATCACGTGGCCGTCGCGGCACTCCCACGTCCAGGGCAGGTCGGCGCCGCCGACAGTCGGGCGCTCGCTCCGATCGAGATTGCGGCGTGTCATGTCCCAGCTGCCGGTGACCTGGTACAGCCCTCTCGACGTCGCCTCCTGGATTGAGAGATCAACGTGTTGGCCCCGCCCGGTCAGATGGCGCTGCGTCAGCGCGATCAACGCACCGATCACCGCGTCGCCGCCGGCGTGCAGGAGCGACTGGTAATCGTCGCTGATCTGCGCCGGAGGAGCAGACGCCTCGCCCGAGATCGACATGTTGCCGCTCATCGCCCAGAACACGATGTCCGTCGCTCGGTAGTCGCGATAGGGCCCGCTCTGTCCGAACGGAGAAATCGAAACCAGGATCAGCCCCGGATTGACCTCCGACAGCGCCTCATAACCAAGCCCCAGCTGCTCCATCTGCCCGGGAGCGAACGACTCCAGCACGACATCGGCCGACTCCGCCAGCCGCAGGAATCGTGCCCGCCCCGCCGCGTCCCAGAGGTCGACCGTGACGCTGCGTTTGTTCACGTTCCAGGCCAGCCAACGCAGACTCCGCTCCGGACCGGGAACATCGTCCACGAACGGTGGCCGCCGCCGGGCCGCATCTCCCTCCAACGGCTCCACCTTGATCACGTTCGCCCCAAGATCAGCCAACAGCTTCCCCGCGAAATGCCCCCGCTCATCCGTCAAGTCCAGCACCCGATACGGACTCAACATCGCGCCCTCATCACTCATGCCACCACCTCACCAACCAATCTACCAACCAATCACCGACCCCTCCCGCACACCCTCACCCCACCAACCCGCCCCTCCGATCCCCTCTCCCCGAGGGAGAGGGTTAGGGTGAGGGCCCCGCCACATCACAGACTTTCCCGACTCATCCCGCGCGACCCCAAACAACCCCGTCATACCAGCGCTTGCCGCGGGTATCTCGCCCCATCCCGCACACCGCTCACCTCTAATGCCCCGCTCCCTCCCCCCTCCGATGCCCCGCGCTTGACGCGGGGCCCAGACCGCGATCTCCATCAACAGCACCACATCCGCGCATCCACGACCGTCTCCACTCGGCATACCATATGCAGAACATATGTACCTCTCAACGAACGGAGCTCCCCGTGCCCACCCCCAACCCACCCACCCCCCGACGCTGCCGACGCATCCTCGAAGCCCACCACGTCGATTGCCAGGGCCTCTCCCCCGAAGACATCGCCACAAAGCTCCGCTGTGCCCGCTCCACCGTCTACGCCTACTTCCGCGACTTCCAGCTCTACCGAGCCCACATCCTCCGCACCGTCGCCGCCGACCGGCTCGCCGACCAGGTCCACATCCTCACCACTCCCGACACCGACCCCGACCAACACCGACAGACCGTCGCCGCCACCCGCGAACTGCGACTCCTGCTCCAGAGCCTGCCCGCCATCGAGGCGCAGGAAGACCAGCAACGCGAACCGGCCTACGCCGAAGACGAAATGTTCCCCGACGGACATCGCCGCCTGATCAACGGACCCAACGCCGGACAGTGCGCGACTCACTGCATCGGCTGCCTCCGCGAACACCTTGCCCGGCCCGCAGACGATTCCGATAAACATCCAGACGAACCCGGAATCACCGAGCCTGAACCGGACCAATCCTCACAGATTCCGGACGAATCCGCACCCATCCAGACAAATCTGGACAAATCTGGACAACAAATCGACCAAAACCCAGCCCCGGACAACGAATCCGCGCCAGACTCCCCAAAATCACCCCCAATCCAGCCAATTCCCCCCACCAGACCCCGCCAACCCCAGAACTGGCCCAGAATCACCCCACCCCGTCGTTCCAACCGCCCCTTCGTCATCCCCCTCCCCGCCATCGGCAGATACTGAGCACGCCCTAACCTGCGCCTGATTGCTGCCAACGCTGGAGATGCCCATGAAGATCACCGAAATTGAGACCTTCGTTGTCGACGCCGGCTGGCGGCCCTGGCAGTTCGTCGCTGTTCGCACTTCCGACGGCGTCACCGGCTACGGCGAGATCTCCGACGGCCGCACCCCCTACGGCATCGTCGGCACGATCAACGACCTCGAGCCCGTCCTGATCGGCCGCGACCCGCTCGCGGTCGAGGCGCGCTATTGGGATATGTACCGCATGGCGCGCCAGTCACCGGGCGGGGTCGTCGCCAAGGCGATCGCCGGCGTCGAGCTGGCGCTCTGGGACATCAAGGGCAAAGCGCTGGGCGTCCCGGTCTACTCCCTGTTCGGCGGACCCACTCGCGAGCGGCAGCTGATCTACTGGTCGCACTGCGGCAGCTCGCGGGCCGCAAATTTCCACCGGATCAAGTGGCACAACGGCAACGAGTGGGTGATCGGAGCGCCGCCGATATGGTCGATGGACGACGTGACCAGGCTCGGCGAAGAGGTGCGAGCCAAGGGCTTCCACGCGCTCAAGACCAACATCCTCTTCCCCGGCGATCCGGCCCGCACATTCGGCCTGCAACAGGACGTCGCCAACATCGACAGCAACACCACTCCTGCCGTGCTGCGCCACGTGCCCGAGTACATCGGCGCGCTCAAGGCGGGCGCGGGCCCCGACGTACAGATCGCGCTCGACATCAACTTCAACTGCACACCCCTGGCCGCTCGGCAGATCTGTCAGACGCTTGAGGATCTGGAAATGATGTGGGTCGAGGTGGACATGTACGACGCCGAAGCGCTGGCCGACGTGCGACGCTCAACGACCGTGCCGATCACTTCGGGCGAGAATCTCTACACCGTCCGCGACTACCTGCCCTTCCTCGACCACCGCTCGATGGACAACGTCATGATCGACGTCTGCTGGCAGGGCTTCGCCCGTTCGCGCGACGTGGCGCTGCTGGCCGAGAGCTACGAACTCAACGTCGCGCCGCACAACTACTACTCGCACCTTGGCAGCATGCACTCCGTCCATCTCTGCGCCACAGTGCCCAACGTACGGATCATGGAGATCGACGTCGACGACGTCCCCTGGAAGGACGACATGACCGGCGGCCCGATCGAGATCGTCGACGGACACCTGCCGCTTCCGACTAAACCAGGCTGGGGAGTCGATTTGAACGAGGACCTGGCCCGCAAGAAAGTCTGGGAGAAAGGCCGCGGCCCGGGCTTTTCATCGGGCCGCAACTAACCATCAACGAAAGAGAGCGCGCGAGTCATGAAGATCACCGAGATTGAGACCTTCGTCGTCGACGCCGGTTGGCGGCCCTGGCAGTTCGTCGCCGTGCGCACGTCCGAGGGGATCACCGGCTACGGCGAAATGTCGGACGGTCGCAATCCCTATGGGATTGTCGGCACGATCGAGGACATGCTGCCGATCCTGATCGGCAGTGATCCGCTGGCGGTCGAGGCTCGCTACTGGGACATGTACCGGCTGGCCCGGCAGTCACCGGGCGGAATCGCGGCCAAGGCGATTGCCGGAGTCGAGTTGGCGCTCTGGGACATCAAGGGCAAGGCGTTGGGCGTGCCCGTCTACTCGCTCTTCGGCGGTCCGACGCGCGAGCGCCAAATGATCTACTGGTCCCACTGCGGCTCATCGCGGGCACGGAGCTATGACCAGATCCTCTGGGACAACGGCTCCGAATGGGTCGTCGGCGCGCCCCCGCTGCGCACGATGGACGACGTCACGGCGCTCGGCGAAGAGGTCAGAGGCAAGGGATTCCACGCGCTCAAAACCAACATCGTCTTCCCCGGCGATCCGACCGGCGTCTACGGCCCCGGCTGGGGCGGCGTCGGCAATATCGACCGCAACGCGGTCCCCTCGCTGCTGCGCCACATTCCCGAGTACATCGGTGCGCTGAAGAAAGGCGCCGGGCCCGACGTGCAGATCGCCCTCGACCTCAACTTCAACTGCACGCCGCTGGTCGCCCGTCAGATCTGCCAGGCGCTCGAACACCTCGAAATGATGTGGGTCGAGATCGACATGTACGAACCCGAGGCGCTGGCCGACGTCCGCCGTCAAACCACGGTGCCGATCACCTCGGGCGAGAATCTCTACACGATCCGCGATTACCGACCGTACTTCGATCACCGCTCGATGGACAACGTGATGATCGACGTCCCCTGGCAGGGCTTCGCCCGCTCGCGCGATGTCGCCCTGCTGGCCGAGAGCTACGAACTCAACTGCGCCCCGCACAACTATTACTCGCACCTCGCCACGATGCATGCGCTCCATCTCTGCGCGACCGTCCCCAACGTGCGGATCATGGAGATCGACATCGACGACGTCCCCTGGAAAAACGACCTCGGCGGAGGCCCGCTGAACATCGTCGACGGTCACCTGGAGCTGCCGACCAAACCCGGCTGGGGCATCGACTTCGACGAAGACGTCGCCCGCAACAACGTCTGGGAAAAGGGCCGCGGTCCCGGGTTTACAGCGAATCGACGCTAGGCCGAACGAGCTCCGGTACCATCGGCCTCATCGAAGGGACTGAGTAATGGCGCTGGGCAAGAGCGGTTCGTTGGAACTCACGGCGATTTTCACCTGGGAGGAGGACGCAGTCGTGGCCCTGTGTCCGGAGCTCGATATCTCCACATTCGGCGACACGCTGGAGGAGGCGAAAGCGATGCTCGAGGACGCTCTGCAAGGCTTCTTCGCGGCTGCGGAACCCGCAGAACTGGAACGGCGGATGAACGGCGAGCCGCTTGTCATGCCGCTGCACATCACTGGACTTCCGGCTGCCACTCTCTCCAGTTGCGTGACCCGATCTACTGTGCCGCTAGCGATCTCCGTTGGCTAGAGCTCGTCGACTGCGAGCCTTCGAACTGGAACGAATCGTGGAGCGACACGGCTTCAAGTACGACCACCACACCGGCAGCCACATCATCATGAAGCGGCACAGTGACGGCAGAATGGCTGTGATTCCGGACAAGGGCAACAGGCCAGTGCCGCCTGCCACATCAGTTCGATCATCCGCCAATCCGGTATCCCGCGCAGCGAGTTTGAGTAGCGCCGTTCGGGAATTGTTGCCTATCCTCTGACGAAACCCGTGACTGGCTGGGAGTTTTGAGCATGCATGACATCGTGATCCGCAACGGACGCATTATTGACGGGACGGGCGCTGCCGAGTTTGTCGGCGATATTGCGATCGACGGCGACCGCATCACCGCCGTCGTTCGCGATGGCGATGGCCTCGTTGGCGAGGGTCGTCTAGAGATCGACGCTTCCGGCAAGCTCGTCACCCCGGGCTGGATCGACATCCACACCCACATGGACGCGCAGGTGTCATGGGACCCGTACATGACACCGTCTTGCTACAACGGCGTCACCACCGTGGTGATGGGCAACTGCGGCGTTGGCTTCGCGCCCGTGCGCGAGGACGACCGCGAGTGGTTGATGGACCTGATGGACGCCGTTGAGGACATTCCCGCGACAGCGATGGCCGCCGGGATCACCTGGGAATGGGAATCGTTCCCCGAATACCTCGATGCGATCGACGACAAACCGCGCGTGATGGACATCGCCGCGCAGTTCCCGCATTGCGCACTGCGCACCTACGTGATGGGCCCGCGCGGCGCCGATGACGTACAACCCTCCGACGATGAGTTGTCGCACATGCGCCGTCTGGTGCGCGAGGGCATCGAGGCCGGCGCGGTGGGATTCTCCTCCAACCGCCTGCTCGCTCACCGGACCAAGGAAGGCGAGCTGATTCCCGGCACGCTGGCCCAGTACCCCGAGCTTGAGGCCGTCGCTGAGGGCATCGAGCAGGGCGGCGGCGGCGTCTTCCAGCTCGTTGGCCCGTTCGAGCGTGAGTGGGTCGAGGACATGGCGCTCACCCACGGCCTGACCATCACCTATCTGTCCGGCGAAGGCTCGGTCACGAACGGCGCCGGCTGGAAGGAAGGCCTGGAGAGCGTCGAAGAAGCAACCGAGCGCGGTGTGCGGATCTTCCCTCAGATCCGCGGCCGCGGCACGACCCTGCTGATGAACCTCGAGGGTTCGATCCACCCCTACACACTCAACTTCGCCTACCGCGACCTCGTCGAACATCTCCCCATGGCCGAGCGCCTGGAGAACATGCGCGATCCCGAGATCAAGGCGCAGATCCTGGCCAGTGACTGGGATCTGACCAACGATGTGCGCAACAAGACGGAGAATGCAGAGGATCACCCGTTCCTGGTCGACACGACACCAGGCAACTTGCTACCGGGCATGCTTGAAATGGTGCTCGGATCGCCAGAGACCGTGTACGTGCTGGGCGACCCGCCGGTCTACGAGCCCGAGTATGACCGTTCGGTCGCCGCACACGCCGAGCGCGAGGGGCTGACCGCCGACGAGGCCTTCTACGACCTGATGACCAGGGGCGACGGCTCGACGCTCCTGCTGGTCTACCTCGAGGGCTACTCGCAGGGCAACTTCGACTATCAGCGTGACCTGATGATGCACCCGCTGACCCGCAACGGGCTCTCAGACGCCGGCGCGCACGTGGCGGCCGTCTCGGACGCCCACATGGTCTCGTGGAACCTCGCCTACTGGGGTCGCGACCGGACACGCGGCGAGCGGGTGCCGCTGGAGACGATCGTGCACAAGCAGTCGGGCGCCAACGCCGACCTCTATCGGCTAGGTGACCGCGGCGAGTTGGTCGAAGGCAAACGAGCCGATGTCAACGTGATCGATCTTGAGACGCTCGACACCGACGCGCCGCAGATGGTCTACGACCTGCCCGAGAGTGCGAAGCGCTTCATGCAGCGGCCGACCGGCTACATCGCGACGATCTGCGCCGGAGAAATCGTGCTTGAGCATGACGAACTGACCGGCGCGCTCCCCGGCAAGCTGGTGCGAGGCCCGCAGACGGTCTAGGACCTGTTTAAGCTCCAGACCTCTCACTCAAGGGGTTCCTTCCGGAATCGGAAGGAACCCCTTGATCGTTGCAATCGCATTCTGTACTTGGCATACTCCCAGAAATTCGCGCCAAGCGAATCAGGTGGCGCGCGTATCTGCGCCGCTACTGAGCAGGCAGGTTGGAGTGGAAAGGTTGTACCGAGCGAGTCCCGACCGCTGCCACTGCACGAGAGACCCAGCACCGAGCTAGAGAGACTGACCTAATGACCGAGAAGAACTACTGGCAGCGAATGCGCCGATCACGGATGAGCAGGAGAGCGCTTCTGCGCGCCTCGGGACGGGCGGGAGTCGGCGCCGCCGGACTCGCGCTGGTCGGATGTGGCGACGACGACGATGATGACGCCGCCGTCGCGCAGGTCCAGCAGCAACAACAGCAACAACAACAGGCGATGCAGCAGCAGCAGGATCAGCAGCAACAGCAAGCCGCGCCCGCTGAGCAGCAACAACAACAGCAAGAGCAGCAAGCCGATACGCAGGCGCAGCAGGCCGAGCAGCAAGAACAGCAGCAGGCCATGCAGCAGCAGCAACAGCAGCAGGAGGCTGTCGACCTGTCCCGCGAAGGCGAGACCGACTGGGAACGCACCGTGACGGTCGCGGTCCCGAACGCAGTGGGCGGCCTCGATGTGCAGGCGCCGGGCAACTACACGTTGAAGTGGAACGGCCCGCTGCACTATGACCGACTGCTGCAGTACGACCTGGTCACGCGAGAGATTGTGCCCCACGCGGGAAGCTTCGAATGGATTGAAGACTTCACCGCACTGCTCTGGCACGTGAATCCAGGACATGCCTGGCACGACGGCACACCGCTGACGGCGGAAGACGTCAAGTTCTCGATCGACCGCGCCGCTGGCAACGCGGCGTACAACGAGAGCGGAACATACGAGACCGGGATCGCCTACATCGTCTCAGCGGTCAACGGCGAATCCGCTGTCGTGGACGACCTCACGCTGAGACTTCCGGTGAACACCGACGTCACGGCGCCAGGCAGTGTCGGTACGACGATGCCAATCGTGCCCAAGCACCTGATTGAAGAGATAGGCGACGAGGGCTACAACCGTGACGGCATGGGCAGCGGCCCGTTCCAGTTGATCAACTTCGAGCCCGACATCGAGGTCCGCAGCAAACGCAATGACGAGTACCCGATCGGTTACGACAACCTGAATCGGATCCACCGACCGTGGGCCAAGGAGATTGTCCAGTCGGTGCGGCCCGAGCCAGTCGCGCGTCTCGCCGCAATCCAGGCGGGCGAGGCCGACGTGACGCCCTCGCTCGAGTGGGAGCTCGTGCAGGACTTCGTCGACGAGCCCGGCTTCGAGGTGCTCTTCGATCCGGGCTGTTGTCCGCACACGATCTTCCCCAACACGCTGGTGCCGATGTTCGACGACGGCTCGAATCCCTACCGAGACATCCGAGTCCGTCAGGCGATGAACCACGCCGTGGATGTGGAGACGATCTATGGCACGCTGGCTACCGGCCGCGAGCAACGCGCCTACGGCATCGGAACACGCCAGCTGGGCGGCATGCAGCCAGAGCAGTCTGGACCGCTGACGATGGAGTACAACGTCGAGAAGGCGATGCAGTTGATGGACGCTGCCGGCTACGCCGACGGCTTCGAGTCGGACTTCTACGGAACGGCCGGCTTCTTCGCCTGGACCGACCAGATCGCGCTCTCGGTGCAGCAATACCTGGACGTGGTTGGGATTCGGACCAACCTGCAACTCGACCCGCTGCCCGACTTCCGCGCGCGGATGGCCCAGCGCGACGTGCCCGGCCTGCACTACTACTTCACCAACCAGTCGCCCGACCCGTTCCAGGTGATCAACGCTGAAGTGGCCGAAGGCGGCACGCTATCTGTGGCCGAGTACCCGGAATCAGGCATCCAGGAATTGGTCGAAGCGCAACGCTCGGAATTTGACCCCGAGAAGCGAAAGCAATACCTCAACGAGCTCGCTCAGTTGATCTACACCAACGCTTCGTGGCTCTTCCTGTTCGAGACCGTCGGTACCGGTCTGATGTCCGACACCCTCGAGTGGGATATGAAAGGAAACTCGCGAGACTACGGCGGTCTCTGGGGCATTCGCCCTCTCGTGACTTAGTCTCGACCGTTCCCTGCAGGAAGGCGGGACATGGGTCCGCAGAGCATCTCGACGATCCTTGTTTCGCGCCTCCTGCAGGGGATCCTGGTCGTATTCGTCGTAATCTCGGTCGTCTTCCTCGTCTCGCGGTTGGCGCGTAACCCGGTCGAGTACCTGACGACGGACGAAACCACGGTGGAAGAGAAGGAGCTGCTCAAGGAGCAGCTCGGACTGACCGGGCCAATCGGCATCCAGTACGTCAAGTTCCTGTGGAACGCGGTCCAGTTGGACCTCGGCAACTCGTTCATCAGCGCGCGTCCGGCACTGTCCGAGGTCAGTAGCCGCGCTTCCAAAACACTCCAACTAGGTGCCGCCGCCTTGATCTTCTCCCTGGCCCTCGGCGTTCCTCTGGGCATCATCGCGGCGCTCAACCGGGCGACGCCGACGGATTGGCTGGCGCGATTCCTCGCTGTGCTCGGTCAGGCCGTGCCCAATTTCTGGCTGGGACTGATCCTGATCTTCTTTTTCGCCGTCCAGCTCGACTTGATGCCGACCGGCGGCAGCGGCGGCATTGAACATCTGGTCCTACCGACGATCACGCTGGGCCTGCTGGCCTCGGCCGTTTCGATGCGGTTGACGCGCTCGGGCATGATCGACGTGATGGGCACGGACTTCGTTCGCACGGCGCGAGCGAAGGGGTTGCGCGAGTCGACGATCATCTGGCGACACGCGCTGCGACACGCGCTGCTGCCGGTGGCGACCATCCTCGGCATTCAGGTCGGCTACATGATCGCTGGCACGGTGATTGTCGAGCAGGTCTTCGCCTGGCCGGGGATCGGCCGCTTGATGCTGCATACGATCCTGGTCGGTGACTTCCCCGTCATGATCGCCGGCATCCTCGTGATCTCGACCAGCATCGTGGTCGCCAACATCCTGGTTGATCTGTCCTACCCGATCATCGATCCGCGGATCAGGGCAGGATCCCGCTGATGGCGGCGCGGGCGGTCGCAGCGGCCCCGGCCTTACTGATGCGCGGCATTCGACTGGGCGGATCCTGGCAGCGTTCCTTGCTGCTGGCGCCGGCGGTGATCATTCTGCTCGCGTTTCTGACTGCCGGGATTTTCGCCGATCTGCTGTCGGCCTACGACCCGGAACAGATTGTCCTGCAAGAACGTCTGATTCCGCCGGCGTTCCAGGACGGCGGGAGCATCACGCATCCATTGGGCACCGACAACCTGGGCCGCGACATCCTTTCGCGGGTCATGTACGGCGCTCGCGTCTCCTTGTTGGTCGTGGTCACATGCATCCCGGCGTCCGCGCTGATTGGCACGCTGTGCGGCCTGCTCGCAGGCTGGCGGCTGGGCTGGTGGGACCGCTTCCTGATGCGCATCGTCGACGTGCAGCTGGCGCTGCCGGCGATTCTGTTTGCGCTGCTGATCTCGGTGGTCTTTGGAGCCAGCCTGCTCAATGTGATCCTGATCATCATCATCTTCAGCTGGTCCGGCTATGCCCGGCTGGTCAGGGCCGATGTGCTGTCGCTGCGCGAGCAGGAGTTTGTCGTCGCCGCGCGAGCCAGCGGGGCCAGCGACCGGCGGATTCTCTTCCGCCACGTGTTGCCCAACATCGTCAACACGATCGTGATCATGGCGACGCTCGACGTGCCTTCGGTGATCCTGATCGAAGCGGCGCTCAGTTTCCTCAACATCGGCGTCGCGCCGGGCACGCCGTCCTGGGGTGCCATGATCTCAGAGGGGCGCAACTTCATGACGATCGCCTGGTGGCCGATCTGGATGCCGGGGATCGCGATCCTGTTGGTCTCTCTGACCGGCAACCTCTTCGGCGACTGGCTGCGAGATTCGCTGGATCCACGCTTACGAAACGTCCGTTGACGAGCAGAACGTGAACCCGCGATAGCATCGAAGCGCTGCCCAGATACAACCAAGGAGCGCCTCGATGACGAGAATCAGCGCCGTTCGCTCGCGCATGCTGCGGATTCCGCTCGACAATCCCACGTCGTTTTCCAACCGCACCGTGTACCACCGGGACCATCCGGTAGTCGAGGTTGAGTGCGACGACGGTCACGCCGGAATCGGCTTCTGCTACGCAGGCAACTCCAACGGACAGTTGGTCACCTCGGCGATCGACAACCTGTTCGCTCCGCTGCTGATCGGACAGGATCCCTTCCGGGTCGAAGGCCTCTGGGCCGAGATGTACCAGGAATCGCTGCTCCATGGCCGCGCCGGATCGACAATCCGGGCGCTCTCGATGCTCGACATCGCCCTCTGGGATCGCAACGCGAAAGCCGCGGGACTGCCGCTCTACAAGCTGCTGGGCGGCTACTACGAGGACACAGTCCCGGCCTACGCATCGGGCGGCTACTACCTCGAGGGCAAAGGCCACGAGGGTCTGCAGCAGGAGTTGCTGGGCTACGTCGAGATGGGCTTCGACGCCGTCAAGATCAAGGTGGGTCGACTCTCGGTGCGCGAGGAAGCGTCAAGGATGCAGGCGGCCCGCGAAGCGGTCGGGCCCGACGTCCACATCATGCTCGACGCCAACAACGCCTGGTCGAACCTCGAGGACGCCTTGCGCTACATGGCCGCCTACGAGCCGTCCGCTCCCTACTGGATGGAAGAGCCGTTCTCACCCGACGCGATTGGTCTGCATGCCAAGCTTGCCGCGCGCACCGGAGTGCCGATCGCGACTGGCGAGATCGAAGTGGGTCGCTGGCGATTCAAGGAGCTGATGGATCAGGACGCGGCAATGATCCTCCAGCCCGACGCGGCGGTGCTCGGCGGAGTGACCGAGTTCCGGCGGATCGCCAACACGGCCGCCTCATACGGCGTCTCGATCTGTCCGCACTGGTTCCACGACCTGCACCGCCACCTGGTCGCATCGTCGCCGAACGCAACCTACGTCGAGTTCTTCCCCGACGACCAGGTCCACAACTTCCGAAACATCATCAACCGCCAGACCGAAGTTCGAGAAGGTCGCCTCGTGCTGCCCGAGACGCCGGGCCTGGGCTTCGAGTTCCTGCCCGAAGCGTTGGAGCGCTACACCGTGAGTGAGTAGCACCGTTCTCAGTCCCCGCGACACGCGGGGACAGGAGCGTTGCGTTAGCTAGCCACGACGACGCCATTGGCAATCGCCAACTCGCCCAGGTGATTGCGCATTTCGTAGAAGACGATCGCCCGATCGCCCTCGTCACGGACCTCGAGCGCGTTGACGGTGACATCATTGCCCGGAATGACCATGCCTCGGAACTGACCGGCGAAACGGGAGAGCCGGGTCGGGTCGCCGTCCAGGCTTCGGTTAATCACCTCGCGCAGCGCAATCAGAATGTTGGCGGAGCCGTGGAGGATGATGTCGGGCAGGCCCGCAGCCAGGGCGACCTTGCGCTCGGTGTGAATCGGATTCCAGATGTCGGCGCACTCGGTGTAAACATGCGGCGCCTGCGGGTCGATCGGGAAGGTCGTAGACCAGACCGGGTCGCCACTGTCAGATGAGCGTTGAGGCAGCGGAGGCGCGGAGGCAATCTCAGAGTCGTTGCCTTCCAGTTCAGCGCCTCGGGTGATGCCGCCGGTGTCCATGATCGCAACGGTCTCGCCCTGACTGTCGCGGAACGTGAAGCGCTGCGCGCTGAGCACGCCGGGCTTGACCTGTTTGACGGCGACACTCTGTCCCTGGCTGGTAATCACATCGCCCTCGCGGGCGTGGCGGTCGAACTGGACATCGACCCAGGCGTGGACCCCGCGTCGGACCAACTCCAATGGATACTCGACGTCCGGGGTGAATCGGCTGTTCCACTGCCAGCTAAAGACCATGCCGGGGTGCGCGATCAACCCGCCGGGCCGGTCGTCCTCGAAATAGACGGGATTGAAATCGTCGACGCCGCCCGCGAACGCGGTGATCGAGCGCGCGGTGACCTCGAACGACTTGGCGATGGTGTAGCGGCCCACGTCGGCGGGCATGCGGAGATCGTTCGGGGAAGTGGTCGTCATACTCTTGGCCTCTGCGTGGACTCTGTCTTGTGCTCGTATTGATCCCAGTGCATGACTTCGTCCAGTGGCCGCCGGCGGATCGGTCCGAAGTTCCCGGTCGGCCAGCCGAGCGGGATCAGGACCATCGGCACAATGTGATCGGGCAGATTCAGTACTTCCTGCGCTTGCTCGCGGCCGCCGCCGAAGAACGCGAGCGTGGTCGGCACGCTGCCGACTTCAAGCGCGCGCGCCGCGAGCAGCAGGTTTTGCACCGCGCCCCAGACCTCTGTTGCAGCGGCTGCGCCGACGGCGAACGTGTCAGTCGGATTGACCACCGTGTCGGCGCAGGCGATCACGATCGCCGGTGCTTCGTGCATGTGGTTCATCTGGTGCTCGACTGCGGCGAGGAACCGCTCGCGGCGGCCCTGATCGACGTGCGGGTTGGCGGCCTCGCGGTTGTTCTCCAGATATCGCGACACGCCGGCGCGATTGAGGTCGGCAAGCTGTTGCTTGATCTTGGGGTCGCGCACGACGACCCAGTGCCGGGCCTGGCGGTTGGAACCACTCGGACCGAGATGCGCCGCCTCGATCAGCTGAACCAGGACGTCCTCGGGAATCGGGTCGGGCTTGTAGCGCCGCATGGCCCGGGCGGTCTGAATGACGTCGAAGAACTCCATGCTGTTGCTCCAGTTCGCTTAGTCGCCGTATGAGATCAGTTCGACGAGGTTGCCGTCGGGATCGCGGGTGTAGACGCTGATTCCCTCGGCTGTGCCTCTTCCTCGGCCGCCGATTCGCGAGCCCGGTCCTTCGATCACTTCGCATCCGGCGGCTTCAATCGCGGCTGCCGCTGTTTCAGGCGTGCCGTCCCAGACGAAGCAGAAGTCTCCGCAGCCGGGCTCGGCGGTTGGACCGCGCAGGTCGAAGTCGGGATTTTGCCAGAGCTTCGGATCGTGGACGTTGATCTTCTGGTCGCCGCAGGCGATGGCGAAGGCCGGGAAGTCGCCGGCACGCCACTCGGCTTCGTGCAGAATGGCGAATCCAAGCGAGCGATAGAAGCCCATCAGGGCTTCCGGATCGCCTGCCGGAATTGCGACATGGTCCATCCCTGTGACCGCCATGGTCTCGTCCCCTGCCTCGTTGTCATGCTCGCTGGTTGCACGAAGGCTAACCGGTCTCGCTGCTATCCTTGCCTCGCTTGCCAGTGAAATCCCAACCATCAGCACAATCTCCCTGGAGCAACCATGCCCGATATCTCCGCCGACGATCCGTTCCCTCGTAAGCGCCTGACCATCGGCCAGACCACCATGGCCTATGTCGACGAGGGCGATGCGGATGGCGATCCGATCATCTTCCTGCATGGCAACCCGACCTCTTCGTATCTGTGGCGCAACATCATGCCGCACGCATTCGAATCGGGTCGGTGCCTGGCGCCCGACCTGATCGGTATGGGCGTGTCCGGCTCGTCGCCGTCCGGTTCGTATCGATTCGTCGACCACGCGGAATGGGTCGACGCCTGGATCGAGGGCATGAACCTGGGCGACAACCTGACGTTCGTGATCCACGACTGGGGTTCGGCGCTGGGCTTCCACTGGGCCAACCGCCACCGCGACCGGGTTAAGGGCCTGGTCTACATGGAGGCGATTGTCCGTCCCGTGACCTGGGACGAATGGCCCGAGGCGGCGGCGCGGATCTTCCAGGGCATGCGCTCGGAGGCCGGCGAGTCGATGGTCCTCGAGAAGAACGTCTTCGTCGAACGGATCCTGCCGGGCAGCGTGCTGCGTGGTCTGACCGAGGAGGAGATGGAGGTCTACCGGCTGCCCTATCGCGAAGAGGGCGAGTCACGCCGACCGACCCTCACCTGGCCGCGCGAGATTCCGATTGACGGCGAGCCGGCCGATGTCACCGAGATTGCCCAGAGCTACGCCGACTTCCTCTCCTCCGAGGACTCTGCTCACATCGCCAAGCTCTTCGTCAACGCCGAGCCGGGTGCGATCCTGACCAGTGCGCAGCGAGAGTTCTGCCGCAGCTGGCCCAACCAGACCGAAATCACCGTCGCCGGCAACCACTTCGTCCAGGAAGATTCACCGCACGAGATTGGCGCAGCGATCCGAGACTGGTACGCCGCCATATGAGACCAAGCAGCTAGCCAGGACAGGGCAGGATGGCCGAGATCACCAACGCCGAAGAGGCGCACGCCGAGTTGGACCAGGCGCACGAGGAGTTCCGGGAACTCGTGCTGGGACTGTCCAGCGAGGAATGGAACCACACAAGCAACAACGCGGCCTGGACGAACGGCCAACTCTGCTGGCACGTCGCCTTCACGGCGAGCGGCGGCACGCTGCGGGTGACTCGGCTGCGTCAGAACAAGGACATGAAGCCACCGGCTCCGCTGATGGCGGTGCTCAACGTCCTCAGCCTGTGGTTGGTGCGGATCCGTTCGCGCGGCGCGACGCCCGATTCGGTCCTGGCATTCTTCGACGAGCGCCTGGCAGCGACACGTGGAGCAATCGAGACCGTTGCTGAGGACGAGTGGGGCAACGGCGGCGAGTTTCTGGGCGAGCAGATGACCGTCGGAAGCTCGTTCGGGTTCCTGCGCGGGCACATCACTGAGCACGCGGCGCAAATGCGGCGTACCTAGGCCGCCGGCGCAGCAGTTGCGCTGCGTCCGGCGGAGATCTTCTTATGCGACCCGCTGATGCGGGCAACGAACTGGACTGAACCATGTCAGAAATCACAAACGCCGACGAAGCCCGCGCCGCACTCGAACAGGCGCGGACGGAGTATCGCGAGCTCGTATTGGGCCTCTCGGAAGACGAGTGGAGTCGCCAGAGCAACAATGCCGGCTGGAACAACGGACAACTCTGCTGGCACATTGCCTTCGGAGTCGGAGCGGGCGGCCAATCGCTGTCCCGGCTGCGCAAGAACAAGGGCATGAACCCGCCCGCACCGCTGATGGCGGTGATCAACTTCGCCAGCCTGTGGTATGTCCGCATCCGCTCACGCGGCGCCACTGCGGAGTCGGTGCTCGCGCTGTTCGACGAGGGCTGCGCCAAAATGCAACACCTGGCCGACGGCATCGGCGATGACGAGTGGGGCAACGGCGGCGTGGTGCTCGGTCAGGAGACCACGGTCGGCGGCGTGTTCGCGTTTCCAAGCGAGCACATCGGCGAGCATGGGGCCGAGATGCGGCGGGATTAGGTCGCAAGCACGCAAATGACACTGAGTTCCGAGGAGATCTTCAAGCGCTATCCGCCGCTCCGCGACATGGAGGCGGTCGCGCTGTTCCAGGAGCTCGGCTACCGATTCACCGACGCCGGCGACGGCTGGTGCGAGATCACCCTGACCGCCTCGCCGAAGACTCACAATCTGTACGGCATCGTCCATGGCGGCGTCTGGTTGCTGGTCGCGGATTCGGCGATGGGCGGCGCGCTGGGCACGATCCAGGCCGAGGGCGAGCGAGTGATCACCGCGCAGTCCGAGTTCCGCTGGCTGCGCGGTCTGGACGGCGACGTGATCCGAGCTCGGGCTGAGGTGATTCGTCGCGGGCGGACGTTGAGCCACTGCTCGGTGGACCTGTATGACGACCAGGGCCGCCACATCGGTCACGGCAACGGCACCTACGTCATGCTCCCGCCGGAATAACGTGCCGAGCTGGCGCGAAGCTCTACCCTGTTGCTCCAACGAACCGTCGTACTCAGGAAGGACGTGTCGGGATGGCCGGACGACTTGATGGCAAGACTGCACTGATCACCGGCGGCGCGCGCGGTCAGGGCGCGGCCGAGGCGAACCTGTTCGCCGAAGAAGGCGCGACGGTGGTGATCACTGATGTGCTGGACTCGGCCGGCGAAGCCACCGCCGCGGGCAGCGACAGCATTCGCTACCTCCACCACGACGTGACCAACGAGGACGAGTGGATCGCGGTGGTTCAGGACGTGCTTGAGGACTACGGCAAGATCGACGCATTCATCAACAACGCCGGCATCTTCCGCTCCCGACCGATCGCCGATTTGTCGGTCGAGGAGTACCGGGAAGTGATTGATATCAATCAGATTGGCGTCTTTCTCGGCCTGAAACACGTTGGGCCGGTCATGTGCGAGGCGGGGTCGGGCTCGATTATCAACATTTCGTCCGTCGCCGGCATGCGCGGCGGGGCCGGATCGCTGGCGTACTCGGCATCGAAGTGGGCCGTGCGGGGCATGACCAAGGTCGCGATGAGCGAGTTTGCCCCATCAGGTGTACGGGTCAACTCGATTCACCCGGGGCTGATTGAGACGCCGATGTTGCATCAACTCCCGGCGATTGAGCAGGGGCTCACCGATCAACTCGTGCGACGGATTCCCTATGGACGGATCGCCGAGGCCGTCGAGGTCGCCCGGCTGGCCCTGTTCCTCGCCTCGGATGACTCCGAGTACATGAACGGCGTCGAGTTCATCATTGACGGCGGCATGACCCAGGGAATCTAAGGGGAGACGTCTGGCGACAGCATGAGCACGCCATCGGTCCAGTACACGCTCACCGACGACGTCGTCGCGATTGCCTGGGTTGAGCGTGGTGTGGGTAAACCCCTCGTTGTCTCCACGGGACCGATGTTGCCGCTCAATGTGGGCTGGGAACCGGGTGGACTCTGGGACCGCCTGTCACAGTCGTTCCGGGTCATCCGATTCGATCCGCGCGGCTGCGGGCTCTCCGAACGCGACGGCGTGTTTGGCTCGTTCCACGACGAAGCGGCGGACCTGGCGGCGGTCGTCACTGAACTCGGCGAGCCGCGCGTCGCGCTGATGGGCTATTACATCGGCACGCCGGCCGCCGTGATCGCGATGCTCAACGAGCCTGAGCGTTACACCCACATGGTTCTGCATCTGCCGATTCCGATGGTCGGCAACCAGACCATGCCCCATGACTCCTCGGTATCTCCGCAGGACGAGTACAGCCAGCTCATGGACGGAACGATCGGCAATCTGCTGCGACTCGGCTGGCAGTATCACGAAGAGTCCGCCAGACGCGCGTTGCTCACAATCATCGCGCCGACTGCCGATGAAGCCACGCTGCGCAGCCTCTCGGAGTTGATGCATCACTACCCGTCGATGAATCGGCTGTTTGGTCTGGTACCGGAAATGCGCAGTCTCAACCTGCGTGACGAGCTGCGAAGCGTGCAGATTCCAACCCTGATCTCGATTCCACCCGAGGGTGACGGTTTTGAGGATTCCAATGCCTCATTCGGTCGAGACTGGGCCCGGCGCATCCGCGGCGCGCGGCTGCTGGTCGGACGCGATGACACCTCCGTCCTCGTCAACGGAGCGCTGACGATCAATCAGTTGGCCGAGGCGATGGAGGAGTTCATCGGCATCGACATGCAGTCGCAGACTGCAGGACAAGCGACACGCACCGTCCTGTTCACCGACATCGAGGGCTCAACCTCGATGGTCGACCGGCTCGGCGATGATCAGGCCCGCGCGATCACTCGTGAAATCGAACAACTCACGCTGACCGCGATTCGCGATCATCGTGGTGTCCAGGTCAAGACGATGGGAGACGGCGTCCTGGCCTGGTTCGGCGCAGCATCGTCGGGCGTTGACGCCGCCGTGCAGATCCAGAGCCAGCTGGCGAACCACGATCGCTACAGCGACGTCTATGTCCGCATCGGGCTCAGCGCTGGTGAGCCGATTGCAGAGTCAGACGACCTCTACGGCGCTACGGTCAACCAGGCCGCCCGCATCATGTCGATGGCCCAGGGCGGCCAGATTCTCGTCTCGGACCTGGTTCGCGGACTCCTTCAGGGTCGTCGGTACCGGTTTGAGGATCGAGGTGTGCACCAGCTTCGCGGTTTCCGCGATTCGATCCACATCTTCAGCGTCGACTGGCAAAGCGCATCGGGCGACAGCACGCCCCTGGAAGGGACAACCCAATGACCGAGATGACCAAGCGTGAACGGGTGCGGGCAGCAATATCGGGCGAACCGGTCGATCGGGCGCCGGCGTCCCTCTGGGGACACGATTTCCTGCGCGAATGGAGCAACGACGAACTGGTCGGCGCGACCTGCGAGCAGTATGAGGCCTACGACTGGGACTTCATCAAGATCAATCCACGCTGGTCGATGTTTCCCGAAGCTTGGGGCGCCGTCTATCAGCCTCCGGTGGAGCAGACCAACCAGACCATGATCAGCCCCGCTCTGAGTGAACTCGACGAACTCCACGACGTCGTCTCGGTCCACGCCGAGCGCGGCGTGTTCGGCGAGCACATCGAGTCGACCCGCCTGGTCGTCGAGCGAACCAAAGGCGAAGTTGATGTGGTCCAGACGGTGTTCTCGCCGATGGCCACGGTGGGCCTCATGTTCGGCCATCCGCGAGCCTTCAAGCAGGCTGCGGCAGAGGCCCCCGCTGCCGTACACGGCGCGATCGCGCGAGTGACGGAAACGATTGTCAACTACAGCCGCGCCAATATGAATGCCGGCGCCTCGGGCGTCTTCTACGCACCGCTGCAATGGGCCAGTCACGCCACCTCGACACCTGACTTCTACCGCGAATTCGGCCGACCCTACGACTTACAGGTCCTCGATGCGATCCGCGACGCCGAGTTCAACGTCCTGCATGTTTGCTTCTCGAACAACATGCTGGCCGAGTTGCTCGACTATCCGGTTCACGCCTTCAACTGGGACGACCGCGACGAGACCAACGCCAGCCTGGCCGACGTCTGGTCGCAGACCGACAAGGCGGTCATGGGTGGCGTCAGTCGGGCTGGACTCGGGGAACTCAGCGCGGACGAAGTGCGCAATCAGGCGTCGGAGGCGGCCAGCATCGGCAACACGAGGGTGTTCGTGACCGGCGGCTGTTCGATTCCGCCGCATACATCGCCCGAGAATCGGGCGGCCGTGGCGTCAGGGGCTCGGGGGAACTAAGCGAGGGTCTGCAACGGATTCGACCAGCGCAATCCGGGAAACCGTGCGAAGTCGCGGTCGTTGGTGTGGACCTCGGCGTCATGCTCAATCGCGAGCGCGGCGATGTGCGCATCATTGACCAAGTTGCCTGACGCATTAGTGGCACGAATGAGATCTCCCCAGATGCGCATATGAGCGGGTCCCGGGTTGAGCACGTCGATATGAGGCTGGTCCAGCCATTCCTCGACCGTCAACGTTGCCATCGCTGATGGCAAGGGCTGCTCGAAGGCCGCGGAACCCGTGGCCAAGCGAAGGAAACCCACAGTGACGAGGCACGGCAACCCAACCGGCTCCGTGCCTTCAACCAGTCCAGACCACCAATTCAAGGCTTTGCGGTGATTGGGATCGGCCCGGTTGTATGCGTACAAGAGGAGATTCGCATCCGGAACGATCATTCGTCAGCCTGCCGACTCAGCCGACGATAGCGCTCTACGTCTTCTTCGTAGAGGTAGTCCTTCAGCCTCGTCGGATCGACCCCCGATTTGTATGCGCTGGAAAAGGTCTTGACCACGAACGGCGCTCGCGGTGTTGTCCGCCCTTCGCAGAATTTGGCGCGGAGTTCCTCGTTGGCGAGCCGATCCAGCGGGACACCACGCCGCTCCGCTTCTTCGGCGAGAGCGGCGGCGACATCATCGTCGAGAGAGAGATCTGTCGTCATGAGCTCAGCCTAGTGGGTCAGCTTGCGGCCGTGAACCAATGAAGGAAGGACGCCCTTCGGCGAGTGCTCCTTAGTCCTTCTCTTCAGACGCTCCGGCCAGCATCTCGCATATCCGAGGCGCAGCAACACACGCCCCGGCGGCGATGCCCACTGTGAACAGCAGCCAGGGCCAGAAGAGCTCGGCGGTGCCCCAGGGATCCGCCCCGACGCCCGACGCATTGGCCCCGTACTCAAGCCACCAGGCGAAGAAGATGTACAGCGCCAGCGCCACATTCAACGGGCTGACCAGCGGGCCGCCAAAGCCGCGTCCCACGATCCAGCGGCTGAGGATAGCCAGGAATGTGAGCGCCGCGCCCCAGGTGAGGGCCGCCTCGGGCACGCTGGCCTGGCTGTGCCACATGGCCAGGTGCAGTCCGAACGCAAACAGGGAGAAGGTCAACCACCAGGCCATGAGTGGATTGCCCGCGTACGGCGCCATGGCGCGAGCGCCGAGCAGAATGCCGCAAAACAGCAACGAGAACGGCCAGTAGATCGGCTCGGACGCGAACGTGTCACCCAGGCTGGTGAAGTCGATCAGCATCTCCCCGACAATCACGCCGCCCACGCCAAGCAGCACGGTCAGGTTCTCCGTCTCAAGCAGGTCGCCCCGCACCGGCCGCAACGTCAGAACTCGCGAGATGAACACCAGCGAGATGAGCATCGCCGCCCAGCCCGCGGACAACGCAGGCCCGGCGCCGCTGATCTCGAGGAAGGTCTCCAACAGGAACACCAGCACTGCGGCGATGATCACGGTCCGCCATCCTGTGTCGTCCCAGATGGCACGCAACGCTCCCATTGGGTCACTCAGCAGTTGCTCATGATGCGGCATAGCCGACTCCTCTCGGGACCGGTGCTCGTTGCTGCGAACGTAGGGCTTTGAAATCGACCATGTCGTACGTTGCGGGCAATCCAGAACACAGTTGAGGAGGAAGCGTATGGGAGCACTCGACGGCAAGGTCGCGCTGATTACAGGCGCAGCGTCTGGCATCGGTCTGGCGACGGCACAGCTCTTCGCCCACGAGGGCGCGCAGGTCGCGATGTTCGACCGCAACGCCGATCTGGTCAACGAGACCTCCCGCGAGATCGGGTCCAGCGCCCTCGCGATCAGCGGTGATGTCACCAACGAGGAAGATGTCGAGCGCATGGTCGCGAGCTGCGTGGAACGCTTCGGCCGGCTCGACATTAGCTTCAACAACGCCGGGATTGCCGGGACTGCAGCGATCCACGAGCAAGAGTTGAGCCACTTCCAGCACGTCATTGATGTCTGCCTGACCGGCGTCTTCCTCTGCCTCAAACACCAGTCGAAGCAACTCATCGCGCAGGGCGAGGGAGGTTCGCTGATCAACACGGCCAGCATCAACGCGACCCAGGCGACCAAGGGCCTGAGCGCCTACTGCTCGGCCAAGGCGGGGGTGGCGATGTTGACCAGAGTGTCTGCCCTCGAACTGGGAGAGCATGGCATCCGCGTCAACGCGATCGGTCCCGGCCACACGAGGACGCCGATGACGGAGCGCGCCCGCGATGTCGACGGATTCGACGAGGCCATGATCGGAGCAACGCCGCTGGGCCGTCTGGGTGAGCCCGAAGACATCGCCCAGATGGCGCTCTACCTGGCCGGCGACGCGAGCCCCTGGGTGTCGGGACAGCTCTTCTATGTGGACGGAGGGATCACGGTGAACGAGCTCCCGCCGGGGTTCAACATGCTCGAGGCTTCGATGAGACGGACCGGCTCCGCCTAGCTGAACCAATCCAGTCATACCTGCGCTTGCCGCGGGTATCTCGCTGTCGGAGACTGAGCGCCAGCGACTCGAGATTCCCGCGGCAAGCGCGGGAATGACGGAGCAGTACCCGAATGGAGCAACCGATGGGACAACTCGACGGCAAGGCTGCACTGATCACCGGCGCGGCGTCAGGAATCGGACTGGCAGCGGCGAAACTCTTCGCTGAGGAAGGAGCGCAAGTCGCTCTGGCAGATCGCAATGCAGACGGTGCCGCCGAGGCAGCGCGGGAAATCGGCTCACATGCGATTGCCGTCACCGCCGACGTCACGGACGAGGACGATGTCGCCCGCATGGTTATGTCCTGCGTTGACCGCTTCGGCAGGTTGGATATTGCCTTCAACAACGCCGGCATCGGCGGCTGGTCGCCGATCCAGGACTACCCGCTCTCCCAGTTTCAACGCGTGATCGATGTCTGCCTGACCGGCGTCTTCCTTTGCATCAAGCACGAGTCCAAATATCTGATTGAGCAGAGCTCGGGCGGCTCAATCATCAATACCGCTTCGTTGAACAGCATCCAGGCGACCGAGGGGTTGTCGGCCTACTGCTCGGCCAAGGCGGGCGTGGCGATGCTGACCAAGGTCTCGGCGCTCGAACTGGGTCGACACAACATCCGTGTGAACAGCATCGGTCCCGGCCTGATCAGGACGCCGTTGACCGAAGGCCTGCGCGATGTGCCCGGACTGGAAGACGCCTTCGCCGCGGAAGCTCCGCTGGGACGAGTGGGCGAACCGGAAGATGTAGCCCAGCTAGCGCTCTGGCTCGCCTCCGATGCGTCGTCGTTGATGACGGGACAGACCGTGCAGCTCAACGGCGGCGCCGACATCAACAAGTACCCGCCGCTGTTCGAGTTTCTGGGCCAACAGCCGCTGTAGTTCGTAGACTGCCTGCCGACTGAGCGCTTAGAGACACTGAGTGGGAGCTGATCATGCGCGAATTTGCCGGCAAGACGGCGGTGGTTACCGGAGCGGCGAGCGGGATGGGTCTGGCATTCGCCCGGCGCTTCGCCGCCGAGGGCATGAACGTGGTCCTCGCCGACATCGAGGAAGATGCGCTCAACGCCCAGGTAACCCGGCTCGAACAGGAAGAGCGCAACGTGCTGGGCGTCATCGTCAATACGATGCGTCGCGAGGCGCTGGAGAATCTGCGCGAGCAGACGATCGAGCGCTTCGGTAACGTCCACATCCTGGTCAACAACGCGGGCGTCGCCGGCGGCGATGACGCCGGCTTCTCAGCCGACGGTTCGATTCAAGGCTCGTGGGACGTGCCCGACGCCACCTGGGAATGGATCATGGGCGTCAACTTCTGGGGCGTCCTCTACGGCATCCAGGTGTTCGTCCCGCACATGCTGGAGCACGGCGAAGAGGGACACATCGTCAACACGGCATCTCTGGCCGGCCTGATGCCCGGCGGCAGCGCGTACAGCGTGTCGAAGCATGGGGTGCTGACGCTGACCGAAGGTCTCTACCAGCAATTCCAGGCGATGGGCGCCAATCTGAGCGCGTCGGTGCTTTGTCCGGGCTTCGTCAACACCAAGATCGGCCTCGCCGACCGCAATCGTCCGGCAGAGCTTGGGGGAACCTCTGAGAGAACGCCGGAGCTGCAGGACGCCATCTCCGCCATGCTCGGCGGCGGCATGGACCCCGACCGCGTCGCCGACATCGTCTTCGATTCGATCGTCGAACAGCGTTGCTACATCCTGCCGCATCCCGCCTGGGACGATGTCGTCCGCGGCCGTGTCGAGCACATCCTCGCCAGGGGCGCGCCGTTCACCGTGGACATGCAAGAGCTGATGCGCCGCAGAGCGGCAGGCGAAGAGGTCTGACCAGCCACACCTAGACTGCGCGGACAATCAGCTGAGGCTTGAGTGTCCGGAGAGGACCAACCATGCGCGAATTCGCGGGTAGAACGGCAGTGATCACTGGAGGAGCAAGCGGCATGGGCTATGCCTTTGCCGAGCGCTTCGCCGCCGAGGGCATGAACGTCGTCCTCGGCGACATCGAGACCGACGCGCTCAACGCGGCGGTGACACGGCTCGAACAGCAGGAACGAAACGTCCTCGGCGTCGAGGTCAACACCATGCGCCGCGAGACGCTTGAGAACCTGCGCGACCAGGCAGTCGACCGCTTCGGCAAGATCCACGTGCTCTGCAACAACGCCGGTGTGACCTCACGTGAGGACGCAGGAATCGGCGCGTTCCCGGTCTGGGAAGTCCCCGATTCGACCTGGGACTGGGTCATGGGCGTCAACTTCTGGGGCGTGCTCTACGGGGTGCAAGTGTTTGTGCCGCACATGCTCGAACACGGGGAAACCGGCCACATCGTCAACACCTCCTCAGTCATGGGACTGGTCCCCAGCGGCTCCGCCTATGGCGTCGCCAAGCACGGCGTCCTGACCCTGACCGAGGGCCTCTGGCACCACCTCCGGGCGGCAGATTCGAACGTCTCCGCATCAGTGCTGTGTCCGGGATTCGTCAACACGCAGATCACGGAAGCGGAGCGCAACCGTCCAGCGGAGTTCGGCGAGACGATCGAGGGAACGGCGGAGCAGCGAGCGTTCTTCGGACAGTTACTCGGTGAGGGCATGGAACCGTCCGATGTCGCGGAACTGGTCTGGCAGGCCATGGTCGACGACCGGCTCTACATCCTGCCTCACGAGGGTTGGCGAGAGATCGTCCGCGGACGCGTCGAAGCCATCCTCGATGGCGGGGAACCAATCGAACTCGATTTCCAGGACATGATGCAGCGTCGAGCACGCGGAGAGATCGTCTAACGGAGCGGCAACATGCGCGATTTCAGCAACGGCACCGCGGTCGTCACCGGCGCCGCCTCGGGAATGGGCTACGCCTTCGCCGAGCGCTTCGCCGCCGAGGGCATGAACGTCGTCCTCGCCGACATCGAGGCAGATGCCCTCAACACCGCCGTCACCCGGCTCGAGCAGCAGGAACGCAACGTCATCGGCGTCGAGGTCAACACCATGCGCCGCGAGACGCTGGAGAACCTCCGCGACCAGGCGATCGACCGCTTCGGCAACGTCCATGTGATCTGCAACAACGCCGGCGTGACCTCTCGCAGAGACGGCGGCCTGGGCGCTGGCGTCGGCGCCGTCCCGGTCTGGGAAGTCCCCGATTCGACCTGGGACTGGGTCATGGGGGTCAACTTCTCGGGCGTCCTTTACGGGCTCCAGGTCTTCGTCCCCCACATGCTCGAACACGGCGAGACCGGGCACATCGTCAACACCGCCTCGCTCGCCGGACTGATTCCCGGCGCATCGGCATACAGCGTCTCCAAGCACGGCGTCCTGACCCTGACCGAAGGTCTCCGGCACCACCTCCGAGCCGCCGACGCCAACGTCTCCGCCTCGGTGCTCTGTCCTGGCTTCGTCAATACCCAGATCAACGAGGCGGAACGCAATCGTCCCAGCGAATTCGGCCAGTCGATCGAAGCCAACGAAGCACAGCGCACCGCCTCCCGGATCTTCCTCGGCGGCGGCATGGATCCCTCAGATGTCGCCGATCTCGTCTGGCAGGCCATGGTCAACGAGCAGCTCTACATCCTCCCGCACGACGGTTGGAGAGACATCGTCCGAGGCCGCGTCGAGGCCATACTCGAAGGCAGCCAACCGGTCGAGGTCGACTTCCAGAAGATGATGGAACGCCGCGCCCAGGGCGAGCTGATCTAGAACGGGATCGAAATGCGCGACTTCAGCAACAGCACGGCCGTCGTCACCGGCGCAGCCTCGGGGATGGGGTACGCCTTTGCCGAGCGCTTCGCCGCCGAGGGCATGAACGTCGTCCTCGCCGACATCGAGGCCGATGCGCTCAAGGCGGCCGTCTCCCGATTGGAACAGCAGGAGCGCAGCGTTGTCGGCATCGAAGTCAACACGATGCAACGCGAGTCGATTGAGTCGCTGCGCGACCAGGCGATCGATCGCTTCGGCAACATCCACGTGCTCTGCAACAACGCCGGCGTGACCAGCAGCGAGGACGGAGGAGCCCGCAATCTGTGGGAGATCCCCCGCTCGACCTGGGACTGGGTGCTGGGCGTCAACTTCTACGGCGTGCTCTACGGCATCCAGACGTTCCTGCCGCATATGGTCGAACACGGCGAGCCCGGGCATGTGGTCAACACATCCTCGGTGGGCGGCATCGTCGCCGGATCCGGGGCCTACAGCGTGTCCAAGCATGGCGTGCTGTCGCTCAGCGAGGGCCTCTACTTGGATCTGCGTGCGAGTGACTCGAGTATCTCGGCGAGCGTGCTCTGTCCCGGCCTGGTCAATACCAACCTGATCAACGCCGAGCGCAATCGGCCCGATCAGTTCGGCGGGCCTGCCGAGCCCGCAGACGATGGCTTTGTAGCCGAGATGAACTGGCAGGACGCGATGGATCCGAGCAACGTTGCCTCGCTGGTCTGGGACGCCATCGTCAACGACACGTTCTACATCTTGCCGCATCCCGGCTTTGACGAGATTGTCAAGGACCGGGTCGATCGAATCCTCTCCCGAGGTGCCCCGGCGCAACTCGACTTTGCCGATTTGGCCCGGCGACGCGAGGCAGGCGAGCTGGTCTAGCTGAGGCCCCGACTACTCGTCCTCGCCGGAGGCGAGCTGCGCCGCGAACTCTTTGCGGCCCACTCGCTCTTTCTCCGTCTTGGCGAGGATCGTCTCGGGAATCCAGAAGGGCAGATGTTCGTCGGCTCGGCTGGGGGCGAGCAGGTCGTCCAGGTCCATGACCAATTCGCGGCGGTCGTACTTGGTCTGCTCGTGGCCTTCCCACAACGGCAGCATGGCGATCGCGTCGAAGGGGCAAACCTCCACGCAGATGTTGCAGCGCATGCAGCGGCCGAAGTCGATGTAGAAGTCGTCAATCACCGACTTGTGGTTGCTCTTGCCCGCCGCGCTGGCCGGGTTCTTCATCAGCGTCGTCGTCATGCAGTCGACCGGACAGGCGGCCGCGCACTTGCCGCAACCGGTGCAGTTCGGCTCTTCCAGCTGGTGGTTCCAGATCAGATACGGGAACGTGCGCGCCCGCTTGGGAAGCTGCTTCTTCTCGAACGGGTAGTGCACCGTGACCGGCCCGCGGCCGACTACCTTGGCGCCCCGACTCATGACCTTGAACACACCGCGCATGGCCCGCTCCCTGTGCTACAGCCCTACCGATTCAGGATAGCGCACGGCCTCCTGCGATCAGAGCGACATCTCCGGGACGGACGACGGAATCAACAACGGCGCACCCGTCCACGCCGCCACGTCTTCAGCCGAGATCCCGGGCGCCGTCTCACGCAGCGTCAGGCCGTCGACCGTCACGTCGATCACCGCCAGGTCGGTGATGATCACATCCACACAACGCTCCGCTGTCAGCGGATACTCGCAGACGTCCACGATCCGAGGCTCGCCCTCCCGAGTCACGTGCGCCATCGCGATGATCAACCGGCGCGCCCCGACGGCGAGGTCCATCGCTCCGCCCACGCTCCCACCGCCGCGAGCCGGCACGTACCAGTTGGCCAGGTCGCCTCGCGCGGAGACCTGGAGGCCGCCCAGGATCGCGGCGTCGATATGGCCGCCGCGGATCATCGTGAAGGAGTCGGCGGTGTCAAAGAAGCTCGCGCCGGGAACCAGATCGACCGGCTGTCCGCCGGCGTTGATCAGATCCGAGTCGAAATCCGACTCGGAGATGCCCGAGTAGCCGAGAATGCCGTTCTCAGCCTGGAAGAGGATGTCGTCGGAGGGCTCGACGAATCCGGCCACCAGCGTCGGCACACCGATGCCCAGGTTGACCACCGAGCCGGGCTCAAGCTCGCGTGCGGCTCGCAGCGCGATCAGTTCCCGGCTGAGGCCGGTCGGTGGTCGGTTGGACGCCATGTTCAGCCGTCCCAGCGCACCGGAACCGGATCGCACTTGACCAGCCGATCTACGTAGATGCCCGGTGTCCCGATCTGCTCGGGCGGGATCTCGCCCGCTTCAACGATCTCCTCGACTTCTGCGATCACCAGGTCTGCCGCCGTCGCCATCACCGGATTGAAATTCAGGCCCGCCAGGCGATACTGCAGGTTCCCCTGGCGGTCGCCGCGCCAGGCTTTGAGCAGCGCCGCGTCGCCCCGCAGGGGCCGCTCCAACAGCCAGCGCTCACCGTCCAGCTCCAGCACCTCCTTGCCCTCGGCCATCATCGTGCCCAGGCCGGTCTTGGTCAGCACCCCGCCCAGCCCGGCCCCGCCCGCTCGCAGACGTTCGATCAGCGTCCCCTGCGGCACCAGTTCCAGCTCCGCTTCGCCCGCGCGGTATTGCGCGTCGAAGCGCGACGTTCGCGTCCCCGAAGCCCGGATCGCGAACGTCGCAATCACCCTGGCCAGTTGACGCTGCTCGCACAGTTCGTCCAGTAAATCCCCCAGCCCAATGTTGTTCGCCACCGCGGTCAGCCCGCTCTGGCCGGTCCGCGTCAAGGCAAGAATCAGATTCGACGGCGTCCCCGCCGAGACGAATCCCCCGACCAGGATCGTCGCCCCGTCCGGAACATCCGCCACCGCCAACTCCGGAGAATCAAACACCAACACACCCATGCGCCGATCCTACCCCCGCCCTCCCCTTCCGACCCCCTCTCCCCGAGGGAGAGGGCTGGGGTGAGGGCCCTCGCATCACACACCCAAAGGCCACAACCCCCACCCCCACCTCCCCCTCCGATGCCCCGCACTTGATGCGGGGCCCAGACCGCGATCGCCCCACGCAGCAAACCCCGTGGCGCACCAACCGACACCTCCAACACACACCCGTTACCCCAACCAGAACATATGTACCTACACTGGATCCACACAACCAGCTCAACCAGATGGAGTCCCGACCCATGTCCGCCATCACCCACGCCCACGCCTACATCCGCACCGCCACCCCCTCCAACAACCCGCCTCTCGCCCTCAACCCCAGAGCCATCCTCAGCCAGCTCCAGCACTTCGCCACCGACGGACCCAAGTACATCCAGTTCCAGGCCACCCGCTCCCTCGCCCGCATCGTCGGCCTCTTCGACCGCACCAGCGACGCCATCCGCGAACTCGGCTTCGGCCCCGCCGACGACCAGACTGAACCCAATCAGCCGGATCAGCCAGAAGAGTTCAGGCTCCTCACCAGCGAAGACGAACTCACCGAGGAAGATGACGACTACCCATAATTCCCCCCAACGGCGCTCCGGCGCGCTCCTCAAGCGCGCTCATCGGCGCAGACGTTTTTTCCCGACCGACCGACAACGCGAAATCTGTCGCGCATTGTCCCCCGTGTCCAACCAGCCCCATGCCTGGCAGGCGTAGGGCTATTGCTCGTGGCCCGCGCTCCCATTGGCGTCTTCCCCCAGGGACGGGGAAGAGATTGGGTCCGGAGTGAGCGGGGAGGGATCGTGGTGGTTGCGGCCTGTGGATGTTCTGCGGGCCTGCTGTGTGGGGTGATCTCGGTCTGGGCCCCGCATCAAGTGCGGGGCATCGGAGGGTAAGTGGAGGAAGTGATGGCGGTGGAGGGAATGCCGTCTGGTTTGGGCGGCGGAACATTGGCTCCGGTGACATCAGATATCTTGCTCACATCTGGCTCTTACGCCCGGAGGATGCTCATCATGCCCGCCCCGCTCGAAGCAATCCGCGTCGTCGACTTCACCCGCTACCAGAACGGTCCACACGCCACCGCGATGCTCGCCGACATGGGCGCCGATGTGCTCAAGGTTGAGATGCCGGGCAACGGCGATCCCGGACGACAGCTCGGCGTGGGCGCCGACGGCTTCTGCTCATACTTTGAGGCGCTCAATCGCGGCAAGCGTTCGATGACGCTCGACCTGCGCGCCGACGGCGCCATCGAAGTCGTTCACAAACTGATCGCGGACGCCGACGTCCTGACCGAGAACTTCCGGCCCGGCTACCTCGACTCGATCGGCCTCGGCTATGACGACCTCAAGCAGGTCAATCCGCAACTGATCTACGCGACCAACTCCGGCTTCGGCCCTGAAGGCGAGTGGGCAACCCGCGGCTCCTTCGATGTCGTCGCGCAGGGCATGTCGGGCGCCATGATCGCGCTCGGCGGCGGACCGGGAGAACGGCCAATCACGGCGCCCTGGGGCCTCGCCGACCAGACCGGCTCGCTGCTCTTCGCCTACGGGATCGTCACCGCGCTGTTCGCCCGCTCGCAGCATGGGGTCGGACAGAAGATTGACGTCTCCCAGCTTGGAGCGATGCTCACCCTACAGGCGCTCTCGCTGCAGGCCTTCCTGCACAGCGGCTTCCAGCCGGTGCTCAAGCCGGGCCGCTCCTTCTCAGCGACTTTCAGCTGGTACCAGGCCGGCGACGGCAAATGGTTCACGATGGGCCTGCTCGACCCGAAGAGTTGGGCCCCGCTCTGCGAGGCGCTGGAGCGTCCCGACCTGCTCAACGACGAGCGATCGACCGATCCGTTCCAGCGGCGCGATAACGAGGAATGGTTGCGCTCCGAGCTGGAACAGACCTTCCAACAGCGGACACGGGACGAGTGGCTGGCCCGCATGATCGCCGCGCGCATTCCCTGCGGTCCGGTCTACGACTACGAAGAAGTCGCCGAGGACAATCACTTCTGGCTCAACGGCTACCTGCAATCGCCGCCGCATCCGCACTTCGAGGACCACAAGGTGGTCGGCATCCCGGTCAGCTTCAGTGAGACCAGGACCCAGGTGCAATCGTCGGCGCCCGAGTTAGGCCAGGACACCGAGCTGGAACTGCTCAACCTCGGCTACGACTGGCCCGACATCGAACGCCTCCACGACAGCGGCGTCACCGCAGTGAAGCACCAGGGCTCGGCCGCCGCAGGCGACTGACCGAACGGCGGCCGATGAATCGAACCCAGCCGGACCCCGCCGAACACCCGATCGTCCAGGTCGCGAGAGACCTGCAGCCGCTGATCGCCGAGTGCGCGGACGAGACCGAGGCCAACGGTCGGCCGCCCGACCACCTGATCGAGACCTTCACCGACGCCGGTCTCTTCCGCCTGTTCATCCCCGCCGCCGCCGGAGGCCTGGAAGTCCCGCCGCTCGTCACCTTCCACACCGTCGAGGCGTTGTCCGAAGCCGATCCGTCCAGCGGCTGGGTCGTCATGCTCGCCGCCGAACTCTCGTTGGTCACCGGGTTCATCGAGACGGAACATCTCCGTGAGATGATCGGTTCGGACGATCCCGGCGGTCCGCGCTGCCGAATCGCCGGGTCGGCCCGGCCGACCAACTGGGGGAAGCGCGCCGAGGGCGGCTGGATCATCAACGGCATCGCCACCTACGCCAGCGGCATCGATCACGCCACCCAGGTGGTCGCCGCATTCCGCGACGAAGACCAGCCCGCCGATTCGTACATGTCGTTCCTCGATCCCGATCAGGGCACGATCCTGCGGACCTGGGACACGATGGGTTTGCGCGGCACCGGCTCGCATGATTATGAGAGCGCCAACGTCTTTGCCCCCGACAAGCGGACGATGAAGATCGGTTCCAGGCCCCACGCCAGGGGTCCGAACTGGCGAATTCCGGACAGCGGGATCGCCAGTTGGCTGCAGAACGGCGGCCAGGCGCTGGGGGCTGCGCAGGGGGCGATCAACGAGGTTGTCGGTCAGGCAAGATACGTGGCCAGCAAGAGCGACTCGCGCTCGTTATCCGAGCGCGAGCACTTTCGTGTCGCCCTGGGCCGCGCCCAGGCCCGGGTCGGTTCGGCCCGCTCCTATGTCCGCGAGATGGGATCAATCGCCTGGCAATCGGTTCTCGATGGAGAACCCAACCTCGACGCCGTCGCGCAGTGGCGGCTGGCCAACGTCAATGCCGTCCACGCCGCGACCGAGGCCGTGGAGCTGCTCTTCCCGGCTGCGGGCACAAACGCCATTCACCGGCGCTGGACGCTCGAGCGCCGATTCCGCGACCTGCAGGTCGCCAGAAGACACAACGCCGGGCTCGATTTCAACTGGGACGCCGGAACCCGGCACATGCTCGGCATGCCCGCGCTCACCCGAGGCGCAGCCATCCCCGATCGCGACCGCTATCAGGCCGGACCAAGCAATGCTTGAACTGTGGGTGAGGTTCAACCGTCCAGCAACGCGGGCAATGCCGACTCCCACGCTGCCGCCGCTTCGGACAGCGGGAGGTCGATGCCCCGGACAACAATCCGGTCGCCGCCAACTACGCCAATCCTTGCCGCCGGAAGGTCGAAGCGCGCAGCAAACCCCACTAGCCTCGCCGCATCCTCGGGCTCAACGCTCACGACCGCACGCGCGCCGGCCTCGCCGAACAGGGTTGCGTCGAGTCGCTGCACATCGCCGAGTTCGACATCAACGCCGACTGCACCGGCCATCGCGGACTCGGCCAGTGCAACGGCCAGTCCGCCGTCCGAGCAATCGTGCGCCGACTTCAAGACTCCGGCCTCCGCGCCCGCCACGAGCGTCTCGACCAACGCCGCCTCTGCTTCGAGGTCCACGTCGATCGGCCCGGCCGACTTGCCGTGCAGGACCGCCAGGTATTCGCTGCTGCCCAGGGTCGACGCGTTCTGGTCCAACTCGCCGCCCAGCAACCAGACTTCGTCACCCTCGTCGCGGAACGCCATGCGGACTGCCTGCCGGACGTCCGAAATGACGCCGAGCATCCCGACCACGGGCGTCGGCGTGACCGGGCCGTCCTCGGACTCGTTGTAGAGGCTGGCGTTGCCGGAAACGACGGGTGTGTGGAAGGCGCGGCAGGCGTCGGACATGCCGCGGATCGACTCCCTGAGCTGGTAGTAGATAGGCGCGCGCTCGGGGTTGGCGAAGTTCAGGCAGTCGGTTACGGCAACCGGCCGCGCGCCGCTACAGGCAACATTGCGCGCCGCCTCGGCCACAGCTCGTGCGGCGCCGGCGTACGGGTCGAGTTCGACGGCTCTACCGGGTCCGTCCGTGCAAACGGCAAGCCCCTGCTTGAGGCCTCGAACTCGCAGCACCGCCGCATCGGAGCCGGGTGTGACCACGGTGTTGGTGCCGACCATGTGGTCGTACTGGCGGTAGACCCAGCGCTTGGACGCAATGTTCGGCGACGCCAGCAGGCGCAGCAAGGTATCGTTCGCCGCCAAGGGCTCCAGATCGGTCAGCGACGACGGATCCCACTCCGCTCGCGAAGCGGCGTCTGCGTCTCGTTCGGCGTAGGGTTCGTAGGCAGGCGGATTGGTCATCACCGAGACGGGCGCCGCTGCGACTTCCTGATCGCCGTCGAAGACCCTGGCGATGCCGTCGTCCGTCACTTCACCGATCACCTCGGCATGCAGGTCCCAGTGCTCGAACCAGGCCTGCACATCGGCGACGTGCTCGGGCTTGACGGCGGCGATCATCCGCTCCTGCGACTCCGAGAGCATCACTTCGTACGGCGTCATGCCCGATTCGCGGCGGGGCACATGTTGCGTCTGAATCCGGATGCCGGCGTTCGCGCGCTCGGCCATTTCGACGGTCGACGAGGTGATCCCGGCTGCGCCGCAGTCCTGCAGCCCTTCGAGCCAGTCACGATGATCGCGGACCAGCCCGACGCAGGCGTCCATCAACGACTTCTCGAGGAACGGATTGCCGACCTGCACGGCCGGGCGTCGTTCCGCTGAGGATTCGTCGAGTTCGACCGAGGCGAACGTTGCGCCGTGCAATCCGTCGCGGCCGGTGTCGGCGCCGACGATCATCAGTTGAGTGCCGGGGGGTCCGGCGGTCGCTGAGATCAAGGCTCCGCGCGGAGCGATGCCCAGGCACATTGCATTGACCAGCGGGTTGCCGCTGTAGGAGTCGCTGATGACGAGTTCGCCGCCGACTGTGGGAATGCCCAGGCAGTTGCCGTAGCCGCCAATGCCGGCGACAACGCCGACGCAGAGTCGTCGGTTGCGGCGATCCTCGAGTGGTCCGAAGCGGAGCGAGTCGAGCAACGCGATTGGTTGGGCGCCCATGGCAAAGATGTCGCGGACGATGCCTCCGACTCCGGTCGCGGCCCCTTCGTACGGCTCAATCGCCGAGGGATGGTTGTGCGATTCGATCTTCATCACGGCGACCCAGCCGCCGCCGATGTCAATGGCGCCGGCGTTCTCTTCGCCGAGGTTGGTCAGGATGCGTTCGTCTTCGGTGGGGAAGTGATGAAACAGCGGCCGCGAGTGCTTGTAGCCGCAGTGCTCGCTCCAGAGCGCGCCGATCATTCCAAGCTCTACGTCCGATGGCGCTCGTCCGAGCATCTCGCACGCCAGCTCGTATTCTCTCCGGCTGAGCGCAATCTGCGCGAGGACATCTTCGGTCGCCTCGGCAGCCCGTGCGTCGGCAGGTGGTGGAAACTCCGTCACGTCAGCCCCACCGCTCGATCATCGAGCGCCAGATGTAGTTGCCGTCGGTGCCGCCAAGCAGGGCGTCGGAGGCTCGTTCGGGGTGCGGCATCATGCCCAGCACATTGCCCATCGGATTCACGATTCCCGCGATATCGCGCACGGATCCGTTTGGGTTCGCTCCCGAGTAACGAAACAGCACACGGCCAGCGTCTTCCAATTCGTCGAGGACCGTCGGCGGGGCGAAATACTGCCCCTCTCCGTGAGAGATCGGCAGCTGAACCAACTGCCCCGCTTCGCAGGCGCTGGTGAATCCGGTGTCCGCACGTTCGACCGAGAGTTCTTGTGGCTGACAGCGGAACTGCAGTGATGCGTTACGCAAGAGCACTCCCGGCAAGAGACCAGCCTCGCAGAGGATCTGAAAGCCGTTGCAAGAGCCGAAGATCGGCTTGCCGGTCGCGGCGAATCGCTCCAGAGCCGACATGACGGGCGAGAATCGCGCGATCGCGCCGCAGCGCAGGTGATCGCCGTAGGAGAAGCCCCCAGGAAGGATGATGCCGTCGTACTTGTCCAGCGATGACTCCCGGTGCCAGACACGCTCGGCTGTCTGGCCCAGGTCTTCCAGCGCATAGACGCAGTCCCAGTCGCTCCAGGTTCCGGGAAAGACGAGCACGGCGAAGCGCATGAGCCGATGCTATCGGGCGCACTCGTTATGGCCAGTTGCGGCGGATCCAGAAGCCGCGCTAGAGCGCCGGTTCTGCCGATGAACCCTCTCGCGGCGTCGCTCGTAGCTCGGCCTCGGCGGCCGGAGGGTACTCAATCCGCTGATGGTGGACGCCGACCAGCGTTTGCTTGAAGCTTGCCGAGATCTGACGGATCTCGCTCATTGTGAGGTCGCAATGATCGAGTTGCCGCTCGCGCAGGCGTTCGTCGAAGACTCCGTCGACCAGCATGCCAATGCGATCGGCTTCGTGCTCTCCGCTCGAGCGGACGACGGCCTCACAGCTATCGGCCAGCATCACGATCGCCGTCTCGCGGGTTTGCGGCGGCGGTCCGGGGTAGGTGAAGTCGCGCGCGTCAACGCGCGGGTCGGTCATTGCAGCCTTGCGGTAGAAGAACGTCACCCGTCGTGATCCATGGTGCTCGAGGATGAAGTCGCGAATCCGCGGCGGCAACCGATCGCGACGGGCGAGGTCTTCGCCGCGTTCGACATGCTCGATAATCAGCCGGGCGCTCTCGCTCGGCTCCAGATTCTCGTGAGGATTGGGTCCGTCCTGATTTTCAATGAACATTGCCGGTCGATTGAGCTTGCCGATGTCGTGGTAGTAGGCACCGACGCGCACCAGAAGCGGATCTGCGCCGATCTGAGCAGCGGCCCGCTCTGAGAGCGTTGCAACGAGAAGCGAATGATGGAAGGTCCCTGGCGCCTCTTCCTGCAGACGGCGCAGGAGGGGGCGCTGGAGTTGCGCGAGTTCGAGCAACCGCATTGGCGTGGTGATTCCGAACAACGCCCCGAGCAGTGAGAATGCGCCGATCGTGATCACGGCAACGAGTGCGGCGGTTACGAGCGCCGCCAGAGCCAGCCAACCGAGTTGATCGGTTATGCGTTGCGGGTCGAGCAGCCAGATCGCGGCGCCGGCGAGCAGACCAGAGACTCCGGCCGCGAGGCCGGCCAATCCGTACTGGGCCAGGGCCTGCGCCCGGGTGGCAGCGAACACGCCGCCCAGCGAGCTCGCGAGGAAGAATGCCAGCGGTCGCAGGGCCAGCGCGCCCGAGGGCGCCAGACCATAGTCGGGCAAGACGATCGCCGCGGTACCTGCCAATACGGAGATGAGCACTCCGGTGGTAATGCCCAGGCCGGTGCTGAGTAAGGCGGCCACCAGGACCGGCCCTGCCGCGAGGGGCAACATGAGATCCAGCGATTCGTCCACGCCGCCGGGCAGGGCGAATTCGAACCAAGCGCGCGCAGCTGCGACCGAGAACAGGACCAGCACGGCGAGCAGCAACAGGCGGCGGTCGCTGCCCGCTTCGGCCGGCTTCCAGATCATCAGATAGAGGGAAAACACGCCGGCCGCGACCACCCCGATGATGACGATGGCGCCCAGCGATTCAAGTTCGATGCCTGCGCTGCGGGGAGTCAGGTTGTCCAGCGCCTCCTGGGCGAAATCGTCCACCATCGCGCCACGCGCGACGATGAGCTCGCCCTCAGCAACCGTACGGCTGACCCCAGGAACTGCGCGAGCTGCCCGTTCGCGAGCCTGCTCGGTGGCCGCCGTTGATTCAATCATCGTGGGACGCAGGTATGCGGCGACCAGCGAGGCAACCAACGTGGTCTCGGTGAGTGTCAGGGTTGGATCGACACGATCGTGCAAGGTGAGTCGGACCGAGTCGAGGTCCTGCTCATAGAGGCGTTCCTGGAGGAGGCTCTCGAGGACCGATTGCGATTCACGTTGAATGCTGCCAAACAGCGGATCGGAAACCGCGATCAGAAATGCCTCGTCTCGCTCGGGTAAGCGCGAGCCAGGGATCGGCCCTGGTGTAGCAGGCGCCGTGTCTGACGCCTGCTGGTCTTCTTGGGCCCGATCTCCTTCCTGCGCCTGCCGATTGGATCCCGTGCTTGTTTCGGCTTCCGAGGTCAGCGGAGCGCTGCGCGCCTGTCGCTCGCTGACGACTGCATCCAGATACAGGCGAAGGGCTTCCAGCTGCGCGGGCCGGATATCGGGATTGAACTCGAACCGGGTTTCGACCTCAACTCGTGCGGCTTCCTGCGCCTCGGCGGTGAGTGCGGGGCTGATGAACGCGACCTCTTCCGAAGCCACGATGTCGCGGTCGGCGACAGTGCCTACGGCAGGAAACTGTTCCCGAGGCCGGAATGGAGTGAGGGCGAGGACGATTCCAATGGCCAGCGCCACCCCGAACAGGCCGACGCGCCATGGAGTGAAATAGGAGGGCTGGCTCATTACAGGATCATTGGAGCATGGTCACTGACGCTCAGCGCGAGGAACGCGTTCGCGCGCTCCGCGATTCAATGATACAGACGCCGTTACGTCAAGAACGATTGAACAACGACCTGCTCGCGAGCTCTAGTTGGCTCTAGTTGGCCTGTGCGGCCTCGTCGAGCAGTGCTCCCACGACTGCGTTGACCAGCGAACCGTCCGCTTCGCCGCGTAGTTCGCGCATCAGCAGGCCCATGACCTTGCCCCGATCGCCTGGACCACTGGCGCCGACTTGTTCGATTACCGCCCGAGCGCGCACTTCCACTTCGCTGCGTGTGAGCTGTCTGGGCAGGTACTGCTCGATGATCGCGATTTCAACCCGCTCGTTGTCGGCCAGGTCTTCGCGACCACCCTTCTCGAACTGTTCGATCGATTCGCGCCGCTGCTTCACCTGTCGCTGCAGGATGGCCAAAATGTCCGACTCGGCCAGCTCTGTGCCGCGTTTCTCGATCTCGGCGTTCTTGATCGCCGCTTCAACCATTCTGATCGTGTTGCGGCGAGGCGCGTCTTTGGCGCGCATCGCATCGCGTAGGTCAGAACGTAGCTGCTCGCGTACACCGGGCATCGGCTGAGATCATCCTGCTGCGCTAGCGCCGTCTACAACAACGCTGCGGTTTCGTGATGCTTTCGTGACAACGCTCTAGTCTGCCGACGGCAGCACCTTCGGCTGCATCAGTTCCATCTCGCGCTCGTCGACCTTGAGGTCGCATTCACCCGGCTTGATGCAGAGCACTTCAATGCCCGACTCTTCGTCGCGGTACCGCTTGCCCAGTTGGACTGCCATCTTGGCTGCTCCCCTTCTCGCTCAGTGGTCTGTTCTCCAGCCGACCGCGGCTGGAATCGCTACTTCTTTTCCTCGAGCGGCGTGTCGCCGCACTTGAGTTCTGCGTCACCGCCGCGCGTCACGATGAATTCCGCGCCGCAGCTCGGACAGAAGTAACGCTTGCCGGTCTGTGCTGCTGCCATCCTGATCTCTCCTGACCCCGCCAATCCGTTGGAGGGGATGCTCTTGTCACGCCGAAAGTGGAATACCAGTCAGCGTACCAATGCCGAACGATTCAATCTGCGCTGCCGGTCATGCCCCGGCGTTCGCCCAGCTCAAGTTATGACGAGCCGCTGTGGCTGCTCAGCCAGTCTCCCAGTTCCGCAGAAATTTGACCGCAGGTATTGGAAGTGACTTGAGTCGCCGGCGTTGGAACAGGTAGTCCAGCCGCAAACCGTTCCTCGGCGGTGACGAGGTTGTTCTCAGCGGTGAGGTAGTCGGAGACGACCTTGAGCCAGGCGCGGTTCATCGCGACCTCCTGCTGCACGTCCGACGCCGCGTTGTAGGTTGAGCGGGCATCGGCGATCGCCGTTGAGTCATCGGAGGTTCTCAGCGTCACTGCGGCCAGGACCAGGTTTGTGTAGCCCTTTTCGTAGGCGGCCAAGGCATCCTGCGCCTCTTGCAAACCTTCGCCCGACTCTTCCGCCTCTGCGACTGCCTCGCGCAAGCTGATCATTTCAGCGTCGCTGGCCTCGGTCCGGGCGACGGCGCCCTTGGCCGCATCCAGATCGGCGAACCAGCCCGAGGCCTTCAGGGTGTCCTCGGCCGCATCGAATGCGATGTGCAGGTTTTCGATCGTGACTTCGTCCAGATGATGCGCGTGCTCGACTGCCTTCTCCCAGGCGTTGCCGGCGTTGGTCGTGATGAGCGTGACGAGGTTGTCGATTTTGAAGCCGTCCAGCGAGCCGCCCTGATCGATGCTCCAGGGAGGCATCGGCGTTCCGTTCCGTCCGCAGGTGATCGTGTAGCGGTACTCATTCTGCAATGCCTCGAGTTGTCCCTGGTTGTCTGTCAGGAACGCGTAGGTGTTGTTCGGGGTGTTCAGCGCTGGACCGACCAGTGATGCGTCCGACTCCGAGCCTCTCCCGTCGTTGCCGTGGCATTCACGGCAGTTGTTGGCAAAGGTCCATGAGGCTCGCTCGGCGTCCTTGGTCAGGATTTCCGAGCGAGCTTCGGTCCGCCGTCCGTTGTCGAACCACGTGTAGGCGCCCAGCGAGGCCACCGACAGCACCAGCAGGATCACCATGGCGAGAATCTGCTTCTCGGTGTTCTGTCCGCTCATCGTCCTCTATTCCCCGTGTGCCTCGCTTGTACGAATGCTCGTCAAGTGACCGTTCGGCCGGTTAGCCGTAGGACGTGGTGCGCTGAGGATTGTCCTCACCGCCCTTTTTGATGTTGCCGGTGTTGACCGTCAATGAGCCGTCGCTGTTGACGGTGATCTCCATGGTGTCCATTGGTCGCGGAGCGGGACCGAAGACTCGGATACCGCCGCGGGTGTAAGTGGAACCATGGCACGGGCAGCGGAACCATCCGGTCACGCCCTCGAAGGGGAAACCGGGACGCCAGGGAATGGTGCAGCCCAAGTGCGGGCACTTCCACCACAGCGCCAACAGTCCCTGATCGCCTTCAAGGCCAAACCCGGCATGTGTACCGTCGCCGGCGCGGAGGTGGGCCAGGTAGAACTTGCCGATCTGGATCGGGGCCGGGTCGGCGCCGACATCGGGCACCGCGCCGGCGCCGACAGTGATCCGGCCACCGAAGCCGGTCACTCCGCGCGGCCAGAAGTTGGACAGGAAGGCGCCGAGACCGCCGGTGAGACCGAATGTGAAGAATCCCCAGAACGACACGCGCAGCAGTTGCCGTCGCGTGACCTGGCCCTGACGGGCACGCCGACGCTGGGCCTGGGTGACCATCGCTCGTGCGCCCTCGCCCGCCTGGACGACGCCGGCTCGCGATTCGGCTCGTAAGTGAGGAGCGCGCTGGGGCCGTGAGCCGCCGGACGGTTCGGCCGGAGCCGGCACGCGGCGCTGCTGACCGCCCTCTCCCGTTTGCTCTGTGTTGCCGTTGGCCACCGGTTACTCCTCCAGCACCACGATGTCCCAGGGCGGCTTGAGGTCCTGACCCTGGCCACGGAAGGCGGTACCAACGATCGTCGTCGTCAGATAGACGCCGATGAAGGCCGAGAAGATGAGCAATGCAATGTCGCGTCGTGTGTGGATCCAGCCGAGAGCCTTGCAGAACAGCACGAACAGCACCGGCAGGCCAACCATCGTGGCCACGGGAATGATTTGCTGCGACAGGAACGATGGGAAGTTGAGGTTCAGCAGCCACGGATCGGTGGTGGTTCCGGGAATGCCCAAGGGGATCGCGCGCCAATCCGCGAACATCGTGAAGCCGCCGATGGTGAAGCCTAAGGAATCCCAGGGAATGCCGGTATCGAAGCCGCGCAGGTTGCGGAACCAGTCCAGCCCGCCCGGCCAGCTGAAGTCGCTGTTCAGGCCCAGGCCGCGGATGATGTTCTCGGTCCAGACGACATGCAGTGAGCCGTCCCAGATGATCAGCAGACTGGTGATCAAGGTGGCGGCGGTAAAGCCGAAGATTGCCAGCCGGCCGGCGAACTTGGTCCCGAACCAGACGCCCTGGCCCTCCTGATCGCGGTCCCAATAGGGGATAGCGGCGAGCAGGACGAGCGCGATGGTGGGAACGATCACGCCGGCCCAGGCGGGCTCCATGTGCAAGAGCAGTTCCTGCAGGTTGAGGAAGTACCAGGGCGCCTTGGACGGATTGGGGGTGGTGTCTGGGTCGGCTCGGTTGAGCAACGGCGCATTGACCATCGCCGACAGCACCATCAAGGCAATGGAGAAGATCAGTGCGGAGATGAACTCGATGAAGACCAGGTCCGGCCAGACCAGGACTTCCTGCTCACGCTCACGGCGTGGACGTGTTCGGACGGCGGCAGCAGCGCGGCTGACCATCGAGTTGTCCTCCCGCTACAGCGGCCGTGCGAGTCCGCCGTCACGACGAACTCGCCAGAAGTGCACGGCCAGGAAGATCGAGATCACCAGCGGCAATCCAATCACGTGCAGTGTGTAGAACCGAATCAGCGCGTTCGGACCCACCGAGAACCCGCCAAGCAGGAGGAACTTCGACTCGTCGCCCAGGACGGGTGCTGAGCCGACCATCGTCGTACCGACGGTGATCGCCCAGAACGCGAGTTGGTCCCAGGGGAGCAGGTAGCCGGTGAAGGAGAGCAACAATGTGAGGATGAAGAGCACCACGCCGACGACCCAGTTGAACTCTCGGGGCGGCTTGTAGGCGCCGGTGTAGAAGACGCGCATCATGTGCAGCAGGACGAGAATGATCATCGCGTGCGCCATCCAGCGGTGCATGTTGCGCAGCAACTGACCGAAGCGCACGTTGGCTTCGAGCGCCTGGATGTCCTGATAGGCGCGCTCCACCGAGGGCACGTAATAGAACATCAAGAGGACGCCGGTCACGGTCAGTCCCAGGAACATGAAGAACGAGAGACCACCGAGGCAGTAGGTGTGCGTGATTTTGACGTGAGTGCGGTGGATGCGTGTCGGATGGAGGTGGAGGAAGACGTTGGTCGCGACTGCCAGCATCTGGTTGCGCGGCGTGTTCGGGTAGCCGGTACGGAAAATCGACTGCCAGACGTAGTTCTTGAAGATCAGATCGTAGATCAGGTCGTTGAACGACTTGCGCGGCGCGCGTTCGAGGTTGGCCATTGCGGCTTAGCGCTCCCACCAACGCCCGAGAATCACGAGCGCGCCGAAGCAGAAGAGCATCGTCAGCCCCACGAGCGGCAACTCCATGATCTCCGAGCGAAACGGAATCGTCACGAGGGCGGCTGTCAGCAGTTCCACCAGCTACCTCTTCCCACGATTATCCCGACCGCCCCATCGGGGGACGCTCAAGAAATGTAAGCCCACGCCGAATTGTGGTCAAGATCACGGCCCCCCGCTCTGGCTGCCGATGTGCAATGTCTGGCCGACTGTCAGACCAGCTTGCCTGCTCGCATTATCGCAACTCGACTTGATACAGACGAGTCCTCAGGTCGCACCAAGCCGATTCTCGTAGCTGCCGCCGTCTTGTCCAGCACGAACTCCGCGTCCTCCGCAGAAACGACGATTGCCATACCCAGTCCCATGTTGAACACGCGGTGCATTTCGGCGCTGGAGATCTCGCCCCGTGCCTGAATCAGGCCGAAAATTGACGGTTCTGGCCAACAGGATGAGTCGAGCTCGACCGCGAGTCCGCCAGGGAGGATCCGCTCAATGTTTCCGGCGATGCCGCCGCCGGTGATGTGGGCGATGCCCTTGATCCGGTCCAACACGCCCTTCAACGCCGGCCAGTAACAGAAGTGGGGCCGCAGCAGGGCATCTGCCAGCGATTCCCCGAGCGCAGGCTCAAACGCAACCAGTCGGTCCCGGCGTTCCGCCCAGGATCCATCTTCCGGTCGCAGTCCAAACACCTGCCGGGCCAGCGAGTAGCCGTTCGTGTGCAGCCCGTTACTCGGCAGACCGAGGACGACATCGCCCGTCTCGATTGTCTCGCCGGTAATCTCGTCTCCGCGTTCCAGGACGCCCACGATGGTCCCGGCCAGGTCGAAGTGGCCGGCTGGATAGAGATCAGGCATGTCCGCTGTCTCACCGCCGAGCAGCGCGATCCCACTCTCGCGACAGGCCGCAGCCACACCGGCGACGATTGCCACCTTGTCATCCTCGGACAGCTCGTTTGCGGCCAGGTAGTCGAGGAAGAATAGTGGCGCGGCACCAGCGCAGAGAATGTCGTTGATGCAGTGATTGACCAGGTCCCGGCCGACGCCGTCGAGCCGTCCGGCCAGGCTGGCAATCATCACCTTGGTGCCAACGCCGTCGGTCGACGCGGCCAACACTGGCTGTCGGTACTCGCCCAGCTTGAACAGCCCGCTGAACGCGCCGACATCTCCCAGTTGCTCAGGCCGTGACGCGCTACTCGCCAGATCGCGATAGCGGGGGATCAGACGATCATTGGCGTCGACGTCGACGCCTGCGTCCGCGTAGGCGGCTGCGGTTGGCTCAATTCGATCGGTCTGGGTCATCGCTCAGCGGCGCTCCGGCGCGAGCGCGACCATCGTCTCATCGGAGCGGCCACTGCGCCGGGGCGCGGCTCCGTTGCCGTTTCCATTCGTTGGTCGGGGATGAGCGGTGACCAGCGGCACGGCGAGGGTGTCGAACTCGAAATCGGTCTGTACCGAAACGGGATAGTCGCCGTTGAAGCAGGCCAGGCAGGTGGTCTTGCCCAGGGAGAGCGCGCGCTGCAGGCCGTCCTGACTGAGGTAGCCGAGCGAATCCGCGCCGAGGTGTTGGCGGATCTCCTCCTCCGATTTCCGCGCGGCGATGAGCTCCTGCCGGGTCGCCATATCGACGCCGAAGTGACAGGGATGTCGGATCGGCGGCGCGGCGATTCGCATGTGGATTTCGGCCGCGCCAGCCTCGCGCAACAGCTTGACGATCCGCGGGGTGGTCGTGCCGCGAACGATCGTGTCGTCGACGACCACGACACGCCGTCCGGCCAGCACCGAAGGCATAGGGTTGTATTTCAGATGCGCGCCGAGATCGCGGAGGCGCTGGTCGGGCGAGATGAAGGTGCGGCCTACGTAGCGGTTCTTGACCAGTCCTTCGGAGTAGGGAATGCCGGATTCGGAGGAGTAGCCGATCGCGTGTGCGGTGGCCGAGTCGGGCACGCCGATGACGACGTCAGCGTCGGCCGGATGTTCGCGCGCCAACTCGACGCCGAGTTGCGAGCGCGACTGCCAGGCCGCCTGCCCGTCGAGGATCGAGTCGGGCCGGGCAAAGTAGATGTGCTCAAACACGCAACCAGCCGGCTGCGCCGGGGGGATCGCTTGGTAGGAGCGCATGCCCCGGTCGTCGATTGTGATCAGTTCGCCGGGGCGGACGTCGCGCAGCAGGGTCGCGCCCAGTTGGTCGAGCGCACATGTCTCCGAAGCAACCACATAGCGGCCGCCCACCTGCCCGATGCACAGGGGTCGCACGCCATACGGGTCGCGAGCGGCCATCAGTCGGTCGGGGGTTAGCAGAACGAGCGAATAGGCGACCTCGATGTGGCGCATCAGGGCGCTGAACCGGGCTTCCCAGAGCGCATCCATGTCGGCTTCGTCCTCGCCGAAGAGCAGCAGGTACTTGGCCAGGACCTCGGTGTCCGTCGAGGTCTCGAAGGTGGCGCCGGACTCGGTCAGCTCGACCCGGACCTGCGCGGCGTTGACGACGTTGCCGTTGTGCGCAATCGCCATCTGTTCACCGGTCAATGGATCATCGAGCAGGATCGGCTGCGCGTTGCGGAACCGGCTGGCGCCGGTCGTCGAGTAGCGGGTGTGCCCGATGGCGGCGATGCCTTCGAGTTCCGCGGCGGTCTGCTCGTCAAAGACCTGGGCGACCAGACCCATGCCAGTTTTGACTGTCAGACTTCGGCCATCCGTCGTGCAGATGCCGGCGCTTTCCTGGCCGCGATGCTGCAGCGTGTGGATGCCGTAGAAGGTTTCGACCGCGACATCGACCTCTGGCGCCCAGATCCCGAAGACGCCACATGCTTCGCGCGGGCGGTCGTCGATTTCGCGTAGGGGGCTAGAGGGTGGCGACTCTGGTTCGGCAATCGGCTGATGCACGCGGTCCTCGCGTTAGTCGATTCCGTGTTGTACCTGCACGTTAACGCACACGATCCGTGGGTACCAGACGTCGGTGCTCAACCATCAGACATCTGTCCTCTACGGCACGCATTCCGGCAGCGCGTGCGCGCCTGAGGCCATCCGGATTGACGATGCCGAGTTGCAGCCAGACGGTCCGCACGCCTGCCTGTTTAGCTGCAAGCGCGTCGGCAATCGGCTGGTGGGTATCGACAGACCGGCGGAAGACGTTGACGGTGTCAATTTCCAGATCGGGCAGCGCGTTCCGAGCTTCCGCCAGCGTCGCGTAGACATGCTCGCCGAGGATCTCCGTGCCCGCGGCGGCGGGGTTGACGGGAATGATCCGGTAGCCGTGCCGCTGCATGTAGGCGGTGACCCGATGGGAGTCGCGCTCCGGCTTTGGCGAGAGACCGATTACGGCAATGGTCTGCATGTCGGCCAACGACGCATCGACGTCGGAATCGATCTGTTCCTGCCAGCTTCGGTCGTGACGGTCGGGCTCGGACATTGTTGGCTCCTACCAGATGGGTCCGCGAATCGGGGCTTCGGTCAGCGCGGATAACGCCTCGGCGACTTCGAAGATCTGTTGCAGTCCTTCTTCTTCGTGTTGGCGCGGCGTCGAGACGGAACCAATGGTGTGGCGAGTCCCGCTCTTCTTAACCAGTACCAGCTGCCACTGGGCGAACTCCTCGGCGGGAAGGGCGCCGCCGGCCCTGGCGATTTCGCGGCCTTCATCTTCGACCAACAGCTCGCGGATCTTCCAAAACGGAATCAGTTCGTTCGTGCCGATACCCAATCCGAGAAACCGCTGTTTCATTGAGACGTTCTGTCCCCCGCGGTCGGCGACGATGTTGGCGCCCATCAGCGCGTAGACCAACGAGAGTCCGGAGAGCGGCAGCAGGACGACCGCGAAGAGGAGGAGGATGCCCATCAACCAGAAGGGAAAGGAATCAACCGACGTGGCCAACAGGGCCAACAGTCCAGCGGTCAGGGCGACCCCGAACAGCGGCACGACCACGGCCGACTTCGGCGGACGGACTTCGATTCGATCCGGTTTGATTGTGACCACACGCCGGTGGAGGAACAACGTGCGCTCGGCCAGAGGTTCGTCGACGGCGTCGGGACGTTCAAGCTGACGTTCCTCGGTCACATCGAGGATGTCATCTAGCTCGCCCAGCTGCGGGGATTCGGTCGATTCGGTGGTCACACCGCCAGATTACCAACGGCGATATGCTCGGCGCATGGCTCCCATGGACCGCACCCGGCTGACCGGCCTGATCCTGATGATCGCGGCCGCATTCCAGGCGCTGTGGTTCGTGTTGGGCGTGCGCCGCCGCAGCTACGCCGCCGTCGCCATTCCGGCCGCTGCGATCACCCTGACCGCCGCCGTGCTGTTGTTCTGGATTGGCTGGACGACCTACGAGCTTGAGGACGATCTCGAAGGGCTCAACTTCGTGCCGGAACCGCTCGACGACATCTAGACACGTCGTCAGTCTGCCCAGTCCGGCCCCTCGACTCGCCTCAGATCGCTCTGGCTGACGGTCGTCAGCAGTTCTCCGACGAGTGAACCATCAGGCAATGTCAGACCGGCGGCAAGGTCGGCGAGCGGCCGGAGCACGAAGCCGCGCTGGGTCATGTAGGGATGCGGCACCTGGAGCCTCGGTTCGTCGATGACTTCCGCGCCATAGAGCAGGATGTCGATGTCGATCAGGCGCGGGCCCCAACGCTGTTCGCGCACCCGTCCGAGTTCGTTCTCGATTGACTGGACGGCATCCAGCAGATTCAGCGGGTTCAAGCTGGTTCGGCCGCGCACGACCGCGTTGAGGAACGCAGGTTGATCGGTGACGCCCCAGGCCGCGGATTCGTAGAGCGATGAGACCCTCACATCGTCGACCACCTGGCGTATCTCGGTCACTGCGGATCGCATCAGCTCGCGACGGTCCCCTAGGTTTCCGCCCAGGCCGAGGAAGACGTTGGTCATTGGCGCACGATGTCGTCGGCCATGCGCACGACACGGGTCATTTCCGCGACATCGTGAACGCGGACAAGGTCGGCGCCGTTGGCGACGGCCAGGGCGGTGACGGCGGCCGATCCTTCGAGCCGCTGTTCGACGCCCCAGCCGAACTGTTCGCCGGTCATTCGCTTGCGCGACATGCCGACCAGGATCGGGCATCGCAGTACCCGAAGCTCCGAGAGGCGGCGAAGGATCTCGGCGTTCTCGGACAGTTCCCAACCGAAGCCAAAGCCCGGATCGAGAATCATCCGCTCGTGGTCAACTCCATGCCGGCCGGCGATTGCGAGCGACGCGCGGAAGCCGTTGAGGACCGCTCCTACCGGGTCGGTAGCTGGTGATCGACGGCGCTGGTTGTGCATGGCGATCACCCAGGCATCGCGGGCCGCTGCGACATCGGCCAGCGCCGGATCACCCTGAAGTCCGTTGATGTCGTTGAGCATGCTCACCCCGGCGTCCAGGGCAGCCAGGGCGACGGCCGGTTTCGTCGTATCGATGGAAATCGGGGTCTGCGGCAAGCTTTCAGTGATGCGCTCGACCACCGGCAGAACGCGCTGGAGTTCGATTTCTGCGGAGACAGGGTTGAATCCAGGGCGGGTCGATTCTCCGCCGACGTCAATGATGTCGGCGCCGTCGCGAACCATCTGCTTCGCCATCGCAACGGCCTGTGCGACGTCGATGACGCCATCGCCGGCGAACGAGTCAGGTGTGACGTTGAGAATCCCGACGAGCAGCGTCCGCGAACCCCACGGAAACGCGTCCAACTCCACTACGACCCCTTCACAGCGATGTCTCCTGCACTCGCGGTCGGCCGTCGACCTCGATCATCTCCAGCCGCCTTCGATCGGCGTCGCCGGTTGCGATGGCCAACTCGATCTCGGATGCCGTCACCGTATCGGGATCGTCGCCGTCATCGATTCGCCAGGCGCGCACCGAGGGCGGCTCGTCGGCCAGTGAGACGAGCACCCAGTAGGGCCATTCCGTCGCGCCTTTGTGCAGCCGGGCGATATTGAGGTCGGTCGGCGACGGTCGCGCCTCGGAAGCGACGTGCGAGTGGTAGATGACGAGCAAATCGCCGTCGACGTCCTCGATCGCGTTGTAGAGATGCAACAACTGTTGAGGCGGAATGTTGAAACGCCAGGGCGAGGCCTGGTCGTTGGTCGCTCGCCAGAGCGTCAACGCGCCGTCTGCGGCGCGGCCGATGATGCCGCAGCACTCGTTGGGCAGATCTTCGCGCGAGTGGGCGATCATCTCGTCGATCAGCACCTGCGGCAACTTCAGGGTCATGTTCCCGCCGCCTCCCGCTGATCCTGCCAGAACGTGCGCTCCGTTTGGGGGTGCGGGATCTCCGCTCCCCAGGTGTCCCAACCGTGGATGTCGGCGTCGCGTGCGAAGAGTTCGATCTTGCGTTGACGCGGAAACATCTCCTCGATCCTACGCCTGACTTCGATCGGCTTGCGCGAATGATCGCTGCGTCGCTCGGAGACCAGCTGTCGCACGTTGCGCGCGCCCCGAGGAGCGGGAATCCGTCCGCGCTTGAAGACCAGGCACAGCTCGCACTGCGACATCGTGTAGAAGCCGGGGTTGACCCGCTGTTTGTCCCAGACGAAGGCGACGGTCGACCAGGCGAAGCCCCAGGCCTTGCCCAGGTCGATCGCCTGATCGAGGTGCGGCGAGGTCGCCCACATGAAGAGGAGCGCATCGTTCGCGGCAATCGTGGAAACATCGAGTTCCACCAAGTCCTGCAACCGGACGGTCTCATAGTGGCGAATCGCTCCGCCCGAGTCGCCGCTGCCGGGCCCGGCGTGCTGCAGTTGACCCTTGTAGTCCCAGGGCGGGTCGGCGTAGATGATCGCGTAGCGCTCGGTATCCGCAGTCGTTGGCAGAGAAGGAAACTCAACCGGCATCGTTATGCCTCAGGCGTCCACTCGCGCAGTTCGCCGTCGTCGTGGCAGGCGCCAGGTTGGAGGGTCATCTGGAGGTAGGGACGACTGGCTGCGGGGGCGACCAGGTGAGCGAGCCAATGTTCTCGCTCGGACTCGGGAATCAGCGCCGCGATGTCGCCGAAGCGGAGGTGAATGACGGCGTCGTCCTCGACGATGCCAAAGTCGATCACGGCCTTGCCCGGCTGCAGCAGGCGGCCGACCGTGTTGGTTCGCAGGATTTTGGCACCGCGGTCGAGATAGCGGTGGAGGACCGCGGCGGAGAAATGAATCGGCAGCGCCGAGGCGTCGCCCGAACTGACGGCTCGGGCGACGGTGCGCTTCCAGACGGCGTCAGTCGGCACGCTCGGCGGCCCCCTCCGCCCCTGCGGGGCACCTCCCCCGGAGGGGGAGGTCTGAGAATCAGGCGCTGGGGTTGTCGATCGGGACGCCGACGACGGAGCCGTACTCGGTCCATGAACCGTCGTAGTTGGACGTGTTGTCGATGCCGAGCAGGTAGCGGAGGGCAAACCAGCTATGGGAGGAGCGTTCGCCGATGCGGCAGTAGGCGATCACCGGCTGGTCGCCCGTGATGCCCTGCGCCTGGTAGATGTTGCTGAGCTCGTCGGCCGACTTGAAGGTGCCGTCCTCGGCGACGGCGGTCGCCCAGGGGATGTTCGATGCGCCGGGCACGTGGCCCTTGCGCTGTGCGGTCTCGGGCAGGCCCGGCGGGGCCATGATCACGCCGTTGAACTCATCGGGCGAGCGGACGTCGACGAGCTGACCACCGGCTTCGACGTGGGCGAGCACGTCGGGCAGCTTGGCCCGCAGCGCTTCGTCACGCTCGGCGACGGCAATGCTGCCGGAGCCGGCCGCGGGAGCATCGGTGGTGGTGGCGCGGCCTTCGGCCTCCCACTTGACCCGGCCGCCATCCATCAGCGCGGTGTTGGTGACGCCATAGAGCTCGAGCATCCACAGCGCATAGGCGGCGAACCAGTTGTTGTTGTCGCCGAAGAGGACGATCTGCGAGTCGTCGTTGGCGCCGGCGCTCTGGAGCAGGTTGGTGACGACCTCACGGGAGGCGACGTCACGCGAGACCTGGTCCTGAAGCTGCGAGGTCCAGTTCCAGGCGACTGCTCCGGGCGGGTGGCCTTCGTCGTAGGCCGAGGTGTCGACGTCAACCTCGATCAGGACGACGTTGGGATTGTCGAGGTTGTCGGCGACCCAATCGGTCGAGACGAGTTTCTCGGGGTGCGCGTAGTTGGCCATGTTGGTGTCCTTTCTGTGGACGGTGGTGCATCACCACCAGATTTTGCCTTCGATTTTTTCGTCGCCGGCGATGTCTTCGTAGTCTCGATTCCAGAGGCCGGTGGAGAGGTACTTCCAGCCGCCGTCAGCGAGGAGGACGACGATGTTGCCCGTCTCCAGACGTTCGGCGGCCCGCTGGGCGGCCCGGATGGCGGCGCCGCAGGAGATGCCGGCGAAGATGCCTTCCTCTTCCAGCAGGCGCTTGACGACGGCGAATGAGGTGCGGGAGTCGACCATGATCCGGGCGTCGAGGACCGATTCGTCGAGGACCGGGGGGATGTAGCCCTCGTCGAGCGAGCGCAGCCCCTGGACAAGATCGCCGGGGTGCGGCGCGGCGGCGACGATCTTGATCTCGGGATTCTGCTCCTTGAGGTAGCGCCCGACGCCGGTCAGGGTGCCGCCAGTGCCGAGGCCGGCGACGAAATGCGTGATCTCTGGGCAGTCGCGGTAGATTTCCGGGCCGGTGGTCTCGTAATGCGCGCCGGGGTTGGCGGCGTTCTCGTATTGCATCGGCATGAAGACCGAGGGGTCAGCCTCGTACATCTCCTTGGCCATCCGCACCGCGCCGTTGGAGCCGGTTTCACCGGGGGAGAGTACGACCTCCGCGCCAAAGAACGAGAGCAAATCGCGGCGTTCGACCGAGACCGACTCGGGCATCACACAGCGGACCGGATGACCGGTCAGGCGGCCCATCAGCGCGATCGAGAGTCCGGTGTTACCGGAGGTCGGTTCGAGGATGGTCTGGCCGGGCTGGAGCGAGCCGTCGGCGTGGGCCGCGTTGATCATCGCCCGGGCGATGCGGTCCTTGACCGAACCAGTCGGATTCTGCCCCTCCAGCTTGACCCAGATCGCGACATCGGGATTGGGCGACATGCGCTGCAGTCGGACGAGCGGCGTGTCGCCGATCGTGTCGAGCAGCGACTGGTAGCGAGCTGGAGCGGCCGTGACCATCAGGATGCGCCTCCGGCGAGCGCAGGCAGGATCGCGAGCACGTCGCCGTCGGAGAGCGAGGTGTCCATACCGTCGAGGAAGCGGATGTCCTCGTCGTTGAGGTAGATGTTGACGAAGCGGCGGAGTTCGCCGTCTTCCATCAGCTGATCGCCGATCCCGGGATACGAGGTCTCCAGCGTTGTCAGCAGTTCGCTGATGTTCGCGGATTCCAGTTGCACCTTCTTCTCGCCGTCGGTGAACTTCTGCAGCATCGACGGGACCCGAACTTCAACAGCCATATGTCGATTCCTCTCGCATTGGGCTCCCGGAGCCCCCCTCTGCCTTCGGCATCTCCCCCCAGAGGGGGGAGAGTGGTGGTTATCGGCCATCTCCCCCTGAAGGGGGGGAGAGTGGTGGTTGTCGGCCATCTCCCCCTTCGCGGTGAGAGACAGCTAGTTCTCGTGGAAGGGTGAGCCGCAGAACTCCTCGTAGTCGATCAGTTTGGTCACCGTTGGGGCATCGCCGCAGAGTGGACACTGGGGATCGCGGCGAATCTTGACGGTGCGGAAGTCCATGGCCAGGGCGTCGTACAACAGGAGGCGGTTCTTGAGTGGCTCGCCCTGCTCGAGCAGGACCTTAATCGCTTCAGTCGCCTGGATTGCGCCGACGGTGCCGGGCAGTACGCCGAGCACGCCAGCCTCGGAGCAGGACGGAACCATGCCCGGCGGCGGCGGCGAGGGATAGAGGCAGCGGTAACAACCCTCGCCAGGGAAGAAGGTCGTGACCTGACCTTCAAAGAGGAAGATCGATCCGTCGACGAGGACTTTCTCGGCGAGGAAGGCGGCGTCGTTGATCAGATAGCGGGTGGCGAAGTTGTCGGCTCCGTTGATGATCACGTCGTACTCGGGGATGATCTCCATGGCGTTGTCGGAGGTCAGCGGCGAGGTATGAGTGATCACGTTGATGTTCGGATTCATCTCCAGAATCCGGTCCTTGGCCGAGTCGACCTTCAGTCGTCCGATGTCCGAGGTGCCGTGAATGATCTGCCGTTGCAGGTTGGAGCGGTCGACGACATCGAAGTCGGCGACCCCGATCGTGCCGATCCCGGCTGCCGCGAGGTAGACGAGGACCGGCGATCCGAGTCCGCCGGCGCCGACGGCGAGGACCTTGCCGTCGATCAGCTTGCGCTGGCCGAGCGGACCGACCTGGTCCATGATCAGGTGCCGTGAGTAGCGTTCGACCATCTCGGGCGTCATTGCCGCACCCGCGCCGCCCGCAATCGCCGGGATGACGGCCAGCTCGTCGCCGTCCGAGACCGGGGTCTCGGGCCCTTCGAGCGAGGCGATCTCGTGATTGTTGACGTAGACGTTGACGTGTTCGAGCAGCTCCTGCTCGCCGTCGAAGACCATCTCGCCGAAGCCGGGGAAGCGCTGATCGAGATCGCGCAGCACACCGTTGACGTCGATCCCGTCGGCGTCGACGAAGGTGCGGTTGCCCGTGATCTTGCGGAACGGCGTTGGAATGTAGACCTTCACGCTCATTGACTTGTCCTCTCAGCCTCTCAGCTCGCTCGCTGTACCTAGCTCTCGGAGAGCGGCATCGACAGATACCGCTCGCCCGTGTCGCAGATCGTGGTGACGACACGACAACCGGGTCCGAGACGCTCGGCGACGACGTTCGCCGCGTATACGTTCGCGCCCGATGAAATTCCACACAAGATTCCCTCTTCACGCGTGAGCCGGAGCATCATCTGCTCGGCGTCGCGATCGGATACGCCAATCACCTCGTCGTAGACCTCGCGGTTGAGGACACCGGGCACGAATGATGCGCCGATGCCCTGAATGGCATGGACGGAGAAGCGTCCGCCCTGCAGGACCGGGGAGCGCTCAGGCTCGACCGCCGTCACGGATAGCCCGGGCCGCCGTTCGCGCAGCACTTCTCCGACGCCGGTGATGGTACCGCCGGTGCCCACGCCCGTGACGAATGCGTGGAGTCGCTCGCCGTCGGGCATTTCGCGATCTTCCAGCGCCGACCAGATTTCCAGTGCGGTGGTTCGGCGGTGGATCTCGGGATTGGAGAGATTCTGAAACTGCTGCGGCATGAAGTAGCCGTCCTCGGAAGCCAGTTCCTCGGCCGCGAAGACGGCGCCGGTCATGCCTTCAATCGCGGGCGTCAGGACGACTTCCGCGCCGAAGCGCTCCAGCAACCGGCGACGCTCGTGCGACATGTCCTCAGGCATGGTCAGGATCAACCGATAGCCCTTGACCGCGGCCACCAGGGCAAGTCCGACGCCAGTGTTGCCGGACGTGGGCTCGACAATGATGTCGCCAGCCTGCAGCGCGCCGCTGCATTCCGCGTCTTCGATCATCGACTTGGCGATCCGGTCCTTGACCGATCCGCCAGGATTGAGTGATTCCAGCTTGGCGACCACCTCGGCGCCGCCGTCGGACACGACGCGCGTGAGCGTGACCATCGGCGTGGCGCCGATCAGATCAAGCACAGAGTTTGCCAGGGGCGGTCGAGTCAGGCTCAAGGTGGGGGTCGTCTCGTCGGGGTTGTTCTAGATCTGGTATCGACCACCGGTCGGTGATCCCAGCAATGCCGATTCCGCGGCCAGGTCGGCGATTGAGCGGTCGGCCAGTGTGGTCAGGATGGCGGCGCGCACATCGTCCCAGAGGCGGACTTGCGCGGCCGCCCCGGTACAGCGCTCGGAGGCTCGCCCGTTCTGCGCGCCGCGCTCGAGGCAGTCGGCCAGGGTCAACGGGCCCTCGAGCGCCTCGACCACGCGATCCAGTCGGATGTCCTCGGGAGGCAGGGCGAGCTGGTGTCCGCCCTGCGCGCCACGGGCGGAAGAGATGAAGCCGGCGGCGCGCAGACGTCCTAGCACCTGGCCGGCCAGCGAACCGGGGATGCCCTGCCGCTCGGCGATTTCGGCCGACGGAATCGGCGCGCCATCGTCGTGCTGCGCGAGATCGACCAGGGCGCGAATGCCATAATCGCTCGTGGACGACAGCTTCATCATCGCGGGCGCGTCTCCAGACACACCGCATCTGGGGCGATGCGGATAATCTTGACTGAAATAGTAACATTTCCCTTCGCCCGGACGGCCACCGGGGCCGATCCTCCGCCTGGAGCCTGCCCATGACGACCATCAGCAGTGCATTCGACGCGACACAGATCGACGCGACGGCCGCGCGGCTGGCTTCCGCGCATCCTGCGGACATCATTGCCGAGGCGCTGGCGCACTTCGACGGGCTGACCATTTCCTTCAGCGGGGCAGAGGATGTTGTGCTGGTCGACTTTGCCGCTCGCGAGGCCGAGAAACTGGGCAAACAGTTCCGCGTCTTCACGCTGGACACGGGACGGCTGCATCCGGAGACGCTCGAGTTCATCCAACGCGTGAGCGACCACTACGACGTTCCGATCGAGGCCTACCATCCGCAGGCAGACGCGGTCGAGGCGCTGGTCCGGGAGAAAGGGTTGTTCAGCTTTCGCTCCGACGGTCACCAGGAATGCTGCGGGATCCGCAAGGTCGAGCCGCTGGGCCGGGCGCTGGCCGACGTTGAAGCGTATGTCACGGGTCAGCGCAAGGACCAGTCACCAGGAACGCGAGCCGACATCCCGGTCGTCCAGCTCGACCCGGGATTCGGCCGGGCAGACGATCCGCTGGTCAAATTCAATCCGCTGGCGAACTGGAGCTCGGCCCAGGTCTGGCAGCAGATCATGGCCTACGGCGTGCCCTACAACCCGCTGCACGACCAGGGATTCAAATCGATCGGTTGCGCACCCTGCACTCGCGCGACTCATCCCGGTGAACACGAACGCGCTGGTCGCTGGTGGTGGGAAGAGGCGACGCAGAAAGAGTGCGGCCTGCACTCGATCAATCTGGAGAGTCTGGAGCGCTAGCCGTCAGGATCGCATCGACGAGGTCACTGGCGACGATTGGCGCCTCGGCCAGCACATGGCCGTCCCTGGTCGCAACGACCGGTACTGAATCTTCGTATTCACCTTCATCCGTCGACCAGTCGAACCGCATCGCCGCCGAGAGCGAGGCCATCAACTCCTGCGCTTGATCGCAGGCGCCGCAGTCGGATTTGACCCAGAGGACAAGTTCGAGCGTCTCAGCCACGTCCGAGGCCTCCTCGCCGACTGCCGCGATGCGTGTGCCGCTCGACCGCCAGGCCGGTCTGCACCGGCGGTTGACGATGCCGTCGCAGGTGCAACGCCATCCAGACCGCGGCGACGGCTGTAAGGATCGCGAGCAGTTGGGGAACGGACAGCGCGCTGGCGACGGCCGCTTCGTCGGTGCGTAAGAGGGAGAGCGCGCCGCGCACCACCGCGTAGGCGAAGACATAGAAGGTGAACCCCCATCCTGCGCCGACGCCCATCCGACGGAACAGGAACAGTCCGGCGAGGATCATGAGGTCGAGGATTGGCTCGTAGCCGCCGGCGACCGGATGGACGGCGACGGGCGCCTCGCCCTCGAAGCCTCGTGAGCCGCGATACCAATCGTCGACGCCCGGCGCCGACCATGGACCGTCGGTCAACGGATGTGTGTAGCGGAAGGCCCAGGGCAGCTCGGAGGCGTTGGCGAAGTGCTCGCCATTGACAAAGTCGCCGAAGCGTCCGACGGCCTGACCAAGAATCATGCCCGGGGCGGCGACGTCCAATGCGACCCACTTGGGAAAGTTGGGCTTGAAGAAGGTGACGTAGGTGAACCCGCCCAGGACGCCGCCGATCATCGCGCCGTAGATCGAGATGCCGCCGTCGGTCAGGGCGAAAATGTCGCCGACCGAGCCGATCTGGTCCGTGTGCTCGAAGACCCAGAGCAACCGGGCGCCGATGATGCCGGACACAACCGAGACGACCGCGATGGACATCGCGTCGTCCTCGGAGATCCGCGCCCGGCGAGCCAGTCGCACCGCCAGCCAGACGCCCAGCGCGATTCCGACCGCCGTGAAGAGTCCGTGCCAGGTCAGCTCGAATCCGCCTGTGTCGATCAACACCGGATTAATGTTGATGTTGATGATCCCAACCAACTCAGGCATCGTCCCGCCTCCCATCCTCAGGTTGAGCGTAGTCGCCGCCGAACAGTCCGCGACGTGGAGCGAGACGCAGTTTGCGCTTCGGCGGCTCTTCGCCCGTGACCAGGCGTTCGAGTTCCGAGGTCAGATCGATCCCGTGTCCGGCCTGGCCGGCGAGTTGCACACGATTCGCCGTCACCCGGGCCCAGATCCGTCGGCGTGGCATGAAGAAGGTGGTCGTCATGCCGACAATTCCCAGACCAATCCCGACCCAGAATGTGGTTCCACCCGGATCGCGGCGGACGTTCAAGCCGGTGAATTCACGCGGTCCGGCGAACTGATAACGCAGACCGGCATGGACGATCTCCTGCCCTTCGTCCAGTTCGATCCGTCCGGCGTCCCCTCCGAGCCCGAGGATCATTCGGGAAGGGCGTGCGACCTGACCTCCGGCCGACGAGTCGTTGCTTGATCCGGTGGCGAGGCGAACGCCTTCGCCGCCCAGGGCGTCGAACTGCTCGGCGGTGCGGGCCTGGCCGAAGCGCTCGAGCGCAATCAGGACATCGCCATCCGCGCCGGGAATGTCGGGCGCGACTTCGTAGAAAACGGACTCGGCGCCCAACCAGGTGAGCTGAATCGATCCAACCAGACGCGTTTCATCCTCGTCGAGTCGTCCCTGGAGCCCGTGATCGGGCTCGATGCCCTGATAGGTCAGGCTGACCCCGCTGCTCAACTCGACCGTTTCGCCGACCGCCAGCAGACCGCGATCGCTCTCTCGTTGCTGTGAGTAGTAGAAAAAACCCTCACCAGCTTCAGCGTCGCGCAGCCCGACCAGGAGGAACTCGTCCTCCGTGAGCGGCAATGCGGAGAGCATCGCCTCGCCTTCCGCCTGTTCAAGGGAGACGACCCCTTCGAATAACCGTTCACTGCCGATGGCCAGCATCAGGCGCGGACCGAGCGGCGGATCCTGGCCGACGCCGAGCTTGGCGAAGGTCAAACCCGACGCCGTCGCCGGTGTCGGGATGACCCGATACCAGAACTCATAGCTCTCCTGCGCGGGCACCATGGTCACGGCCAGCGAACGTGCGGCATCCAGCGGGATCAGCGTGTAGCCCGAGACTCGCACATCCTCGGCGTCCTCGCCTGGCGCTTCGTCCGCCACCTGATGTTGCAGCGAGATCACTTCCTCCGAGACGACCGCGCCGTTGCG
>JAPPBN010000034.1:0-127095 GCA_026705025.1 Chloroflexota bacterium | reverse complement strand
CCGTGGAGGTCGACGCCGACCTGCAGACGCTGCCCAGCGTGACGCACCTGGTCTATTCGATTCGGCGAGACCACAAGATCGGGGCGCTGCGTTCGCTGCTGGACGAGCGCAACGGCGAGGCGGTGATCGTGTTCGGGAAGACCAAGCACGGGGTGAAGAAGCTGGCCCGACAGCTGGACGAACTGGGCTATCCGGTGGGCGCGCTGCAGGGGAACCTGCGTCAGAACGCTCGCGAGCGGGTGATGCGTGAGTTTCGGTCGGGCGGGACTCCGATCCTGGTCGCGACCAACGTGGCGGCGCGGGGGCTTGATATTGACGGGGTCGGGCAGGTGATCAACTACGACTTGCCCGATTCTCCCCAGCTGTTCACGCACCGAGTCGGTCGCACCGGCCGGATGGGTCGCGAGGGCGAAGCGATCACGTTCGTCACGCCGGAGGAAGAGTCCAAGTGGCGTGAGATCGACCGAAGCCTCGGGGTCAGCTTCATCCGGCGACCGTGGAACGACGACCCGGAGTTGCAGCAGCCGGTCCGGCGCCGCTCGAGGGTGAAGCGAATCCGCTAGCGCCTGGGTCGTTGACGCGGCATCGAGGGGCCGGAGGTTCGAATCCCTCGGGTGGATCATTTCAATCAGGGCCCGAGCAATTCGGCGAGTTGGCCGAGCGCGGCGACCTCGGCGCGCGGGTCGTTATTGCGGCTTGCGGCGCGGGCTTGCTCAGAGAGGCGGAGCGCTTCGGCCTCGATGTCGGCCGCTTGAGGAGGCGCCTGCGCGTGTTGGGGGTGGCAGAGTTTGCGTTTCTTTCCGCTGCCGCAGGGACAGGGTTTGTTGCGTCCGGTGTTCTGGGGCAGCGGCAGTTTCAGGTTTTCGGACAAACTTTTTTCTGAGGGGGTTGTGGCTGCGATTTCCTTTGTTTTCCGGGGGAGCGAGGCCTTTGCGCTTTCAGGTTCTTTCAGGTTTTTTCGGGGTCGTTCAGGGTCGGCGAGTTCGTCGTCGGGGTAGTCGGCGAGTTCGAGCTCGATGATCTCGCCGCTGGGCGGGCCATCGCTGGGGAGTTCGCGGAGCAGGAGGCGGAGTTCGCGGCAGGCGGCGTTGAGCTCCTGGGAGTAGAGGGCCCTGGCGCGCAGGGCCTCGTTCATGGTGGCGCAGAGTTCGAGGCCGACGACGCCGGTGTTGATCAGGCGGCCGATGCGGCGGTTGACGCGGTTGACCTGCTGGAGCAGGAGGTCGTTGCGGGTTGCCTGGGCGAAGTCGGACCAGTTGGTCTCGAGCAATCGGAGGTCGGCGTGGACGGTGGCGACGGAGACGTTGACCTTGTCGGCGATCTGTTCGAGGGTGTGGCCATTCTGCCGGAGTTGGTGCTCGCGGAGGGTTCGTCGGCGTCGGCGTGGTGAGATGGTCATCGTTGGGCTCCTGTTCGTCTTAGAACATTAGAGCGTGTTTGGGCGGTGGGTGGTGTGTCGGGGTTTGCGGAGGGGGATTGTCCTGACGCGGATACCGTTGGAGCAGAGAGGCGAGTCATGGCACTGACACGCGATTTCAAGGAGACGGTGCAGGCGCGGGCGCAGCGCGACCCGGCGTTTCGTCGGGCGTTGCTGCGGGAAGGGTTTGCGTGCCTCCTGGGTGGGGAGGTGGAGGCGGGCAGGATCGTGTTGCGCGACTACATCAACGCGACGATGGGGCACGGACCGTAGGCCGGCGGCACGCGACCGACCGTCAGGAACGCGCCTTTGCGGCGGTCACCCCTAGCGGCCGACTTCAAGGGGACGGATACTCTCGATCTGCTCCGCTTCTACCTGATGCGCGTGGTAGAGGTCCCAGCGAAGCTGCAGGTTCATCCAGAAGTCGGGCGAGGTGCCGAAGAACTTGGCCAGCCGCAAGGCAGTGCTGGGTGTGACGCCGCGCCTGCCTCGCACAACTTCGTTCACGCGCTGAAAGGGCACATGGATCGACGCGGCCAGGTCGCGCTGGGTCAGGCGCAGCGGCTGCAGGAACTCGTGCAGCAACATCTCACCCGGGTGAGTCGGCCTGCGGTCGGTCGGTATGCGGACCATCGTTCGTCTCCTGCGCTAGTGGTAGTCGGTGATCTCCACCTGGTCCGGGCCCGCGTCTGTCCAACGGAAGCAGATGCGGTACTGATCGTTGCTGCGAATGCTGTGCTGTCCGCGGCGATTGCCGGCCAGCCGCTCCAGCCGGTTACCTGGCGGCACCGCGAGATCGTTCAACACTGCGGCTGAGTCAAGCATGTCCAGCTTCCTTCGAGCGACGCTCCAGATTGAGGCGGGGCAGCAGCGCCGCGCGCGCCGAGTGTCTCGACCATCGAAGATGTCCTCGGTGCCCGTTCCCTCGAATCCAACGATCATGGTAGCACGATAGCACGGCTCTCGTGCTATACAAGGCGCCCCGCTCCCTGCCTGTGTGCTGGCGGCTCAAATCCTCCAGAGCGAGCACCGGAAGTGGACAGTGTCACCGACACAGGACTTCAAGGAGACGTTGCAGGCGCGGGCCAAGGGCGATTTGGCGATTCGCCTGGCGAGAAGAGGCTAATCGTGTATCAGGTCGAGCACCGGGAGGAGGTACTTGATGAACTCAGTTGGGTTTTCCTGCATGGGGAAATGGCCGACGTCTGTCATCACCGTGTGAGTCGACCCGGGGATCGCGTCTTTCGCGGCCTGACCGAGGGCGACCGTTCCCGACCAGTCGTACTCGCCGGTCAGGATGTGAACACCGACGCGTTCGGTGTCGATCTCGTGCGCGCGCTCGGTGATGTCGAAGTCGACCAGGTAGTAGTACAGGTCGCCGAGAAAGGCCGCCGGCCAGCCGGCGGAGTACACCTGCGAGACTTCTTTGACGTAGACCTCGGGCGATGACGGCGCACAGAGCGATTCCATCATCCGCGCCTTGGATTGATTGCTGACTTGCGGGCTCCAGAACCCGGTCAATCCGTCGGGGTTGCCACCGATCTTCAGAGCTCCTTCAAGTGAAATCACGGCGCGGAAGTCATCGGGATGATGCAGCGCCAGGTCCAGCGCCATTAGCCCGCCGACAGAGCAACCCATGAAGGCCGGTCGTTCGAGATCGAGTGCCGCAGCGAGCGCCAAAGGTACCTGACGTAAGAAGGAGCCCTTTAGCTGATACTCCTGTTCCCACCAGCGAGGACCGACCGGGGGAAGCGACTTGCCGTGGTAGGGGAGGTCATAGGCGATCAGCCGGAAGCGGTCGGTGATGGCCGGCTCCTCAAACAAGTGGCGATATTGCGCGCCGTGCGCCCCGGCCGTGTGTTGCATGAGCAGCGGGATGCCTTGACCAGCCTCTTCGTAGTAGAGGCGGTAGTCCTGTCCCTCGAGATCAAGGTGGACGTAGCGTCCCACCGGATTGTCATGACGCGGAGTCTCGCCTGACTCGAAAGCGAGCGGACGGTCGGCCATCGGCTCGCTGAGCAACTCAGCTGCTCGCTCGGCGGCGGGCGCGTACTGCCAGTAGAGCATTTCCTCGGTCGGCGAGCGCCGGAGCCCACCATCACCCAGCCCAGCCAACACTGTGAGCTGTCCAAATGGCGGCGAGGGAGACATCAGGAGCGGCGACCATACGTCAGCCGGCCCCGAAACCTGAACAATGTCCGGTCCCATCTCGGGCACTTCTGCGCTGATCGCCCCGTCGACCACGGTGAAGCCGAGCCAATGATCACCAATGCCGAACCGGAGTCCACCGGTCCAGTGGCGCACGGCGAGGCGTAGCTCCGGGTCCGCCAGGCAGCGAGCCGCGAACACAGCCTGTGAAGGTGGCGAAACGTTGACCGTCGACATTGTCAACTCATCTCAATGCGCACGTCCGCAAACGCCGACGGCCCGTCTCACGACGGGCCGAGGCAGGTGACGCGGACTCGTGCTCCTACTGGGCGTAGACGCCGGCTCCGGGGCCTTCGGCGGTGGCCCAGAACTTTTGGGAGATCTGGTCGATCAGGTCGATGAGTTCCTGGCCCTTGGCGACGTCGTTGGTCTTCTTGGCTTCGCCGGCGACCTTGGTCGCGTTCCACATGAGCTCGTGGATCGAGGCGTCGGCCTCGAGGTGGTGGGGCTTGAAGAAGTCGGTCCAGAGCACCCAGAGGTGGTGCTTGACTTCCTCGGCGCGCTGCTCCTTGACGATCGTGCAGCGGGCCTTGAAGTCGTGGTCGTCGGAGTCGTTGTACTTCTCCATCGACTTGAGGACGGACATGGCTTCGATCTTGGCCTGGGCGGGGTCGTAGACGCCGCAGGGCAGGTCGCAGTGGGCTGAGACGGTCTGGAACAAGGACATTGGGTGCTCCTCTAGGGTTGCTTCGCTGTTGAGATTCAGTTTGAGGCTATCGAGTGGGTTGGAGTCGGGCAACTGGGGGATTCTGACTTGGCGTGTCCGGAGGGCCCTCACCCCAGCCCTCTCCCTCAGGGAGAGGGAGAAGGAGAGCGGAGGGAGAGGGACAGCAAGGGTGGGGAGTGGCGACTCGGATCAGTTGAGGGTGATGACGCCGCAGGCGATGCGGGCGCCGGCGCCGGGGGCTTCGCCGTAGCTGTCGGGGCCTTCATGGACGATGATGGCCGAGCCGTCGTGGTCGAACAGCGTGGTGATGCCGGCTCCCAGCGTCGCGTCGACCGTGTACTGGTCGGCATTGGCGACGCCGTCGGTGTGGGCGTAGATGTTGACGGTGTCGCCCGGGTGATGTCCACCCTCGTGGAGGACGCCGTGACCGATGCCGGTCGGGTCGTAGTGACCGCCGGCGGCGGAGAAGTCGGGCGCGCAGGATCCCGTCTCATGAATGTGGAATCCGTGCCAACCCTCGGGCACGCCGGTCAAGCGCGCCTGGATCAGCAGGCCTCGCGGGCCCTGGATGATGGTGACTTCACCCATCGGCTCGCCTTCGGGTCCGTTCATTTCGGCGGTGGCGGTGAGGCCGATTGCGGCGGGGTCGACGCCGTCACTGGTGTGGACGTCGATTGCCGTGCTGGATCGCCAGTGGCCGGGTTCGGAGTCGGCGGCCAGGAATCGCTCGCTGGGCAGGATTCTCTCGCCCCAGGAGTGGTCGGCGTTGCGAATCTGCAACGCAACCTCCGCGGCCCCGCTGTCGGTTTGCCGGGCCTGTATGCGGACGGCGGAAGCGCCGTCGCCGGAGTCGCCGGCGGTGATCATTGCGGTGAGGGCGGCGGCGATTGACGCGGTCGCGACGACAGCGATGATCAATCTGGCCCTGGTAGTGAGTTGTGACATAGAGAACCTTCTCAGTTTGGGAACACAAACTTTGGGAATAACGATACCCGAGGAGTCGGGTTGGTCAGTCGGCGCGGGTGCGGGCTCGGAGGGCGAGAGAGGCGATGGTCAGGGTGAAGATGCTGAACCCGGCCAGCGAGACGAAGGCCCAGTGCAGGGCGGGCGGGTTCTTCACGCCGACGACCTGGCCGTCCTCGAAGATCGGCCACATGTAGCCGTCCATCACCAGGCCGCGCATGCCTTCCATGATGTAGGTGACGGGATTGACCGTGGCGATCCATTTGAGCCATGAGTCGAACACGTCGAGGGGGGCGAAGGCCGGGGCCATGAAGAGCAAGGGGAAGAACAGCAAGAAGCCGGCCTGGGCGGCCTGAGCATTGCCGGTGCGCATCGCGATGAAGATGCCGATCCCGCTGTAGGCGCCGCCGAAGAGTCCGGCGATGACGAGGATGAGGATCGCGCCAGGAACGCCGGAGGCCATGCCGGAGCCGGCGCCGAGGGCGGCGATCACCATGATGGTGGCGAAGAAGATCGCTCGGACGGCGTCGGCCCAGACGCGGCCGATGATCAGCGACCAGCGCGAAGCGGGGGTGAGGAGGAGTTTGTCGAAGTAACCGCGCTCCATGTCGAGGACGATCGCGATGCCGGAGGCGGAGGACGAGCCAGCGACGGCCTGAAGCACGGCGACGGGGAGCTGGAAGGCGAGGTAATTTTCGACGCCGAAGCCGCGCTCGGAGAAGTTGGCTATTGCGCCGGTGGAGACGGCGAGGAAGAAGAGGGGGATGAAGATGTTGGTGACTTCGACGCCGGGCTGACGCAGCGATTCACGGATCGCGCGGCCGGCCAGGTAGCGGGCGTCGATCAGGATGCGAATCGGCCCCGACTCGCGGGCGGCGGAGGTTTGCGGTTGACTGGGAGCCTCGGCGGCGCTCACGCCGGACCACCCTGAGTTTGCTGGGCTGCAGCGTCGCCGGGTTCAATGCGGTGTCCGGTGGCCTTGAAGAAGACATCATCGAGGGTCGCGCGGGCCAGTCGGAGATTGCTGAAGGGCAGGCTCTCATCGTCGAGCGTTCTGACGACCCGAGGCAAGGTGTCGTGACCGCTCTTGCTGTAGATCGCGACGCCCTCGTTGTAGTCCCACTGGGCATCCTCGACGTTGGGCAAGGGCAAGAGGGCGCTGACGGCGCGCTGTTGCGCCTGTTCGTCGCCTTCGACCTGGACGTAGATCACGTCGGCGGAGACGGTCGCCTTGAGTCCGTCCGGCGTGCCCTGTTGGACGATTTCGCCGGCGTCGAGGATGGCGATTTCGTCACAGAGTTGGTCGGCCTCCTCGAGGTACTGGGTCGTGAGGAAGAAGGTGACGCCGTCCTCGCGGTTGAGTCGCTGGATGTACTCCCAGAGGTTCTGCCGGGAAACCGGGTCAAGACCGGTGGTCGGTTCGTCGAGGAAGATGATGGGCGGCGAGTGGACGAGGGCGGAGGCAAGGTCGAGTCGACGCTGCATGCCGCCGGAGTAGCCGCCGATTCGTCGGTCGGCGTCATCGGTCAGGTCGACGACTTCGAGGAGATGCGCAATCCGGTCTTCGATCTCGCCGCGGGGCACGTTGTAGAGGCGGGATTGCAAGCGCAGGAGTTCACGTCCGGTCTGGAGGATGTCGAGTCCGGCCTCCTGCAGGGCGACGCCGACTGCGCGGCGGACCTGCCGGTCCTGGTTCAGGACGTCGAATCCGGCGACCCGGGCAGTGCCGTCTGTCGGGCGCAGGAGGGTCGTCAACATGCGCACGGTGGTGGTCTTGCCGCTGCCGTTCTGTCCGAGGAAGCCAAAGACCTGGCCGGGGCGGACACGCAGGTCGATGCCGTTGACGGCATGGATGTCGCCGAAGTGCTTAACGAGTCCGTGCGCCTCGATCGCCAGATCGGCGTCACGACTGTGTTGAGGCGCGCGAGCGCCGAGGTCGTCGATCAGGCGCTCGGCGATGGTGGGTCGTCGGCTGGACATCAGCGAGATCGTATCGGCTTAGCGGTTTGAGATGGAAAACCCCAGCCGATTTTCATCTAGCACGTGTGTCCTACGGAACAGATGTCCGTCAGACCGGGCGGAAGACGGGAATCGGGTAGGCGTCGTCGCCGGCCTGTTCCTCGAACTCGACCCTGACCCGTTGGCCGATGTGGATGTCGGTGGTCGGATCACTGACACCGACGATGGTGCTCATCATGCGGAAGCCTTCATCGAGGTCGATGTAGGCGACGGCGTATGCGCCGAGCTCCTGGAAGCCGGGCATTCGGTTCTGGCGGACGACGGAGTAGGTGTAGACGGTGCCGAGGCCCGAGGACACGTTCCAGCTCAGTCCGCGGTCGCCGGTGACGGTGGAGTGTCCGCGGGGGTAGAAGACGACGTTACCGTCGGAGTCGGTCTGGTAACGCAGCTCGCCCTCTTTGCATCCGTCCCAGAAGTGCTGGGTGTCCGGCTCGGGGAAGCTGGGTTGTGGTCGGTTGGCCATGTTGGAGTGTCTCCCGTTGTTTCTGGGGAGGGAAGGCCCTCACCCTAGCCCTCTCCCAGAGGGAGAGGGGATCGGATCCGGTTAGTCGGCGGCGAGGATGACGGTGCCGCCGGTGTGGGTGCCTCCGAGGAGTCCCCCATTGCCGTGAGCGACGGCGAGTTTGGCTCCGTCGACCTGGCTGTTCGACTCGCCCCGGAGTTGTCTCACTGACTCAAGCAGGAGGAAGAGTCCGCGCATGCCGGGGTGGTTGGAGGAGAGTCCTCCGCCGTCGGTGTTGAGGGTCAGCCCTGGCTGGTCGAAGGCCAGATGGCCGTCCTCGATGAACTGGCCGACTTCGCCCTTGGCGCAGAAGCCGAGGTCTTCGAGCATCACGGCGACGGTGATGCTGAAGGAGTCGTAGATCATGGCGATGTCGATCTCGTCGGGCGTGACACCGGCCTGACCGTAGGCGGCGGGGGCGCTCTGCGCGCCGGCGGAGGTGGTGATGTCGCCGCCGTTCTCGCGGTACTTGGTGGCCTCGCCGGCGCCGATGATCCAAACCGGCTTCTTCTTGATGTCGCGCGCGATCTCGGGCGAGACAAAGACGGCCGCGCCGCCGCCGTCGGAGATCATGCAGCACTCGAGCAGGTGCAGCGGGTCGGCGATGATCCGCGATTCGAGCACGTCCTCGACGGTGATCTCGTCGACCTTGACGAATTGCAGGTCGGTCATTGCCTTGACCGCCTCGGGATTGCGCATCGCGTGCTTGCGCGTGGCGACCGAGATCTGGGCGAGTTGCTCGGTGGTGGTGCCGTACTCGTGCATATGGCGGTGGGCGACCATCGCGTAGTTGCTGATCAGCGTGCCACCGTAGGGCGCTTCCATGTTCTGCTGCCACGAGGCTCCGCCGCGGCCCATGCCGCCGGTGCCGATCGGCACGCGCATCGACGCGGCGGTGGAGCCGTAGGTAGTGACGGCGACGTTGCAGCGTCCGGCGGCGATGTCGCGCAGGGCGTGGGAGGCGTGGAACTCGTAGGAGGAGCCGCCGACCTGGGTCGTGTCGAGCAGGCGCGGCTTGATCCCGAGGTACGCGGCGAGGCCTAGGCCGCCGCCCCCTTCGCCGTCGAGCGCGTCGTAGAGACCATCAACGTCGCCCCAGTCGAGGCCAGCGTCGTCAAGGGCTCGCTTCATCGAGTCCGCTTTGATCTGCATCGAGGAGACGCCGGGGGCGACTCGCAATGGATATTCGTGGATACCGGCGATCGCCGCCAGTCGTTCCTGTGCCATCTCACAGCCTTTCCGCGTCGGACAGACGCAAGCAAGAAGTCGTATGGACGCAAGCCTGATCAGGCTAGCGCTGATCCCGGCCCCGGCGTAGCCTGCGAGCATGCGCATCGGCCTGATCTCTGACACTCATCTGCCCCAATTGCTGCATTCGATGGACGAACTTGGACCCGAGACGGGTCAGGCGTTGGCCGGCGTTGAGCTGATTTTGCACGGGGGCGACATCACGGTGCCGGCCGTGCTGGACTGGTGTGAGCAGTTCGCGCCGGTGCTAGCGGTGCGGGGCAACAACGACATCTTCGATGATCCGCGGTTGGCCGAGCATCAGTTTCTTGACGTTGAGGGGTTTCGGATCGGGTTGGCGCATGAACTGCGTCCAGAGTCGCGGCCGATCGGCGAGATCCTGGCGGCCTCACTGAACGATGAATGGGTAGATGTGCTGATTGGCGGAGACACGCACGTCGAGCGGCTGGAGTACCGCGACGACGTGCTGTTGATCAATCCGGGCAGCCCGTCGCTGCCGCATCACCTGTCAACGCGTCTGGGCGCGATCGGCATGCTGACAATCACTCCGCACCGGCTCGAGGCAGAGATCGTTGCGCTCGGTCCGAGCGAGGGTCACCGCAATCCGTCGCGTCCGCAGCATGTCGTGGTGGAGTATGGGCACGTTGTCGAAGCATCGCTGGACGGACACACAATCACGGCGAACGAGTTTCTGAAGGCGCCACACGAGCGCATCGTCCCGAACGGAGCCTGAGATGGACCTACAACTCCAGGGCAAACGAGCACTGGTCACCGGCGGCAGTCGCGGAATCGGCAAGGCGATCGCGCGGGTGCTGATCGAGGAAGGATGCGAGGTCGCGATTTCGGCGCGCGATCCGGACCGGCTGGCGGTGGCATCAGATGAGCTGGGCGCGGCAGCCTGGCTCGCGTACGACGCCGCAGACGATGACTCCGTCGAGGCGATGGTCCGCGGCGCGGCGGAGGCGCTGGGCGGGCTGGACATCCTGGTCAACAACGCGGCTTCGCCTGGCAGCGTTCATGGTCCTCTGCCGCTGTCGGAGTTGACCGCCGAGCACGCGCTCGCAGATCTACAGGTCAAGGTGCTGGGCTACCTGCGCTGCTCGCGGGCGGCGGCGCCGTACATGCAAGAGAACGGTTGGGGACGAATCGTCAATGTCTCTGGACTCGCTGCGCGGGGCAGCGGCAACACGGTCGGTTCGATCCGCAACGTCTCGGTGGCGGCGCTGACCAAGAACCTGGCGGACGAGCTTGGTCCCGACGGCATCAATGTGACGGTCGTGCATCCCGGGCTGACCCGCACGGAAGCGACGCCGGACCGGATTGCTCAGATTGCAGAATCAAACGGGATTTCGCTGGAAGAAGCGGAATCCCGAATGGCGGCGGGCAACTCGGTGCGGACGATCATCGACTCCGACGACATCGCCAACATCGTGGCGTTTCTGGCCTCGCCGAAATCGATTGCGATCACCGGCGACACGATCGCGGCGGGCGGGGGCGTCGGTCGGGGGATTCACTACTAGAGCCGGTCGGCTGAATCGCAAAGCAGTGTCGAGGCCTTCTCTCACCCTGGGCCGAGCAGGTGCGTTCCGTGCCTAGAAGCGGTCCTGATACGACCTCGCCAGCGACTCCGACGGATCCGCCTGGATGCCGAGCGGCGGGATCGGATATCTGAGCCCGTTCCGTGACAGTTTGTCCAGACCGTCGAGGAGCTTGGGCAGATATCGGGGCGGGATCGCCATCAGCAGTTCGTCGTCCTGGACGCCGCCGAAGCGGCGCTCGGCGTAGCAGGGGATGCTGAGTGACGGCTCGCCGGTACGCAGCGCCCGGCCCCAACTGTCGGCGCAGGCGGACTCGCCGACCGAGGCGAACTCGAACTTCTTGAAGCCCGAGAACTGCAGTCCATTGATCAGGATGATCATCTGTCCCGGTGTGCCATAGAGCAGCACGACGTCGGGCGGATCGAGGCGGCCGGTGGCGATCGGCGACAGCGCCAGCGCCGCGTACCGGCCGTAGGGCATCACGTCCATCGCCTGTTGATGGAGGATTGAGTCTTCGTCGGTCTCGAACCAGACATTGGTCATGGTGGTGCGCAGACGCCACTCGCCGTCGTCTTCGTTGGGATGCAGACCCACCGGCGCGCCGCACTGAGCGCCGATCAGGTCGTCCATCGTCACGCCGAGCGTGAAGTTGAGCCAACGCGACTGGGCGACCAGCTGGTCAAGGGCGTGCTTGAACTGCGGGCGGCGGATGCGCTCGACTTCCTGCATCTCTTCGACCGTCTCGAACATCTTCATCCCGACGGGCGTCGCGGTCAGGCGTAGATAGCGCTGCAGGCCGGCCACGATGCCGGGCCAGTCGTAGCTGTCGGGTTCGGGCGGTGCGTCCGCTGAGATTCCAACGGCTGGTGCGGTGGTCATGATCTGGACTCCATCCCCTGCGCTCTGGTGCCTGAGAGGCATGGTACGGGCTGATCGAGCGGGTGGGTGACGGGCGCTGAGGATCACTATGATGTCGGCGATCAGGCGCACGATGCGGCGCCCGCGGAAGGTTGATGCATGCTTGCCCGTTATCGCACCCATCTCCTGGTCGCCATTGCCGTTGCGGCGGCGATTGTCGTGACCACGCTGATTAACCAGCTCATGTTCGAATCGGCCGAAGCTGATTCGCACGACCGCGTCACGACCGAAGTGCGGATCAACGCGAAGCAACTGGCCGACGGACGCGTCGAGTTCGCCCTGCAGCAGTGGGACGGAAGTCAGTGGGGCGAGCGAATCCTGCCGCGTCCCCGGCTGTTCCCGGCCAATTCTCCCGTCGATCTGTGGCGCAACAGCGGTCGGATCGAGGTCCAGACGCCCTTGCCAGCAACGCCAATGCCCTCGCTTTGCGTGGTCGCAAACGGCGATTCCGACAATCTGTTCTGGCAGTTCGTGGAGTTCCACGCTTCACGGGCGGCCAATCTGATTGGAGTGAAGCTCGACTACTCAACTCACACCAATGTCGATGATCGAGTTGACGCGATCGAGCAATGCGTCGATGACGGCGCGAGGATGATCCTCGCCACCCTGGCTGACGCCGACCAGATCATTCCGGCGCTGGAGGCAGCAGCAGCGCATGGCGTCCAAATCGCTAGCTTCGGAGCGGGCGAAGAGCACGCCGACCGTGCCGGATCGCTGATCCACGTCTCGATGGACGAAACCGCGGCCGGCCGCCGGGCAGCGGAACAATTCAACTCGGCCCCGGTTGCCGGACCTGTCCTGTGCGTGATCCATCACGACGCGTATGCAGCCCGCAAGAACATCTGCACCGTGCTGGAGGAGGAGTACACCGGCGGCGATGTTGAACAGCTTCAACTCAGCGCCGAAGACGCCGACGAACAGATCGAGAACGCCCTGAGTGACAATCCTGATGTGGCCGGGCTGCTCGTGCTGGAAGCCGACCTCCTGCCAGCTGCAATCAGGGCCATCGCGGACTCGGACAACCCGCCATTCCTCGGTTCGATCGGCGAATACCCGCTGAGCAAGCTCGGGTTTGCGAAGCGGGACCTGATTCGCTTTACGGTGATGGACCTGGCGCGCTTTGAGGTGTTGCTCGCCGCGGCGGCGCTGCACTACATGTACGCCAACCATCCCAACGCCCGATTCTTCGAAGGCGCGATGATCTTTGACGGCACGCCCAACGTCCACATCGGAGGCCCGAAGGGCGGTCACGGTCGTCCCTCTACGGATGGCGGCCACGGTAACGACCATGATCACTAACGCGATGCCGATCGCCTGAAGAGCGACCCGATCATCGCAACAGGAAGGAACCACTCATGCCAGCGCTCGACGGACTCCGCATCCTCGACATGACACAGTACGAAGCGGGAACGTCCTGCACGCAGGCGCTGGCCTGGCTGGGCGCCGACGTGGTCAAGATCGAGCAGCCGGGCCAGGGCGATCCGGGCCGCGGCGTGCGCGAGGACGGGCTCGATTCGCCCTACTTCGTCGCCTGGAATTCCAACAAGCGCTCGGTGGCGATCGATCTGAGCTCTGAGCGCGGACGAGAACTCCTGCTCGAACTGGCGCCGCATTATGACGTGTTCGTCGAGAACTATGGCCCGGGTGTGATGGAGCGGTTGGGTCTGACCTACGAGGCGCTCAAGTCGGTTCAGCCGAGCATCATCTACGCACGAATCAAGGGATTCGGGCTGACTGGTCCGTATGCGGAGTTCAAGTGCTTCGATCCGATCGCGCAGAACGCGGCCGGCGCGTTCTCAACCACCGGATTCGCGGACGGCCCGCCGACGATGCCGAAGGCGGCGGTCGGCGACTCGGGCACCGGTATGCAGATGGCATTCGCAATTGCCGCCGCCTACATCCAGCGGCTGCGCACCGGCGAGGGTCAGGAGATCGAGATCTCGATGCAGGAGGCGATGACCTACTACATGCGCACCTACGTCTCGCAGACCGAAGGCTGGGGCGAGAGCGTCGTTCCACGCAACGGCAACGGCTTCGGATTCAGCGCCTCCGACCTCTATCCCTGCAAGCCGGCGCCGGATTCGGATGGATCGAACGACTACGTCTACGTCATCCTGACGACGTCCCGGATGTGGGACACGCTGTGCACAGCCATGGAGCGACCGGAACTGACCGTCGATCCGCGATTCGTCGAGGACGCCGGCAGGGTTGAGCACCAGGAAGAACTCAAGGACGAGATTCGCAACTGGACGAGGCAACACACCAAGTGGGAGGCCCAGGAGATCCTGGCCGGAGCCGGTGTGCCCTGCTCGGCCACGCACGATACCTACGACCTCTTTCACAATCCGCACTTCGAAGAGCGAGGCTTCATCCAGCATCTTGATCATCCCGAATGGGGCGCCATCCGCCAGCTTGGCTGGGCGCCGCGACTGTCGGGCTCAAACGTCGCGATGACGGCTGCGCCACTGCTTGGGCAGCACACCGCCCAAGTGCTCTGCGACGACCTTGGGATCGAGGCTGAGGAGTTTGCCAAGCTCGATGCGGAAGGGATCGTCAGTGGCCACCGCAGTGGCCTCTCTGGCTGACTGAACGAGTTTCACGTTGCTGCCCTCGCCGGGGGAGCTGCCGCGTCGCGACTGACGGGGTCCCTATGATGGTGAGGATTCTCACTACCGCCCGCGCCTTCGGAAGGACACCACGATGCCAGCTCTCGACGGACTTCGCGTCCTCGACATGACCCAGTACGAAGCGGGCACGTCCTGCACCCAGGCGCTGGCCTGGCACGGCGCCGACGTGGTCAAGATTGAACAGCCCGGCGTCGGCGACCCGGGTCGCGGCGTCGGCAGCGGCGACGCGATTGATTCTCACTACTTCATCAACTGGAACGCCAACAAGCGCTCGGTCACGATCAACCTGCGCGACGAGCGCGGCAAGGCGCTGCTCTTCGAGATGCTGCCCCATTACGACGTCTTCGTCGAGAACTACGGACCCGGCGTGATGGAGAAGCTGGGCCTGACCTACGAGGCGCTCAAGGAAGTTCATCCGACCATCATCTACGCGCGACTCAAGGGATTCGGCCTCTCCGGTCCGTTTGCGAACTTCAAGAGCTTCGATCCGGTCGCGCAGAACGCGGCCGGCGCGTTCTCGGTGACCGGAGAAGAAGGCGGGCCGCCGATGCGTCCCGGCGCCTGCGTCGGCGACAGCGGCACCGGCATGCAGCTCGCTTTCGCCATCACCTCGGCCTACGTGCAGAAGTTGCGCACCGGCGAGGGTCAGCACATCGAGATCTCGATGCAGGAAGCAATGACCTACTACGTCCGCACTCCGGTCGCAGGGACCCAGAGCTGGGGCGACGTCGCCGCCGAGCGTCGCGGCAACGGCTGGAACGGGCCGACCGACCTGTACCCCTGCAAGCCATTGCCCGACTCCAACGGGGCGGACGACTACCTCTACATCATCGCCCTGACGACCCGCATGTGGGACACCTTCTGCGCGGCGATGGATCGTCCGGATATGGTCGTCGATCCGCGCTTCGCCGACGAGCAGGCGCGGATCGACAACAACGACGCGCTCAAGGCTGAGATTCGCGCCTGGACGCTACAGCACACCAAGTGGGAGGCGATGCAGATCCTCGGCGAGGCCGGCGTCCCCTGCTCGGCAACTCACAGCACCTACGACCTGTTCCACAATCCCCACTTCGACGAACGGGAATTCATCCAGGACATCGACCACCCCGAGTGGGGACCGATCCGCCTGCTCGGCTGGGCGCCGAAGATGTCGAAGAGCAACGTGCCCATGACGGCCGCGCCGCTGTTAGCTGAGCACACCAGGGAAGTCCTCTGTGACGACCTCGGCATCGAGGGCGAGGAGTTCGCCAGGCTCGAGGCAGAGGGAATCGTCAGCAGCCGCAACGGCGCCTAGCTGGGCCGTCGGCTAGCGCAGGTTGCGCAGCCGTGGGTCGAGGGCGTCGCGGACCCAGTCGCCCATCAGGTTGCCGGTTAGCGCGATCGTCAGCAGGGCCAGGCCGGGCAGCCAGATTGGCCACCAGGCGACGCTCATGAAGTCGCGTCCCTCCGAGATCATCACCCCCCACGACGCCGTGCCCGGCGGCGCGCCCACGCCGAGGAAGGTGAGCGCGGCCTCGGCCAGGATCACCAGTGCGACCTCCAGCGTCATGATGATCACGATGCTGTTGACGACGTTCGGGAACAGATGCTTCCGCAAGATCCAGGCGGGGCCCGCTCCGGTGGCGCGAGACGCCGTGACGAAGTCGCGCTGCTTGAGGGACAGCACGTCGGCCCGGACCAGCCGCGCGTACGAGGGCCAAGTCCAGATCAGCAGGATGATGATCACGTTGCGCAGGCTGGCTCCCACGAGGGCCGCCAACAGCACCGCGAAGAGGATTGCCGGCATCGCCAGCTGCACGTCCACGAGGCGCATCAGCAACTGGCCGATGAGGCCGCCCGCCCAGCCCGAGATCAGTCCCAGCAGCGTCCCGATCAGCGCCGCGCCCGGCACCACGATGCCCACCACGATCAGAGAGATGCGCGCGCCGTGCAGCAGCCGGCTGAAGATGTCCCGCCCGACCTGGTCCGTGCCCAGGGCATAGTCCCAACTGCCCCCGTCGAAGACGGGCGGCTGCAAGCGCGCGCCCAGGTTGACGAACTCCGGGTCGTGCGGCGCCAGCCAATCCGCTCCCACGCCCGCCACGAGCAGCGCCAGCGCGATCAGAGCGGGCACGGACAGCCCCAGCCAGCGCCGCCAACGGACGCCGCGGCCCGGGCCCAGCTGCACCGCCGCCGGCTGGCCCGCCATCAGGCGTCCCCCGCCCGGATGCGCGGGTCGATCAGCCGGTAGGACACATCGACCAGCAGGTTGACCAGCGCGATCGACGCCGCCAGCACGATGATCGAGGCCTGCACCATCGGGAAGTCGTTCTTGAAGATCGAGTCGATGATCAGCCGGCCGATGCCCGGCCAGGCGAAGACCATCTCGATGATCACCGAGCCGCCGATCAACCGGCCTAGCGAGAGTCCCAGCATCGTCACGACCGGAAGCAGCGCGTGCCGCACGGCGTGCCGCCCGATGATCACCCGCTCGCTGAGTCCCTTGGCCCGCGCCGTGCGGATGAAGTCGGTGTCCATCACCTCGATCATCCCCGAGCGGGTCAGCCGCATGATCGCGACCAGTTCGAACAGGCCGAGTGCGATCGCCGGCAGGATCAACGAGCGGAACCCTTGTTCATCGCCCCCGGTCGGAAACCAGCCCAGCTGCACAGCGAAGAAGAAGATCATCATCAGGCCCAGCCAGAAGCTAGGCGTGGCCTGCCCGATCACCGCCACGAAGCGCGACAGCCAGTCAATCGCGGTGCCGCGCCTCAAGGCCGCCACGATGCCCAGCGGCAGCGCCAGCGCGAGCGCGAACACCACGCCCGCCGCCCCAAGCTTGAGCGTGCTCGCCGCCCGGTCGCCGATCTCGTCGAGCGCCGGTTGGCCACCGCCCCGCCACGAGGTCCCGAAGTCGCCTTGCGCCAGGTTGCCCAGGAACGTGCCGTACTGAACGATCAGCGGTTTGTCCAAGCCCAGATTCTTCCTCAGGCGTTCGACTTCTTCCGGACGCCGCTGCTCGGGCGAGAGCAGGGTCGACTCGGGATTGCCCGCAAGGCGCGAGACAAAGAAGACGGTCGTCGCGACGATGAGGACGACGAACAACGCCTGGATCAGGCGGAGGGCGAAGTAGTTCCAGAACTCCATCAGGTCCCTTGCGGATCGCGCCCCGGAGCTCCGCCGACCCTACAGGCGGCAAGTGCGCCGAGCGGCGCGGCCTCAGGTGGCCTTGCGCCGCTGGATGCCGTAGGCGTTGCCCCCCCACATGAAGCCGGTGCGTCCTCCCTTCGGCCAGTTGACGTCCGCCCGGGTCAGCAACGCGTCCGGGGCCTCGACGAGGAAAATGAACCACGCTTGACGGGCGTGTTCCAGCATCAGCTCCGCGATCATCTCCTGGCGCCGCGTGGGATCGAGCTCAGTCCGCTGCGCGAGGTACAGCTCGTGCAAGGCCGGATCCTGCACCCCCTCGCCGTTGAGCTTCGTGAAGAAGGACTCGGGCCCGGCGCAGCAATCCCACATCGATCCGATGTCGCGGACGACGTTGGCCCACATCCAATAGAGGCCCACCGGGCGGTTGGGCCCCCCGACCACGTAGGCGTCGGAGAAGTAGTCGGAGACGAGCGCCACCTCTGGCTGCGTGCGGATACCGACCGCAGCCAGGTCCTGCGCCACGGCCAGAGCCATATCCGACATGAACGCGCCGCCCCAGTCGGTCGTGTAGTACAGCGGGACCTCGAACCCGTCCGCGTAACCGGCCTCCGCCATCAGCTGCCGCGCCAGCTCAGGGTCGTAGTCGTATTGGACTGCCTGCCTCTGCTCCGCGGTCGGGAAGCCGTACACGCCGCTGAACGTGAACAGTGAATAGTGCCCCTGGCCGAGCAGAAGGTTGTCGATTAAGGCTTGGCGGTTGATCGCGTGGTTCGCGGCCTGGCGCACGCGGAAGTCCAGGAACGGGTTCGGGCTACCGTCCGGCATCGTCTCGGGGTACAGGTTGGGATAGATCACCTGGACGGTCTGGCCAACGGCGGGTTGGAACTGCACGGTGAAGTCGGGGTCGTCCAGGTATGGCTCCACGTTGTTGGGGCCCAGCCCCGGCACCACGTCAATCTCCCCGGCCTCGATGCCGGCCAGCCGCGACTGGATCTCGGGCCGCACCACGACCCGCTGATGCTTGTGGTGGGCATAGCGCGGCACCACGACGGGATGGTCGGCCGGGAGGAAGTGGTCCTCGAAGCGCTCGTAGACGAAGTCCGTGTCGTCTTCGTGGCTGACGAAGCGGAACGGGCCGGTGCCCATCGGCGAGGTGTCCATCGCGAGGTCGCCGCGCGCCTCCGTGTCCGCTTGCGACATGATCACCACCTCGCCGGTCCCGGTCAGGTTGACGACGAAGAAGCCCGCATCGGGCGCCGGCAACTCGAACGACCAGGTACGGTCGTCCACCGCCTCGTTGCGGACCCAGTTCGCGGAGCTGCGGCCGACATTCCCGGGGGTCCAGCCGCCGGGGTGATCGGTCGTCGCGCCGCCCTGGTGGTAGGCGGCCTGCCCGGCCATGCGTTCGTAGCTGAACACCAAGTCGTGGGCGGTGAGGATCGAGCCGTCGTGGAACTGCGCCGGCACCACCGTCGCCCGAACCGTGACGGGATCGATCCACTCCGGCGCGGCCAGATTTGCGATCGGCGCGCCTTCAGCGGGATCCCATTCCATGGCCGCGCTGAACACGGCGCCGTGCGAGTACAGGTTCGCGTTGCTGCCGGTCCGCATCTGGTCCAGCCCCCCAGCGTCGGAGGGGACCACCACGGTGATCGTCGCGTCCAGATCGACCTCGTCCAGCGGCCAGGGCTCCGACCATTCCTCGCTCTCGCCCGGCGTCTCGGCCACGGCGACCTGTTCCTGTTGCTCAACCGCCTCGGCCTGTTGTTGGGCCTGTTGTTGGGCCTGCTCTTGCTGCGTGGCCTGCTGCTGTTGCTGTTGGACCTGCTCCTGCTGCATCGCCTGTTGCTGCTGTTGCTGCTGTTCCTGAGCCTGCGCTGCCGATGGCTGTGCATCGTCGTCATCGTCGCCGCAGCCGACCAATGCCAAACCACTCGCGCCGACGCCGGCTCGCGCCGAGGCCCGCAAAAGCGACCGCCTCGACATCCTGCTACGGCGCATCCGCTGCCAATAGTTTCGTTTGCTCACTGGAGTACTCCATCCCTGTTGAACACGCGCCTCTAGCGTGAAGCAGCGTATCGTGGTATAGGCCTATCTTCTGAGCCGTGAATTGTCAAGCGGCCTCACCGCTCGAAGCTGCGGATTGCCGTTCCCTATGCCAGGGGCAGTTCGCTTGCGGAAGGATCAGACGATGCTGGCTCTTGATGGAATGCGCGTCTTGGATATGACCCAATACGAGGCGGGCACGTCCTGCACGCAGGCGCTGGCCTGGCTTGGCGCGGATGTGGTCAAGGTCGAGCAGCCCGGTGTGTGCGACCTCGGGCGCGGCGTCGAGGAGAATGGTCTTCGTGTCCTGGCGAACATGGACCTCACCCACGCGGCCGCTGGTTGGGTCGTCGGCTAGCGCAGGTTGCGCGGGCGTGGATGGAGGGGAGGTACGCTCGAAGCCGAGATCCGCGCCTGGACGATTCAGCACACCAAGTGGGAGGCGATGCAGATCCTCGGCGAGGCCGGCGTCCCCTGCTCGGCAACTCACAGCACCTACGACCTCTTCCACAATCCCCACTTCGACGAGCGCAACTTCATTCAGGACATTGAACATCCGGAGTGGGGCCCCATCCGCCTGCTCGGCTGGGCGCCGAAGATGTCGAAGAGCAACGTCCCGATGACGGCGGCGCCGCTGCTGGCCGAGCACACGCGCGAAGTGTTGTGTGACGACCTCGGCATCGAGGGCGAGGAGTTCGCTCGGCTCGAGTCAGAGGGAATCGTCAGCAGCCGCTAGCCGGGACACCACTCGGCCAGAGCTCCAAAACAGCAAACATCCCGTCCTTCGGCATACCTCTCGCCAGCTCTGGGCCTGACGACGCAAGCAGAACAGCGAGGCTGGCATGCCGGTTGGGCCGGGCGCGCTTCGAGTCCTGCGAGAAGGCGCAAGGCGCGATTGGCAGTCTCACCGATCGCGCAAACGAGCAAACCGCTTATGACGCCTATCACACTTGGTCATCGATGTCAGGCGAGTGTTACTGTGTGCATCAACATATCACGTGGGATACTCTCGGCACAGCCAGATCACTAATACATGGAATGCCGGAGGCCCCCTGGCCCTCCATAAGCCTTAACGATGCCATCTGATTATCATTGCCCTCACGAGTCTCTAACATGTTGTTTAACACTACTTTGACGTCAATAGTGAGGGATTGGCATACGCACACGTCAGGATGCACTATCGCGCCAGTTTTGACATGTGAATCACTTGTACTCAGGAAGCATGTTACGCAGATCATGCAGTAGTCTGGCGCCCAATGCCCAATGACATGTAAGGACACAACATGTATTGTCCAATCCGTCTGCCCACCACGATCCCGGCCATTGTATTGACCATTGCGGTGATGACACTCGTGAGCGCCGTGTCGCTTGGCAACGTGCAGGCGCATCCGCCAGCCGACGGCCCATCAGTCCGCGTGTCCGCGCTCAAAGGCGATGATGGGCGGGTGACCGTTGGCGTTCAGGTGCTCGAAGAGGATGGTCGGTGGGGCGAGCGGCTGCTGCCGACAAGGCGCGTCATCTCGGCTAGCTCTCGGGCCAATACCTGGTTGCGCAGTTCGCCGGTCACTATTGACAGCGGTAACGAACTGAGGCCGCTCTTCTGTGTGGTGGCGCATGGCGGAACTGACGACCACTTCTGGATGAAGTTCCGTTCCTTCCTCTACCAGGCAGCCGATCGGAGCGCTATCAATCTACGCTTCGAGACTCACTTGCAGGCCGATGACCAGGTAGCCGCCATTGAACGCTGTGTCTCAGATGGCGCGGCCGTCATTGCCTCGACTCTGGCGAGTCCTGACGATGTCCGGGAACCTCTGATGCAGGCCAAGGCCGCCGGGACGCAAGTAATCACCTTCAACGCCGGTGTCGAGCACGCCAAGAGCGTCGGCTCAGAAATCCATATCGCGCTCAACGACCACGCTGCGGGGGAACTGGCAGGACAGCAGTTCAACGAGCGCGGCATCACCGGCCAAGTCGCCTGCCTGATCCATGAGCGAGACAACCTCAGCCTCGAACATCGCTGCGACGGACTCGAGGCCTCCTACCAGGGCGCTGGCGTCATGCGGATTCGTCTCGAGGAAGTCGACTCTCATCTCGAGCACGATCATGGCAGCTACGTCGACGATCTGGCCGAGGTGCTCATTGAGGATCAGCGAGGGATCAAGTACGACGCCCTGCTCACGTTGAACGCCGACACGCTGACGCATGCATTGACCGCCGTTCAACAACTGGACGGCGCTGCCGACGGGTTGGTCATCGCCTCGGTGGGATTCAACGTCGATGATCTCGAGGGGATCCCCACGGATCTGCTCGGTCTGCACCTTGGATCGCTGATTAGCGACAGCGCTGATGCGCAGGGGTTCTTCGTTGGCAGCGCCCTACAGCTTTCTTACAACTTGCACAATGCCCATGTCATCGGGCAGCCCCAGTTGTGGCTGGCCGATCCTTCCCTCCTTGACCATCAAACCGTTGGTGGCAACGCTGAAACACTCGAAGCCCTTTCCGCCTCACTCGATCGGATCATCGAGCAATACTCCACGTCGCGGCTTCCTGCACCAGGTCTCAGTGTCCGCGTGGCCGCGCTCAAGCGCGACGACGGCTCGGTCGCCTTCGCGATCGAATCGATGGGGGCCGAGGGTCGTTGGAGCAGCCGACAGTTGCCGCAGCGTCGCGTCCTCTCCACAGATGCGCCCAGCGGGGCCTGGTCAGCGAGTTCAGCGGTCGAGTTGTCGAGCGCCGCCGAACAGGCGCCTCTCTTCTGTGTGGTCACGCACGGCTCCAAGGAGGACCGATACTGGCAGGTCGCACGCGCGTACATGCACGTCTCAGCGCACGTGACGGACACCAACTGGCGCTACGAAGCCCATCTTGACGGCGCCGACCAAGCCGCGGCCATCGACCAGTGCAGCGCCGACGGCGCCGTCGTCATCGCCTCCACTCTCGCCGATCCCGAGGCGGTGACCGACTCACTGCTTGCCGCCAAACAGGCAGGCGCTCGGATTGTGACCTTCAACTCCGGCGGCGACTACGCCGCCGCCGCTGGCTCCGAGATCCACGTCGCATTGGACGACCGTGAAGCGGGCGCTGCGGCCGGGCGTGTCATCAACGAGCACGACATCAGCGGACCGATCGCCTGCATCTTCCATGAAACCGGCAACGTTGGCCTGGAAGAACGCTGCGAGGGTCTGGAGGCTACCTATCAGGGCGGGAGCGTGAGTCGGCTGCAACTCACCGAGGGAGCGACAGACGAGCAGGTAATCGACGAGCTCGTCAATGCCTTGACGGATCCTGAGCGACCGGCGATTGAACTGGTACTCACCCTCAACGCCAATACCCTATTCGGCGCGTTGGACGCAGTCAGTCAAATCCACGCCGAAGGCGGCCGGACGATACAGGTCGTCCCGATCGGTACGCACGTCGAGCTGATACGTCGCTCTACTCCAGAGACGAGAGCGCGTCACCGGTTAGCGGGGTTTAACGACAGTGTCGAGTCGCAGGGATTCCTCGTCGTCAGCGCGATGCACTTCGTCCATCATCATCCCACGCCACCCGCATTCATCGACAGACCGCAGCTTTGGCTAGCTTCTCCGTTTGCCTTTGATACCAGACGGGCGGGCAGGGATCCGGCCGCCTCCAGAAGGTCCACTGCGACACTCAATCGGTACGTGGAAGAAGCCGCCGCAGACGACAAGTAAGGATTGCATCTGCCGGCGCCAATGGGGCGCCGGTGATGCGGCATCGGGCGCCGCCTTCACTCAGCTTCGTCGCTGGATCGGAGTTGCGTCCGTGTGTCTCCGTCTAACTGCTGGGAGCCCTGCAGCGTGGGCACCGCGCGGAGGTCGACAGATCGAGCCTACGATCGAAGGCAATCCCGCGCAGGAGTTGAGCAACGTGCTTCTGCTGGCCAGGAGAAGCTGAGCCGTGCTCGGGTACCGGTTGTGAGGCGCGGGTCGAGGGTGTCACGCACCGAGTCGCGCCTCAAGTTGCCGGTCGCGTGATCATCGGCGTGGCCAGCCCCGGCCGCCAGAGCGGCCACCGGGCGACACGTATCGGCGCCCTCGCCTCGGACTCTGTTTGCCTCCAGGGCGGGAGAAACGGCGGCGCTAAGAAAACAGATCAGGTTTGCATGTGAAGTGCACGCAAGGGCATTGCCACCAATACGGATCACGCACACCCATCTGGTTAGGGCACTTCGCTGAGTGAGCCCGTTGAGGGAGCAGAGAGACCCAGGAGCCGTCACACACCAATCATTGGCCACTGGGCGATGGCACCAACCAACGCAAAATGATTCCGACCTTGCTACCGGCCTCGCCATTCGATGACCGCTACTCTCTCCGAGAAACCTCACGAGCACCCTAGGTAGACAGGGGATCGTATGACTACAGGCAAGCCCGAATACATCCGTATGAGCCGAACGCAAGCTTGGGTGACGATTGCATTGGGACTGGTCATCGCATTCACGGCCGCTGCCAGCTTCTCACTTGTCAACGTTGCCAAGGCGCATCCGCCTGCTGAAGGCCCATCAGTCCGCATTTCTGCGCTCAAAGGCGACGGCGGTACAGTGACGGTCGCCATCCAGGTGATGGGACCGGACGGCACCTGGGGTGAGCGGCTGCTACCGGCCAAGAGCCTCCTGACAACTACCTCCCCCTACGACACCTGGCTGCGTAGTGACGCGGTCAGCATTGATCGCGGCCGCGGTCTGTCGCCGCTGTTCTGTGTGGTCGCGCATGGCGCACCCGACGATAGCTTCTGGCTGAAGTTCCGTGCCTTCCTCTACCAATCTGCCAACCTGACCGACAGCGATATACGCTTCGAGACGCATTTGAGCGGCGCCGACCAAGCCGCTGCGATCGAGCGCTGCATCGCCGACGATGCTGCGATGATCGCCTCGACCATGGCAAGTCCCGCCGACGTTAGCGGGCCACTGATCAGGGCCAAGGCAGAAGGCGCTCGGATTGTCACCTTCAACGCCGGGCTTGAGCACGCCGAGAGCGTAGGCTCACAGGCCAACATCGGACTCAACGACCGAGCGGCCGGCGAACTGGCGGCGCGCGAATTCAATCAGCGCGGCATTAGCGGTCAGATCGTCTGCCTCATCCACGAACGAGACAACCTCAGTCTCGAAGATCGGTGCGACGGTCTTGAAGCGGTCTACGGGGGCGCTGGTGTGACCCGAATTCGGCTTGAGGAAGCAGCGAACGACCTTGAGCATGGTTCATCCAGTCGCATCGATAGGATTGCCAGCCTGCTCGGAGGTACAGAGGGGCCGCCGTACGACGCTGTGCTCGCGCTGAACGCAGACACAATGCGGCAAACGCTCGCCGCAGTGAGTCGATTGGACGGCGCCGCCGAAGGACTGCGAATCACTGCGGTTGGCGCAACGTTCGATGACTTGGTCGGATTCCCCGAGGCGTTGCTCGAACAGCACGTCGATGTGCTGATCAGCGACAGCGTTGAAACTCAGGGGTTCTTCGTCGCGAGTGCGATGGAGCTGATCTACAACGTGCACAATGGCAGATTCGCCAGCCAGCCACAGCGATGGCTAGCTCAACCCTCGCTCATTCGCTACCAAACTGCCCGCGAGAACACCGACGAGTTCGAGTCCATTTCGGCCTCGCTCGAGCGGCTGATTGAACAGTCCCGCACGACGGAGCGCCAAGCAGCCCAGGGCGATGTCCGGGTCGCTGCCTTCCAACGACTCGATGGCTCGATCGTCTTCGCGATCGAGTCGTTGGGAGCTGACGGCCGATGGATCAGACAAGACCTGGGCCCACGGCGCGTCTTACATGTCGATGCGCCCACCGGCCGTTGGTTGTCGACCTCGGCGGTTAAGCTGTCGAGTCCCTCTGAACACGCCCCGCTCTTCTGCGTGGTCACGCATGGTTCGAAGCAGGACTACTACTGGAAAGTATGGCGCGCCTACATGCACCTGGCCGGCCACCTCGCCGATAGCAACTTCCGCTATGAGTCGCATCTCGACGGCGCTGATCAAGCAGCGGCCATCGACCAGTGCAGCGCTGACGGCGCCGCTGTGATCGCCTCCACGCTGGCGGATCCAGAGGCGGTGACGGATTCCTTGCTGGCCGCCAAGCGGGCTGGTGCTCGAATTGTCACCTTCAACTCCGGCGACCGGCACGCCGCGGCTGCCGGCTCCGAAATCCACGTCGCCCTGGACGACCGCGAGGTCGGTCCCATTGCGACGCGCCGAATCGCTGGGGAAGGCATCACAGGACCGATCGCGTGCATCATCCACGAGGACGGCAATGACGGGCTGGAGGAACGCTGTGACAGTCTGGAGCAGTCCTACACGGGAGCGAGCGTCATCCGACTGAGACTGACTGAAGGTGCGACGCACGCACAGATTGACGACGAGCTCATCACTGCCCTGACTGATCCTCGGCATGTCGACATTGAACTCGCGATGGTGCTCAATGCCGACACGATGCTCAATGCTCTTGATGCCTTCGATCAAATTTTCACCGAGTCCGGGCGCAGTATCAGAATCCTGTCCATCGGAGCAACTGTCGATCTTGCACGGGTGAGCCTAGACATCAGGAACCGCCACCTCAGGGCGCTCTTCAACGATAGTGTCGAGTCGCAGGGTTACCTGGTCATGAGCGCGATGCAGTTCGTCCACAACTACCACACTCCGCCCGAGCTCGTTGGCAGTCCTCAGATCTGGATGGCTTCTCCATACCTCCTCGACTCAGCCAAAGCCCGCGCTGCTGTGACTGCGGAGGAACTGCGCTGGCTGATCACGACCCAGCGGCGGTATGTGGCCGAGGCCGCGGCAGACGACGAGTAAGGCTTGCAGCTGCCGGCGCCAACCAGGCGCCCGTGGTACGGCATCGGATGCCGCTCTCACTCGGCTTCTTCGCGGAGTGGGAGCGGCGTCCGCGCGTTTCGATCTAAGATGCAGGAGACTTTGGGGTAGGCGCTGCGGCTCGGATACCGTTGCCGAATCTGCTCTTGATGGAGGATCTGACGATGCCGGCTCTTGATGGAATGCGCGTGCTTGACATGACCCAGTACGAGGCGGGGACTTCGTGCACTCAGGCGTTGGCCTGGCTTGGGGCGGATGTGGTCAAAGTGGAGCAGCCCGGCGTGGGCGACCCCGGCCGCGGCGTGCGCACGGGCACGCTCAACTCGCCCTACTTCATCAACTGGAACTCCAACAAGCGCTCGGTCACGATTAATCTGCAGGACCCCAAGGGTCGCGAGTTGCTGTTGGAGATGCTGCCCCACTACGACGTCTTCGTCGAGAACTACGGCCCCGGCGTGATGGAGCGGCTCAACCTGACGTACGACGTGATGAAGGAGATCAACCCGGCGATCATCTACGGGCGACTCAAGGGCTTCGGCCTGTCGGGTCCCTGGCAGGACTTCAAGTGCTACGACATGGTCGCGCAGGCGGCCGCCGGCGCGTTCTCGGTGACCGGCGAGAAGGACGGACCGCCGATGATGCCGGGCTCGACCGTCGGCGACTCCGGCACCGGCACGGAACTGGCGCTGGCGATCACCGCGGCCTTCGTCCAGCGCCAACGAACCGGCGAGGGCCAGTTCATCGAGATCACGATGCAGGAGGCGATGACCTACTTCATGCGCACGCGGATTGCGTATGCGCAGTGGGGCGAGCGCGTTGCGCCGCGCAACGGCAACGCCGCCGGCGCGCCGACCAACCTGTATCCATGCAAGTCGACGCCCGGAAGCGAGGAGCGCGGCGGCAACAACGAGTGGGTTTACATCATGGTCGTGACATCGCGCATGTGGGACACGCTCTGCGCCACGATCGACCGTCCCGAGCTGCTGCTCGACCCGCGCTTCGAGGACATGTGGAAGCGCAACGAGAACGGCGACGAGCTCTACGCCGAGATCTCGAAGTGGACCAAGACGCGGACCAAGTGGGAGGTGATGGAGATCCTGGGCGAGGCCGGCGTGCCCTGCTCGGCTGTGCTCGACACCTACGACCTGTTCCACAACCCGCACTTCGAGGAGCGCGGCTTCGTTCACGATCTCGATCACCCCGCGCACGGCAAGATCCGTCTGCTCGGCTGGGCGCCGCGGATGTCGAAGAGCGACGTGCCGATCGTCCGAGCCCCGCTGCTTGGAGAGCACACCAGCCAGGTGCTCAGCGACGACCTCGGCCTCAGCGCCGGAGACCTCCAGGAAATGGAAGCCGCCGGAATCATCGGCGGCGAGCCGGTCTTCCCGGCGAAGTAGGGGGGACCCTCACCCCAGCCCTCGCTTCCTTTAGTCCCCTCTCCCCGAGGGAGAGGGTTAGGGTGAGGGCCCATCCCACGAACCTCTGGGGACCCTCACCCCAGCCCTCTCCCAGAGGGAGAGGGGGTCGGGAGAGGATTGAGGTGAGGGCCGTCTCATGCCACCCGACGACCTTCTCCAAGGCTTGCCGCCGATCCTGCCCGACGGGCCGATCCGGGCGCTGATTCTTGGCTCGTTTCCCAGCGTGCAATCGCTGGAGCGGCGGCAGTACTACGCGCATCCTCAGAACTGGTTCTGGCGCGTGATGGCGCGCTGCGGCGTCATAGTCGATGTGGGAGCGCCGTATGCGGAGCGAGTGGAGCAGGTTCGCTCGAAGCACATCGCGATCTGGGACCTGTATGAGCAGGTGCGGCGTGAAGGGTCGGGGGACGACAAGATTCGCGACGCCGTTCCAAATCGGGTCGGGGAACTGCTGGAGTCGCGGGGGCCCTTTCCGATCCTGCTGAACGGGCGTCGGCTGCGGGAGTTCCGCCGTGCGTTCCCCGACCTGGAGGCGGAGCTGGTCGCGCTGCCGAGCACCAGTCCGCGTCCGCTGCACTGGAACACCGAGGCGTCGAGGTCGGGGGCGATCGAGGAATGGTGCGCGGCGCTGGGGTTGGCGGGGGAATTCTGAGCGTAACTGCAGGATCTGGCGCTGTGGACTGGGAATTGTGCGATTTGGCGTCCGGGAGAGTCCAGATTTGTCCAGATTTGGATAGTTTTGGCTCAGATTTGTGTGTGTTTTTCTGCGTCATGGCAGGAAAGTGCTGGATTGTGTCGGAGGTGGTGATTTCGGATTGGGGGTTCATGGCTGGCTCGGCGGAGTCGGCGTCGGGAGTTTGAGCGTCGTTCATTGTATGCGTACGCCTGTTCTGTGAAGGTCGCTGGATTGGAGAGTGTGGCGGGCACGACAGGGAGTTGGGATAGGCTCGCCAGGTGATCGTTCACTTCCGGCATCGGGGATTGCGACGGCTGTATGAGCGGGATGACTCAAGCGGCGTTCCGCCTCAGCATCTGCGCAAGATTCGCGTGCTTCTGCGTCGATTGGACACCGCAGTTGGGCCGCAAGACATGGACATCTCCGGTCTGCGCTTGCATCCGTTGAAGGGCAACCGTGCCGGTCACTGGGCAGTGGACGTGAGCCGCAATCTGCGGATGACGTTCAGCTTTGAGGGCGAAGATGCACGCGATGTCGATTTGCTTGACTACCATTAGAACGGTGATTGGAGCGAGCCGATGCCGATGAAGAACCCACCTCACCCGGGGGAAACGGTGCTGGTGCTCTGCTTCGAGCCGTTCGACCTCTCGATCGCCGACGCCGCGGCTCATCTCAAAGTGGATGAGAGCTACCTTGCGGCATTGTGTGATGGACAAGATCGCATCACCGCAGATCTCGCCGTTCGCCTGGAGCTGGCCTTTGGAGGAACGGCTGAGTCCTGGCTTCGCCTTCAAACCGCCCATGACCTCGAGTTAGCTCGAACCTCAACCTGCGACGTCGAGCGTTTTGAGCCCGCCGCCTGACGGTGTCGACGAAGGACCCGTCTCATCCATGCCGGGTCATCCTCCAATGCTGCATTGGGGGCGCTGAACCTTACCGTGAGTGAAGCCGCCGGTCACTTGCAGGTCGAGGAGGGGGCGTTGTCCGCTATCTGCGGGCGTCGCGCGCCAATCAGCGCCGATGTGGCGATTCACTTGGAGATGGTATTCAGCAGCACTGCGGACGCCTCGCTCAGAACGCAGAACGCCTAGGACCTCGCCCGAGCCAGCACGACGACCTACGAGATCAGGTGGATCGAGCAGGTGGCCTGCCCACAAGTCAACCACCTAAAGCCGCTCTGGGGGAATACCATGCCAAGCCACCAGCTCACCAGTGTCGGCAGCCTTCACATCCCTCAGTTTGGGCGGATCGTATTGATCATTGAGTGCCTCATCCAACTGTGCCTGAGTGAGACCAACCACCTGTCCCGGAGATCGAGTCATCCTGGTCCACTCAACGTACTCGCCCTCGTCCCCGATGCGCCACCTAGTGAAATTGGCTCTCGAGAGCCTCGTATTCAGCATCACAGCCTCGCCAACGAATGCCCCGCCGAGACTACAGTCAGCCAAGTCTGCTCCCGCGAGGTTTGTGCCCTTCAGAGTTGCACCGCTGAGCGAGGCGTTGTTCAGTCGGACTCGTGCAAGATTTAGGCCGCTGAGATCCCAGCGCTCGAAGTTGTTGCCATGTAAGTCAATCGAGAACTCCTGTTTCGTCTCGAAATCGACATCTTCAGAAGACCTTGTGCCGATGAAGTCGAGGGCGGCACTTACGTCCTCACGCACACGCCGCCCGTCACCGCGAGTGATTAGCGTGGTATCCGTCTGGTCGCCAGTCCGCGGCTGGCGAACGAAGGATGCTAGCAATCGAGCGGTTTGTATGTAGTAGCGCTCTCGATTCTCATGGGCGAGTTGGGCGAGAGTGTGAACGGCACCCAACCGTACGGCGCTGAGATCGTGGCCCAGCATCTGAGCTGCCGCCTGGAATCGTTGGTTGGAGATCGCTTCGTGAGCGGCTTCAACGCTCCGTTGTGTGGCAGCGACTTGATTTTCTGCTACTACTCCACGCCAAAACGCCAATGGTAGGGCCAACACGGCACCCACTGTCAGCACGACGTTCCGAATCGTTGAACTAATCGAATCGGGATTCTCTGTACCTGAACCTGACAGTTCATTCCAGAACAATGGCGAAAAGATCGCCGCTAGGCCGAGGACCAAGAGAACCGAAAGGACAAACCACTTCGTTCCCGAATAGTCAGTCCTCTCCCTGAACCAGCGCCGAGAGTTCCTCATTGGTTCTGCTTCAGAAGTAAACCGACTGAGGGGGGTAGTCACGATCCTAGCTTTCCGACCAACGACGCCACCATTGACATCATCGGGACTCCCACGCCTAGCTGGCTGGCTCTTTGGACGGGTTGGCGGAAGATGGCGTCAAGTTCGAGGGGGCGGCCGTTGTTGTAGTCGATGACGGTGCTGGGGCGGTAGGCTCCCATGCCGAGGGTCTGGGTGAGGAAGAGGTGGGCGATGCGGGGGCCGTCGATGCGGGCGGTTTGGCCGTGGGCCTCGAGGTCGGCGTTGCCGGCGGCGACGATTTCCTTGATCAGCTCGTGGGCGGCGTCGTAGAGGGGCGGATCTTCGATCACCTGGTCGACAGGGACGCCGCCGGCGATCACGCAGAGGCCGTTGAAGGGGATGTTCCAGCAGAGCTTCTCCCAGCGCGCCTTGAGCAGGCTGGGTTCGGGCCGGATTTCGACCTTGCTGCCGGCGAACAGGTCGACGCCGCGCTGCAACTCGTCAGGGTCGTCGCCGTGGTGTCCGAGATTGATCGCGCCGAACTCCTGGTGCAGGATCTGGCCCGGCTCGCCGCGAATCACGCCGATGAACCCGAGCCCGCCGAACAGCGACGTGCCGTCAGGGAGTTCAGCGGCGATTTCCTCGTCGACGCTGAGTCCGTTCATGATCGCCAGGACTCGGGTGTCCCCAGAGAGCAGCGGGCCGACCAGTTTCGGTATGTCGGGAATCGCGGTCGCCTTGAGTCCGACCAGGACCCAGTCGACGGGTCCGTGGGCGGCCAGAGCTTCGGGTGAGCGCTCAACGGTTGGCGCCTCCAGCGACAGGTCGCCGAGGTGGCTGGTCAGGTGCAGTCCGTCGGATTTGACGGCGTCGTAGTCGCGTCGCATCAGGAAGCGGACGTCGTGTCCGGCCTCGGCAAGGCGCATGCCGAAGTAGCAGCCGACCGCGCCCGCGCCGACGACGGCGATCCGCTGCGCCTGCATTGGGTGTCAGTCCCCCGCCGCCGTTTGTGACGCCTGCTCTCCCAGCGGTTCGACGAAGCGGTCGATGCGGAAGAGCTCGAGGTCATGCTCGGTCTTGCGGTGCATGCTGAGGTCGGCCAGTGCCTCGCCGATGGCGGGGGCGAACTTGAAGCCGTGGCCCGAGCAGGGGCTTGCGACCACGATGTTGGGGCGCTTGGGGTGGATGTCGATGAGGAAGTTTGCGTCGGGCGTGTGCGTGTAGAGGCAGGTCTCGGCGCGCAACAGCTTGCCGCCGACGTCGGGGAAGGTGCGCTCGAGCCAGTAGCGGACGTTGGATTCGTCCTTCTCGGTCAGCTCGCGGTTGTAGCCCGAGGGCTCGACCTCGTCGAGCGGCTGGTGGTGTCCGAGCTTGAAGCCCTTGCCCACGTTGGGGAAGCCGTAGGCGAAGTCCTGCGGGCCGCGCTCCCACATCCAGAAGGGCAGCGCGCCGACCTCGAACGCCTCGGGATTGCGCTTCGGCTCGAACCAGAACATGACCTGTCGTGTGACCATCAGCGGCAGATTGAGCTTGCCCAGTAGTCCCGCGTTCCAGGCGCCGGCCGTGACGACCATGCGCTCGGCCTCGTACGTGCCTTTCGCGGTGTGGATCGTGACCGGCGAGTCGACATCGTCCATAGCCTGCGGCAGCCACTTGTCGACGGGTTCGTCGAAGTGCAACTCCGCGCCGTGCCGCGCGGCCTGGTCGAGCTGTCCGTTGAGGGCTGGTTCGATCTCGATCATGCCGCCGCGCTGCTCGAGGACGCCGACGAGGTCGTCGGTCGCCATGACGCCGGGATAGCGCTTCTTGAGTTCACTCGAGTCCATGTAGTCGACGGCGATGTCGTGCTCGCGAGCGCTGGCCAGCACGCCCTCGACCAGGCTCGCGCCCTCGACGCCGAGCGAGAGCGCGCCGGTCTGCGTGAAGAGCTGCTGGCCGACCAGACCGGAGAGCTCGTCCCAGAGTTCGTAGGCGCGACGGACGAAGGGTACGTAGGACGGCCCCTCGTAGTAGGCCTCGCGGATGCCTCGGGTGTCGCCGTGGGTCGAGCCCATCATGTGCGGCGGATGGAAGCGGTCGAAGCCGATCACCCGCTGTCCGCGCCGGGCCAGGTGCCAGGCGGCGGCGGAGCCCATCGCTCCGAGGCCGATAATCGCGACATCGTATCGTTCACTCATGTGCGTCCTCCATCGGACATGATACGAACTGCTCAATGACACTCGTCGGTCAATATCGCCTGTATGGAGTCATGGCCCTGTTGGTGATGTTCGCGACCATGGATTCACTCTGCACCAAGCCCTGGCCCTACGGCGGTGATGAGAGTGTGGCGCCGCCGAGCGTGACTTGCCGAATCGCAACGCAGCCTGAGCGGGACGACTGCGGTCGCCTGTGTGACGCGGGATTCTGGATCCGCACGACGGAGGAGGATGTGCGAGTTGAACTGGAGAGGGGTGCAGATCTGAAGGCACGAGACAGCCTCGGATACTCGCCACTACATCTCGCCGTCGCCTGTGCCAAGAGCCCCACCTGGACCAGTCATGCGGAGGTGATCACCGTCTTGCTCGATGCCGGAGCCGACCCGAATCGGAAGGGTCCTAAGGATTTCCGACCGTTGCACATGGCAGCTCAGCACGCCGACGCGGAGATCGTCGAACTGCTGATCCAGGCCGGCGCGGAAGTTGACGCTAGCGACGATCGTCGGATGACGGCGCTGCATCTCGCGGCGTGGCACAATCGAGCCGAATCCATCAGCGTGTTGATTGAGGCGGGGGCGGACGCTGAGCTGCTGGACAAGATCGGGCACACGCCATTGATGCTCGCTGCCTGGTTGGGAGGGCTTGACGCGCTCAAAGCCCTGCTAGATGCAGGCGTGAACCCGAACAAGCGAGGTCACGACGGTTGGACAGCACTTCACCATGCTGCGGACTCGAACACGTCGTGGTCGGAAGAGGCGCGGAGGCTGCTCCTCGGTTACGGTGCCAATCCCCAGCTCAGAAACGACGACGGATGGTCGGAACGGGACCTCAGGTTCTGCGAGCCTGGACGCACGAAGCGCTTGAAAGTCTGCAGCCAGTGAGGCAGCCCAACGATCAAGCGGACCCTCGGCGACCCCTCGTGTTGAATCAGCTCCCCGCGGCCGCTGCACTCGCCTGCGATTTCATCTCCGACGCGACCTGCGACATCGAGTTGTTCTCCCAGTAGAGAACGTGCTCGACGTGCTCGCGGATTGACCACTCGTCGTTTGGCGCCTTGGCGTCGAGCAGGGCGTCGTCCATGTGCAGGAGCTGACCGACGAGTTCGGCTCGCTGGAAGATGAGGTCGCGGGTGAGGTGCGAGAGCGGGGATTCCTGCATCTGCTTGGCCGTGTAGCGCGCGGTCGAGACGGCGCCGGCGTGCATGCGGTCGTGCTCGGCGTTGTGCACGAGCAGCCGCTGGACGCCGCCGTTCATCGCGCAGCCGTGCTCGGTCGGGAAGGTCAGGTCGTCGTCCGACAGGGTTGTGAGTTGTTCGACCGTGTCTGTTAGCTGGCGCAGCAGTCTGAGCGCGAGTTCGGTGGATTCGGTTGTGGGCATGAGGTAGCTCCTCTGTCTGTGCAACCCTGGATGGCCCTCACCCTAGCCCTCTCCCACGGGGAGAGGGAATGTCTGATCCCCTCTCCCTGGAGGGAGAGGGTCAGGGTGAGGGTGAGCGTCCGAGGAACTCGAGCAGGGTTTGATTCGTGATCTCGGGCGCTTCTTCGGGGAAGAAGTGTCCGGCGCCGGGTACGCCGACCGTGGTCAGGTCGGGGAAGTACATCGGGAACTGGTCGAAGAACGGGTTGCCCGACGGCGTGTCGCGGCTGGGCGGACTGTCGGGCGCGAGCCTCGCGTTGCCGTACATCCAGAGCGCCGGCTTCTCGAAGCGCTTGTGCCGATCCTCCGGTCCGTACTCCATGAACTCGCGGCCCCAGGGATGGTCGTCGAGTCCCCGCCGCCAGACCTCGCCGACCTGGGCCGAGGTCAACCGCTCGCAGCGGTAGCCGCCGGCGACGTTGTCGTCGGGACGCATCCGATGGAAGGGCAGCGCGTGTCGGTAGTAGGAGATCGCGGCGGCGTGCGAGCCTGGGCCCGAGAACGCCCGCTTGTAGACGGCGACGTCCTCATCGGTCGCCCAGCGATTCGGCGTCAGGCGGCGGCCACTGACGTTCCAGGGCGAGTCGGGCCAGCCGGGCAGTTCCGGATCGGACTGGCCGGTGAAGATCGTTTCGATGAACTGCTCGTGGTACTCGGCGTAGAAGTGCTCGGGCAGCGGACGCGCCTTGAACCAGAAGCCATGCACCGCGAACGGCGTCCAGACCGTGCAGAGCGTGTCCATCAGCGCGACGCTGGAGATTCGCTCGGGCCAATCGATGACCACCTTGAATCCGATGATTCCACCCCAGTCGTGCCCCACCAGCGCAACCTCATCGACGTTGAAGTGGTCCAGCACGCCGACCATGTCGGCAGCCAGCGTGTGCCGAGAGACGGGTCCCGGTGGCTTATCGGAGTCACCGTAACCGCGCGTGTCGGGGACGATCACGCGGTAACCGGCGTCAACGAGAGCGGGAATCTGCTTGCGCCACTCGTAGGAGGTCTCGGGGAAGCCGTGGATCAGGAGGACGGGCGGGCCGTCGGACGGCCCGTCGGTCAGAACATTGATCCGGATCCCATTGGAATCGACGCGCTGGGTCTCCATCGGCGGCTCCGATCACTGTGTCGCGCAGGCTAGCGCGGGTGATCGGCAATCAATCGAGATAGCGACGTAGGAGCGGGGTGAACCCGGCGCGCGCGAATTCTTGATCGGCCGTGAGGATGCTTGTGATGCCGTACACGCGCATGATCACAATCGCGGCGCAATCCTGGAGGGAGAAGGTGGAGTCCGCGAACTCGCCGACGTAGAGGTCAAGCGCCGCTTCCGAGAGCCGCGCATCGTGCGGGACGATGGTGTAACCCGGGTCAGCGCGCAGCGACGCCATCCGCTGTCCGACATCCTGGCGCTCTGCCCTCGTCCTTCGAGAAAAGTGCGCCATCGTTTCCAGGAACACGCCTTCGCTGGTCACCATTGGCTGATGCAGTGGTGTCTCGTCCGTTGCAGCCTGTGCCGCATCTCTCCAGTTGTCTTGTGGCGAAAACAGCGCGATGAAGTAGACGCTGTCGAGAAAGAACGGCTCGTGATTCGCTACCGGGAGATTCGGCATCAAGACTCGCGCGGCACACGGTATTGATTCAGGTACTCGACAAGTTGCCTCTGCGTCTCTTCCGACAAGTCCGGCGGCTCGTGGCCCAGGGTGTCCAGCAAAACCTCTGTCGTAGTGCGCTGGTCCGACTCAGGAATCGGTTCGATTGGCACGTACCAACTGGGACGCTCGCGCGGCTCGGTTCCCTCTGCGCCGTTGGTTGCTGAGTTGTCCGCCATCTCGGTCTCCCAACCCCAGCTTACCCCGACTGAACGGCCGGGGAGGCTGGGGATCTTCCGAATGAGCATCCCCTACCCGAACGCGGACAGGACCTCGTTCACGACGCGGTCGTAGGCCGACTGCTGGTCGTAGCCGACGAGGCGGAGCGTGATGGTCGTGGCTCCGGCGTCGATATAGGACTGGATGTCGGCGATGCACTGGTCCGGGGTTCCCATCGCGACCCAGAGGCCGAGCATCTCGTCCGAGTACTCGGTGTTGTAGTAGGCCTCGAGGTAGCGGCGGGACTCGGCAAGTGAGGCCTGGAGGTCGTCGTTGACGTTGATGTTGTAGTAGACGCAGGTCTCGAAGTCGTCGGGGAGCTGGCGGCCTTCCTCGTCGGCGTAGCGGTGGATATCGGCCAGATACTCCTCGACGATCGCCGGCGGCTGGAACGTCGTCATCCAGCCGTCGCCGAGCCGCGCCGTTCGCCGTAGTCCGGCTTCACGATTTCTGGTCAGGTCGGGACGTGGATTCGAGGTGACCCAGATGGGGATTGGACGCTGCACCGAGCGCGGCTCGATCGTGACGTTGTCGAAGTCGTTGTACTCGCCGTGGTAGCTAACGTTCTCTTCCGAGGTCAACAGGCGCATGATCTCGATCGCCTCCTCCATTCGCTTCATCCGCGATTCGGGCGCAACGCAGAAGGCGTCGAACTCGTGCAGCATGTCGCCGCCGCCCGGCGCCGCCTGGCCCATGCAGGCGGCGAAGATGGCGCGGTCGTTGGACATGAAGTCGAGCGAGGCGTACTGGTAGGCCAGCAGCAATGCGTCGCGCAGCGGCGTAGAGGCGAAGCAGGCCGGTCCGATGCGGACACGGTCGGTGACCACGGCGAGCGCCGACATCAGGTTGAGAGCGTCCAGCCGAGGCTTGGCCAGGATCGAGTCGCCGACCCAGATGCTGTCCCAGCGTTCGTCGGCGTCGGCGCGCCGGGCAAGCGCGATCATGTCGTCGAGCGTCGATGCGCCGGTGACGACCCCGCGGTTGGAAAGAGTGAGTCCGAAGTTAACCATGGCAGCCCTCTTTGCTGGTGCACACAGGGTATTGATCGGCAGCTCGCCTGGGTGACTGCGATCACCGTCCCCCTTCGGCGCTCTGAGCTGTGTGGTTGTCAGCGACGGGCGACGATCAACTGCGCCAACACCACATCGCAGAGATATTGCGCGGAGCGACGCAGGCTCGAACCGATCACTGTCTTCATAGATCGCCAATGCAGAACCTGCCAGCCGGTCAGTCTTGTTCTCGAGATCGTCGGTTGTGCGACCGATCAGCCGTGCGCAGATGAATTCTGTGCTAACGAGTCTGCATTCAATGACAATAAACGCCGGCAAATGACGACATAAGAATACTCGTAGTGTAAATTCTCGAAGTCGTTCCCGAACAAGAACCGTGGATATATCGGTTGGAGCACCCACGTGTGTGACCGCACGCCCACCGGCGACGTTTCGATTGCCACCGCTTGGCCGGTTGCGTCTGTCTCAGCGTGTGGGCCCGACCTCGTGCTCCGCGCGACGCCCGCGCCGCGGCCGTATCGATGCCAAGACGAGCCCGGTCTCGAGCCAGTGGCAATGCTCGTATGAGCATTCCCCTGGCGGCGGTACAGTTGCGACTGCACCTCATCGCTCTGGGTGCGTTGTCGGGTGTCGGGCTGTTGACTGTGCTCGCAATGCTCGCGCCGCTGGCCGGCGCCCAGCACAGTGCGCCACCGTCATCTGACGGCGTCGCCGAGCTGCGCGGCGAGCAAATCTGGACGTCCACCATGACGGTCGGCTCCAATGGCCGCATGCTCGGCTTTGGCACGTTCGGTGGCCGAGATGTCGGACGACTGAGCCAGAGCACCTTCACCTGGCGTGGGACGACGTACACCGTTGCCAACCTGTGGTCCAACGGAATTCCGGGCAGCGCTGACTCCTGGAGTGTGGTGATCGATATCTCGCCGCCGTTGTCTCTCGAAGCGGAGGAGTACGGCTGCCTGACGCTTCAGCTCGGCCATCTCTGGCTCAACCTCGCCGACGGACGGGGCAATGGGCGTCAGTTCTTCTGGTATGACGTCGAACTTTCCTGGAGCAGCGGAGCGTCCGTCGAGGTTGGCCTGAGGCAGTTTCCCGATTCGTTTGAAACTCGCTCGATCACCGGGTGGGGCAACAACTTGCAGCGACCGGAACTGGGTATGGCCGAAACTCAATTGCTGCGCGTGGCGCCAGTCGCATTCGCCTTCGCCATGAGCGGCGCGATGCAGGACGAACTGCCAGACGCCCGGATGATCAGCAACTCGGTTCACCAACAGGGCGAGCTCAGGCCAAACAGGACCAGGGCCACGGACATGCTGTGGCAATGGGGACAGTTCCTCGACCACGACATCAGCTTGACTCCGTCAACAGTCATCTCATCGCAGGACTCGATTCCCATCCCGCAGGGGGATCGCGAATTCGACCCGTTCGGTACTGGTCTGCGGTTCATCCCGTTCAATCGATCACAGTTTGACCCTGAGACTGGTCTCAGTCCCGACAATCCCAGGGAACAGCTGAACCTGATCACAGCGTTTATCGACGCATCGAACGTGTACGGATCGTCCAGCGATCGACTGAGCGAACTGCGCACCAATGACGGCAGCGGCCGGCTCAAGACGACAGGCGACGGACGATACCTGCCCCTCAATCCGCCGGGCCTCGAGATCGACGACGGTGGCAGACGCCGCAACGGACTGTTTCTCGCCGGCGACATTCGCGTCAACGAGCACGTAGTGCTGACTGCAATGCACACGCTGTTCGTACGGGAACACAACCGTCTCGCAGAACAGATCGCGATCGAACATCCCGATCTGACCGGACACGAGATTTTCGAACTTGCCCGCAAGATCGTCGGGGCACAGATGCAGGTGATCACCTACCAGGAGTTCTTGCCTCTGTTGCTCGGACCGGACGCGATGGGACAGTATGAGGGATACGACCCAGACGTTGACGCCGGCATCGCGAACGAATTCTCGACCGCTGCCTTCCGCGTCGGGCATACGATGCTCTCCCCCGCCTTGATGATGATCGACGAGGAGGACGATGTAGAACAGGTGCCGCTGGTCGAGCTCTTTTTCAATCCGCCGGCAATCAGAACTGCAGGAATCGAAGTGTTCCTGAGGGGACTCTCCACCCAATTGGCCCAGGGCATCGATCTCGCCCTGGTGGATGAAGTTCGCAGCATGCTCTTCGGTCCACCAGGAAGCTCGGGCCGCGATCTCGCTGCCCTGAACATTCAGCGCGGTCGGGACCATGGGCTGCCTCGATACAACATGGTGCGAACGGCGTACGGGCTGCCGCCGGTCGGCAGTTTTGCAGATATCTCGTCGGATCCTGAGGTTCAGCAAGCGTTGGCGCGTACTTATGCCGATGTGAATGATCTGGATCTCTGGACGGCCGGATTAGCCGAGGATCACGTTCCTGGAGCCATGCTGGGTGAGACGTTTCGCACGATCATCGCCGACCAATTTCGCCGTTTGCGAGACGGTGATCGGTTCTGGTTTGAGAGTGATCCCTGCTTCCTGGCTAACCCTGAGCTACTGGCCGAGGTGCGGAGCACCACGCTCGCCGACATCATCCGCCGCAACACGCTGATCGATGACGAAATCGCTGACAACGTGTTCGGTGGGATGCCACCGATGGTCAGTATCTCGGGGCCGAACCAGGCAGCAGCAGAAGGATCAGCGGCCGTGTTCAGACTCGACCGTAGTGGTCCCACCACGATTCCGTTGACAGTGAATGTCCGGATCTCGGAGACCGGCGCCACGCTGAGCGAATGGGCCGATCGAACGGCTGATGCCACTTTCGGAGCTGGCCAGGCAACGACCACCTTGGTCGTCGAGACTAACGCCGACAGCAATCCAGAATACGACAGCACAATCCTGGCAATGATCGCAGATTCCGATACCTATGAGAGCAGCGCCGAGTCGAATGCAGCGGACGCATTGGTGGTCGACGACGATGGGGTCGACCTGCATCTTGAGCCGGGCGTCAATGTCATTCGTTGGGCCGGACTCGACGGTGTGGACATCGTTTCTACACTGACGGGCAACGGCGACGCGGACATCAGCGCGGAGATCGTTGCGATCTTCGAGTGGGACGAAACGGCTGAGCGCTGGCTCACGTTCTTTCCGGCGCTTGAGTCAGTACCTGGACTGAGTAGCGCGAACACCTTGCGCACGCTGAGAGCCGGGCAGACGTACCAGATCCGGGCGACGCAAGCGCTGGTCTGGAGGATCCCGCGGCCCGACCTGATGATCGCTGTGCTTGGCGAGGGGTAAGTGGAGGTTCCCGCGGCGGCTATGGCCTCTGGGGAACACGCTTCAACTTACGCGCCTCGGCGCTCAGATGAACGCCGGCAAGACTTCTTCCGAGATGCGCTGATACTGGGTGATCTGATCGCCGCTGCAGATGCGCAGCAGGACTGAGGTGGCGCCGGCGTCGATGTAGCGCTGGATGTCCTCAATGGCCTGCTCAGGCGGACCGTACGAGCACCAGCGGCGGACCATGGCTTCGGAGTGGTCGAGGAAGTAGTAGTCGTCGAGGAAGCGCTTGGCCTCCGCGTAGGCGGCGTCGCGGTCGTCGTCGATCATGACCGAGTGGAACGCGACCACATCGAAGTCGTCGGGCAGCTCCCGGCCTGCCTCGTCGGCGTAGCGGTGGATATCGCCGAGGTATTCCCCGAGCAGCTCTGGCGTGAGCGTGGTTGACATCCAGCCGTCGCCCAGCCGCGCCACGCGTCTGAGGCCGCGCTCTCGATTGCGTGCGTCGTTCGGATTGGGATTGGAGACGATCAAGATCGGAATCGGACGCTGGATCGAATGCGGTTCGATGGTCAGGTTGTCGAAGTCGTTGTACTTGCCGTGGTAGGACGCGTCGTCCTCAGAAGTCAGCAAGCGGATGATCTCGATCGCCTCCTCCATCCGTCCCGAGCGGGTGACGGGAGGCACGCAAAAGTGGTCGAACTCGGACGCGTCGGCAGCGCCCATGCAGGCGGCGAAGGTCAGACGGCCGTTGGAGATCACATCTATGGCGGCTAGCTGATAGGCGAGCAAAATCGCCGGACGAACCGGAGTTGTCGCGAAGCATCCGGGACCGATGCGCACGCGCTCGGTGCGAGCCGCGAGCGCACTCATTAGGGACAGCGCATCCAGCCGAGGCTTGGCCGTGATTGAGTCCCCGACCCAAACCGAGGTAAAGCGTTCGTCGTCGTCAACTCGTCGGGCGAGGTCGTACATCTCCTCGAGCGAAGAATCGCCGGTGACAACGCCGCGGTTCGTGAGGGTCAGGCCGAAGTTGGTCATGCAGTCACGCCTTCGAGGGCGAAGTTTCGGACCAGGTTGGCGAGGGCCTCGGGGACTTCGAGGTCGGCGATGTGGCCGGAGTCGGCGAGTTCGACCGACTGCGCTCCCGGGATAGCGGCTCGCCAGATGTCGCCCATCTCACTCGCCACGATGTTGTCGTGCTCCGACGTGGCGATCAGCGTGCGTGTGTCAATCCGCACCAGACGTCGGCCGACGCCGGTGTCGGGAATCGGCCACAGGAACTTGGCCGAGGCGCGCAGGTCGAGCAGCTCGCCGACGTAGGCGTCCATCGGATCGCGGTCGGCCATCAGCAGCTCGGTGCGCTTGTCCGGATTGCTGAACAGCACCGCAGTCGGGAAGCCCGGATGCTGAGCGAAGGCGTCCTCGCCCGGGTACTGCTCGGACCACAGACCGAGCGGATTGACCAGGGTCAGCGACTGCACGGCGTCTGGCCGAATCGCGGCGATCTCCGCGCCAATCCAGCCGCCGATGCTGACGCCAACCACGTGGGCCGAACCGACGCCCAGCGTGTTCAGCAGGTCGACGTTGAAGAGCACCAGGTCGAGTCCGTCTCGAGCGCCTGGCAGGTCGTCTTTGGCCGGGCCCCAGCCGGGCTGGTACGGCGCGATGACATGGAAATCCTGGGCCAGCGACTCGAGCGCATCGCCCCAGCGCGGGATGCCCGTGATTGGGTGGAGGAAGAGCAGCACCGGCGCGTTAGCGTCGCCGCCTTCCCAAACGTGAGCAGTCTGCCCGCCGGGGCGGAGGTCGAGCGTCTTCAGTTCAGCCATCAGTTCACTCCTGCGAGTTCGCGTTCAGTTGTTCGCTTCAGTCGGTCAGCCGCAATCGGGGTCGGCGACCAGTGGTCGTCGTAATCGTCCCACAAGTGTCGCAGACGTGGGATTACCTGCTCAGCAAACAGTCGGGTGCTGCGCAAGGTCGCGTCATGCGGCATGTCGCCGACATGGAACACGCCGACCAGGTGTCCGGTGCCTAGCGATGTCACGAGGTGCTCCAACTGCTCGGTGACCTTCTCCGGAGAACCGGCCGCTAGCGAGCCGCTGTCAATCCGCTCCTGCCAGGTCGGTATCCGCGGCGGAGTGCGGTCAGCAAGTTCGGCCATCGTCCGGACCGCGCGCTCGCGGATGCCTCGCTCCGTCCGCCAGCCGGGCGCCTCCGACCAGCCGGGAAAGTCGCCCAGCGTGTGCCGCGAGCTGTAATCCAGATGTGCCTGGTACCGCTCCTGAGCCTCAGCGTCGGATCCCGCCACCACGATGGTCTGCGACACCACGCCCTGATACGGATTGCGAGGCAGCCCTCGTGCCTCGACGCGTGACCAGAATCCATCCATCGCCGCCTGCGCTGGCGCGATCCCACGAGAGGCAAGACAAACGTACGCGTATCCACGCTCGGCGCAGAAGTCCCACGTTTCCGACGAGATCCCGTCTGCAGGAATCCAGATCGGAGGATGCGGCTGCTGGACCGGACGCGGCCAGATGTTCACGTAGCGCAGGCTGGACGACTCGCCGTTCCAGGCGAACACGTCCGGATCCTGCCAGGCCCGCAGTATCAAATCGTGGTGCTCTCGGTAGACGCGACGAAACTCGGCCGGATTCGCTCCATATGCGAAGTTGGTATCCATCGGAGTGCCCAGCGGGAATCCCGCCACAATCCGGCCGCTTGAGATCACGTCGAGCATCGCAATCTCTTCCGCCGCCCGAGTCGCCGGACGATAGAGCGCGATCGACATCCCCAGCAGGATGATCGCCGCCCGCGACGTCCGCCGCGCCAACGCCGCCGCCATCAGCTGCGGCGACGGCATCAACCCGAAGACGTGCTGATGGTGCTCGTTCAGCACCAGCCCGTCGAACCCGACCCGCTCCGCGAACTCGAGCTGGTCGAGGTACTCGTGATACAGACGGTGGCCCTCGACCGGGTCGTACAGACGCGAGTCGGCGTCGACCCAGACGGAACGGTTGCGCTCACGGTAGTCGGCCGGCAAATGCGGCCACGGCATCCCGTGAAACCAGTGGAACTTCACTGTGATTCCCCGCTCTCCCCGCGAGGGGGAGATCCTCCTGGTTTCCCGCTCCCCCTTGCAGGGGGAGCGGGAGTCTCGACCGACTCCTGAGAAACCAAACCCTAGTTCGACCCCGTTAGCACCGGGGCCGGCGTCGCGACCTGCTCCGAGCCGATTGGCTTCGGCGACCAGTGGTCTTCGTAGTCTTCCCAGATGTGCTTGACCCGCGGCATGACCTGCTCGGCGAAGAGCTTGGTCGAGGCCCGGGCCTTGTCGTCGGGCATGTCGCCGCAGTGCAGCAGCGTGACCAGGTGGCCGACCTGCAGCTTCGTCGCGAGCGCCTCGATCTGCTCGGTGACCGAGTCCGGCGAGCCGGCCACGATGTAGCCCTCGCGCACCCAGTCCTTCCACTCGAGCGTGTGAGCGATGCCCAGACCCTGCGCGCCGCCGGCTCGGAGACCGGCGCGGATGGTGTTCTCGGTGCGGTAGCCCGGAGCGTCGGCGAAGCCCGGGTAGACGTGCAGACACTTGTCGAAGAAGTACTGCAGGTGCTCGGTGTACATCTGCTCGGCCTGGTCGTCGGTCTCGGCGACCACGACCTGCTGCGCGAAGGCGCCCTGGAACGGGTTGAACTCGACGCCCATCTCGCCCAGACGGTTCCAGAAGCCCTGCATCAGCGCCTCGCCGCGGACATAGCCGTTGAACGAGAGGTAGCTGTAGTTGTAGCCCATCTTGCCGCAGAAGTCCCAGGTCTCGACCGAGCCGCCGCCGGGAATCCAGATCGGCGGGTGCGGCTTCTGGATCGGACGCGGCCAGAGGTTGACGTAGCGAATCTTGTTGTACTCGCCGTTCCACGAGAAGACCTCAGGGTCCTGCCAGGCGCGCAGGATCAGGTCGTGATTCTCCTGGTATTTGTCGCGCAGCGTGGCCGGATTCGAGCCGAAGCAGAAGTTGTCGTCCATCGACGTCCCGACCGGGAATCCGGCGACCAGCCGCCCGCCCGACATCACGTCGAGCATCGCCATCTCCTCGGCCACCCGCGTCGGCGGGTTGTACAGCGCGATCGACTGGCCCAGCAGCAGCAGCGTCACGTCTTTGGTCCGGCGCGACAGCGTGGCCGCCATGATCTGCGGCGAGGGCATCATCCCGTAGGCGTTCTGGTGATGCTCGTTGACGCCAATCCCATCAAAGCCCAGCGTCGCCGCATACTCCAGCTGGTCGAGGTACTCGTTGTACACCCGGTGCCCCTCGACGGGGTCGTAGAGCCTGGAGTCGACATCGACCCAGACCGACCGGTTCGTCTCCCGAAAATCCTCGGGAAGGTGAGGCCAGGGCATCAGGTTGAACCAGTGAAACTTCATGTCAAACTCCGTTCGGAGGGCGGTGAGGGGTCTGTGAGGTCAGTGTAGACGGTGAGCGGGCGCGGACGGTTCCATCGACGTCGAGCAAGGTGCATAGCACCACTTCGACTTCGCCCTCTCAGCCAACCCGCTCGCGGTGTCGCAGACGGAGGCGGCGCCAATGTGATAGGTTGGCCCGCTACGCTGACAATGGAAGCGATCCAATGACGATCCAACAGCCCCCCGACGCCACCGCCGAAGAGCTGCTGAGCGCAGCTCGCGAGCTCGCCTGGTCGGACGACGAGTCCGCCGCGGCGGATGCCTACGACTGCGCAATCAAGGCGATCGAATGCGCATTCGTGCCTGTCATGGCCGGTGACGGCATCGACTACAACCTGGCCGATGTGGTGATGACCCTCCGATCCCGGCGTGAACCGTGGGGCACGCCATTCCGCAACCAGTCGGCGCTCGATTCGATGATGAGCTTGCTCAACGACCTCTGGCACGCCCGCCCCTACAGGGACGACCTGATCCCGGTCTCGCTCGAGACGACCAGGATGGCAATCACCATCGCGGACGCGGCGGTCAGCCTGGCTAAGCAGGGATTCTTCGAGTACCTGGGCGAGCTCACGCCGGAGGAAGAGGCGGAGGATGTGCGGATCGCGGAGGAGAACCTGGCCTGGTACGAGGCACACGGCGAGGACGACGTGATCTCGTTCGAGGACTACCTGAAAGGACGGGCCGAGCAGGACGACAACGGCTAATGCCGCGTCCCGCACCGTCGTACGTCGTCACCCTTCGTAATCGTGCATCGCGCCAACTTCGACGTGTCCGGAACCCTGACCACAACCGAATCACGGAAGGAATCAGAGGCCTGTCCCACGACCCGCTGCTGGGCGACGTCAAGAAGATCAGAGGCCGCCTGTACAGGCTAAGAGTAGGCAGCTGGCGGATCCTCTACGTCATTAACGACGATGCGCGGGTGGTCACCGTCACCGAGGTCCGCCGCCGAAACGAGCGCACCTACCGCGAACTCTAGTCCTCCGCCACTTCGACCTCGCCCTCCCCTACAACCCACCCTCTGTGACGCTGACGGAGGCCGCCCTCGCCTAATCGCCATCACTGACATCCGCTGCCTAGTCAAACGCGTCTACCGCCACATCAAGCCGGGCATCAACTCGATTCCTCCGGAGATCTCCCGAGGCATATCGGCCGCCTCATACCGCTCCATCGAAGACAAGAAATGTAAGGCAACCCAGGTCCTGACATCGTCGCTCGACCCTCGGCACCGTAAGATAGTCGAGGTCGGGTTGTGACCGCACTTACGTAATTGGCCGAAAGACGACATCGTGAACGCACGAGCCCCTGATGTACTGGACGAGATACGCAAGACAACAGGCATCAACAGCCCAAGGTTGGGTGGCAAGAGCCCGAACGCTCATTGGCATATCCCTCGTGCCCTTCACTCTGCGCTAGGCGAGATCGAAGCGGTGGCTCACTTAATCACCTTGTGTGAGCCATATCTAAACTATCGCCTGCGTGAAGGTGTAGAGGACGCGCGAGAGCTAGGTGTAGTATCTTCTGCGGTCTTCAATGCTGCAATAGTTGCAGAAAAGTCTCTCAAGACGTTACTGGCACTAGAGGCGGTTGGATCCCGGCCAGTCCGTAGGCACTCCCTTAAGGATCTCTTCGATATGCTAAAGCCGGAGACGCAGGAAGCTGTTCGTACTGCATTCCGAGCAATCACCAAACGCAACAAAGAGTATTGGGACAACGATGATGTTGACAGTGTGCTAAGTATCGCTTCCACGTCATTCGTGGATTGGCGTTACACAATGGAACCCAAGGAGACCACCGGTGGAATCCCCAAAGGTGTGTTGCTTGCTGCGATCGCCATAATATGCGTTGGAATAGAGCTCCTAACAGATTGGCAAGCGAACCGTGCGTGAGTAGGGGCATCAACTCCCGTTCGATCAGACACTAGCCCCCCCGACAACCGACCCACCAACTCCTCCACACGCTGACCCGCCGCCAACTCCGACAGCCACTTGCGGATGCCAACGCGGCTTGCCCGGCTCTCGCTACCTGCTCACCTTGGTGAAGACTCAGTAGAAGTGCTCGAAAGTGACACCGAGTATTGCCAGGCTCAGCATCACTACGCCGCTCCAGGCTGCATGGAAAAGGGGGGCCGCTCCCTGTTGCTTGACTTCGCCTCCCCGCGTCCAGTGGCTCATCAACAGTGCGCCCAGAATCCAGGCAGCCGTGGCCACCAAGGCGAAATTGCTGGCAGCCCCCAAAGGGCCATCCGATCCGGGAGAGTGGATCTGCATCTGCGAGCCGAAGAATGCGTAGCCAAACAGGCCGAATACAGCAGGACCCGCGATCATCCCGACCAGCGTCGCCGTCACGCGGGGGAAGAGCGGCAGCCAGACGACGGTGGACACAGCCGCAAGCGCGGTTCCGAGCCAGCGCACCAATCCGAATTCATCCGGTCCGACACGGGTCAGCGATGTATCCCAGGACCAGACGAGATACGCGATCAAGCCAACCAGCGCCACCGCCATCAACAGCGGGAGGTAAGGGTCGATTCGGCGCGACCGCAGCGCGATTATCCGGTCGGCGCCCCAGCGCCAGCGTGCAGCGCCGATTGCCGTGAGGGGCACCACCATTAGTTCAACGCCCGGCCGGGGTGCAGGCCAACCATCGCGGTCGTGAAGGGCATCATCCAACAGGAATGCGCCCACCGCACCGAAGATGAGCATCACAAGAGCCACCAGTACCACCAAGAGAAACATGGCCAACCCTGGCCCCTCAACCATCCGATCGAACTCCCGGCGACTGCTTGGCGTCATCCCGCAATCCCACCCAGTATCGCCAGACACAGCATGATCGTTGCGCTCCAGGCAGCCTGGAACATCGGTCGTCCTCCTTGACTCAGCCAACTTGCGCCGAGGATCCACACTGGCGTGGCGATGAGGCCGACGAAGAGAAACGCCCCCTCTGATCCATCAGACCCCGCCGTGTGACTCAATTCATGGGCGCCAAAGAGCGTGTTGTGCATGAGCGCAAGCCCGGCAGGAACCGCGATTGCACCGGACAGTGTGGCCACGATGCGAGGGAAGAGCGGCAGCGCAACAGTCGTGAACACCGCTACGAGCATCGTGCCCAGCCACCGCACCACTCCGAATACGTCCGGTCCGATGCTGTTCAGCCGTGTGTCCCAGGACCACACGACATACGCCGTGAGCGCCACCAGCGCGGTCGCCATCAGCAAAGGAAGCCAGGGGCCGAGACGACCCGCCCGAAGGGCCGTGACCCGGTCCGCACCAAAGTGCCCGATTGTCGCGAGGAGCGCCGCGAGCGGCACAGCTACGAACTCAACCCCTGGACGCGCGGTAGCTGATTCGAGACTGTTGTGAAGTGACTCGTCGAGCAAGTAAGAGGCGCCGCAGAAGATGAACATGACGGGCACCAGCACCAGAAGGAGAAGGGCTAAACCTACCTTCTCAGCGCTCGGCTCGATTATCTCCGCGATCCATCCCTTCATCTGGCGCGCCTCGTTTCGGCGTCACAAGGGATGTTGGGGGGCGTGCATGCCTGCATCCTACGCAACCCCTTTGGATTGCCCACCGCCGTACAATAGAGCACGCCCGTTCGGACGACGCAGAACTGGAAGAGATCATGACCGCTCGTCTTCCATCGCCGACCAAAATCAACCACTTCCAACCACCCCGATCCTGGTCATCTGCCGTAAAACACTGGAGATCGGCTGCGGTTTTTTCCTGACGCCGTCAGGAAAAAATTTCTGGCTAACCACCGACCACCCCCTCATACACTGACCGCATGGGTTCCCGCGACGCCACCTGCTATCGGCATACCGACACCTGGGCCGGGGTGCTCTGTCAACGCTGCCAGCGGCCGATCTGCACGGGCTGCATGGTCCAGGCCCCGGTGGGATTCCAGTGTCCCGAGTGCGTCCAGGAGGGACGCAGGCGGACGCGCGAGTGGTCGACGAGCTCTCCGATCCGCGTCTCCCAGGGGTTGGCCGCAGTCAACGCGCTGGTCTGGATCTTCGTCGCCCTGCTGACTGGCTCGCTCTCGCTCTGGGGCGGCGGCGTGACCGATATCCATCTCGACTTCGCCCTGCACGGCGCGTTCGTGCATCAGGACGGCGAGTGGTGGCGGCTGTTCACCTCAGCCTTCCTCCACTACGGCCTCATCCACATGGCGATGAACATCCTCATCCTCGTCTTCCTCGGACGGATGCTGGAGCCGGCGATCGGCTGGTGGCGGATGCTGCTGCTCTACGGCGTCTCGCTGACCGGCGGCGCGCTGGGCGCGCTGCTGGTCGAGCCGAACGCGTTCACGGCCGGCGCTTCGGGCGCCGTCTTCGGGCTGGCCGGCGCGGTCGTGATCGCTGAGCGCGCCTCGGGCCGCCGCTGGCAGGACTCGGGCATTCTCTTCTTCCTGATCATCAACATCGTCTTCTCGCTGCTCCTGCCTCGAATCAGCATCGGCGGACACCTCGGAGGCATGATCGTCGGCGCTATCGCCGCCGGCATCCTCTGGACCTTCCCCAACTGGACCGGCTTCATCAAGACGGCGACAACCGTCAAGATCCTGCGGCCCCTGCCGGAGCTCCTCGTCCTCGGCCTGGGCGCGCTCTGCATCTTCCTCGCCCTCGAATGGGCCGCCCCCCGCTGGTTCAACCCAATCATCGGCTAGCAAGCGTTTATCCTCCGCTGGAACCTGTGCAACACATTTCGTGAGAGGCAGATGAACATGAGCGATCGATTCGAAGGCATGGTGGCAATCGTGACCGGCGCAGCCGGCGGGATCGGCCGCGCCGCCTGCGTCCGCTTCGCCGAGGATGGGGCGAAGGTGGTGGCCGTCGACCTGGCCGGCTCCGACCTGGACGAAACCGTCGCGGCCGTCGTCAACGCCGGCAGCGAGTGCATCGCCGTCGAGGCCGATGTCACCAAGGAAGCGGACGTCGCCAACTACGTCGAACGGGCGAAGTTCCACTACGGCCGGATCGACATGTTCTTCAACAACGCCGGAATCGAAGGCGTGCGTTCGGCCCTGACCGAGCTCGACGAAGCCGACTTCGACCGAGTGATCGCCGTCAATCTCAAAGGCGTCTGGCTGGGCATGAAGCACGTCGCCGCGGCGATGGCCGAGTCGGGCGGCGGCGCGATCGTCAACACCGCCTCAATCGCGGGACTCGCCCCGACCCCCGGGATCATCGCCTACGGCGCCTCAAAGCACGCGGTGGTCGGGATGACCAAGTCGGCGGCCCAGGAACTCGCGCCGAGCGTGCGGGTCAACGCGGTCTGCCCCGGCCCGATTGAGACCCGGATGATGCGCTCGCTGGAGCGTCAGTTCGACCCCGACAACCCCGAGGCGGTCCACGACATGTTCGCCGCAGCAAACCCCCTCGGTCGCTACGGAGAACCCGAGGAAGTCGCCGCCCTCGTCACCTGGCTCTGCTCCGACGACTCCCGCTACATCAACGGAGCCATGCACACCATCGACGGCGGCGGCAATCGGGGTCGGTAGCGCACGCCGGCTGCAATCAACGAACGAGGCCGCCCCCAAGCGGGCGGCCTCTATTCGTGCTGCATGGAACTCGAGGTTATTCAACCTGCCAGGTAGAGCGGCCCTTGAGGAGTTGGGTGACGTCGTGGCGGTTCTTGAACTTGGCCACTTCGATCTGGCTGTCCAGGTAGTCGCCGTAGGTTGGCGTCGTGACCTGGCGGATGACTCCCATGGGAACCGGCATCTCGGGGTACTGGCAGCGGGCCAGGAGTTGATGCACGTCGGGGGAGGGGCGCGTGGCGTCGTGATGCAGGATCAGGCCGGCGTCGGGGCCATTGGCGTCGACCACACGTAGTCCAGTGGCCGAGACGGCGAGGCCCTTGTCCTTGTTCTCGCCGAAGAGCATCGGTTCGCCATGCTCGAGGTAGAGCAGGCGCTCGTCTCGGACGTCGCGGTCGGTGTAATCGGCGAATGCGCGGTCGTTGAAGATGTTGCAGTTCTGCAGGATTTCGACGAAGGCGGCGCCGTGATGCCTGGCTGCTCGCTCAATAGTCTCGGTCAAGTGTTGTGGGTCGGTGTCGAAGCTGCGGGCGACAAACGTGGCCTCCGAGGCGAGGGCGACGGAGAGCGGGTTGAGCGGGCGCTCGGTCGTGCCGATCGGCGAGGACTTGGTCACCTTGCCGAGTTCGGAGGTGGGCGAGTACTGACCCTTGGTCAGGCCGTAAATGCGGTTGTTGAAGAGGAAGATCTTGACGTCGACATTGCGGCGCAAGACGTGCAGCAAGTGGTTGCCGCCGATTGAGAGGGCGTCGCCGTCGCCGGTGATCACGAAGACCATCAGGTCGGGTCGCGAGAGCTTGAGTCCGGAAGCAATCGTCGGCGCTCGGCCGTGGATCGAGTGCATCCCATAGGTGTTCATGTAGTAGGGGAAGCGGGACGAGCAGCCGATCCCGGAGACGAACACCATCTTCTCGGGCGCGACATTGAGGTTGGAGAGACCGCGCTGCATCTGGGCGAGGATCGAATAGTCGCCGCAACCGGGACACCAGCGCGTGTCGACGTCGGAGGCGTAGTCCTTGCGCTTCAGGTCCTCATCCGCGAGCGGAATGATGGACTCGACAGGTTCGAGCGGCGGCGTCTGGAGTACCATCTCGTGCCTCCTGTAGCTCTCTATGACCGATGTTAGGCGATAGTCGTCGTTACTCGCTGGCGAATTGTGTGATTCTCTCGGTCAGCAGCCGGGCCGAGAGTGGTTGGCCGGTGACTTCGTTGTACCCCTGGGCGTCGACCAGGAAGTTGGCCCGGATGAGCATCCGCAGCTGTCCGGTGTTGGCTTCGGGAATCAGCACCTTCTTGTAGCGCGAGACCACGTCGCCGAGGTTGCGCGGGAAGGGGTTCATGTACTGCAGATGGGCGTGCGACACCTCGTGACCGGCTTCGCGCGCGTCGTTGACGGCGGTGAAGACGGCGCCGTACGTGGAACCCCAACTCAGGACGAGCAGGTCGCCCGATTCGGGACCGTCGATTTCGACCTCGGGAATGAAGTTGGCAATCCGGGCGATTTTCTCGGCGCGCAGGTCCGTCATGCGCTGGTGGTTCTCCGGCGAGTACGCAACATCGCCGGTGATGTCTGATTTCTCCAGACCGCCGATCCGATGCTGTAGGTCGGGCTGGCCGGGCGGAATGAACATCCGCGCCAGGGTGTCGGGATCTCGCTTGTAGGGCTCGAACTCCTCGGGACTCACATGCTCGAGCTTGCGATACGGGATGTCGATCTGGTCGAGTTGAGTAACATCTGGTACCGGCCAGGGTTCCGCGGTGTTGGCCAGGTAGGTGTCGGAAAGCAGAACCACCGGAGTAACGAACTGGTAGGCGAGCCTCACCGCTTCGAGGACCATGTAGAAACAGTCGCCCGGCGTCTTGGCGGCGAGTACGCAGAGCGGCGACTCTCCGTTGCGTCCGAACATGACCTGGAGCAGGTCCGTCTGCTCGGTCTTGGTCGGCATACCGGTTGACGGACCGGAGCGTTGGACATCGAGAACGATGAGCGGCAACTCGGTCATCACGGCGAGGTTGAGCGCCTCGCTCTTGAGCGCGATGCCGGGTCCTGAGGTGCCGGTGACGCCGAGCGCGCCGCCATAGGCCGCGCCAATCGCGGTGCCGATGGCGGAGATTTCGTCCTCGGCCTGGAAGGTGCGGACGCCGAATTCTCGCAACGCCGCGAGCTCCACCAATACGTCGGAGGCCGGAGTGATTGGATAGGAGCCGTAGAACAGTTCCAGGTCCGTCAGGTGCGACGCGGTGATCAGCCCGAGAACGAGCGCCTGGTTGCCGGTGATGGTGCGGTATTCGCCCGGCGTGAGCACGGCCGGCGGAACTCGGACGTGCGCATCGGCGATCTCGGTGGTCTCGCCGTACGCGTGACCGGCGAACAGCGCTCGGCGATTGGCCTCGGCAATGTTCGGCAGACGGCCGAAGCGCTCTTCGATCCAGTCGAGCGTGGGCTGCAGGTCGCGGTCGTAGAGCCAGTAGACCAATCCCAGAGCGAAGAAGTTCTTCGTCCGCTCGGCGTTCTGATTGGTTAGCCCGAGGTCGTCGACCGCGGCCACGGCGGCCGTCGTAATCGGCGCCTTGATAATCCGGTAGCCGTCAAGCGAGCCGTCGGACAGCGGATTGCTGGGATAGTTGGCTTTCTTCAGGTTGCCCGAGGTGAAGGCGTCCTCGTTGATCACCAGCAAGCCGCCCTTGGTCAGAGCGGAGAGGTGCGACTTGAGCGCGGCCGGGTTCATCGCGACGAGCGTGTCGGGTTCGTCGCCAGGTGTGAAGATCTGGTGCTTGGAGAACGAGATCTGGAAGCTGGAGACGCCGGCCAACGATCCGGCCGGGGCGCGGATCTCGGCCGGGAAGTCGGGCAATGTCGAGAAGTCGTTGCCGAAGACTGCGGTGGCGTCGGCGAAACGATTGCCAGCCAGCTGCATGCCATCGCCCGAGTCGCCGGCAAAACGGACCGTGACCCGGTCGCGTTCCTGGATCGGCATCCCCGACCCTCCCGAACCGTTCGTCTGCGTTGACGTGGTGGTCATTTCTCAACGGCCTCCGTGGACGGGTGGGTAATGCAATGTGCCGTCCAATTTATCCGGGAATGAGCCTGCGGCTGCGCGCAGCGGCAAACGCTCCCACGGGCATCAATGGCCCATGCGGCGCAGGATACGCAATGCCCAGGCGAGCGCGGTGTGCAGAATGGGGATTCGAGCCACGCGGGCTGATCATGCAGTAACCCCAGGAACATCCCCGTCGTCTAGGACGCTACGCCTAAACGAGCGTTATCCGCAAGTAGTTTCGTAGGCACGAATGAAAACCCCATTTCGCTGGCGGCGAAGCGGGGCCGCCGCACGGCTGGTCTCCCAACCGGCGGCGGCCGACGGGCCGGGTCAGTTGTCGCCGTCCCCAGCGTCATCTCCTGAATCGCCGCTGTCGGAGCCATCGGGCTCCACGCTGTCACTGCCGGTCAGGTAGCGCTCCTTGATTTCCGGGGGGATCAGCCCGCTCAACACGCGGTGCATCTGTTCCGCGTCTGCGATCTGCGGTTCGATCAGCATGGCCATCCCGTTGAACAGCGTGACCGGATCGAGTCTCATGCGCTCGATCAGCAACGCGCCCATGACGCCCAGGTAGGTCTGGACCAGCGGGTGGTCGTAGATGGCGAACATGATCTTGCCTTCCTCAACCCACTTGGCGAAGCCGAGGTTGAAGCCGAAGGTGGCCAGCGGAACCTCGGGGTCGGGCCACTGCGCCCGGAGGACGGCGGAGCCGACAGAATCGGAGAGTGCCATCACGGCGCCGATGTCGCCCTGGGCGTACCGTTCGAGCACTGCCTCGGCGGCGTCCCGGCCTTCGTAGCTCCAGGTCTCGACTTCTCCGTTGGCGTAGGTCGCCGCGAGACCGTCACAGCGCTCCTGGAGACCGATGTTGTTGGCCTCGTGAATGACGCACAGGATCGTGCCCTCGGTGCCTTCCCTGTTGAACTGTTGACCGGCGATCTCACCGGCGCGGCGATCGTCGAGGCCGATGTGGAAGCTGGTGCCAACATCAGCGGCGGCGTGGACGCCGGAGTTGAAGGACATGACCGGGATGCCGGCCGCCTTCGCCTCTGCAATCGCTGGCGCCAGATCCTCCGGCGAGACCAACGTGGTCGCAATCGAGACGGCGCCGTCCTCGACGCACTGCCGAATCGCATCGGCCTGGTCTGAAACCTGACTGAACGACTGAGCGCGCACGTTGATGCCGAGGGCTGCGCCAGCGATGATCGCGGAGTCGGAAGCCTGACCCCAGAAGAAGTCCTGTCCGCCGTGGCTGATCACGCAGAACAGATCGTCGCCGGCGGGCAGCTGCGGGTCGATGGGCTCGAACCAGTAATGGACCCAGGTCCAGCCGAGATCGGGGTTGTTGCGCAACACGTGGTCGCGAGCGAAGACGGCCGTCTCGAGTATGTGGTTCGACGTGGCCAAGATCTGCGAGATTTCGCCGGCCAGCAGGCGACGCTCCACCTCATCGGCGACCGCGTTGTAGTCGTCCGACTCGATCACATCGACGCCGGCTGGGAACGTCTCGCCGATCCCGTCGCACAACGCGCCCAGTGTGGCTTCTGAAGGATTGACCAGGCAGAGTACCGGCGCGAGCGATTCGAGGTCGTCATCAGAATGGAATCGGCCAACGAAGTACTGCCCGTACAACCGACCGACTTCAACCAGATAGTTCTGATACTCGGTGGCGATGAATTCGGCCCGGGTGACGAGATCGAACACGACCGGAGAGCTGTATTTCAGTTTCCCGACCTCTGTCTCGGGGAGCAGGAAGCGACGCTCCGGCTTCTTCGTCTCGCCCCACTCTCCGTCGTCACCGCGCTGCTGCAAGCCAATCTCGACACTGCCGTCCTGGAGCCGCTCGACGGAGACTCGAACTTCAAGCTGCTCGTCTTCGCCATTCTGATGCGTGGCCCAGACTCCGCCCAGGGCAGCGGCCCCGATCAACGTACCCAACAGAAGAACAATCAATGTCCGCATCTCGCCATGCCTCTCTCTGGCCGCGCAACGGGTCGGCGCGCGCCGTGATTCTCAAGCGATTGGCGACCGGTAGCCGCCCTGGTTCGGGTTATGCAATCGATTCAAGCCTATTCCTGCCATTCGGTCAGGGAATCGAGCAACGCCTGCATCTCTTCGGCGTTGACGATCGTCGGCGTGATGAGCATCTGGGCGCTGTTGAAGTAGGACATCGGATCGATCCGCAGGCGCTCGGTCAACAATGCGCCGACGGCGGCCAGGTAGGACTGGATCTCGGGATGGTCGAAGATGGCGAACATGAGCCTCCCGTCGGAGACGTACTCGGCGACGGTCCGGCTGAAGCCGAACGTCGCACCCTTCACGTTGAGCCGCGAATCGAATATGGCGCTGCGCACCTCAACGCCGATCGACGACGACAGTCCAAGCACGGCGCTGACGTCACCTTCATCCAGTCGCGCATGCAACTCTTCAACCGTGGTGTCACGATCGGTCATGCTCCAGCGTTCGACAGTCCCGTTGAAGCTCTCCGTGAGCCCATCGCAGCGGTCGTGGAGTCCCTGGTTTTCCGGCTCATGGATGACGCAAAGCACCTTGCCGTCAATGCCGCGTCGGTTGAATTCCTCGCCAGCCACGCGGCCGGCCACAAGATCGTCAAGCGATATGTGCAGGGCGGTGCCCACCTCGGCGGCATCTTCAGCGCCCGAGTTGTAGGAGATTACGGGAATGCCCGCGGCGATTGCTTGGCGGACCGCCGGTTGCATTGCTTCGGGATCGGCGAGGGTGGTGGCGATGGCGACCGCGCCGTCGGCTACGCAGCGGCGGACGGCGTCGGCCTGTGCGGCGCTGTTGGTGTAGACCTCGTTGCGCACGTTGATTCCGAGCATGCCGGCGGCGGCGACAGACGACTCGGCCGCCAGGCCCCAGAACAGGTCTTCGTCACTGCCGTGACTAATCACGCAATGCAAGTTGTTCGGCGGGGGCAGATGCGGATCAATCAGCTCGATCCAGTAGCTCCAGGGAATGAATCGGCGGGTCGCCTCGCGTGCCTCGTCGACGATGTTGGCAGTGGGCACGCTTGTGGCGAAGAGTGCCCCGAGTTCCCGATCTTCCAACAGTTTGGTTTCCAGCTCGACTCGGAAGTCGTCGTAGTCGCTGACCTCCCAGCGCTCGACTTCGCCGCCGTAGGTTGACTCGATGCCGTCGCAGTAACTGCCAAATCCGGGATCATTGAGGTCGTTGACGCAGAGCATCCTGGGAAGGTCCCCGGCGCCGCCAAGTCGCTCGTGGAAGCGCAGGGCCGATTCCTGTCCGGACGCGAAGAGATACTCCGCGTACGCACCCGCGACGGTCTCGTAACGGCTGTCCGTATCGACGATCACGACGGAACTGTGCAACGGGCGGTCAGCCCGGGCACCGGCGAGCAGGAAGCGATGCTCCGGCCGGAGCGTCTCGCCCCATTCGCCGCTCACTTCGCGCTGCTGCAGCCCAACCTCGACATCTCCGCTGGCATGGCGCTCAACGATGATGCGTACGTCGACGGCGCCATCGGGATCGTCGGGCGTATTGGCCACATTCGCCCAAACCGCCCCCAGTGTCGCGGCGCCCAGGATGAACCCCAATGCGACCCAGATGAGACTTCGCATCATATTCACCTTTCGTTACGTCGAGTAGTTCGACGCATCCGTATCGTACCGAGAACGATCGGCGTGCAGAATCGCGTACTGCGGCCCGGATCGCGCGGCCAATCTGATGCTCCCTGGTGCGAGTGGTCGATCAACGACCGGGAGCGCTTATCCTGCCGACGGCGCAATCGGGCAATCAGTTCGTTGACAACCTTGATGGTCAACACTTCAGAATTGAGAGGCGGATGCTATGGCTGGTGCACTTGAAGGTAAGGCGGCTCTGATCACCGGTGGAGCCAGCGGGATCGGCGCAGCCTGCGCGATTCGCTTCGCTCAAGAGGGCGCGGATGTGCTGCTGGCCGACCTGCTGCCGCATCGGGCGGCCGACACTGTGGCGGCAGTCGAAGCGCTCGGCAAGCGTGCGGTGGTGGTCGAGTGCGACACCTCGACCGAGGCCGCCAATGACGCCGCGGCCCAGGCCTGCGCCGACGAATTCGGCCGGCTCGATGTGGTTGTAGCTGCGGCGGGCATCTCGAATGCCGAGTACGTCTCCGGCGAGACCACGGAGCTCGGCGACGACCGGACAGCATCGTTCATCACCAACCAGAACGTCGAGCACTGGGAGAAGGTGATGGCGGTCAATCTGACCGGCGTAATGATGACCGATCGGTCGTGCGCCAGGAAGATGATCGAACTTGGCAACGGCGGATCGATCATCAATATCGCGTCGATTATGGCCAAGTTTCCCCAACCGGGGGCGGCGAACTACTGCGTCTCCAAGGCCGGCGTCTGGATGCTGACCAAAGTGCTGGCCCAGGAGCTGGTGCAGGACGGAATCCGCGTCAACGCGATTGGCCCCGGCTTCATCGAGACGCCGATGACGGAAGCCATTTCGGGCAACGAGGAACTCAATCAGTGGGTTCTCAGCCTGACCCCGATGCGGCGCTTCGGGCAGCCCGAGGAGATCGCCAAAGTGGCGCTGTTCCTGGCCTCGGAGGAGGCGTCCTACGTCACTGGGGAGATCATCCATCCAGACGGCGGGTGGTTCACGGAGTAGGTTGGATCAGCGGCCGGATGGACCAGCCGAGGATTCCCCATATCAAACGGGGACTGGGAGCGTTGGGAGACTGAGATGTCACTCTGGGACATTGCCTCACAGACGATCGATGCATCGTCGGAGTCGTTGCGCGCACTGAGTCTCGATATCCATGCTCATCCCGAGGAGAACTATGAGGAGGTGCATGCTCACGCGGCGCTGACCTCGTGGTTGACGGACGCCGGATTCAACGTGACGCCCTCCGCCTACGGGATGGAGACGGCGTTCGAGGCGACGCGCGGGTCGGGAGGACCAACGATCGCCGTGCTCAGCGAATACGACGCGCTGCCGGGGATCGGCCATGCCTGCGGGCACAACTTAATCGCCATCTCCGGCGTCGCCGCCGGCCTCGGGGTGGCGGAGGCTCTTGAGCGGGAAGGTGTTGAGGGCACCATTCGGGTGCTGGGATCGCCGGCCGAAGAAGGCGGCGGCGGTAAGATTCGGCTGATTGACGAAGGCGCCTTCGAGGATGTCGGCGCAGCGATGATGATCCATCCCGGCACGGGCAACATCATCTATCCGTTCGTGCTGGCAATCGATACCTGTTTTGTCGAGTTCCGTGGCAAGAACGCGCATGCCGCCGGCGCGCCGTGGGAGGGCCGTAACGCCCTCGATGCCCTGGTCTTGGCCTACCAGGCAATCGGACTGCTGCGTCAGCAGTCTCATCCAACCGTTCGGATCCACGGCAAGATTCATCACGGCGGTGATAAGCCGAACATCATTCCCGACTACGCACAGGCAGAGTTCTACGTCCGTGCGCCGCAGGAAGATCGTCTGGACGAAATGATCAGGCGAGTCGAGGACTGCTTTGCGGGCGCAGCGCGAGCGGCGAACTGCGAATGGTCCGTCGAGTGGCAGGCAGGCGAGCGATACAGCAACATGGCCAGCAACGGACCGCTGGCTCAGGCTTATGGACGACGCTGGCTCGACCTGGGCGTGGAAGCGGCCGACCTCGACGGCGGCGTGCAGGGCAGCTTCGGCTCGACCGACATGGGCAACGTCTCGCACGTGGTGCCGTCGATTCACCCGTTGTACCTGATCCCGCATGAGAGCGGTAACCACACCCCGCAGTTCACGGCGGCAGCCGCCTCGGATGAGGGCCATCAGTTGACCCTGACGGCGACCAAGGCGATGGCGCACGCGGCGCTCGACTGGCTGACGGATCCCGACCTTCGCGATCAGGCGCTGGCCGATTTTGAAGCGACCCACGGAAACTGAGGAGCCAGACGATGCTCGATCACATCGTTCTCGCGACACCGGACGTGCAGGCCACGGTTGACGAGATCGCGGCGGCAACCGGTGTTCGGGCCGGGCTAGGTGGCCGCTTCACCCAGATGGGCGCTTACAACCATCTGCTTGCACTGCAAGACGGCGCCTACCTCGAGATCATCGGGCCTGATCCCGAGCACCAGGGGGGCGGCTCAATGCCGTTTGGCCTGGACCCACAATCAGGCAGAGGCGCGCACATCCCACACTGGTGTTGGAAAGGCAACGAGCGGATCGACGAGCTTGCCTATGCGGCCAGGACCGCCGGTTACGACCTCGGTGACGTCGTCCCACTGGGGCGAGATCTGCCTGACGGCGGACGTCTCGACTGGCGGCTCACGATCGGTACCTGGCCGCCGCACCTGGGTGGGCTGATTCCGTTCCTGATCGACTGGGGCGACGCGCCGCATCCATCCACGACCGCGGTCCAGGGCGTGACGCTCGCGTCCTGGCACGGCGAGCACCCCGACCTCGACACCGTCCGTGCGGCTCATCAGGTGATGGGGATCGAAATCGACCTGCGGGAAGCCAACGGGCCGGCCCTGGTCGCCACGTTCCAGGGGCCTGAAGGCTCGATCACCTATCGCTAGCAGGCGCGGGAAAGACTGTCATGCTGGACCACATCGTTCTTGCCTCGCCCGACGTACAGGCTTCGGTCGCCGAGATCGAGGCTGCGATCGGTCTGCGCCCCGAACTCGGCGGCCACTTTCCGGGGCGCGGTGTGTACAACCATCTGCTGGCACTGCAGGACGACGCCTACCTGGAAATCATCGGTCCCGACCCGGAGCAAGCCGATCACGAGGGTGTGTTGCCGTTCGGGATGCACGACTTCGGGGACAAGGGCCCGCATGTGCCGCACTGGTGCTTCAAGGCCGGCGCCGACATCGAACAACGCGTGGCGGCCGCGAAGGCGGCCGGCTACGACATCGGCGAGGTTGGACCGCTGGGCCGGGTGCTGGCGGACGGGACGCGGCTTGACTGGCGGTTGACCCGCACCATCTGGCCGCCGCTTCTGGGTGGACTGATGCCGTTCCTGATCGACTGGGGCGACGCCCGGCATCCGTCAACGACTGCTGTCAAGGGCGCGCATCTCGCGTCTTGGCACGGTGAGCATCCTGATATTGACGCGGTGCGAAGGGCTCACGAAGCGCTGGGCGTTGAACTTGAACTCCGCAAAGGCCCTGAGCCTGCGCTGGTCGCGGTGATCGAGGGACCTGAGGGCTCAATCACGCTGCGTTAGCTCGCGGCAGAGAGGAATGGACGATGAAACTCGGACTATCGCTCGGTTACTCGGGCGCATACATGTCATTGCCGGTCGACCTGGTCAGGAAGGCGGAGGAGTTGGGCTACGACTCGGTCTGGACGGCTGAGGCGTACGGCTCGGACGCGTTCTCGCCGCTGGCGTATCTCGCAGCCGTCACCGAGAAGATTCGGCTGGGCACCGGCGTGATTCAGCTCGCGGGGCGGACGGCTGCCAACGCTGCGATGACGGCAGCGACGATCGACGCGCTGGCCGGGGGCGACCGCGGATTCTCGGCATCGGCGTGTCGGGACCGCAGATCGTGGAGGGTTGGTACGGCGAGCCCTGGGGTAAGCCCAACACTCGAATTCGAGATTACGTCGCAATCATTCGCAAGATCCTCGCCCGTGAAGAACCGGTGGTACACGACGGCAAGGAAATCTCGCTGCCGTACCAGGGACCTGGCAGCGCCGGTCTGGCCAAGCCACTCAAGTCAATCCTGCACATGAATCCCAATATTCCGATCTGGCTGGGCACCGGTACCGAGATGAACGTGCGCATGACCGGCGAGGTCGCCGACGGCTGGTTGCCGCTCGGCTTGACGCCGTACAACGCCGATCTGTTCGAGCCCTGGGTCGAGCAGGGCTTCCAGCGTTCAGAGGCGAAGACGGGGTCGCCCAAGTGGTGGCCCGACTTCGAAGTGCAATCGTCGGCCGAGGTCGAAATCACCGACGACCTGCGCGACGCGTTCCGCAAGATGAAGCCGAATGTTGCGCTCTACGTCGGTGGGATGGGTCACAAGACGCTTAACTTCCACAAGATGTCGATGATTCGGCGCGGCTATGGCGACGCCGCCGAGCGGATCCAGGAGCTTTATCTCGCCGGCCGCAAGGCCGAGGCGATTGAAGAGGTCCCGGAGGAGTTTCTCGACGAACAGGCATTGCTCGGTTCGCCGGCGCGAATCCGCGAGCGCTACCAGGCCTGGGCCGACAGTTACATCACCGGCCTCACCGTGAGGACGAATCAGCCTGAGGCGATCGAGCTGATGGCCGACCTGGCGAAGGAGTCGTCGGGCGCCTAGCGCCTAACGCCTAGCGCCTAGTCGATACCGGCGATCTCGACCAGGCCCGCGTTGTATTGGTCGTGTCGACGTACCCAGGCCATACCCCAGGGCAAGTCAGCCTCGTCTCGTCCCTTTGGCAGCACATCGAGGAATCGATAGGTGCCGATGAAGTCTTCCAGCCCGCGCGCATAGGTCGAATAGGTGTGGAAGATATCTCCGGTCTCGTCCTTGTAGAACACTGAGAGGCCCGGCGCCTCACCGCCGTCGAACTGTGACTGGAGCGCGTAGTTGTACTCTCGACGGCTCGCCTCGACTTCGTCGTCGGAGAAAGAGACGCCGTAATCGAAGTTGAAGCTATTGGCGTTGGACGACAACCACCTGAAGCTCCAGCCCATTCGCTCGCGATAGGACTCCAACACATCCAATGGCGCGCGCGAGATTGCGGCGAAGGCGGTGTCGCGTTGTTCGATGTGAATCGTGATGGGGTTGAAGTGGTCGGCCAGGAACGAACAGGAGATGCAGCCTTCATCCCAGTCGGGACCGAACATGAAGTGGTAGACGATCAGCTGGCTGGCCTCACCAAACAGATCAGCCAGGGATTCCGGGCCGCCGGGACCATCGAAGATGTAGTCGGTCTCGACTCGCTCCCAGGGAAGCGCCCGCCGACCCTCAACAATCTCATCACGGAGACGGGTGAACTCCTTCTCCCGGCGCAACAGGTCTCGCCGAGCGTCGGTCCAATCCTGGTGCGATACGACTGGTTGCCTCGGCATCTTGTGGCCCTTCCATCGTGACGAACGTCCGTGCGGACATGACAAAGATACCTCGAATCGACCTTCTACACTGCGCACGCGCCCAACTGATGAAGAGAGGAATCACTTATGTCCGACGCCGAAGCCGTTGTCAATGCCTTTATGGCCGAGTTCGACGCTGAGCACCCCGATCCGGACAAACTCGCCGCGTACTTCACCGACGATGCGATCTACAACAACATGCCGGTGGATATGCCGGCGGCGGAAGGCATTGAGGCGATCTCGGCGGCGCTGCAGGGGATCTCGCAGATGACCTCTCGCGGCTGGGAGGTGATCCACTCGGCCTCGGTGGGAGACATCGTGCTCAATGAGCGGGTCGACCGATTCGAGATCGGCGGCGCGAGCGTCGACGTTGAGGTCTGCGGCGTGTTTGAGCTGCGCGACGGCAAGATTCACCGCTGGCGCGACTACTTCGACATGGCCTCGTTCCAGAAGCAGATGCCCGGCGGCTAAGGGATTCAAGACCTCACCCTCTGGGCGAGGTGCCGCGAAGCGGCAGAGGGGGCAGCCGACGCCCAACGGAGATTGCCAGCGCGAGCAGCCCCCTCAGTCCCTTCGGGACAGCTCCCCCAGAGGGGGAGCTCTTTGCTAGTCCCGGCCGAAGGCGGTGCGGAGTTCGGCGGCAATCTGGTCGAGGGCCTGGTTGCCTTCGGGGACGGCCGCGAAGGCGCTGACGAAGCCGTGGATCACGCCGTCGTAGCGGGTGCAGCTTGACTGGTTGCCTGCCGCAGAGAGCGCGGCGGCGTAGGCCTCGCCTTCGTCGCGGAGCGAATCGTACTCGGCCGTGATGGTCAGGGCCCTCGGCAAGTTTGAGAGATCCTCGGCCTGGATCGGCGATGCGTAGGGCTGCGCGCCCTCGGAGTCGTCGTTGAGATAGAGGTCCCAGAACCAGCGCATGCCGGCTTCGGAGAGTCCGTACTCGCCGCCGCCATTGACCTTGTACGACTCGGTCTCGAAGTTGAAGTCGGTGACCGGATAGATCAGAATCTGTGCGGCGATCTGCGGACCGCCACGGTCGCGGGCCATCTGCGAGACGACGGCGGCCAGGTTGCCGCCGGCGGAGTCGCCGGCGACGGCGATCTGGTCGCTCGGGCCGCCCTGCTGGGCGTACATCCCGGTGATCCACTCCAGCGCGGCATAGCAGTCGTCGGCAGCGGCGGGGTATGTTGCCTCGGGCGCGAGCCGGTAGTCGACCGAGAGCACGCTGGTCGGCACCCGGTTGGCGAGAGCGCGGCAGACGGCGTCGTGCGAGTCGAGATCGCCGATCACCCAGCCACCGCCGTGGAAGTAGACCACGGTGGGCAGGTCGCGCGGATCGTCGGTGGGCAGGTAGCCGCGCGCAGGGATATCTCCTGCTGGTCCGGGGATCACCATGTCGTGGACCTGAACGACGGGCTCGGGCTCGCCCTGTGGACGCAGGGCGGCCATGGCGGCGCGAGCCTCCGCGACCGGCATTTCGTTGAACGGCGTTGCGCCGGCTCGCAGATCGAGGATGGCCTGGGTTTCAGCGGTGACGGGCATGCGTGGTTCCTTCTGGTAGCTAGGGCGGAGCCCCCCTCTGCCTTCGGCATCTCCCCCCGCTTCGCGGGGAGAGAAAAGCGTTCGGGGACGGGATGTTCCGTCAGATGCGATCGTTGATGTAGGCGGCGGCCTCCTTGAGGCATTCGATGCCGGTGGGGATGACGGCGAACATCATGAACGGGTCGTGGACGACCCCGTCGTAGCGATGCACGGTGACGTCGCCGCCGGCTGCCTCGATTGCGGCGCCGTAGGCTTCGCCCTCATCGCGCAGGGGATCAAACTCGGCGGTCTGGATTAGGGCCGGGGCCAGACCTGAGAGATCGGCGGCCTTGATCGGCGAGGCGTAGGCTTCCTGACCTGCTTCGGCGTTTGGCAGGTAGTGATCCCAGAACCAGACCATCGAGTCACGCGTGAGCAGCATGCCTTCTGCGTTTTCGGTGTATGACGGGTAGCTGTAGTTGTGGTCGGTGACGGGCACGTGCAGGACCTGCGCGGCGATAGCGGGGCCGCCCTTGTCGCGGGCCATCTGTGAGACCACGGCCGAGAGGTTGCCGCCCGCCGAGTCGCCGCAGACCGCCATGCGGGATCCGTCGGCGCCGATCTGGCCGCCGTTCTCCGCGACCCAGGCCGCGGCTGCGTAGCAGTCATCGGCCGCGGCCGGGTACTTGTCCTCGGGCGCGAGTCGGTAGTGAACCGAGACGACGACCGCGTCGCCCAGCTCGGCCAGCAGCTGCTTGCAGGTGCCATCGTGCGATTCGATGTCGCCGAGCACCCAGCCGCCGCCATGGAAGTACATCACGACGGGCAGGTTGTCGCCCTCAGAGGCGTACACGCGAATCGGAATGTCGCCGGCCGGGCCGGGGACGGTTCGATCTTCGACTCGGGCGGGCTCGGGCGCGCCGGCCTGCATGGCGGCAAATCCGGCGATCGCGACTCGCGCTTCCTCCGGCGTCTGTTCGGAGATATCAGGTCCGCCGGCCTCCTCGAGCATGGCGAGCAGTCCCTGGGTCTCTGGGGTTGGGGGCATGTGTCACACCTTTCAACGTGTGCAGATGTCAGGTTCGGTTCGCACAGGATACGCGCTGATGCCGGCCGAGCATCTGGCTAATTCTCGGTTTCAGGTTTTCGGTGAACTTTTTTTCTGGGCGGAAAACGACCGAGGAAGGACCACGATGTCCCGCAAAACACTGGAGATCGTGAAATCCGATGTTTCAGCATTTTTCAGGTTTTTTCGGTTCTCTTCGTGGGTCGTCACTGCATCGGAGGTTCCGAAGCGTCGCCTGCCGGACCAAGTACCGGTTCGAACTGGAATCGGACATTGGCGGTCCCCCAAACGCTCTGCTGTGGGTTGATCATATACGAACATGGGTGCGTTTCCAAGGCCAACCGCTGCGTGGCGGGTGACGGATCCAGATGCGCACCAAGTGAGAGGCAAGTGAGCGGCAAGCGGAGTTCCTTGGTGGGCTCCCTCCGGCCTGCGTTGGACCGGTGACTTTCGTAAAGGCTTGGATCTCCCGGTTAAACGCACGAAACCTCGACTATCTTCTGTCACCTCAGCACAGACTTGTCACATACATTGCCGCCTATCGCCGATCTTGACGTGATTCATCCGTGAGTGGAAGCGGGGCTAGCTTGATGTTTGCATATACGACATCCGGCGCAGGGACTCCCAGAGGAGGGCTGTGCGGCGCGGTCAGCCACAGCTCGCCGAGGCGCGTTTTCGGCCTGATTGCGCTGGTGGGTCTGATTGGCCTGACAGCGCTGCTGCTGGGCGGGGCCACTGCCGGCGCGCAGACCTCCACCACACTGGCCAGCAACTTCGGCAAAACCAAAGGCGCTACATTCGGGTTCGGCCATGAGTACGGACAGACGTTTTCGACGCGCGCGCACGCGGGTGGATACAAACTGACCGCACTGAAACTCGAGGTCACCGTAGGTAACCAGCAGGGGGTTCAGCCGACGTACAACATCGAGCTCTGGTCGATCAACGGGAACGGCAAACCACTTGCGAGGTTGGCGACGCTGACCAATCCGAGTGCCATCACGACCGGAGCGAACAGCTGGACCTTTCCGGAAGGTGGCTATGACGTTGAGGCTGCGACCACCTATGCCGTGGTCTGGGACGTGCATAATCCCCCGGGGAGCATTAACGCCGCGTTTGCAGCAACAGACGACAACGATGAGGACTCGGGAAGCTGGCCGCTCGGCGACGAAGCTCTCATGAAAGGGAAGGCCGAGGAGGACTGGGGATGGCACAGCAACCATTCCCTAAAGATCCGGATCGTCGGCTATGAGAGGCCAACACCGACCGCCGCTTCGGTTCAGGCAGCTCCGCCGCCCGATCCGCCGAACCTGGCGCGCGGAGCCATCCAACCGCCCTCCTCAGGCAGCGCACCTGCTGCCGCCGCGAGCGACCGGGTCGGGCTGTTGGGAGCGCTGAACAGCCGGTCGGAATTCGGTGGCAGGCGTGGAATCCATCAAGTGCCGGTGGAGATCAGGGAAATCAGATCGAACCGGCCGTCGGGCGCGTCCGGATCGCTCGATCTGACGGCGATCTCGGCCTCGGTGTCGGAGGAGCTACGCCGATATTCGAGAGGCTTCTATGTGACCGTGATGGTTGAGCGAGTCGGGGGGCATCGGCATCTGTTCCGTTCCGGCGCGGTGCTGGAGGGAGATGGACGGAGCCACGAGTTAGCTCGACGGGCGCCGCTGCTCAGGGTGCGGATCTGGCATGTTTACTACCACAGCGGCCGGGGGATGAACACGATTGAGTTGCTTGGCGAGGTCTTTGGCGGACGACCTGGAGACCGGCTGGCCCGGCCGGCCGAGGTTTGTCTGCCTGCGCCGGCGTGGGACCTGGAGCGGGCGCAGATTGCTGTGCGCGGCCGGCTCGACCGACACTGGACGATTCTGGACTCCTACCTGACTTTCGATGGCCGGATCTGCGCTGAGACCGTGCGGGTGTCCTGGTTCACGATCGTGCTCGAACCGGAGTCGGAGGAGGCGGCCGCGTAGCGTCTAGTCGATGAGGCCGTACCTGCGCTTGAGGGCGAGGATTCGTTCGACCGATTCTTCGATTCGCTGACGCGAGATCTCGCCACGTTCGACGGCGGCGATGATCGCGGCCTTGACCCGGCGGACGTGGTCGATGTCGTAGGTGTTCTGATTGGCGATCAGGATCACATCGACGCCCGCCTTGATCGCCTCGATCGCCGCGGTCTCCAGGCTGTACTGCTCAAGGATCGCGCCCATCTGCATGTCGTCGGAGAGGATGACGCCGTCGAAACCCAGCTCGCCGCGCAGCAGGTCGGTGACGATTGGTCGGGAGAGGGTCGCCGGTCGGGCTGAGGGATCGAGATTGCGGTTGACGACGTGCGCGGTCATGACGACGTCGTCGTAGCCGTCGTCGATCAACATTCGGTAGGGAGCAAGTTCATCTTCGCGGATGAACGAGTCCGTCACGTCGGTGACGCCGAGATGTGTGTCGCCGACGGCGCTGCCGTGTCCGGGGAAGTGCTTGAGCGTGGAGACGACGCCCTGGTCGTGGTGGGCGCGGACGAAGGCGGCGGCGTGATCGGCGACTGAATCGGGATTGTCGCTGAAGGAGCGCTCCCAGTGACCGATGGCCGGACTCTCGGGGAAGACGTTGACGTCGACGACGGGCGCGAGGTTCCAGTTGATGCCGAGGTCGCTAAGTTGTCGGGCCGATGCGCCGGCCAACGACTCGGTCTCGGCCGGAGTTCCCGCGCCGAGGGTGAGATGGCTGGGCAGCTGGACCTCGAACCCGTAGTCCTCCCTGAGCCGGTTGACGAAGCCGCCTTCGGCGTCGATCGCGATCAAAAGCGGACGCTCAGACGCGGCTTGCAAGTCAGCGCTCAACGCCTTCAGTTGCTCGGGGGAAACAATGTTGCGGACCTGCTCGCCACTGCTGGGGCCGTCGTAGTCGAAGAGGATGACTCCTCCCGGGGAGATCTCTTCCAGCAGCGCTGTGGTCTCATCGTCGAGGGTCTCTCCACGGAAGCCGATCAGGAGCATCTGGCCGACGGCGTCTTCGAGGGAGAGCGGATCGGCATCGTCGGATGCACAGGCGATGAGAGACGCAGCGGTCGCCGCCAAGCCGACGAGCGTGAGAAGTAGTCGCCTCACTGCGCGTCGAGCCACTGGCGGGTCATCTCGGCGTGGCCGACGTGTTCGGCCGTGTGCGCGAGAGCGCGGACGACCAGCTCGTGTCCGCTGAGGTTCTTGTCCATAAACATGTGGTAGTGCCGACCGTCCCACGCGTCGTCCGAGAGCCCGGACAGGGCGGATTCAATGGCCGACTTGGCGCCGGCCAACCTCTCGCCGAGCAGCCGATGGGGATCGTCAACCGAGACCGCACGGGAGTCGAACTCGGCCTGTCGGCTGCGGTCGACCTGCTTGCCGGCGAGGACTTCGACGAAGTTCCACTCGGTCGCAGAAATCGCGTGGGTGGCGAGGATGAACAGGGTCGAGGAATCGTCCCAGGGTGCGGCGTCGAGCTGCTCTGATGAGAGTCCGCTGCTGGCGGCAAGGATGCGTTCCAACAGTTCGCAAGCGGTGTCGAATGCAGGCTGGGCGGGTCCGCTGAGTGACATCGGCCTCTCCAAGTCGGCTATCTATACTTCGTGGGTTCGCGGAGGTAGCAGTGTAGGCCCCCTCCGTCACTCCGTGACACCTCCCCCAGGGGGGAGGTATTGGTTAGGCAGGAGCAGACCATGAAACCGGACCCGCAGACGCAGGCGTTGAACGTGATGATCGAGGAGGCTCTGTCGCAGGGCAAGCCGTGGAGCGAGATGGAACCGCAGGAACTGCGCGACCAACTGGCCCAGGGCGGCCCCTTGGGCCCGCCGCCGGTTCGTCTGGATGACATCGCGCAGGAGCGGACGGTGCCCGGTCCGGTCGGCGAGATTCCGGTGCGCGTGTTCATTCCTCCGGTGGTGCGCGGGGTCTACCTGCACATTCACGGCGGCGGCTGGGTGATCGGCTCGCACGACGGCGCCGACGAGCGGCTCTGGGAGCGCGCGCAGGCGACGCAGCAGGCGGTCGTCTCGGTCGGCTACCGGCTCTCGCCGGAGCATCCGTATCCGGCGCCGAATGAAGATTGCGAAGCCGCCGCCGTCTGGCTGGTCGAGAACGGGCAGTCGGAGTTCGGCACGGACGTGTTCACGATCGGCGGAGAATCGGCCGGGGGTCACCTCTCAGCGACGACGCTGCTGAGGATGCGCGACAACCACGGATACACGGGCTTCCAGGGCGCGGCGTTGACCTACGGCGTCTACGACTTGCGCCACTCGCCCTCGGCGCGTTTGTGGGGAGACCGCAACCTGATCCTCTCGTCGCCGATCATGGAGTGGTTCATCGACCACTACGTGACGCCGGAGGAGCCGGAGCTGCGCGATCTGCCGGACGTGACGCCGCTGCTGGCCGACTTGTCGGACATGCCGCCGGCGATCTTCACGGTCGGGACGCTGGATCCGCTGCTGGACGACTCGTTGTTCATGGCCGCCCGCTGGCAGGCGGCGGGTCATGAGACGGAGTTGCACGTCTTCCCCGACGCGCCGCACGGTTTCGACGGATTCCCGACGCCAGCGGGGATGGATGCGACGAATCGGGTGAACAACTTCCTGAGTGGGTGTCTGGGGTAGGGGAGTTCTTAGTTCACCCGCTTTTCGACGCCTTCCCAGTAGGCCTCACGAAGTTCGAACTTCTTGAGTTTGCCGGTGGCGGTTCGGGGGAGGGTCTCGACGAACTCGACTCTTCTGGGGATCTTGAAGCCGGCCATGGTGGATCGGCAGTGGGCGACGATGTCGTCTCGGGTGACGTCGTGGCCCTCTCGGGGGACGATCAGGGCGAGCGGAGTCTCTCCCCATTGTTCCGAGGGGACTCCGATGACGGCGGCTTCGAGGACAGCAGGGTGGTCGTAGAGGACGTCTTCGACCTCGATCGATGAGATGTTCTCACCGCCGGAGATGATCACGTCCTTGGCTCGGTCGACGATGTTGATGTAGCCGTCCTGGTTGACGGTGGCCATGTCTCCGGTGTGGAACCAGCCGTCGACGATCACCTTGTCGGTCTCTTCCTGCTGTTGCCAGTAGCCCCGCAGGACGACGTTGGAGCGTGCGACGACTTCGCCGACTTCCTCGTCGTCCCAGGCGACCTCTTTGCCGGAGTCGCGGACGACCTTGACCTCGACACCGATCACGTCGTGGCCGGCGCGGACCTTGGTCCCGAAGTAACCGTCTTCGTCGGCGCCGAGGTATGGCTTGACCTCGGAGACAGTGAGGATTGGCGACGTTTCGGTAAGGCCGTAGATCTGGATGAACTCCCAGCCAATTTCCTTCTCCAGGCGTTCGATGAAGGCCTGCGGCGGCGGCGCGCCGGCGACCGTGAAGCGCGGGCGGACGGTGATGTTGTAGTCGTCCTTGCGCTCGAACTCGAGGATCCGGGCTAGTACGGCGGGGGCCATGCAGGCGAAGGTGCAGTTCTCGTCCTGGATGACCTGGTAGATGTCGGCCGCCTCGGGCGCCCGGAGGACGACGTGCTTGCCGCCCATCGCGGTGATCGCGTAGGGGCCGCCCCAGCCGTTGGCATGGAACATGGGCAGCGTCCACATCTCGGCGTCGTCCTGCGAGATGCGCAGGTGGGCGATGAAGTTGTAGGCGTTGATGTACGCATTGCGGTGGGTGATCATCACGCCCTTGGGCCGCGCTGTGGTGCCCGAGGTGTAGTTGATCGAAAGCAGGTCGGTCTCCTCCAGCCCCGGGTCGGGCGGCTGGGTCGTCGACTGATCGCCGATCCATTCCTCGTAGTTGGTCCAGCCGGGATTGATTGGCGCGTCGCCGTAGGGGATGGCGATGAAGTGCTCGACGGTGTTCACGTTGGCGCGGATCTCGTCGACGAGGTGGGTGAACTCGGCGTCGACGAAGACGACCTTCGATTCGGAGTGCTCAAGCATGTACTCGAAGTCGGCCGGGATCAGGCGGTAGTTCATCGGCACGATGATTGCGCCGATCGCGGCGGTGGCGTAGAAGGTCTCGAGGAACTGGTGCGAGTTGGGGGCGATGATGCCAACGCGGTCGCCCTTGCCGACGCCGGCGTCGAGCAGGGCGTGGGCCTGCTGATTGACGCGAGCGTTGAACTCGGCCCAGGTGAAACGCTGGTCGCCGTCGACGACCGCCTCGGAGGGTCCGTAGAGCTTCGACGCTCGGCGCAGAAAATCGTTGACCAGCAGCGGGACTTCCATCGTCGTCTCCCTGAATCAATCGCGGCGGGCAAACTCCGCTGCACGCCGTATGGGGCGGATTCGGGAACATTATTGCACTCAGGTGGAAGCGGTCTGCGCTCTACTCGGCGGGGAACTCGGAGACCGGGAAGACATCGTTGACGATCGACAGATCGTCTCCGTCGGGGCAGTAGGGCAGGATGGTCCGCCGCCATTCAGGATTGGGAATGTGGAACTGCAGCTCGCCGTCGAACGAGATGTTGGCCTCGAGTTCGTAGCGGTGATGACGGCTGATCTGGACGCCTTCGTAGGGCAGTTCGAATTGGATGGGGAATGAACCGAGGTCGTCGAAGCTGGCCTGGACGACGACGAATCGCTCTTCGGGCTCCGAGACGTCCCAGAGGCGGATCTCCAAGACCGCGTCGTCGGGCAGGTCTCCGTCCCAGAAGCCGGTGTGGATCTGTCCGCGCAATGGCTCGACGCACTGGTCGAACTCGCTGATCGAGATCACTCGCACGTCGCTGTTGCGCGGCGCGCCTCGGGTGAGGACGGGATGAACCGTGTCGTTGATGTAGAGCAGCTCGTTGCCGAGGTCGACTTGCGCGCTGAGCGTGATCTCTGCCCGGTCGTCGACGTCGTTGGGGTTGTACTCAATGCTGAATCGAATGGGCAACTGCTCGGCGTTGGCGATCACGTCGCGGCCGAGTTCGATGGCGTCGGCGTCGGCGTATGAGGTATCGAGCAGCCACACGGTGACTGTGGCGCCGTCGGGGAGGTCGACGTCGCGGTGGAACTGAACCTCGCCACTGACCGTGTTGACCGAGCCGCACGCTGTCGCGGCGCAGGCCAACAGAAGGACCGCGGCCAGCCAGATAAAGGGAACGAACAGCGGCGGCATTGCTCTCTGACTCAGACTCTCTCCGTTACGTCCATTAGATAGCATCGAGAGGGTCGCAGTGGGACTCGAGGAATGAAATCGAGGAAGCAGATGGAAGTTGCAGTCATCATTCTGGCGATCATTGCCGGAGTCACGATGCTCGCGCTTGTTCGTGAGTTGCGGAGTCCTAGGAAATCAGAGAGCCAAGCAGATCTTGTCCGCATGACAGACGAACTCAACTCATCGAAGATTCGAGTAGCTGAGCTAGAAGAAGCTCAACGGCAAACAGGAAGTCGCCTCACTGAATTCAGTGAAGAACGGGATGAGGCGAAGCGAATGCACGACCACCTTCAGAGACAGCTAGCCGAGGCTCGTGAAGAGTTGCGAGGACTTCGCTCCGGCGACGAAGCGCGAGAGAGGGCTCTAGAGGAGCGCCGAGAGGAGCTTGACACTCACTTCAAGGGACTAGCTTCGGAGATAGCCCACGCAAGCAACGAGGAGTTCCGGAAGCAAGCTGCCGAGGACTTCAAACGCCAGCGGGAGCTTGCCGAGCAGGAGCTTAAGCAGCGCGTCGAGCCTGTCGGCAAGAGTCTCGAAGAGCTCCGCAAACAGATTAATGACCTGGAGAAGCAGCGGGAAGGCGCGTACGAGGGTGTCAGTGAACTCATAAGGGTCACGCAGGAGCAAGTAGGCCGCCTTAGCTCCGAAACGGGCGACCTGAGGGAGATCCTGCGTTCATCTCGACACCGTGGCCAGTGGGGTGAACGCGCCCTGGAGAACATTCTCGAGTTGGGCGGAATGCGGCGCGGGAAGGACTTCAAGACTCAAGTCTCGGGCGAGCGCGGCACCAGCATCGCCGATTTCGTTACGCGGATGCCAGGCGGCGGACGGATCATCATCGACTCCAAGGCAACGTTCGATGAATACCGACAGGCCCTGGAGGCGAAATCAGAACCCGAACAGCGGCTCATGCTGACGGCACATGCCGAAACCGTCATGCGAACGGCGCGGGAGTTGAGTCAGCGCGACTATCCGTCACAGTTTGACGGCGCAATGGACTGGGTCGTGATGTGGATTCCCACCGACAGCATCCTGGAGGGAGCCACACGAGTAATGCCTGACCTGATTGAAGAAGCGTTCACCAGGCACCGCGTGCTATTGGCGACACCAGTCACAATGATCGCTCTGGTTACCGGCGTAGCAACGGCCCTACGCCATGAAGAACAGACGGAGAAACTGCACAAGAACGCGCTCAGAATCCAAGAAGCAGGAACGTTGCTATATGGGGGCGTCCGAAACCATGCTGCCGCGTACCTCAAGCTCGGGCGACAACTAAATCGCGTCTTTGGGGCCTACGACGATGGCGTCAAATCAATCCAGGGAAATCTGATTCGTGGAGCGCACGACATGCGTGAACTCGGCGCCGGCGATGGTGGCGAGATTGAGGAACCCGAACCCCTTCACCTTGAGACCAGGAAGTACCGCTCGGTCGAGTTAAGAGACCTCAACGAAGCCGCTGATTAGTCGTCGAAGGTTTTGCGGGTTCTAGGACGGACGGCTCCGTACTTGCGGAGGTCGGCGATGGTGACGATTCGGCCGGTCCATTCGGGGCCCTGGGCGACGATCCAGAGGCAGGCGTCGGACATGATGATCGGGTCTTCAAAGTCCATCTGCCTGGCCTGCTCGCCGAGGGTGAACGCATAGCCCTCACTCCAGACCGAGAGTTCTAGCCGGAGACAGTTGACCGAGATTCCGGTCCCCTTGAGGTCGCTGGCGAGGGATTCGGACATCGCCTCGAGCGCCCGCTTGGTCGTCGTGTAGCTGGCCCTGCCGAAGTCGGGGCTGACGGCGGCGCCGGAGCCGATGTTGATCACCGCGCCGCCGTCGGACTCGGCCATCTTCGGGGCGACGGCGTGGGTGAGGTAGAACGGCGCGTTGACGTTGATTTCAACGGCCAGGCCCCAGAGGTTGCGTCCCGACTCGAGCGCCTTGCCCGGAGGCGCGATGGCGGCGTTGTTGATCAGCACGTCGATCTGGCCAAAGCGGTCATAGGTTTCGGCGATGGCGCGGTCGAGGTCCTCGACCTTGGCCAGATTCGCGCCGATCGGCAGACACTGCTGACCGGCTTCCTCGACCAACTGGGCGGTTTCGTTGACCGTGCCGGGCAGCTTGGTCGGCGAGTCGGCGGTTGAACGGGCGACGGCGGCGATGTCGTATCCGGCGATCGCGAAATCCTGCGCAAGCTGCTTGCCGATTCCGCGGCTGGCTCCGGTGATGAATGCGACTTTGGCCATGTGTGTGTTCCCCTGGTTGTGTGCTTGGTTGGGCTGAGCCTCAGCATATCCGCCATATAGACTTCCGCTGGAGGAGTAGGACGATGCCCCATCACGTCAAGAGCAAGGCGCTCTCTCATCTGCGGATCTGCGATTTCACCGGCCAGCTGGCCGGCGCGGGCGCGACCAAGTTCATGGCCGCCTTTGGCGCGGAGGTGATCCGGATTGAAGATCCGTCCAATCAGGGACGTTGGGACATCCTGCGCGGGATGCCTCCGTACGTGGACGATCGGCGCGGCAACGAACTGGGCGGGCCGTTCAACAACCACAACGTGGGAAAGCTGGGGATCACACTCAACATCAAGACCGAGAAGGGGCGTGAGCTGTTCGAGCGGCTGGTCGCGATCTCCGACTGCGTGACGGAGAACTTCTCCTCTGGCGTGATGCGCTCGTGGGGCTACGACTACGACGCGCTGAAGGAGATCAGAGAGGACATCATCTACGTCTCCAACTGCGGATTCGGGCACTCGGGTCCGTACGAGAAGTTCAAGACGTGGGGCCCGATCGTCCAGGCGACCAGCGGGCTGACCATGTCGTCCGCGCTGCCTGACCAGCCACCGGCCGGCTGGGGCTACTCATACATGGACCACACCGGGGCCTACTTCATGGCCATGGCGATCATGCTGGCGATTCACCACCGCAACCGGACCGGCGAAGGGCAGTACGTCGACGTCGCCGCAACTGAGGCGGCGCTGACGCTGAACGGTCCGGTGCTGCTCGACTACACGGTCAACGGACGACCGCTGCGACGCGACGGATATCCCGACGCCAACCATTCGGTGAGTCCGGCGATGGCGCCGCACAACATCTATGCAGCGAAGCCGATTCCCGGCTCCTTCGACGAGGCCTGGATCGCGATTGCCTGCCGCAACGACGAAGACTGGCACGCGATGCGCGACGTGCTCCTTGCCGACGGCTGCGACTGGGCGGCGAATGATGACTATGGTCAGCTCTCGGGGCGGATGGCGGCTCAGGACGAGTTGGATGAGCGAATCGGAGAGTGGTGTCTGCGGCGTGACCCGTATCAGTCGACCGACTTGCTACGCGAGGCCGGCGTGCCGGCCAATCCGGTGCAGACGCCTGAACAACGCATCGACCAGGACGTCAACTCGGCCGAAGCGCGGCTCTGGCCGACGATTCGGCAGGCTGAGATGGGCCGCCTCCGCGTCGACGGCATCCCCGCCCACTTCACCAAGACCGATTGGTCCATGACCCGCGGCGCGGCGACGCTGGGCGAGGACAACGACTACGTCTATGGCGAATTGCTGGGCTTGAGCCAGGACGAGATCGCGGGGCTCTATGAGGAAGGCGTGCTCTGATGGCGACCAACGCTGATCCCCTCGCCATGATGGCGCTCGACGATCTGCGCGTACTCGAGATCGGCGACGAACGCGGCGCCTGGTGCGGCAAGCTGCTGGCCGACATGGGCGCCGACGTGATCAAGATCGAGCCGCCAGAGGGCGATCCGTCGCGTCAGTACGAGCCGTTCGTCGACGACGAACCGCATCATGAGCGGTCGCTGTTCTTCTGGTACTACAACACGTCCAAGCGCAGCGTCGTGATGGACTTCAACGACCGCTCGAACGCCGACGCGTTCCTCAAACTGGTGGAGTCGGCGGACATCATCTTCGACACGAATACGTATGATCCGATTGGTCGTCTCGGGATCGATTACCACCAGATCATGTCCGACAATCCGGGGCTGATCTGGTGCACGATCACCAACTTTGGTTTTGGCTCGGTTCGAGACGACGAACCGCACACCGACCTGACCCTGGCCGCCAACGGCGGCTTCGCCTGGATGAACGGCTACGACGACCACTCGCTGCCGCCGGTGCGCGGCGGCGGTCAGCAGGCGTATCACACGGGCTCGAACTACGCGTTCATGTCGATTCTGACGGCGTTGCTGCATCGCGACGCGACCGGCGTTGGGCAGCACATCAACGTCAACATCAATGCCTCGGTCAATGTGACGACTGAAGCCGGTTCGTACTCATGGCTGGTCTCTCACTCGACGGTGCAACGTCAGACGGGCCGACATGCCGGCGTGGCGCCATCGATGCCGTCGCAGATCAAGTGCGCCGACGGGCGCTACGTGAACACCGGCATTCCGCCGCGTCGACCGGCCGAATTCGGCCTCTGCTACGACTGGTTGGAGGCCGAGGGTTTGCTCGATGAGCTGCCAGAGGCGGCGCTCTTGCAGGTCGGAGCGGAGCTGGAGAGCTTCTCGCTGGCGGACGTGTTCCGCGGCGACAACGAGGAGCTGCTGGCCATCTTCGGGGCGGGCCGGGAGGCGTTTGACCTACTGGCATCCAAGCTGACGGCATACGAGTTCTTCACCAAGGCGCAGAATTTCGGCTTCCAGGTCGGCGTGATCCACAGCCCCGAGGAAGCGCTGGAAGATCCGCACTTCGTCGATCGGGGGATGCAGGTCAAGGTGGAGCATCCGGAACTGAATCGTGAAGTGATCTACCCGGGAGCGCCGTATCAGCTGACAAAGGGCAGCTGGGGGATCACGCGTCGACCGCCGTTGCTGGGGGAGCACACGGACGAGGTGTTGTCGGAGTTGGCCTAAACCGTCTTGCGAAGCCAATCGGTCGAGACGCTCTGAGCTTGTTGGTCGACGATCAATCCGTGGCCGACGCCGACGAGCCTCGCCAACGTTGCCTCAGATATCAGGGTGGCGAGCGCTTCGCCGAATGCGAAGGGCACGGTTGTGTCGCTGTCACCGTGGACAATCAAGACTGGACACTTGACTTGATGCAGCTCGTCGCTCAGGTCCTTATCCCGTTGTGCTCGCATGTTGAGTAGTGCACCGAGCGCCAGCCGGGCAAGCTCGCTGGGCGAGAGGTTGTCCAAGCCCAGTTGGCGGTTGTCTCTGAAGGACTGGAAGGCCGGGTCGGGTTCGGCAGGCTGAGGAGGCGACCTCCACTCATCCTCTGACGCGGCGACGGCTGCCTCGATGCCTTCGCTATTGAGCAAGTCCAGCAGCGTCAGCCGCTTCGCGACAGTCTCCAACCGATCGCTCACGAATGGGTCGGCTGGATCGACTCCCGTCGGCGTCAGCGACATGAGGGAGGCTCCGGTGTTGAGTAGGACCAGCGACTTGACTCGGTTGGGATGATTGATGGCGAGCCTTATGCCGATTGGGCCGCCTGCCGAGGTGGCGATGACCGCGGCTTGATCGATGTTGAGGTAGTCGAGCAGATCGACGGCGTCGTTGGCCAAGTCTTCGAGGGTGAATGGGTTGGTTTCGTACTGCGAGAGGCCGGCGCAACGGCGGTCGTACCAGATCAGCTTGAGGCCGTCGGTGGGGACTTGCCAGCGGAGCCTGGGGCCATTCCACAAGGTTGAGGACGGGCCGCCCCAGGCTCCGTGAATGATGAGGACGGGTTGGCCGGTTGGGTCGCCTGAGACTTCGTAGGCGACGCGGCGGCCGTTGATGAGGGTTAGTCGTATTTGGGCTGGTCCTCGATGCCGGGCATGACCCAGGTGACGAGCTCGGTGGGCGGGTCGGCGAAGGTGAGGCCCGCCATGCCGGGCTGGACGCCGCTGAGCGTGAGCTTGTAGTCCTCAACGTACTCCGGGTCGCCGTCGACCATCTGGAAGGGGCGGTCGTGGCCGGGGTAGAGGACGTCGGCGGCGCTCATCACTCGGGCGATCGATTCGTTGGCTTGCGACTCGCTGTAGAAGACGAGCGGGCTGCGTCCGGCCTTGCCGACGGCGGCGGTGTGCATGGCGTCGCCGGTGATCCCGCAAACGCCGGCTTCGGTATCGACCAGGAGTCCGATGCTGCCCGGTGAGTGTCCGGGCAGGTGGATGACTCTGACGCCTTTGGCCAGTTCGTCGCCCTCGCTGACCTCGGTCATGGGATGAGTCTCGATGGCGGCTCCGGTCCATTGGGGCGTGGCCCAGTCGTTGACGTGGGGCTCGGAGGCGTACTTGCGCTCGTGGGGATGAATGGCCATGGGCACGTCGGGGAAGGCGTCGAAGTTCTGGACGTGGTCCCAGTGGGCGTGGGTCATAAAGACGAGGTCGATGTCGGAGACACCGAGACCGCGCGCCGCGAGCTGTTCCTGCAGCTGTACGCGGCGGCCGACGTGGGCGGTGTCGACGAGGATGCGGCGTCCGTCGGATTCGACCAGGATCACGGCGCAGAAGGCGGGCGTGCCGGAGTCGGTGCCGAACGAGTAGCCGGGGAGGAGGATGTCGAGGGTGGCCATTTCTAGGTGTCCTAAACACGTGTGACGTCAGGCGTCAGGTTGAGCCGGAGGTTTACTCCCTCTCCGTTTGGGAGAGAGCTGGGGTGAGGGTCGGCCGCTCTTGGAGACGCAGGGCCCTCACCCTAACCCTCTCCCTCGGGGAGAGGGGATCTTTCTAGTCGCCCGATGCCGCCGCAGCAGATGCGACGCGGGCTTTGGCGGCTTCGTCGTAGCTGATGCTGACCGGGGGCTCGGAGTCGAAGGGGCCGTCGAGATCGAGTTCGGCTCCGATGTCTCGGAGGGCGGGCATGACCTCGGTGCCGAGCAGTTCGATGCAGCGCATCGAGTCCTCGTGGGTGACTCGGCCATCGTTGCCCCAGAGGGCGAGGATGCCGGGTCGCGTCTCCTCGAGGATGGTGCGCAGCTTGCGGATGCACTCGTCCGGGGTGCCGGCGATGATCTGCATGTTCTCGATCTGGTTGTCGAACGAGCTGGCGCGCGGCGGCGGTCGGCGGCCGTTCATCACCTCGACCAGCGCCTCGCGGTTGCGCGGCGAGGCATAACCGGCGGGGTTGGACCAGACCGGGTGGGCGAGTCCGGTGAACTCGCCCTGCATCCACATGAACTGTGAGGCGTTCTGCATCGCCTTTTCGGTCGTGTCGGCGACGTGGACGCGGAGCAGGTAGCCGCGGTTCTCGGGACCGGGATCGTAGCCGACCTCGTGAGCCGCGTCGTCGTAGGTCTGCCAGATGCGCTTGGTCGCTTCGATCGTGGTGTTCAAGGCGATGTACGGGTAGCGGTGTTTGGCCGCCCAGACGACAGTCTCTCGAGAGAGCACGCCGGGGATCCAGATGCGTGGGTGGGGCTGCTGCATCGGCAGCGCCCAGGGGTTGACGACGCGGTGCTGGTAGTGGCGGCCCTCCCAGCGGAAAGGTCCCGGCCTGGTCCAGGCCTCGACGATCAGGTCGTGGGCCTCCTCGAAGCGCTCGCGGTTGTAGGCCGGGTTGACGCCGGTGGCGAGCTGCTCGGTGCCGCCGCCGCGGACGAATCCGGAGACAAGGCGGCCGCCGGAGATCATGTCGATCATGGCCAGTTCCTCGGCCAGACGGATCGGGTTGTCGGCCAGCGGCAGGGGGTTGCCGAGCAGGACGATCTTGACCCGCTCGGTGGCGCCGGCCAGCACTGAGGCCCAGATGTTGCACTTGGCCTGCATGCAGAAGGGCGCGTTGTGGTGCTCGTTGAGCATGATCCCGTCGACGCCGACTTCCTCGGCCAGCTTGTACTCGGTCAGGCGGTCGTTGTAGAGCTGCGAGCCGGCGACGGGGTCGAAGTTGGAGTTGGAGAAGAGCAGCGCGGTGACGCCCTCCTCGGCGGCGTGTTCGTCGTAGGCCGACATCGGCTGTTCGGTGAAGTACATCAGGTGCATGGCGGACCCTTCTCAGGCGTCGAGGTTTCGGGGGCCAGTCTAACGGCCCTCAACCCCCGCGTAGGCGGGGTGGGGTCAGTATCTGCCGATGTCTGGGAGGGGGATGACGACGCTGCGATTGGGGCGTGGGGGTGGGGTGAGTCTGGGCCAGTTCTGGGGTTGGCGGGGTGTGGGAGGTGAATTCTGGCGGGTTGGCGCGGATTCCCTGTCCTGGGCGGGGGATTGGTCGTTTTCTTGTCCGGATTTGTCCAGATTTGTCTGGATGGGTGCGGATTCGTCCGGGTTTGGTGAGGATTGGTCCGGCTCTGGCTCGGTGATTCCGCGTTTGGCCTGTTGTTCGGCTTGGCGTTGGCGGAACTCGGTGATGCACTTCGGGCAGCCGAGGACGCATTGTCCGGCGCGGGGTTCGTGGATGTAGCGTTCGTGTCCGTCGGGACCGAGGCGGGTTTCGAACTCGAGGGCGCGGGTGCGGGCTTCCGCCTCGGCGGTCGCGGCCGCGAGTTCCTGTTCTCGGCGGCGGTTCTCCTCTTCGTGGATGGCGGGCAGGCTCTGGAGGAGGAGGCGGAGTTCACGGGTGGCGGCGACGGTCTGGCGGTGTTGGTCGGGATCGGTGTCCGGGGTGGTGAGAATGTGGACCTGGTCGGCGAGTCGGTCGGCGGCGACGGTGCGCAGGATGTGGGCTCGGTGGAGTTGGAAGTCGCGGAAGTAGGCGTAGACGGTGGAGCGGGCGCAGCGGAGCTGGGCGGCGATTGCGTCGGGGGAGAGACCCTGGCAGTCGAGGTGGTGGGCTTCGAGGATGCGTCGGCAGCGTCGGGGGGTGGGTGGGTTGGGGTTGGGCATGGGGCGCTCCGTTCACTGAGAGGTACATATGTTCTGTGTATGGTATGCGGATTGGAGACGGTCGTGGATGCGCGGATGTGGCGCCGTTGATGGAGATCGCGGGCTGGGCCCCGCGTCAAGCGCGGGGCATCGGAGGGGGAGATGGCGCGGATAGAGGGAGGATTTGCGGGATGGGTCGGAGGGCCCTCACCCTAACCCTCTCCCTCGGGGAGAGGGGATCGAATGGGAGGGGGCAGTGTGTTTGGCTAGGACACGATTGCCTCGGCGAGGGGTTCGGGGGCGTCGGACTCGAGGTTGTGGCCGCCCGCGATCTCGATCAACTCGGCGTTTCCGAGGAGGGTGCGGTATTGGTCGGCGACGGTGGGTGGGACGACGGTGTCGTCGGCGCCTCGGATGACCTTTGTGGGGGTGTTGACGTTGGGCAGGAGGTGGGGGAGGGTCTGGCTGTAGAGGAAGGGTTTCCAGGCGGTGCGGGCTGTCATTTCTCGGTTGGCGTCCCAGGCGACGAGCTGGTCGGTTGAGACTTCCTCTCCGTAGAGGGCGGTGAAGTTGGCCGGGTCGGCGAAGCAGGACTTGACGTAGTCGGCGTGGGCCTCGAGGAACTGATCGCGGATTTCGCCGTCCTCGGGCTGCAGTCCGACGGCGTTGACGAGGACGAGGCCGCTCAGGCGGGACTGGTTGGCGGTGGCCATCTCGGCGGCGATGTAGCCGCCGAAGCCGAGGCCGACCACTGTGACATCGCCGACGCCGAGTTCGTCCAAGAGCAGGGAGCAGATCGCGGCAAGGTCGCGGACGCTGCGCATCCAGTCGCCACGCTCGGTACCGTCCCAGCCGGGCAGGGTGGGCAGGATGACGTCGCGGCGGCCGGAAAGGGCGTTGTGGAACTCGAGCCAGCCCGGGTTGCCGGTTTCATGGTGGATGACGAGGACCGATGGACCTTCGCCGCCGCGGAGGACCTGGATGGGGAGGCCGGCGACCTCGATGGTGGACTCGGTGTAGCCGTCGGTCATGGTGGAGGCCTTCCAGCTGCGGTCTGGCGGAATTGCGTTGTCGTGCGGCATGGTAAGGCAGGGTCGCTGGTAGTCTCGCCCAAGAAGAGCAGTAGCGCCGCCACCTCTGAGCCGAAGGGCCCTCACCCTAACCCTCTCCCTCAGGGAGAGGGAACCGGAGGGGGAAGGGACCGAACGGGATGGGGGGGGTCAGCGACTAAGGGATCGACATGCCAGAGACAACGACTGACACGCTGAATGTGTTGAGCGAGGTTGAAGCTCAGGAGCGGGCGGGACGGGTTTCGGATGTTGGGTACACGCTTGCTTTGAGTCTGAGCAAGGGGTCTCCGACGTATGGGGGATCGGTGCAGGTTCGATTCAGACTGGATGATCCGGCGGTGGGGACGTTCCTTGATTGCACGTCGAAGTCGATTGATTCGCTCTCGGTCAACGGTTCCGCGGTAGACGTGAAACACGAGCGCAATCGGCTGTACCTGGAGGGCTCCGACCTGGCGGCCGAGAACGTGGTGGAGATTTCGTATACGAACGAGTACGACCACATTGGGGCGGGGCTGCACCAGTTCGTCGATCCGGAGGACGGCGAGGAGTACCTCTACACGCACTTCGAGCCGTACGACGCGCACCGCTTGCTGCCCTGCTTCGACCAGCCAGACATCAAGGCGTCGCTGGACCTGACCGTGACGGCGCCATCGGAGTGGGAAGTGGCGGCGAACTATCCGGTGGTGTCGTCGTCGGACGCGGGCGACGGTCGGACGACGCATGTGTTCACCGAGACGCCCCGGATTTCGACGTATCTGTATGCGTTCATCGCAGGTCCCTACAAGCGCTATGAGGACACGTGGTCGGACGCGGCGGGAGAGACGTCGCTGGGCGTGCTCTGCCGCGAGTCGATTGCGCCCTACTTCGACCCGGACGAGTTCTTCGAGGTCACGCGCAACGGGTTGACGTTCTTCTCGGAGTTCTTCGACTTCCGCTACCCGTTCGACAAGTACGACCAGGTGTTTGTGCCCGAGTTCAACATGGGCGCGATGGAGAACGTGGGCTGCATCACGTTCTCGGAGCGGATGATCTTCCGCGACCCGCCGACCGAGATTCAGCGGCTGAACCGGGCCGAGGTGGTGCTGCACGAGATGGCGCACATGTGGTTCGGCGACCTGGTCACGATGCGCTGGTGGAACGACCTGTGGCTGAACGAGTCGTTTGCGACCTACATGGCCTACCTGGCGATGGAGCATGCGACCCGCTGGTCGGAGAGCGCCTGGTCGGCGTTCCACGCTCGGATGAAGGCGTGGGCGTACGAACAGGACCAGCTGCCGACGACTCACCCAATCGCCGGTGACGTGCCGGACACGGACGCGACCTTCCTCAACTTCGACGGGATCACCTACGGCAAGGGCGCGGCGGTGCTGAAGCAGCTCGTGGCGTTCCTGGGCGCGGACGGCTTCCGCGACGGGATGCGCGACTACTTCCAGACGCACGCCTGGGGCAACACGACGCTGGCCGACTTTCTCGCAGCGCTCGAGCGAGGCTCAGGACGCGAACTGGGGCGCTGGTCAGAGGCCTGGCTGGAGACGGCCGGCGTCAATACGATTGCGCCGCAGTGGGACGTTGCTGAGGGATCGGTCAACTCGTTCACGATCCAGCAGACGGCTCCCGAGGAGCACCCGACGCTGCGTCCGCACCGGACCGAGATCGCGGTCTACGACCGCTCGGATGCGGGGCCGCGACTGCGTGATGCGCAGCCGGTCGATATCGACGGGGCGTCGACGGTGATCGAGGAGCTGTCGGGCGCGGCTGCGCCGGCGGCGGTGTTCCCCAATCACGACGACCACGCCTTTGCCAAGATTGCGCTGGACGAGCGGACGCTGGCGTTTGTGCAGGATGAGCTGGATCGGTTCCCGGACGGCTTCCAGCGCTTGCTGCTCTGGCACACGCTGTGGGACATGGTCAGGGACCAGCAATTCTCGGCGGCGGATTATGCGGCGCTGGCGACCGACAAACTGGCCTCGGAGCGCACGCTGGAGATCGCTCAGACGGTGGCGTACAACGCGCTGCATGCGGTGAGCTCGTATCTGCCCGATGACCTGCGCCTGGCAAGCGCTGCGGGGCTCTACGGGTTCGCCCGTGCACAGCTGTTCTCGGCAACCGAGCAGGATTTCCGGATCATGTGGTCGCGGGTGATGCTCGGCGCGGCCCAGAACGTGGAGCACATCGGCGAGGCGCTGGCGCTGGTCGATGAGGGGACCGGAATTGCGGGGTTCGAACTCGATCAGGACATGCGTTGGTCGCTGGTGACCAAGGCGACGGCGTACGGCGTCGAGGGCGGATTCGAACGGCTCGACGCTGAGCTGGAGCGTGATAAATCGGACCGTGGGCGTCGCGCAGCGGAGCAGATTCGCACGTCGCGGGCCGACGCCGCGGTGAAAGCCGAGGCGTGGACTCGTTACCAGGAGGACACGGAGGCGTCGCTGCAGATGCTGACGGCGTCGATGCACGGGTTCTGGTGGAAGCCGCAGGCCGAGCTGCTTGAGGGATACACGGACCGATTCTTCGATGAGGTGCGGTCGGTGTTCGACAAACGGGACAAGGAGTACGCGTCGCGCTTCTTCGGGGCGATGTATCCGGGTCAGATGGCGCCGTCCGATCACTTGATTGAGCGATCGGAGGCTCTGCTCGAAGAGTTGGGCGACGATCTGGTCATCCTGTCGCGTCCGCTGCGAGAGGCGTTGGACGAGGCGAAGCGAGCCCGGGCATGTCGTGAGTTTGCCGTCGCGCAGGCGGAAACATGATGGATTTCGTTGCCCTCGACGTAGAAACTGCGAATGCGCGGTTTTCTTCCATTTGCTCGATCGGGGCAGTGCGATTTGAGGGTGGCGATGCTGTTGATGACTTCTACCAGCTCGTTGATCCGTGCGCGGATTTCAGCGCCATCAACACCTCGATTCATGGAATCAGAGCGTCGGACGTGCAGGGAGCGCCCACGTTCGTTGAGGTGCTTCCATCCCTAGCCGAGTTTGCTAGAGACCAGGTGATTGTCCATCACACTCATTTTGATCGGACTGCAGTCGCACAAGCCTGCGAGGAGCATGGGCTTGACGGACCAGGATGGGACTGGCTGGATTCCGCCAAGATCACTCGTCGAGCATGGCCTCATCTGGCTCAGCGCGGCTATGGGCTGGCCAACGTCTGCGAAATGCTCGGCTACGAGTTTGACCATCACAATGCACTCGCCGACGCGCGAGCATGCGGAGAAGTGGTTCTCGCAGCTTCACAAGAGCTGCCGGAGGTTGACCTCGTCGAGCTCACGAGGGGCCCCATAGGCCCCACTGGCGAGCAATTGGCCGCCATGACTGAGGCCACGCCGGCCGGACCCTTGTTTGGTGAGACAATCGTCTTCACGGGAGCATTGTCAATTCCCCGCAGAGAGGCCTCCGTTCTCGCTGCACAATTGGGATGTCAGATTGGCAAGAGCGTCACCAAGGGGACCACACTGCTTGTGGTTGGAGACGTAGACGTGGCGCTGCTGGCGGGTCACAAGAAGAGCAGCAAACAGCGTCGCGCCGAAGAGCTTATCGCCGCAGGCCAAGAGATACGACTTCTTGCGGAATCCGATTTCCTTGCCTTCGTCGCAGCAGAATCCTGAGAGCGTTAGCGCCTACTACACATCGGAGGCACATTGTGAACATTGCCGCCTGTTACACGTATCCCGTCAAGGGGATGACGACCCATTCGATGGCTTCGCTGGAGCTTCGGCCGGGGGAATCGGTTGTGGGGGACCGGGCGTTCATCTTTGCGTTTGGGAACGCGGAGCCTTCGGGATCGGTTGGCTGGGTATCAAAGCGTCATTCCGTGACCATGCTCAATACGCCCTACCTGGCCTGGATCGAGTCGGGCTGGGATCCTGAGGCCCGCGTGTTGTCGGTGACGGTCAAGGGACAGACCAGGTCGGCAGAGGTGGACGACCAGGCTTCGCGGATGGAGCTGTCCGAGTGGATGACCGATGTCGTGCTCGGCTTGCCCGAGAATCCGCTGCGCGGGCGGCCGGAGCGCGAGCCGCTGCGGCTGCTGGGCGACGGTGAGGCGCGATTCACTGATCGCGGTCCGACGCAGATTTCGCTGGGTGGGCTGGCGTCGCTGGCCGATCTGTCGGAGAAGGCCGGGGTCGACGTCGACATGCGCCGGTTCCGGCTGAATTTCTCGGTGGACGGACTCGGCCAATGGGGCGAGTTCGACTGGGTTGGCAAGCGGGTCAAGATCGGCGAGACCGTAGAGATCGAAGTGACGGCGCCGATTCAGCGCTGCAATGCGGTCAATGCGTCGCCGACGGGCGAGGGTCGCGATATGGACCTGATGAAGGTGCTAAATGCCGAGTATGGGCACCTTGACTTCGGGGTTGAGGCCAACGTGATCGTCGGCGGCGAGGTGCGGGTTGGGGACGAGATGACGGTCGTGGACTAGGGCCCTCACCCTAGCCCTCTCCCTCAGGGAGAGGGGATCGGAAGCCCTAAGATTCGGGGATGGAGCGCTTTCCCGAGCAGTCGTGGGATCCGCTGGACGAGCGGGTGACGGCGTGGCTGGCTTCTTCCACAGTGACGGACGGGGCTCGGATTCCGTATGCGTCGAACTACGTGTTTCTGCTTGAACTGCAGCACGATGACGCGCCGGGCTTCGGCTACGCGGTGTACAAGCCGGGCAAGGGGGAGAACCCGCTGTGGGACTTCCCGCCCAATCTGTACCGGCGGGAAGTGGCGGCCTATCAGCTGTCGGCAGCGCTGAGCTGGAACCTGATTCCTCCGACGATTGAGCGGGCGGAGGGGATGGAGTACGGCGTCGGATCGCTGCAGGCCTACATCCCGACCGATTACAGCCGGACTTTTTTCGAGCTGCGCGAGCAATATGCCGACGACATGCGCAAGTTCGCCGTGTTCGACTGGATTGCGAACAATGCCGATCGCAAGGGCGGACACATCCTCAAGGGGATCGGCGATCAGTTGTGGGGCATCGACAACGGGCTGTCGTTCCACCAGGAGGAGAAGCTGCGGACCGTGATCTGGGACTACGCGGGCGAGTCAATCGCACCCGGATTGATCGCGGACGTCGAGGAGTTGATTCCCCGTCTCGAGAGCGCAGGCGAAGCGGCAGCGCGACTATCGGGACTGCTGAGCGAGGGCGAAATGGATGTCCTGCGTCGGCGGGCGGAACGAGTCGTGGAGGAAGGGCGATTGCCGGACCCGCCAACGGGGCGTCGTTCGTATCCGTGGCCGCTGGTTTGAGAGGAACGCTCAGATGAGCAATCGCGCGCTGGAAGGACTTCTGGTCGTCGACCTGAGCTCGGGCTTGGGCGGGGCGTACTGCTCCAAGCTGCTCGCCGACCTCGGCGCGCGGGTCGTGGTCGTGGAACCGCCGGAGGGATCGTTCCTGCGTTCGTGGGGCGCGAAGGACCGGGCCTGGGGCGGTCCCTGGGCGCATATGAGCGGCGGCAAGGAATCTGCCGTTCCGGACGATGCGGAATCGGCCAAACGATTGCTCTCGGGTTTGACTCGTGCCGCTGACGTGCTGATCCTCGATGAGGGCTCGCGGTGGCGGTCGGCGCTGCCGAGTGTGTTGCCGGAGCGGCTGATACGGATTGAGCTCTCGCCCTGGGGGTCCGAGGGACCATACGCCGGTTGGCGCGGATCGGAGATCGCGACCTGGGCGATGGGCGGTTACATGTTCTTCACGGGCGATCCCGACGGTGCGCCGTTGATGATCCCGGGCGGACAGTCGGAGTTGCACGCCGGGGTTCACGCGGCGATTGGCGCGTTGACCGCGGTGCGGGAACGGCGGCGATCGGGTCATGGGCAGACGATTGACGTGTCGGCGCTGGAGTCGAACCTCTCGGCGCATGCGTGGTTGATCTCGTCCTGGATCGCAAGCGGTTCGACGATGAACCGTGTGCCGCACGATTTCACCAAGACTCGGGATGGCTGGGCGCTGTTCATGCGTGCGGTGCCGAATCCCAATGTGTTCCTGCTAATCGACCAGCCGGAGCGGATGGAAACGGTTGAGATCAATGACATCGACGACTGGCGCAAGCAGTTGGGTCAGCTGTATGAAGATGTCGAGTCGTGGGCGCAGGACTACGACGCCGAGGAGGTCGCGACGAAGGCACAGGAACTTCGGATCGCCTGTACGCCGGTGCTCGACGCGCGGGGGTTGTCGAACAATATCCAGATGGCGACTCGCGGCTGGTGGGAGTACGGCGACGACGCCGAGTGGGATGATCTGCGATTTCCCGGTCCGGCATACCTGATGTCGTCGACGCCGGCGGAGCGGCGAGGCGAAGCGCCGAGGCTCGGGCAGCACACGGCGGCGCTGACTGAGGAGTTCGCGTCGACACCGGCTCCGACCCCGCCGCCCGCAATGGCGACGACCGATTTGCCGCTTGCGGGACTGAGAGTGGTCGAACTCACCGGCAACTGGGCGGGTCCGATCGTCGGTCGCCACCTGGGCGACCTGGGCGCGGACGTGATCAAGCTGGAGTGGGCGGCGCGTCCGGCGACGCGGGCGCTGTTCATGCCCGGTCCCACACAGGATCCACAGAAGTATCCCTACGACCGCGCGATGTACTTCAACCTGCTCAATCGCAACAAGCGTGATCTGGTTGTTGACCTCGCGGCCGAGGAGGGCAAGCAGATCTTCCTCGAGTTGATGCGCGAGGCGGACGTGTTCGTCGAGAACAACTCGGCTCGCGTGATGCCCAATCTCGGGCTCGACTACGAAACGGCGCGCCGGGAGAACCCGGAACTGATCTACGTCTCGATGTCCGGCTTCGGCGCGACGGGTCCCTGGCGAGACTGGTCAGCGTACGGATCGAACATCGAGGCGTCGTCGGGGTTGGCATCGGTGACCGGCTACCACGCCGACCAGGTACGCCGTACGCCGCTGTTCTATGCCGATCCGGTCTCCGGCAACCATGCGACCGTAGCGATCCTGGCCGCGCTGGAACATCGCGATTCGACGGGCGAGGGCCAGTACATCGATGTCGCGCTGAACGAGGCGGGAGCCGCCTACTTCTTCGAGGCGTTGATGGAGTACCAGACGGCCCGTGAGATCCGCCGGCCGAACGGCAATCGCGATCGGCGCTTTGCCCCGCAGGGCGCGTACCGCTCAGCGGGCGAGGACTGCTGGATCGCCGTGTCGGTGCAGAACGACGACGACTGGGTTGCGCTTTGCGAGGTGATCGGGCGTAGTGATCTGCTGGCTGATTCTGAGTTGTCGACGCTGGAGGGACGGACCGCTCGTCATGACGAGCTCGACGCCGCGATCGAAGCCTGGACGAGCGAACGCGAGCAGTACGAAGGTGCGTGGGATTTGCAGCGCGGCGGCGTCTCGGCGGCGCCGATCCTGGCGAACTGGCAGGTGCTGCACGACCCGCACATCCATGCCAGCGGGTTTTACCAATGGGTCGAGCATTCGGTCGTTGGTGTCTATCCATACCCCAGCTGGCCCTGGCGATTCAGCCGGACCAAGCCGTCGATCCGACGCGCTGCACCCCGGTTTGCCGAGCACAACCACGAGGTACTGTCGGAGCTGGGTTACGACGACGAGCAGATCGCGGAGTTGTACGCGCTGGAGATCACTTCGGATGTCCCGACGGCGCCGGTTCTGATCGCACGTAGCGGGCTGAGTTCGTCGGACGACTAAGCAGCGCGATATGCTGAGCCCAGGGACCCTGCCATGACGAATCGAACCGAGTTACCACTCGATCCAGAAGCTCAAGCCATCTTCGATGAGCTGGAGCCTCTGCAATCACAGCCGCTCCGGTACATCAACGAATTGGGGCGCAGGCTGTCTGCGCTGATCCCAGAAGATATACGCAAAGTGGAGCGCGCCAAAATGGTGGCGTACCTGGATGAGGTGGCTGCCCGTGAACCTTCTCGGCCTCCACCTTCTCCCGAGGAATGAATCCCGAGCTTCCAGTCTTCGTCGACTCCGTTTATCTCATTGCTTCCTTTGATCCACTCGACCAATGGAATGAGTCAGCAGCGGAGTTTGCTGATCTGTACGAAACCCGAAGTCTCCTTACGACCGACGGAATCATTGGTGAGTTTCTCGCCCACTGTTCGCGGCTCAGCCATGAGCGACGGCGCAGCGCCGCGAGGCTGGCGCAACAGCTCAGGTCGAATGACAGGATCGAAGTCGTCGCACTGACTTCCGCCCTGGTTGATGATGCGATCTCAGCCTTCGGCGGAGAGTTTCGCTACAGCAGGCTCAGCCTTCACGATTGCATTTCGATCCTCGTGATGCGCGAACGTGGGATTGTGGACGCGTTGACTGCGGACAGAGAGTTCTCACTGGCCGGGATCAATGTGTTGATGCAGGCGCCAACAGCGCGAAGTTAGTGCTGACGCAGGATGATGCGGGAGCCGTCGGCGTCGATTGTTTTGACGGCGAGCGCGATTCTGTTGTCCTGGTCGAGGGCGTTCCAGTAGGTGTCGGCGAGTTCTTCGGGTGTGCCGGGGAGCGGTAGCCAGAGCGGGTCTCCGGCGAAGGGGGGCAGCGGATTGCCGTCGTGGCGATAGGTGGTGATGCCGTAGCCGAGGCCTCGCGGCGGGAACGGAAGTCGCCACACGATCCGATCTGTCTCATCGTGGTCCGCGGCGTTTGCTCTGAGGATGGCGAAGTAGAGTTCGCCCTGGCCGCGCAGATCCAGCATGGATGCGATGCGTGGGGTGTAGTTGGGAGCGTCGTCTTCCCGTTCGCGGACGGCGAGCGCGTCCTCGAAGCGGGCTGAATGCTCGATCGTCTCCTGGATGGTGCGGGTGTGATCGCCGTTGGAGACGAGATAGATGTCTGGTAGCTCCAACATTGCTTCGTAGATGATGTTGGTGGGATCCGTGACCAGGGCTGGATCTCGCGCTTCGGTACGGAGTTCCTTGTCGGCGGCTCCTCCGACGACGAAACGGCGGTTTCGGCTGTTCTCGCTGCGACCCATGAGCCAGTAGGTCTGGACCCAGACGTCCGTATCCTCGTCGGTCTCCAGCCTCCCGACGACGATGCCGCGGCCGGGATAGCTGTTCGCCAGCAGGTGCCGGCCGAAGTTCTGTTCGGCAAAGACGCGGAGTTCCTCGATCTGGCTGGTCATGTCCTCAGAATATCCAGCGGCAGACCGGGTGAGGGATAGACTCAGGGCATGTCTGGCGCAGACGGGCTTCCCCGGTGTGTCCTCGTTGCCAATCGGGGCGAGATCGCCTCGCGCATCATGCGCACCTGCCGACGTCTGGGCGTGGGCACCGTCGCCGTCTACTCCGACGCCGACCGGTCAGCGCCGCATGTGGCAAACGCTGATCGGGCAGTGCGAATCGGTCCCGCTCCGGCAGCGGATAGCTACCTGAACATTCCCGCGCTGATTGAGGCTGCCCGGTCCTCCGGTGCCGACTCGGTGCATCCCGGCTATGGATTTCTCTCCGAGCGAGCTGACTTCGCTCGGGCAGTTGCCGATGCGGGCCTGACCTGGATCGGCCCTCCGGCGTCGGCGATTGAGGCGTTGGGCGACAAGGTGGCGGCGCGTCGGCTGGCGATCGCCTCAGGGGTTCCAGTGGCCGAGGGCGTGGAAGAGGATGCAGGCGACGCGGCGCTGGCCTCGGCGATTGAGGCGATGGGTCTGCCGGTGATGATCAAGGCTGCTGCTGGCGGCGGTGGTCGCGGGATGCGGTTGTTGCGGTCGGAGGACGACGCGCCCGATGGCATCGAAGCCGCAGTGGCGGGCGCCCGTCGTGAAGCGCAGGCAGCGTTTGGCGACGGGCGACTGTTGGTCGAGCGTGCGATGTCGGAAGGCAGGCACGTCGAGGTCCAGGTGCTCTTCGATCAGCACGGCAGCGGCCTCCACGTGGGCGAACGCGACTGTTCGGTCCAACGCCGCCGGCAGAAAGTGATTGAAGAGTCACCCTCGCCGGCCGTTAGCGATGCCTTGCGCGAGGAGTTAGGGCGTGCGGCGCTCGATGTTTGTCGAGCGGCAGGATATGTCGGGGCGGGCACGGTTGAGTTCATGTTGATGCCGGATGGGGCGTTCATGTTCCTTGAGGTCAACACCCGCTTGCAGGTCGAGCATCCAGTCACTGAAATGCTGACCGGACTGGACCTGGTCGAACTGCAGCTTCGCGTTGCAAGTGGGGATCCATTGCCCGTGACGGCAGACGAGGTCACATTCAATGGGCACGCGATTGAGACGAGAATCTATGCAGAAGATCCGTCGCGGGGCTACGTGCCGTCAACCGGCCGGCTGCGCTGGTTCGAGGCGCTGGATGGCCGAGCGCGGCACGATGTCGGTCCCGCGACCGGCGATCTGGTCACCGCTCATTACGACCCGATGTTGGCCAAGACGATCGTTCATGCCGAGACTCGTGGCGAGGCGCTGGATCGAGCGACCGAGGCTCTGGACGCCTGGGCAATTGAAGGTGTGACGACCAATCTGGGTCAGCTGGCCTCGATTCTCGAGTCGGAGGATTTCCGTGCCGGTTCGGTCGACATTGGCTGGCTGGATCGCGTTGAGTTGCAGCAGCGGGAACCGCCGGTGGCTGCGCTCGCTGCGGCCGCGGTGGCCGAGGCGCAGGCCGGGGCTTGGCGCTCGTCGGGCGAACTGGCACGCAAGTACCTGTTGCATGGCCGGACCCACGAGGTTCGCGTGTCGCGGACTACCGACGGATGGTCGGCCGTTGTCGACGGCGCCGAACACGGTCCCGTTGACCTGGGCCGGGACTGGACGGCGGACGTTTCGCCTCGCGGTGTGGTCGTGAGACACAACGATCAGCGGTGGGTCTTCCTGCGAGAACGCCGGCGGCGAACGGGAGCAGGTCGCAGCCGCACGGCAGGGGCGAACGTGGTCCGCGCGCCGATGCCCGGGACGATGATCGAGGTGCTGGTGGCAGTCGGCGATGAAGTCGAGGCGGGTCAAACCCTGGCGGTCATGGAAGCGATGAAGATTGAGCACCTGTTGAGCGCCCCGAACGCGGGCGTCGTGAAGATGGTGCACACCAGCGCCGGAGCCTCGGTCGACGAGGACGCGGTGCTGATTGAATTGGGAGCGACTTCGTGAGCGATGCGGACGTCCTGCGAGAGAGGCGGCGTCGAGTTGAATCGGAGTGGTCCGGTGTTGACTTCGACGGTCCGGTATTGATTCCGGCCAGTCTGCCGATTCCGATTGACGGGACCGATCAGTTTCATGAGTTCCATGCGCATCCGGAGTTCCAGTATCTGACCGGCGTGGCCGAACCGGGCGCGGCGCTCGCATGGGAGCCCGATGCGGGCTGGACGCTGTTCGCGCCGTCGCTCACGGTCGAGGACCTGGTCTGGATGTCAGCGCCTCCATCAGCCGAAGCACTGGCTGCTGAGACTGGCGTGACGCATTCCGTGGATCGAGCCGAGTTGTCCGGCTGGTTGGAGGCGCGGCGAGGTCGGGGGATGGCCCTGCTGGGCTCGCGGGACATTGAGTCGCGCGCGACTGAATACGGCGCTGAGTCGTGGTCGACGCTCGAGGCGATCGTCGACGAGGACGCAACAGACCGCTTGGGCAGAGCGCTGGCTGGGTTGCGGCGAGCCAAGGATTCTGTTGAGCTGGACCGGATGACCCGCGCGGTCGACGCGGCCGTAGCCGGCCACCTCGCGGCGCAACGGCTGGCCAGAGATGGGTTGACCGAACGGGCGCTGCAGATCGAGATGGAGGCGGAGTTCTTCCGCCAGGGCGGGGCGCGGACCGCGTATGGCTCGATCGTCGGTTCCGGGCCGAACTCCGCGATCCTGCACGGAACGCCGGGCGAGCGGGTGATGTGGGATGGGGAGTTGGTGCTGATTGATGCCGGGGCGGAGATTGAGGGCTATGCCTCGGATGTGACGCGCACGTTCCCGGTTTCGGCAGCGTTCTCCGGAATTCAACGTGATCTGTACAACGTGGTACTGGCCGCCCAGCAGGAGGCGATTGCGGGCGCCGGTCCCGGCGTGGAGTACAAGTCCTTGCACATGAAGGCATCGGCGACGATTGCGCAGGGGTTGGTCGATGCGAGGATCCTTCGTGGATCGGTCGAAGATCTCGTCGCGTCAGACGCGCACGCGTTGTTCTTCCCGCACGGGCTCGGACACATGCTGGGTCTTTCGACCCATGACTGCGCCGGCTATCTCGAAGGGCGTGTGCCCGAGGACCGATTCGGACTCGCCTATCTCAGAACGGACCTGCCGCTGGCGCCGGGTTATGTCGTGACGATCGAGCCGGGCGTGTACTTCGTCCCGGCGCTGCTGAATGATCCTGACCGGCGTGAGCACTACGCGGAGATGGTCGATTGGGAGGTTGTCGACAGGTTGCTGGACTTCGGCGGCATACGGATTGAGGACGATGTGTTGATCACTGCGGACGGCTGCGAGGTCATGAGTGACGCGCTGCCCAAGGCAGCCTCCGAGATCGAGGCGATTCGGCGTGATGCATTGGGCGCGTCTGGTGGCTGAGCGGCTGACGATCTCCGACGTCGCGACCTACCCGCGTCCCGGGATGGATGCCCCGGGGATGGTTGGGTTTACGCCGGACAGCTCGGCGGTGACCTGGCTGCACGCGGGTGAGGGCGGACTGGTGAGGTCGCTGTGGCGGATTGAGATTGAGTCAGGCGAGCGCTCGGTGATCGCCGGGCCGGGCGCCGACGCGCCGATGTCACGTGAGGAGGAGTTGTTGCGCGAGCGGACTCGGACCCGTGAGCTCGGCGTCTCCTCCTATTCCTGGGCGCGCGAGTCTGAGGTTCCGCTGCTGATGATCCCCGGTCCGACCGTTCGGATTTCTGTGGATGGCGCATCACTGGGGGAGTTGCCGGGTAGCGAGGGCGCGCTCACTCCGACGCTGAGTCCCGACGGGACGCAACTGTCGTTCGTGCGTGGAGGCGAGCTCCTTGTCATGGGAGTGGACGGTCAGTCGAAGCCCAGGCAGTTGACCTCTGGGGCGGAAGATGGCCTGACGCACGGACTCGCCGACTACATCGCGCAGGAAGAGTTTGGCCAGCTTCGCGGTCATTGGTGGTCGAGGGACGGTCGGATCGCGTATCTGCGCGTCGATGAGCGGCACGTCGCGCCGTATCCGATCGTGCATCAGGGCGGCACCGAGGTGGATGTTGAGACGCATCGCTATCCGTTCGCCGGCGACGAGAACGCGCATGTCTCGCTCTGGGTGTTGAACGTGGAGTCCGGCGACGCACGAGAACTGCCGCTGCCCGATGAAGACGGCTATCTCGTCCGCGTCGCCTGGTGGCCCGACGGCGCTGGTGGTCAGCGCCTGGTCGCGCAGTGGATTGACCGAGCACAGCAGCGTCTGCAGTTGATTGGGTTCGACGACGAACATTCGCGAGTGCTAATCGATGAATTCCAGGAACCCTGGATCAACGTGGCCGACGATGCCAGGGGCTTGAAGAACGGGACCTTCATCTGGTCCTCCGAAGCGACGGGATTTCGCCATCTCTCCTTACGGGCCTCCGATGGATCTGAGCTGCGTACGCTGACCCAGGGCGAGTGGATGATCGACGGCGTGATCGAAGTGGATGAGGATGCAGGCTGGATCTACGTCAACAGCACGCGTGGGTCCGCGCTGGAGCGACGGGTCGAGCGAGTCTCTCTGCACGGTGGAAAGATTGAGACGCTGTCGGAGCCGGGCGGGCTGCATGGCGCGTCGTTGTCGCGTAACGGCAAGTGGCTGGCGATGGTGAGTTCGTCGCTGACCGCAGCACCTACGATCACGCTCGTCGCGACCGACGGATCCGAGCGGCGGACACTGTACGAGTCCAACATTTCGCTTGAATCGATCGAGGTCACCGCTCCTGAGTTGCGCACGTTTTCGGCCGCGGACGGCACAACGCTGTATGGAGCGCTGTATCGGCCGGAGAGCGACGGCCCGCATCCGCTGCTGCTGGCGGTCTATGGCGGGCCGCACGCTCAGACCGTGCTCGACGCCTGGGGTCTGACGGTGGATCTGCGGGCTCAATATCTGGCGCAGCAGGGCTACCTCGTGCTCAAGCTGGACAATCGGGGGATGGCCGGACGCGGGCTGGCGTTCGAGGCGCACTTGCATCGGCAGATGGGCACGATCGAGGTCGACGACCAGTCAGCTGCCGTGCAACAACTGTCCGACGAGGGTCTGATCGACATCGAGCGAGTGGGCGTCTACGGCTGGTCGTACGGCGGCTACATGACCGTGATGTCGATGCTGCGCCGACCGGACCTGTTCAAGGTGGGCGTGTCTGGCGCGCCGGTCTCAGACTGGGACGGCTATGACACCGGCTACACCGAGCGCTACATGGGCACACCGCAGAACAACGCCGAGGGCTACCGCGAGGGATCGCTCCTGACTCATGCGGACAAGCTGGAGGGTCAACTGCTGCTCATTCACGGCGGCGTTGACGAGAACGTTCACTTCCGGCATACGGCAAGATTGATCACGGCGCTAACTGCAGCCGATCGCGACTACGATCTGTTGATGTTCCCCGAGGAACGTCACATGCCGCGAGATCAGGCGGGCCTGGAGTACCAGGAGCGTCGAGTCGCTCGATATTTCGATCGACATCTGAAGTAGAGGACTTGAACGAGGGGTTTGGGGAGAACGATGCCGATTCCCAGTACAGCGGCCGACGCAGCAGCGCTTCTGGGCGTGGGGGTCAGCGCCGATCGGGACACGATCCGCGATCGGTACCGGCGGCTGGCGCGGATTTACCATCCCGACGCCAACCCCGACGACGAAGCTGCCGGAACCCGCATGCTGGAGTTGAACGCGGCCATCGATCTGTTGCTGGGGGCGGACACTCCGACGATCGATCTGGGCTTTGAGCCGGAGCCGCGGGAGCGGGCGCTGACTCCGCGCGAGCGTCGCCAAGATGCGCGGATTCGCTCAGCGCTCCAGCATCTGCCGTACGGCATCTACGTCGTTGGCACGGTGACGCCTGAGGGCAAGCCGAATGCGATGGTCGCCGACTGGGTGATGCAGGTGTCGTTCAAGCCGCGGATCCTCTGCGTATCGTTCGAGCGAGACGCGACCTCGCTGAAGAATCTGCGCGAAACGCGGCAACTTACCGTCAGTCTGCTGCCGGAGTCTGGCATGGATTTGGCTGCCAAATTCCTGCAGCCAAGCGATCCATCCAAGATCGAAGGCCGATCGGCCGAGTTTGCCGCGCCCGACAAGATGCGGGGCGTGGCCTACGTCCAGCTCGATCACCCGGACCTTGAGGGCGGCGCGCCTGTGCTGGAGGACTCGCTGGCCTGGGTCGCCGCCGAGGCGCAGCAGTTCATCCCGATCGGTGAACACATCCTGGCGCTCTGCCGGGTGTTCGACGGCGACGCGCTGCCGATCGACCAAGGCCCGCTGACTTCGCTCTATACCGGCTGGCACTATGGCGGCTAGGCCGCCGACCGACTCCGTCGTAATCCGGCGGGCCGGACAGCACGCCTATCAGACGACTGGAGCCGATCGGCCTCCTGTTCGGCCTTCTTTGGGCAACGGTCTACGGCCAACCACATCGCCAGAACCACCAATGCGGGTGTTCGGGCGTCGGGTTCGGACATTCGAATCGTTCCGTGAGCCTGCGTTTCGCTGGTTCTTCGTCTCGACGCTGGCCCAGATGTACTCGGCGATCGGGCAGATGTTTGTCCGCACGTTTTTGATCTACGAGTTGACCGAGTCCTATGCGGCCGTGGGGCTGGCAGCACTGGTTGGGGGCGCGGTTCAGCTGGCGCTCGGACCATACGGCGGCGTGCTGGCCGATCGGTTTCCCAAGAAATCGGTCACGCAGATATTCCAGTTCGTCGGATTTCTCAATGCTTTCCTGATCGGCACGCTGGCAGTCCTGGGCATCCTCGAGTACTGGCACCTGTTGATCTCGGCGGTCTCCCAGGGAGTGCTGGTCGCGCTGATGGTTCCGGCGCGGCAGGCGATGGTCTCGGAGATCGTGTCTCAAGAACGAATCATGAACGGCGTCGCCCTCAATACGGCGGCAATGAACATCATGCAGTTCGCCGCTCCGTTAGTCGGCGGAGCGTTGCTGGCGACCGCCGGGGCGGGCGTCACCTTCTATGCCATGGCCGGCTGTTATGCCGTGGCGATGCTGACCATGTTGCCGATTCCCAGCGTGGCTGCGCAGGCCGGTCGCGGCGCCGGGGGAGTGCGCGCTGCAATCAAGGACATCAGCGATGGGTTCCGCTACATCGCGAGGCATCGTGTCTTGCGCATGATCCTGTTCCTCTCGTTCTTCGTCTCGATGCTGGGCACGCCGTTCCAGGGCCTGCTGCCAGGTTTTGTGCAAGACGCGTTTGACGCTGGCCCGGCCCTGGCGGCGCTGTTCATGACCTTCTCGGCGATCGGCGCGTTCCTGGCTGCGTTGATCATCGCCTCGTTGAGGCGGAGCGGGCGCGGCAAACTGCTGATCCTGATGGGCGTGCTGCTCGGCGGCGCGACGCTGGGGATTGCGATTTCGCCCTGGTTCTGGCTTAGCCTGCCGATCATGATCGTCATGGGCATTGGCCATTCGGGCCGGATGACAATGGCCTCGGCCCTGATCCAGGAACAGGCCGAGCCCGCCTACCGCGGCCGGACCATGTCGGTGCTGATGATGCAGTTTGCCGTCATGCAGGGCGGCGTCTTTGTGCTCGGCATCGCCGCGGAGCTGGTCGGCATCCGGCTGGCGGTGTTTGCGGTGGCCGTCCTATTGCTGGCCGTCATCGCCCTGTTCGGGACGTTCTCGCCCACGCTGAGACGGCTGCAGTAGGGGTCGACTATCTTGACGCCGACGGCAAGCAGGTCCGGGGGAAGCGCCAGGAGGCGAGCATGATTACCCATCTCGATCACGTCGGCATCGTTGCGCACTCGCTGGAGGAATCGTTGGCGGTGCTGGTTGACCAGCTCGGTCTTGAGCGAGACACCGAGCGCACGCCGTATCCGAAGGGCGGGTACTTCGCGCCCGAGCGGACGAAGATCTTCTTCGTCAAGGTCAATCTCGGCGAGACGCGGATTGAGATTCTGCTTCCCGAAGACAATGAGAGCGGGATCGGCCGGTTCCTCGAGCGCCGGGGGGCCGGACTGCATCATCTTGGCTACGGCTCCACCGATGTGGTCGGCGACACCAAACTGTTCATGGAGCGCGGCCTGAGCTACATCGACTTCGGTGGGCCGATTGACGAGATCACCGCGTCATTCTTCCACCCCAAGACGGCCGACGGGATCCTGACGGAGATCGTTCCCGATCGGCGGCCGCAGGCCTGAATCAGACCCTGAGTTCGGCGACACATCCGCACAGCTCGTCATGCCCGCGGCAGCCGCGGGCATGACGGTTGGCGTTGTCGGAACGCGTTGTGCGAGAGTGCAGAGACGGAGGGCGGCAAGCAGTTCCGATGACGCTCAGCTTGCGGGGATTCGAAGAGCGGCGGCTGGCGCTGGTGTTGAGCGGTGGCGGCGCGTCCGGGATCGTGCAAGTGCCGTTCCTGGAGGAATTGATCCGCCGCCAGATTCGACCCGACATGATCGTGGGATCTTCAGTCGGCGCCGTCAACGGGGCATTCCTCGCCTTCCACCCTGACAACATCGAGGGGCTGGCCGATCTCTGGATTGCGCTGCGGGACACGCGGCTGTGGCACCGCAACCTGCTGCGGATCACGAGGAACCTGTTGACCCGAGGCACGTCGGTCTACTCAAATCGGTTCCTGCGGGACCTGTTCAGCCAACATGTGACAATCGACGAGATTGCGGCAGCGGAGATTCCCCTGCACATCGTCACGACCAGTCTCTCCAGCGGCCGCAAGCACGTGATGAACAAGGGGCAACTCCTCGCCTCGGTGATGGCCTCGGTCGCTGTGCCTGGTTTGTTCCCGCCAGTCCGGCTCGACGGCGACTGGTGCGTTGACGGCGGTCTGTCGTCGGGCCTCGACCTCGAGACGGCGATCCTCCAGGGAGCAACACATACGATTGCGGTCGATCTCGGCGTCCATCCCTCGCCGTATCAGCCACGCGGCCTCGTGGATTTGCTGGCTCGCTCGATGGAGATTGCCGTGCAGGAGCGGACGAAAGCGGAGATCGATCAGTTTGGTTCGCTCGTGCCGACCGTGGTCTGGCGACCCGGCCTGCGAGCGTTGTCATTCGGCTCGTTCGGAGACGTCACGGAGCTTTACGCTGCGGCGAAGGAGCTCGCGCCCGTGATGATTGACCAGGCTCTCGACACTCAGGGCAACTGGAAGCCTGGCGTCTACGAAGGCGTCGTGCCACTGGCGAAGGCGTAGTCGGTGAGCAGGCCAAGCGGCATGTCGGGCCTGCATGTGCTCGATCTGAGCGACAACGTGTCTGGCGCGTACGCGGCCCGACTGCTGGCCACGGCCGGCGCACGGGTGACGCTGGTCGAGCCGACCGCCGGATCTCCCTTGAGGTCGCGGCCTCCCCTTCTCACTTCGCTGGAGCCGAAACGCAGCGCCGCGTTCGAGTACTTGTCGGCCTGGAAACGCGGAGTGGCGCTGGACTGGTCGACCGACGCCGGATGGAGCGCACTCGAAAGACTGCTCGACCACTCGGATGTCGTCATCACGACCCTGCCGGCCAATCGAGCGTTGGCGTTCGATCGCCGGGCGAGATCGGACCGGCCCTCGCTGGTTCACGTTGCCGCGACATCCTATGGCCTGTCCGGTCCCTGGGCGGGTTGGCGGTCGTCGGACCTGACGGACTGGGCCGCGAGCGGCTACCTCTACATCACCGGCGACCCACTGCGTGAGCCGCTGCAGGGTGCGGGCCCATGGGCCTCCTATGTCGCGGGCATCGCAGCGGCGATCGGCGCGATGGCCGCGCTGCACGCTCGACGTGCCGCGGGGCGGGGACAACTGGTTGACGTGGGCGCGATGGAGGTGATGGCTTCGGCCCACCAGTGGAGTCTGGTCATGTGGTCGCACCAGGGCCGGATTAAGCATCGCGCCAACAACCGCCACGCCGAGGCGCATCATCCGGTCTCGCTGATGCAGGTCCGCGACGGCTGGGTCTGCATCGCCGCGCCGACGCAGGCGCAATGGGTGAACCTCTGCGTCGCGCTCGACCTCCCGGAGATGGCGGACGATCCGCGGTTCGCCACAGCTGGGCTGCGCTTTGACGTGGCCGAAGAGATCGACGGCCGATTCGCGCCGTTTCTGATGGCTCGCCACAGGAGTGAAGTGGTTGAGTACCTGCAAGGGTTCCACGTGCCCGCAAGCGCCGTGCTGTCGATGGACGAAGTGCTCCAAGACCCTCAATTGCAGGCGCGCGCGCTTTGGGCGTATCCCGAACCATTGGGCGAAGGCGTCAAGATGCCCGGCGTGCCATTCGTCCTGCCCTCATCGCCGGACAGCTTCAGCAGCGCGCCCCGTCTCGGAGCAGATACCGCGCAAGCACTTGGTGAGGCCGGCATGGCCGAGGACGAGATCGCGGCTCTGGTTGAAGACGGCGTGATCGCGAAAGCTGGGGGTGATCATGACTGAGGGCATGCTCTCCGGTCTGCGTGTCGTTGAGTTTGGCTATGCCTGGGCCGGTCCCCTGGTCGGCCGGACGCTTGGCGATCTGGGCGCAGGCGTGATCAAGCTCGAACAGGACAACGCGCGCGGCGGCCATCTGCCGAACGACCCGGCGCTGCGCGCCGCGCTCGACGACTGGCGTCGAGGCGAAGCAGTCGAGCCGACCTTGCGCGCATCGGTGTATCCCGAAGGCGAACCTGAACCGGAGCCATGGAATCGGTCTGGCATCTTCAACAAGCACAATCGAAACAAGCGCGGTCTCTGCGCCAACCTGAAGACAGACTCGGGCAAACGCGTCTGGCGACGACTGGTTGAGCGCACCGACGTGATCGTCGACAACTTCAGTCCGCGCGGCTCCAGGAGCCTCGGCATCGACTACGAGACGGTCAGCCAGTGGAATCCCCGGATCATCTCTGTCTCTTGCACGGGTTACGGACATACGGGACCGTTCCGGCAACGGGTCTCCTATGGACCGGTACTGGAGGCGCACGCCGGCACAGCCTCGGCGACCGGTTACGCCGGGGACGGACCGATGAAGATGGGGCACGCGTTCCCCGATCCAATCGGCGGCCTGCACGGAACGTTCGCGGTACTGGCAGCGCTCTGGGAGCGCGAGGAAACCGGTCGCGGCTGCTTCGTCGATCTGTCGCAGTTGCAAACCAATGCCGCGATCGCCGGCGATCTCATCCTCGAGACCTCAGTACAGGGACAGGCGCCCAGGCGCGGGAATCGATCCAGAAGCTCCGCACCGCAGGGCGTCTATCGCTGCCGCGACGAGAGCCCCGACGCTCGCGATTCCATGGACATGTGGATCGCCATCACGATTGAAGATGACCCAGCGTGGTCGCGATTTCGACAGGTTGCTAAAGATGACCGACTCAACGATCAGCGATTCCAGACCCTTGCGGGTCGCGTCGAGTCCCACAACGAGATTGACGACCTGATCAGTGAATGGACCCGTGGTCAGGACCGGTTTGATCTTGCTGAGCGGCTGCAATCGGCGGAGATCACTGCCTTGCCTGTGATGACCAACGGCGACCTGGTCGAGTCCGTGCATCTGCGCGAGCGCGGATTCATCGTCGAGTGGGACCAACCGGGCGTCGGCGTCTATGAGTACGGCGGATTCCCGATTCACTTCAGTGACTGGGGACCTGCGGAGATGCGACCGGCGCCACTCCTGGGCGGAGACAACCGGCAGATCTGCGAAGAGCTGGGCTTCTCCGCCAGCGAGATCGACGAGTTCATCGCCGACGGCACGCTCGTCGACGCGCCGCCCGTCGGCGCCGGCCGCTGAGCGCTATTCGTCCGTCGACGGCGTGCGGATGTGTTGGTGGGCACGGAGGTATTCGCGAGCCATCATCAATGCGGTGATGCCCTCTCCGACGGCGGCGCCAAGTTGTTTGGTTGATCCAGCTCGCGCGTCGCCTGCCGCGTAGATCGACTCGACGCTGGTCTGGAAGCGGTGATCGGTCGTGATGAATCCTCGTTCGTCAAGGTCAACAACGCCGCGCAGGAAGTCTGTGTTCGGCTGCAATCCGATGAAGACGAAGACGCCGTCCGGCGACGACTGCATCGTTGTCCCGCTCGACTCCAGAGTCAATGCCTCAAGTTTGCCGTCACCCTGCATTGACGTGACCGCCGTTCGGAGTGACAGCGCAATTCTCGGGTGCGACCGAACCTTGTCTTGCAGCACGGAGGAGCCGGTGAGTTCGTCGCCTCGGTGGATAATGTGCACCTGGTCGGCGAACTGGGTGAGATACAGACCTTCCTCCAGTGCGGAGTTGCCACCGCCGATCACGGCGAGCTCTCTGGCGCCGGCGTAGAACGGACCATCGCAGGTCGAGCAGAAGTGGACCGAGCTGCCGATCAACTCCATCTCGCCCGGCACATCGAGCCGTCGATACGTGCTGCCGGGCGTGAGTATTGCCGCATGCGCGGCGACGTGATCGCCGCTCGACAATCTGACTTCGACATCGGGCGCAGCGGCAACCTCGGTCGCACCGACAGCCGAGAGGAGTTCGACGCCGAAGCGACGGGCCTGGGCAACGAACTTCGACATCAAGTCGTCGCCGTCAATGCCGTCGGGAAAACCGGGGTAGTTGTCGATCCGATTTGTCAGGCCAGCCTGTCCGCCCAGCGCCGAGCGCTCGATGACAACGGTGTCGATGCCCTCGCGAGCGGCATAGATCGAGGCGGCCAGTCCGGCCGGACCGCCGCCGATGATGGCGAGGTCGTAGAACTGTCGTTGGGGCCGAACCAGGACGCCCAGCGCTTGTGCAAGTTCTTCGTCGCTCGGCTCAATCAGCATCCCGCCGTCGGGCAGGATGACGGTGGGGATCGAGCGGCCGCCGTTCTGCAATTCCTCGACGTAGGCGAGCGCGTCCGCGTCCTGGTCGATGTCGATCCAGTCGTAGTCGATTCGATGCTCGCTGAGAAACGTCTTCGAGCGGCGGCAGTCCGGGCACCAGGGCGCGCCGTAGACCTTGAGCTCAGCCATCCGGCCCTGCTTGAGCCAGCCTGCCGATGCCATCTTCGTCGAGCCGGTAGAGCAGCCACTCCGACTCGTGCTCCATGCCCAGTTGGTGATAGAACCGGCGCGCTGGATTCCAGTCGAGCACGGAGAGGTCGAGTCGTTTCCAACCGCGCTCGCTGGCAATCTCGGCGAGGGCTTGCATCAAGGCGAATCCCGCCCCGGTCCCTCTCGCTTCCTCCTTGACGAACAGGTCTTCGAGATAGAGGGCGGGAGTTCCGGTCCAGGTGGAGTAGTGCGGGAAGAACAGCGCCATCCCGAGTGGTTCGCCGTTGCGCTCGGCGATCAGGGTTTCGAAGAGTCGCTGCGGGCCAAACCCGTCGCGCCGAACGCTCTCGACCGTCGCTTCGACGATGGAGCGTGGTTCGTTCTCGAACTCGGCCAAACCGACGATGAAGTCAAGAATCGTTTGAGCGTCGTTGGGGACGGCTTCGCGAATGATGACGTCGGGCACGTCGAACCCAACTACTCGCCGGTGAAGATCGGCGGACGCTTTTCAATGAACGAGGCCTGCGCTTCGCGGACATCGTGCTCGGAACGCGTTGCGTGAGAGATCGCGGTGATCTCGTTGCGCAAGGCCTCTTCCAGCGTGGCGTTGAGGTTTCGCTGCATCACACGCTTGGCCGCTCGAGATGCGAGCGGCGGCCAGAATGCGATTTCGCGAGCCATGGCGCGAGCGCTGTTCATCAGTTCCTCGTGCGGCACGCGCTGGTTGAGCAACCCGATCTGCAGCGCTTCGTCCGACTCGACAAAGCGGCTGGTCTGGACCAGCTCCACCGCCTTGGGATAGCCGACGACGCGTGGGAGGAACCAGGTCATGCCGGCGTCGGGGCTGAGCGAGCGCTCGAGGAAGACAACCTTGAAGCGGGCTTTCTCTGAGCCAACGCGCAGGTCGCAGGACAACGCCAGACTCATGCCGGCACCCGCAGCTACCCCGTTGACGGCGGCGATCGTCGGCTTGTCCAGGTGACCAAACGCGAGCGCCTGGTGGCCAACCCAGCCGAACTCGTCCATACGATCGTTCTGGGTGTCGGGAGCGTCGTCGCGAGGCCGAGCAGTGAGGTCGGCCCCCGAGCAGAAACCACGTCCGGCGCCGGTCACGATCACGACCCGGACATCATCGTCGGCCTGGAGCTGACTGGCGGCCGCGACCATCTCGTTGTGCAGATCGCGCGAGAGCGCGTTGAGTTTCTCCGGCCGGTCAAGCGTGATCGTGCCGATCTGGTCGGAGATATCGAGGCGCAGATGCTGGAAGGTCATGTGTTGCTCCGTTCGTTGAGCAGCCTATCGCGCATCCTGACAATCTCCGGGAATCGGAAGCAGGTCTCGGCGTGGTCATTGACGATTCCCACCGCTTGCATGAAGGCGTAGCAGGTAGTGGGGCCGACAAAGCGGAAACCGCGGCGCTTGAGTTCGCGCGACATCGCTCTGGACTCGTCGGTCCGTGACTGAATCTCGCCGCGCGGTTCGTTGGAAGGGTCGGCGTAGGCCCAGACGACCTCGGCCAGCGACAGTCCCTGTTGTCGCAGCAGCAGCGTTGCGTTCGCATTGGCAATGGTCGACTCGATCTTGCCCCGGTGTCGGATGATGCCTTCGTCCTGGACCAACGTCTCGACGCCAGCTTCATCAATCTCGGCGATCGCCTCGACATCCCAGCCCAGGAAGGCGCGACGATAGCCACCGCGGCGCAGCAGGATCGTGTGCCAGGACAATCCGGCCTGGGCGCCCTCCAGGGTCAACGCTTCGAACAGCGTCGACTCGTCCTCAGTCGGGACGCCCCAATCATGATCGTGATAGGCGATCTCATCAGGATCGTCGCCGGGCCAGTTGCATCGATCGGGCATCGGAGTCTCGAGGCATCTTTGGTCGTCGTTCCAACGCACAGCCTATATTCGCTGCGGCCGGAGAATTAATCCGGGTCGCGGGTAACCTGTTGCGCATGGCATTCGTCTTGGGCGTTACCGGATCCATTGCCTGCGGCAAGTCGGTGCTCTGCCGGCACCTGGCCAACTTTCACGGCGCCAGGCACGTCGACGCCGATCGCCATGTCCACACGATGTATGAACCAGACAAACCGGGATTCGACCGCATCGTGGCGCGGTTCGGTGACGGCGTGGTGGGCGCGGATGGTTACATCGACCGCAAGGCGCTGGGTGACATCGTGTTCGGCAAGCCGGATCTGCTGGCCGCCTTACGGACGGCGATTGGCGACATCGAGGGCGAGTTCATGCGCCTGCTTCGCGAAATGAAACAGGATTCAGCTCCAATCGCCGTGTTTGAAGCGGTGCGGCTGTTCGAAGGCCCCTACATGGAAATCTGCGACGCCGGTTGGCTGGTCGCCGCTGAGGATGAACGGGCAATCGATCGGCTGATGGCTCGCAACGGCTTCACCCGCGAGGAAGCCGAGCAGCGGATGGCCTCTGCAACGCCGTGGAGGGAACGAGCGCCCAGGGCCGATCTTGTCCTACACAACAACGGATCGGTCGCGGACTTCCAGGCGGCGATTGATGCTGCCGTTGACCAGGCGCTGAGCCAACACATCAGCCGCTAGCCTCTACTCGCACTGGATCCGCAAGCGATGGAGGCGGTTATGGGCGCGCTCGACGGACTTCGAGTCATTGATTTCGGTCAGTACATGGCCGGACCGCTGGCGGCGATGATGCTCGCCGACCATGGGGCGGACGTGATACGGGTCGATCCGCCGACGGGGCCGATGTGGGATACACCCGCGAACGCGGTCTGGAATAGAGGCAAGCGGCGCATCTCGCTCGATCTGAAGACCGCCGACGGTCGCCGCACGGCGCAGGATCTCATCGCTTCGGCCGACGTGGTCGTCGAGAACTTCCGGCCCGGAGTCATGGATCGGCTGGGGTTGGGCGCAGAGGAGTCGACTAGCAACAACGACCAGTTGATCTATCTCTCGTTGCCCGGATTCTCTTCCGACGACGAGCGCGCGTCAGTGCCCGGCTGGGAAGGGGTCGTGTCTGCGCCGGTCGGGACCTACAGCGGTTCGCTCATGAAAGATGCGCCGAAGCCGGTCTACACGGCTGTGCCTATTGCATCCTCATATGCGGCGTTCACGGGCTGCGCGGGGGTCGCAATGGCACTGGTCGCCCGCGAGCGCGACGGCTTCGGACAGCGAATCGAGGCGTCGCTGCACGACAGCCTCTATCAGGCGATCGGCATTCGCGGCCTGCGTTATCTCGATCGAGAGGCTCCTCGTCCACCCGTGCCCTGGGTCGGCCCGTATGAATGCGCGGACGGTCGCTGGGTTTTCTTCCACGCCGCTTACTCGCACTTCATCCGCCAGTTCTGCGTCTCCGCAGGCGTACCGCAGTGGTTGGACGAGCCGTGGTCGAAGGCCTCGGAGATTATGAACGACTTCTCGCTCGCCGACACGGCCCGTGCCCACTTGACCAACATCTTCCTGACCCGCACGGCGCAAGAGTGGGAAGACCTGATCAACGATGGCGGCAATGGTCCGCCGACCGTGCGATGTCTCGACTCGTCGGAATGGCTGCACGAGCCGCACGCGCGCGAGGCTGAGATCATCGTCGAACTGGACGACCCTGAACTGGGGCCGATGCTGCAACCGGGCATCCAGGTCCGCATGGGTGGAACGCCGGGTGAGATTCGAGGACCTCGCAAGGCGCTCGACGCCGACCGCGACAACATCCTCGCTGAGGTGTCAGCTTCGGCGCCGTCGGCGATACGCGCACCGGGAAATCGACTGTCGCAGGCGCTGGAGGGGATGACAGCCCTCGACCTGTGCATCATCCTCGCCGGCCCGACTTGCGGACGCACCCTGGCCGAGTACGGCGCAGACGTGGTCAAGATCGACAACCCGTCGCGCGAGAACGGGATCATGCTGCACGAGGACATCAACCGCGGCAAGCGTTCCGTGCTGCTTGATCTCAAGCGCGGCGAAGGCCGCGAGGTCTTCATGGAACTGGCCGCGGATGTCGATGTCGTGGTCCAGAACTATCGAATGGGCAAGGTCGGCGGTCTGGGCGTCGACTACGAGTCGGTGCGGCAGATCAATCCCGACGTGGTCTACGCCTCGCTGAACGCATTCGGTGAGATCGGTCCGTGGGCCGAACGCGCCGGATGGGAGCAGTTGGCGCAGTCGGCGAGCGGCATGATGACTCGCTATGGCGACACGGAACCCACCCTGCAACCGTTCGCGATCAATGACTACGGCACCGGCATCAACGGCGCATTCGGCGTCGGCATGGCGCTCTATCACCGCCTGCGTACGGGCGAAGGCCAGCAGGTTTTCACCGCCCTGGCTCGGACGGCGAGCACGCTGCAGTCGAACGTGCTGCATGGCTACGAGGGCAAACACTGGGACGAGCCGGCTGGCCAGGACGCGGTCGGCGAGGGTCCGCTGCACCGCCTGTACGAAGCATCCGATGGCTGGCTGTTCGCCGGCGCCAAGCCAGAGCAGTCGCAAGACATGCCCAGCCCGGAAGAGTTCGCGACGAAGACAGTCGCCGAGTGGGTCTCTGAGCTGACCGCGAAGGGGATCGGAGCGTCGCCGGTGGGCTCAGTCGAGGAGGCCATGACCGAGTACCGTGCCGTCACGAATGGCATGTCGGTGACTCGCGAGCACGAGGGCCGAGGCCGGGTGCGGACTAATGGTCCGTCAATCAAGATGAGCCGAACACCGGTGACAGTGGGCCGTCCGGCAATGCTTCCTGGCTCGGCGGCGGCGCATGTGCTTGGCGACCGTTCGAAGGATCTGTCCGAGCTGGGAGTGGTTGTCGGTGCGGAGTCCGGCTCTGGATGAAGGTTACGGAGCACTTCAACAGGTCCAGGCTGGCAGAAGACAGGAAGTGGATCGAGCTGGAGTGGATTGAACAGGTCATCGCGAATCCTCTTGTCGAATCCGTGCAGTCCGATGGACGAATTCGACGATGGGGAACGGTGCCTGAGTTGAACGGTCGCTACCTTAGAGTGGTACTGTTGCCTGACGGCGAGACGGTCATGACCGCGTTCCTGGACAGAAGGTTCCGACCATGAAGGCCACCTATTTCGCCGATACAGACACACTTGTTCTTCAGTTCACCCAGAAGCTGGTCGAGGACTACGTCGACGTAGGTGTCGGCGATTTGATGGAACTCGACGCCAATGGCGAGCTGGTTAAGATCACCATCGAACATGCTGAGGGACGCAACATCCTGCCTGGTATTGAGTTCGAGAAGCTCAGAGGCGGCACGGTCGAACTTGAACAGATCGATGGCAGATGGGTTGAGTACGAGCTGGTCAAGGTAGACACCTGAGACTCCGCTAGCCTCTGCTCATCATTGACTGAGTGGAGGATGGAACATGGCCTTGGCGCTGTCGGATGTTCGGATTCTGGATTTGACCCAGTACGAGGCGGGGACCTCCTCGACCCAGGCATTGGGGTGGCTGGGCGCGCAGATCGTCAAGGTTGAACCGCCGGGACGGGGCGAGCCGGGACGGCGACTGGGCGCCGGCAACTCCGTCGATTCGACCTACTTCATCACGTTGAACAACAACAAGCGTTCGCTGACCCTGGACCTCAAGTCCGAGGAGGGCCGCAAGATATTCCTCAAGCTGGTGCCCAACTTCGACATCGTGGTCGAGAACTTCACCCTGGGCACGATGGAGCGGCTGGGGATCGGCTACGACACGCTCAAGGAGCTTCATCCACAGCTCATCTACTGCACGGTCAAGGGCTTCGGCACCACCGGTCCCTGGGCGCCGACCAAGTCGTTCGACATGGTTGCGCAGGCCGCAGGCGGCGCGATGGCGGTGACGGGCATGGCGGACGGGATGCCGCTCAAGCCCGGCCCCACGATCGGCGACACCGGCACCGGCGTGCAGGCCGCGATCGGCATGCTGGCCGCGCTCTGGCAGCGTCAACGCGACGGCGTCGGCCAGAAGGTCGAACTGTCGATGATGGAGGCCGTGACCAACTACACCCGCGTGCCGATGACCCGCCGCGAGATCTCCGGCGATCCCGCGCCTCCGTACGGAGACGGCTTGACCGCTCCGACCGGCCTGTTCCCCTGCCAGCCCGGCGGACGCTCCGACTGGGTCTGGGTGGTGGTCGCGGGCGGGCGGATGCGCAAAGCGCTGATGGAGACGATCGGCCGGCCCGACCTGATCAAGCCCGATGCGACAAGAACCATCAGCCGCGACGAGGGCGACGAGATCCGTCAGGCGATTGAGGCGTGGACCAGTCAGCGGACCAAATTTGAAGTGATGGACAAGATGCGCGAAGTCGGTGTGCCCTCGGGTCCGGTGCTTGATTCAGGCGAGATCTTCGCGAATGAGCACCTCCGCGAGCGCGGCATGCTGGTCGATATCGAGCATCCGACCCGCGGTCCGATGACCCTGCTCGGCTGCCCGATTCGCCTGAGCGAGAGCCCGGCCGTGCATCGCCGGGCGCCGCTGCTCGGCGAGCACACCGCCGAAGTGCTGGCCGAGGAACTTGGGCTGGCGGCCACGGAGGTCGAGGCACTGGCGCAGTCCGGGATTGTGTCCACGGCTTGAGCGCCGGTGGCCGTGATCAGCCCACCGCAACGTCCCAGCGGTCAGCGCAGTTGGCGACGACGAGCTCGATGTCCTCGCTGAGGATCAGGCACTCTGACGCGAGTTGCTCTGCGTCGCTTCGGACCCGGTCGAGATACGACGCTTTGTCTCCGTAGCGGGCGAGAATCTCGTCTCGATCGAGCCATTGGGTCAGACCGACGAAGTGGCTGGTCAAGTCCTCGCCGCCGGTGTCTGGGTGACGGGGATTCCAGCCGGTGTGCAGACCGAGCGGTTGGGTCAGGTCGGGCAGGCGGAGACCGGCGATCTCGTTGCCGACCTCATCGACGGCGGAGACGTAGCCCTGGTACTCGGCGCCTTCTCCGGGAGGCAGCGTGGACCAGTCGACGGTTCGGACTCTGGAGAGCCGATCGGCGTCTGGCGTCGTCACTTGATGGCCGAGTCGTGCCAGCACCTCGTCGCGCGTTGCGGCGGTGCCGTTGGCCAGGCTGGGCACGCTGGTCAGCGGCGGCTCGGACTCGCCTGCGGCCCAGCGGTCGAGGTTGACCAGCGCGGCCCGCATCAGCGGCGACTGGTCGACGGCGTTGTGGCGGTACATGCTGCGGTCGCCGCTCAGGTAGAAGCTGTCCATCGGCTCGGCCTGCCCGGCGCCGTGCTGCGTGCAGGCCAACAGGTAGTGCCGCGAATCGGGATGCTGGGGAATATCCTCGCCCGTGGCCGGGTCGATGTCGATCAGCGAGGCGTCGCCGCGCCAGTATTCCCAGCTCGTGTTGGTCTTGACGATCTTCGGCGTGACGCCCTGCTCATCGGAACGCTGGAGTAGGCCGTCGGTCGCGTCGGTCAAGGAGTCCTCACGCACCAAGTCGGCGAAGGGGAACTCGTGGATCGGCCCCGCGAGGAAGAGCTGCGAGGGCTGCCCATAGCGTCGATTGAACTCGCCGCGAATGCCGCCGGCGACGTGGATGTGCATGCCGTCGAAGGCGCGCTCGCTCAGCGCATCCGGGTCTCGATTCAGTCCCAGATAGAGAAGGTGGCGGAGGAAGCGGCCGCTCTGGGAGATGCCGAAGCCGTGGACGCGCTCGTAGGAGCGCTGCCATTTGCGAAGGAAGAGGGCGGCGTCGCGGAAGGCGAGCAGGCCGGTTCCCACGACCGGGGAGCGGTCGGTGGGATATACGACCTCGTAGATCTTGCCCGGCACGAAGCCGTCCTCGATCCAGAGGTCGCGGGTGCTGGGCACGACGCCGTCGTCGGTCTGCCGCGCGAAGCGCCAGCGGTCGCGAGGAATCTCGCGGGGCTCGTCGTCTTCGTAGTCGCGTTCATACAGTCGCGCGCGTCCATCCTCGTGCTCGGAGACCGGATAGCCGGGCTGGCCCAGGTGCTCTATCGGCATCGAGGCCAGCGGCTCGCTGGGCCGCAGGTCGGTGATCGCTTCGCCGGAGATTGACTGGTCGTCGAGGCCCAGCGCCTCCGGCGCTTTGAAGTCGAGCAGGGTGTCCAGATCGGGCGTGTTCCACTGCCAGGCCACCGAAGCGACGCTGAATCCCTGGCTGAAGAGGAATCCGTCGCCGGGATGCAGCGGGTCGGTGAGCGTGAACTCGGGCGGCGTGCGGTTGAGCGCTCCGGGCAGCAGGCTGCGTCCGCGATTGGGCACATCGATGACCAGCGCACCATTGCCCGCAGACGGATCCTGAGGCCGGATCAGCACCAGGTCGCCGCTGAAGCGGACGCATCCGTCGGTGCCGCGAGGGGCGCACTCGAGGTCGGTAATCCGCCGGTGGTCCTCCAGCATCGGATTGACCGCATAGCGCAGCCGAGCGCGGACCAGTTCGAAGGGTCCGTGCTCGCCAAACTCCCGCCCGTCGGCGTAGGCAGCCTGGTGGGAAATCTCGATTCGTTCAACGGACATGGTGGCCTCGATTCTGGGAGGGGATCTGCGTCACAGCGGGGTCAACGGCAGGGTAGGTGGTGTGTGCACAGGTGGTTGGTCCAATTTTTTTCTCCGGGCCGCCCTGGAGAAAAACAGCCGCGAAGTGCCGCGAAACACTGGGAACTCGCCGAATGAGAGCGTCCCGAGGTGGTTGGCTTTGGTCGGGTTTGGAAGGCCCTGGTTGGCCGAGACCGGCCAGGTCAACCATTCCATCCCAAGTGACGGCGACCTCGTCGACCGGGCAGCACGCATTGACGTCTTCCCATTCAGCAGCTTCACGTTGTGCAGACTCAATCCTAAGCGCTCACATGTTCTTTCGCGAGCGGGATCGACCTTGACATCGGTGGCCAGCACCGGTCGGCCGTCGTCGAGCGCAGTCGAATGCACACTGAATCGGGCGATCTGATCGACAGGGCAACTTGTGTCGCTGATCTGCTCGTCAAATCTTGTTGACGATCACTTTTTCCGACAAGTAGACATCAAAGGCGTTTGTTGTGCTGGTCTGATTGACAAGATCTCTTGACGATCACTCTTCTGGCCAGGTGATCGACAAGCTCGGTTGTTGCGCGGGAGTGATCGACGAGACGTTTTGCAGATCGCTTTCGGGAGCCTCTGATCATCACGGGCTCTCAGACCTGGTCGCTCACGGACAACAGACGCGGAAACGCATACAGTGCGCTTCGCCGACCACGAGGGGGGCCTCAACTGCTCGATTACTCCGCCGGCGCGGAGGGCATGCAGAACGCGCCGGGCGGTATCTCGCTGGCCCTGAGTCCATCGGTCTCGTTCGCTAGGTCAGGCCCCAGACTTTCTGGGCGTTGCCGCCGACGATCTTTTGGGCGTCCTCGACCGAGTCGGTGGCGTCGAACACGTCCCAGAGGGATTGCTGGGTGTAGCCGACGGCGCTCTCGGGGTGCGGATAGTCGGAGCCCCAGAGGACCTTGTCGACGCCGATCAGGTCGAGCTGACGCAGCCCACTGGGGTCCTCGATGAATGTGGCGTAGCAGTTCTCGAACCAGTAGTGGCTGGGCGGCTTGGCCAGCTTGGGCGTCATCTCGCTCTCGAACGAGGCGTAGACCTTGTCGCAGTCGAAGAGCGCGCTCGGCACCCAGGAGATGCCGCCTTCGGTGAAGACGACGCGGATGCCGGGATTGCGCTCGAAGATGCCAGCGAAGGCGAGCAGCGCGAAGAGCCGGCGGAAGGGCTGGAAGGCGACGACGATCGTGGTGGCCAGGCCGCCCTGGCCGCGGGCGTCGAAGGTCTCGCCGACGTGGAAGCTGAGCGGCAGGCCGGCCTCGCCGATCGCCTTCCACATCGGTTCGAGGGCGCGGGCGTTGTAGTAGACCTTGGCGTGCGGCGGCGGCAGCGAGGGCATCAGGACGCCCTTAAAGCCGAGTGCCTTGATCTTCTGCAGCTCGTCCTCGGTCCGATCCGGATCCCAGTAGTTGAGCAGGGCCAGACCGTGCAGCTTGTCCGGATACTCGGCGCAGAAGTCGGCCAGCATCTCGTTGTAGGCGTCCATGCAGGCCTGGATGTAGTCGAAGTCCTGATTGCGGATCACGCCGAGCATGCGCTGCGGGAAGAGAATCTCCTGCTCGACGCCCTCGCGCGTGATCTCCTCGACGCGGACAGCGGCGTCCCACATCCCGGCGCGGCCCTCGATCATCTCACTGGGCATCGCCTTGTTGTCGGTCGACTCGCCGTCGATCTCCATGTGGAAGCCGCGCTCGTTGAAGACGCCGCGCGGGGCGCGGTTGCGGTAGTGGGCTGGCATACGGTCGACGAACTCGCCGGTCTCCAGCCAGTGGCTGTCGGCGGAGATCACGGTGGTGCCGGCCGGCAGCGGGCGCGTGGTCTCGGGCAGTTCGCGCTCGTTGGGCCAGGGAAGCGGGCTGGTGCTGATGCTGGACAGGGTGGTGGTCATGGCGTGGTCTCTCGGACTTCGGCGGTCGGTGGCAGGAAGGATAGTGCTTGCGGGATGGGGGAGCCCCCCTCTGCCTTCGGCATCTCCCCCCGCTCGCGCGGGGGGAGAGGGGAAGTGAGCTGCCTTCCCTCCGCCTCCGCGGGGGGAGAGGGGATCGGGAGTAATCTGCGCGGTATGGCGATCGAAGCGACGACGATTGGGCGGGGGCGGGGGCGGCGGCGGCGCGGGAGGCTGGGGCGGTTGTACTACGGCTGGTGGGTACTGTTCGGGATGGTCGTGGCGATGATCGTCGCCGAGGGCGTCACGTTTGGCTCGTTCGGCGCCTACGTGGTTCCGCTTGAGGAGGCGTTCGGCTGGTCGCGGGCGCAGGTCTCGCTGGGATTCTCCGTCACCGTCGGCGTGGTCGGGGCCTCGGCGCCGCTGATCGGACGCTTGATCGATGTGGTCGGACCTCGCCGGCTGATGCTGATCGGCGCGCCGCTCTGCTGTGTCTCGTTCGTGCTGCTCGCGTTCATGACCGAACTCTGGCAGTGGTACGCGTACATGGGTCTCAGCGCGATCTCGCTGGGCTGCATCGCCTACATCCCGGCCCAGGCGCTGGCCGTGCGCTGGTTCGACGATCACCGTGCCGTCGCAACCAGCCTGATCGGTGCATCGGTCTGGATGGGACAGCTCGTCATGCTGCCTCTGGTCCAGTTGCTGATCTCCCGGCTGGGCTGGGAAGACGCGTTCATCTACTCGGGGATCATGATCGTGGGCGCTTACGCGGTGGCGTTCCTGCTGGTGCGCGATCAACCGCCGCCTGGCGGCGAGCGGGCTCACGCGCATCCGGCGGCGGTCGAGGCGGACGCGGCGCTGAGCTCGCCGCCCGAGGTGTCGCTGGCCGGTCTGACCGCGCGCGAGGCGGTGCGGACGAAACTGTTCTGGCTGCTCGTGTTCGGTTTGATGGCGATCTTCTTCGTCGTCTTCGGCTGGCTGTCGCAGGCGCACCCGTACTACCAGTCCGTCGGTTACTCGGACTCGACCGCGGCGTTGATCGTGTCGATCACCGCGGGCGGCGCGGTGATCTGGCTGTTGGCGGCCGGTTCACAGCTTGAGCGGATCCGCCGACCGGAACGGATCGCGGCGGTGGGTTCGCTGTTTGTCGCCGGGTCGATGATCACGCTGTATCTGATCGGCGGCAGCGACGGCGGCACGGCGCTGCACGTGGTGCTCTATGTGCTGGGCTTCGCGACGGTGCCGCCGCTCGAGGCGCTGATGATCTCTCGCGCGTTCGGATTGTCCAACTTCGCCACGATTCTCGGCACCGGGTTCATGTTCGAGACGATTGCGATCTTCTTCTCGCCGATCGTCGCCGGCAGCATCTTCGACAACACGGGCAGCTACGACGACGCACTGCTGCTGTACGGCATCTGCGCCCTGGCGTCGGTCGTGATCTTCATCGCGGCGTCGCGCGTGCAGCAGCCGATGCAGGCCCGCCTGCCGAGCCTGAGTGCTGCGGAGTGAGGCCGCGATCACGAAGGGCGGCCCTCATGGCCGCCCATCCATGTTTCGCTTGAGTAGGGATGGTCGGGGAGAGAGGATTTGAACCTCCGACCTCTTCGTCCCGAACGAAGCGCGCTGCCAGGCTGCGCCACTCCCCGACCGATTCAGCTTACTACCAGCCCTTACCAATTCGTGAAGGAGCCGTCGCGGCGCTTGAGCATCGGCGCGTAGCCAACGCCCGGTTCTGGATATCCGGATGCAGCTTCCGCGTCGAATGTGATACCCCAGCCGGGCTGGTCGGTGGGCAGGGCGTGTCCACGCTCGAACGGGGTCTGTTGTGGGAAGACATCCTGCAGGTTCGTACCGGGCTCTTTGGCCATCTCCAACACTCCGGCGTTGGCGGCGGCGAGCGTCAGGTGCGCTCCGGCAGCCGATGAGACCGGTCCGAGCGGATTATGGGGGACGATCTGGATGTGATGCGTTTCGGCCCAGCGAGCGATCTTGAGCGCTTCAGTGAAGCCGCCGACCAGGCAGAGGTCGATTCTCGCGTAGTCAATGAGTTCCTCTTCGATCGCCGTAGCGAAGCCCCACTTGGTGAACCACTGCTCGCCGGCGGCGAGCGGGACGCTGGTGCGCTCGCGCAGGCGTCGGTAGGACTCGGGGCGCTCGGAGCGCAAGGCGTCTTCAATGAAGTAGGGGTTCACGTCCTCGACAGCTCGGCAGTAGCGAAGAGCGTCCGGCAGATCGATGCGGGTGTGGACGTCGACGCAGAGTTCGAGCTCGGGTCCGAAATGCGATCGGACCGCCTCGATGGCACCGACGGACTTGCGCACCGCGTCGGAGGGGTCGAAGGCTTCGCCGGTCGTCCCGCTGAAGCCCCAGCGGGCGAACCGCCAACCGTCGGCGACGGTGCGCTCGATGTCGTCAATGAGCTGAGTCGGGTCGTCCTCGCCCTCGTTGTGCGGATAGCAATGAATGCGGTCGCGGACGAGTCCACCAATCAGGTTGTAGACCGGCTGGCCGAGGAGCTTGCCCTTGAGATCCCAGAGTGCGAGGTCGATCGCGGAGATGGCGGCGCAATTGATCCGGTCGGCGGGGAAGAACGAAGCGCGGGCCATCAGTTGCCAGAGATGCTCGGTGCGCATCGGATCTTCGCCGATGACCAATTCGGAGAACCGCTCGATGGCGGCGGCGATCGGCTTCTCTTGCCAGCTCAAGCCTGACTCGCCAACGCCATAGGTTCCGTCGTCGGCGGTCACAGTGACGAACAGATGGGGTCGCCAGGACATGATCGGATAGACGTCGATGCTGGTGATGTTCATCGGCTACTCCCGCTTCGTCATTCCAGCGAATGCTGGAAACATGAACCATTCTGGCCGCGTCCGCCGGGAATCAGTCGACATTCCCGCCAGCGTGGGCATGTCGGAACCGAGGTGGGCTTCGTCGCTCTAGCGGCGATCCTCGCGACCGTCGTAGATGGGTTCGTTGAGGTAGACGTCGCCGTTGCGGATCTTCAGGTTGAAGAGGCACTTGGGATCGGTGCAGACCCAGGCCTTGAAGTGCACCGCTGCTCCCTGGCCGCCGAAGTCGGAGAGCGGCACCAGGACACCCTGTTCGCATTGCGCACACCGAGGAAATCCGCCTTGAATCACATCCAGAGCATCGCTCGCCATCGCCCCGCAACTCCCTTGGGCCACGCCCGCTCGCCGGCATCCACAGCACAGTCCCGCTCAGCAGCGGCCCACGATGTCCAGTTCGTATGTTAGCGGCTTCACACTTGCGTTCGCCAACGTGTGGGTCAGGTCGACCCGATCAGTCGGCGGCGTGCTGGTCTTCGATCCGCCACTGTTCGCGATGCAGGAGGTAGTACTCGTACGCGTCGGCGAGGGCGAGCCACGAGGCTTCAATCACGTCGGGCGAGGCGCCAACGGTCGCCCAGGTGCGTTTGCCGTCGGTCGACTCGATCAATGCCCTCGTCTGGGCTTCGGTGCCGGAGTCGGCGTCAATGATGCGCACCTTGTAGTCGAGCAGGGACACCGCCTTGAGTTCGGGGTAGGCCAGTTCCAGCCCCTTGCGGGCCGCGCGATCGAGCGCGTTGACCGGTCCGTTGCCATCGGCGGTGGTGTGGAAGAGTTCGTCATCGACGCGGATCTTGGTCGTCGCCTCCGCCATCATCAGCGACTCGTCGCCGCCGCCGTTGGCGGATCGAGCCGGACCGGGCCGGCGGCGCTCGATGACGAGGAAGTCGTCCAGCTCGAACGGCGCAAGATAGTCGGGTCGTGAGCGCAGCGCGAGCAGCTCGAACGAGGCGTCGGCCGCCTCGTACTGGAAGCCGCGCGACTCCATCTGCTTGACTCGCCCGAGCAGTTCGGTGGTTTCCTCCGGCGTGAGCGGCAGGTCGTGACCGCGTTCCTCGAGCTTGAACTGGATGTTGCGCCGCCCCGAGAGTTCCGAAACCAGCACACGGCGGTCGTTGCCGACGTCGGCGGGCTCGATGTGTTGATAGTGCGCGGGGTCCTTGACCACGGCAGCCACGTGGTACCCGGCCTTGTGAGCGAAGGCGGACGCGCCGACGTACGGAGACAGACCATTGAGCGGCAGGTTGGCAAGTTCGGCAATGAAGCGTGAGGCTGTGGTGATCTCCTGGAGCTGATGGTCGTCGACGACTCGGAGTCCCATCTTGAGCTGCAGATTGGGGATAATCGAGGAGAGGTTAGCGTTGCCGCAGCGCTCTCCGTAGCCGTTGAGGCAGCCCTGGACCTGGGTGACGCCGGCCTGAACGGCGGCGAGGGAGTTGGCAACTGCGAGGTCGCAGTCGTTATGGGTGTGAATGCCGAGGTTGGCTTCGGGCAGCACGTCCCGAACCGCCTTGATTGCGCTGCTCACCTCGTCCGTCATCGCGCCGCCATTGGTGTCGCAGAGGATGAGATACTTCGCGCCCGATCGGAAGGCGGTGCTGACCACGTTGAGGGTGTAGTCGGGGTCCTGCTTGAAGCCATCGAAGAAGTGCTCGGCATCGAAGTGGACCTCGCGCCCGATCGAGGCCATGTACTCGACCGATTCGCGCACCATGGAGAGGTTTTCCTCGCGCGAGGTGTTGAGCACCGTCTTGACCTGCGAGGCGATCGCTTTGCCGACAAACGTGACCACCGGCGTCTCAGCCTCGCGCAGCGCAACGATGTTGAAATCGGTCTCTACATCGGAGCCAGGCTTGCGCGTGCCGCCAAAGGCGACCAGCCTGGCGCGCTCCAGGGGCTGCGCTTTCATCCGCTCGAAGAACTGCTTGTCCTTCTCGTTGGAGCCGGGGAAGCCACCCTCGACATAGTGCATCCCGATCGAATCCAGCCGCCGCGCGACCGTGATCTTGTCCTGCAGCGAGAAGGCAATGCCTTCCATCTGCGATCCGTCGCGGAGCAGGGTGTCGTAGAGAGCGATCGGAGAGTCGGTAAAGGTGGACATGAAATGAGGTTACAACTGATCAGTCACGGATCAATGACGGAACAGCCGCTGGCCTGTTAGCGCCATGACGATGCCGTACTGGTTGCAGGCGTCGGTCGTGTCGGCGTCGGCGATTGACCCGCCGGGCTGCAGGATATGGGTGACCGCCGATGCCTGGGCGCGGTCGACGTTGTCGCGGAAGGGCATGAACGCGTCGTGACTGAGAACGGTCTGGAATCGTTCAATCCAGTCGCGGCGTGAATCCGCGGATAGCGGGCCGGACCAGTTGACGATCTGAGACTGGAGCCGTTCACGCTCGGGCTCGGAGAGTTCGTTCCAGGCGATGTACTGCTCGCGACCCGCGAAGCGGTCGGGACGCTTGAATGAGGAATCAAACTCCAGGCCGAGCACGCGATCGTGCTGTTGCAGCATCCAACGGTCGGCCTTGCCGCAGGCAAGACGCGAGCAGTGAATCCGCGACTGTTGCCCCGCGCCCAGGCCGATCACCTGTCCGTCGGCAGCGACGCAGACCGAATTGGATTGCGTGTAGCGCAGGGCAATGGTGGCGATCATCAGATCGCGGCGGACATCGGCGGGGAAGTCGGTCAGTTCGGTCACCGGATTGCCGAAGATTGAGCTATCGATGAGCTTGCGGTCGAGCGGCTGCTCCAGCCGGATGCCGAAGTGATCACGAGACTCAACCGGCGGTGTGTCTGCATCGGGATCGGCCTGGAGGATCAGATAGCGTCCGCCCTTCTTACGTTGCAGGATCTCAAGCGCAGCCGGCTCAAAGCCGGGCGCGATGATGCCGTCGGAGACCTCGCGTCGGAGGAAGCGAGCCAGCGACTCATCGACCACGTCGGAAACGGCCGCGAAATCGCCATACGCGCTGACCAGGTCTCCGCCCCGTGCGCGGACGTATGCGGAGGCGACGGGCGACAGTTCAAGTTTCTCTACTTCATACGCGCGAGCCAACCGATCGCCGATTGGCAGTCCGATCGCCGCGCCGGCCGGCGAGACATGCTTGAATGACGCGGCGGCGGGCTGATCGAGCGCATTGCGTAGTTCGACTACCAGGTTCCACGAACTCAGGGCGTCGAGCAGGTTGATATATCCCGGCTGGCCGTTGAGAACTTCGAACGGCCACTCGGTGATGGCTGCCGCCGTTGCCGGGGCCTGATGTGGGTTGATGCCGTAGCGCAGCGGGATCGGATCGGACATGGTTGTCGGTCGATTCGATTCAGCCAACCAGGTCCTGCAGGGCCGAATCGATATCGGTGAAACGGAAGCGATAGCCCAGATCGAGTGTGCGCGTGGGCAGAATCCGCTGAGATGCGAGCAAGACGCTGGCGCCTTCCCCCAGCATCAACTTCAGCGCGACCGGCGGCACCGGCATCAGTGCCGGACGCCGAACGGCGCGTCCCAGGGCGCTCGAGAACTGGTTGTTGCGAACCGGATTGGGGGCCGTCAGGTTGATCGCACCCTCGACGTAGTTCTCTTCCAGGGCATACAGCAATCCGCCGACGACATCGTCGATGTGCACCCAGCTCCACCAGGCGCGACCGAGCCCAATCGGGCCACCGAGCCCCAGCTTGAACGGCATCAGCAGGCGCGGCAGCGCGCCGCCGTCGGTCGACAAGATGATGCCGATTCGGGCAGCAACCGTGCGCACGCCCGAGGCCTTCGCCTCCGCCTCCCAATCGACGCAGAGTTGCGCCAGGAAGTCGTCGCCGGGCGGAGCCGACTCGGTCGATTCCCGTTCGACCACGTTGCCGTAGTAACCGATCGCAGAGGCGCTGATCAGGACGCCCGGCTTCTCGCCGGCTTCCTGAATCGCCTGCACCACCTGGCGGGTGGTGTCGATCCGGCTGTCGCGCAACGCCGACTTGCGAGCGCTGGTCCAACGCTGGTCAACAATCCCCTCGCCGGCCAGGTTGACGACGCCGGCGGCGCCCGAGACCGCATCGGCGAGTCCATCCCAGCCGGTCCAGTTGACTCCGGACAACGCCAGGTGAGCACGCGGATTGCGGGACACCGCGGTGACGCTGACGCCTCGCTGCCGAAGTTGGGCGATGAGAGCAGTCCCGACGAGACCGCTTGCGCCGGTGATGACTACATGCATGTACTGGCTCCCGTCATCGCTTGCAGGGCACCGCGGCCGCTAGCCGACGCTAGCCGCCCATGTTGGGCCGGACCGGATCGAGTCCGTGCATCCCGCGGATCAGGTTGATTTCTCCGCGATGACCGTTGAGGTGGGTGCAGAGATGCAGCGTGATCGATTGACCAAGGGTCTCGGTGGCTTCGCCCAGCTTCACTTCGCGCGAGAGATCATCGTCGCTGAGCGAGTCGAGGAAGGCGTGTGTCGACTCATTGACCGCGTCCTGATAGGCCCAGAACGCGTCCATGTCGCCAATCGAGACGGCTGAGGCTTCTTCGGTCGACTGTCCGGTGCCGAAGCCGCGCTCGGGCAGCCCGGTCTTCTCGGCCCAGTTGCCCTCGCGCCAGAGTTCCTGCTTGCCCTGCCAGGCGCCCTGGACCAGCAGGTCTTCGACGCGGGCCGCATGCCAGAGCACCCAGGCGACCGAGTGCGATTCGCCGTCGGGGACGAAGTGCAACTGCTCCGGCGTCTGCCCGCTGCGGGCGTCGCGAAAACCGCCATGAATGAAGCTGAGCATGTCTTTGATGTAGCCAACGGCGGAGCTGCTCATGTTGTGGGTCCTCTCGCAGGTTCGTCCGAGTCGTCGTCCTGTGCTTCAGGATCCGACTGCTGTCCGTCGGACTGAATGTCGGAGTCAGCGAGCAAATCTTCGAGCTGCTGCATGATCTTTGGATCGAGCGCCGCGCCTTCGTCGTCGGTGGGATCGTCGGCCGGTTCGGCCTCCATCTCGAGCGCGTCGCCTTCAAATCCGAACGCCCGCGACAGTTCCTGGGCCACCCGCGGGTCGAGGCCGCCCGCCTCGGCCAGACGCTGGGCCAGCTCGCGCAGCTGATCCTCGCTGACGCCCATCGAGGTCAGGGTCTCTCGGACCAGGCGCTGCACTTCTGCGTGGTCCTGGCGGATCAGGGCGTCGGCCAGCTCGAGCTGCGTTTCAATGGCCCGAAATCCGATCCGGCGCTGTGCTTCATCGCGCTGCAGCAGCGTCGACATCAGCCTGGTGAACAACGTGGTCGTCCGGGCGATGCGCATCCGGTCGTCGGGATGCTCGGGAAAGTCACCGGTCACGGAGACTTCGAAGCCGGTGTTCTTGTCCCTGGCGACGTATTGCTCGGCCATGATTCGATGTTACGCCCGTTTGTCCCGCGCCGCTGCGAGCAGGAAGTTCGACACCGCGTCGATGAAGCCCGGCGTGTTCTGCGAGTGAACGTTGTGTCCACAATCCGGCACTTCGACGAGCCGGGCATTGGGCAGGTCATCGACGAATCGTTCGGCTGCGTCGGCTTCGAGAATGTTGCTCGACTCGCCGCGCACGAGCAGCGTGGGTCCATCGAACTGGTGGAAGCCGTCGGCGACGTCGCGCCGGTCGGCCGCCGGGCGGCGGAAGCCGGGATCGTGCAGGATGCGGTCGGACTTGGACACGTACTTGCCGTCGGAGCGATAGACGAGGTTGTAGCGGGCGGTTCGCTCCATGTGCTCTCGCGAGCGGAACGGATCGTATGCCGCGACGCGGTCGATGAACTCGTCGAGATGTTCAAACTCGACGTTGCGCACGACGAAGTTGCGAATCGCCTGGGCTCCTCGTTGCGAGACCTCGGGGCCCACGTCGACCAGCACGACCGCACGGGGCAACGACGGTTCGCGCGCGGTCAGCCGCATCGTGACCATGCCGCCCATCGAATGGCCCATGACGATCGGATGATCAATGCCGTCTTCGTGGATCAACTGGAGCGCGTCGGAGGCCATCTGATCCGGGCCGTAGTCGGCGTCGCGAGCCCATTCGGAGTCGCCGTGTCCACGCTGGTCGGGCGCGATGATGTGGAAGCGGTCGGCCAGGTGGAGTGCGACCAGATCCCAGCTGTGCGCCGACTGGTTGCCGCCGTGCAGCAGGAGGATCGTTGGGTTCGTCGGTTCGCCCCATTCGAGCAGGTGCAGCCGGAGGTGGTTGATCACCTTGTTGCGGGAGACGTAGCGAATCTGGTCGGCGTGGGTGATGCCGAGGTCGGCTGCCGACTCGCAGAGCGAAGCGAACTCGTCGGTTCCGGTCAGATCGACAGCGTCAACGGTGGGAGCGAAGGTATTGAGGTAGGGCACTGGCAGGATTTCTCGGGCTGTGCTGTACGTACTGAGGCAGTCTATCGCGGGAGGTCGGTAGCCTAACTTCAGTCAGCGCAAGTAATGGAACTGGAAGTCAATCATGTCATTCGCGCATCCGGAGTACCTGGTCTCTACGGATTGGCTGGCCGAACACCTTGGGGATGACGACGTTCGGGTCTTCGAATCGACGGTCTTCCTGCGTCCGCGAGACGGAGGCGGTTACCGCGTCGAGTCGGGCCGGGCCGAGTACGACTCGGGACACATTCCCGGAGCCGGCTTCCTCGATTTGCAGGCGGATTTCTCCGACAACGGCCAGCGCCTGCGCTTCATGATGCCGTCGGCCGCGGAGTTCGCTGCGTCGGCCGGCAAGCACGGCATTTCTGAAACGTCGAAGCTGATCCTGTACGACCGGCTGGGTTCGATGTGGGCGGCGCGGCTCTGGTGGATGTTCCGGTCGATGGGCTGCACGAACGCCGCAGTGCTCGACGGCGGTTGGCGTCGCTGGAGCGACGAGGGCCGTCCGACCTCGACCGACGCAGCTGGCTACGCGCCAGCAAGCTTCACGCCGACCGCCGACCTCGACCGCTTCGCCGACCTGGATGAGGTCAACGCGTTCGTTGAGTCGGGCGGGAGCTGCCTGATCAACGCGCTCGGTCGCGACCAGCACTCCGGCGCCGACGGCGGCCGGACCTACGGCCGGGCGGGACACATTCCCGGCTCAACCAACGTGCCGGCGATGGAGCTGATCGACCCCGATACGGGCCTGTACCGCCCGTCCGACGAGCTCGCCAGCATGTTCGCCGAGGTCGCGCCGGACAAGTCCCAACGGGTCGTGACGTATTGCGGCGGCGGGATCGCGGCGTCGAACGACGCGCTCGTGCTCAGCCTGTTGGGCTACGAGAATGTCGCCGTCTACGACGCGTCGATGTCGGAGTACGCGGCCGACGATTCGCTGCCGTTGGTGGTGGACTAGTCGTCAGGTGGGTGATCCGAGACCATGCTCACCTGGAAGCTCGCGCCACACGCCGCACACGAGGATTGACCAGGAGTCGGGAGCCGTGTCCCGCAGCGCGGACAGAACACGGCCGACAGCCTGTGCTCGGGCGGAATCGGCAAGGCGTTGTCGTGGCGCGGACGAAGTCGGTGGAGGATCGGTCGGGCAATCGTCACGGAGAGCAGCAGCACCATGACGATCCCGAAAACCCGCCAGAAATCGTCGTCGACGTTCTCGTTCCAAATGGCCGATAGCAAGAGGAGGACGGCCAGAAGATTGAGCCCGTAGGCCAAGTAGTCGGCCCACCGGAAGCGGCCGGTCGCGCCGGTGACTGCGACCAGGCTTAGGTGCGCCGCGGCTACCGCGAACATGACCTCGGTGACGAAGGCTCGTGCCCAGTTGTCATAGTCGACGTCGGGCCGCAACCAGATGGCGTATACGACGATGCCGAAACCGACCAGGGCACAAGCGATTCCTATCGGAGGGACTGGTCCCAGTCGGCTGCGCTCCCAGGCGAGGCCGCACGACAGTAGGATCACGCTCGCCCCGAGTGTGGCGAGGCTCGTGAGCAGCAGCTTCTCCTGGGTGTCGCCGAAATCGCTATCAAGCAGTGCGATCACGCCAATGAGGGCGCTGAGCGCCAGAGAGACCAACAGAATCCGCAGAGCCGCTCGGCGCAGAGCGCGGCGTGGGTTCTGCGACAGATCGCATGGTGTACGAAGCAGGCGCGAGCGCGAGCCGGTTGCGGGATCCACACCTGACTCCTGCCCACGGCGCTGCGAACCGGTTCGGCGCTGGGCACGGCGTGACCAACTTCGTGTGTTGCTGATGGTAGCTATGCGGCGTTGGTCGGGCGAGCGGGTCCCCGCATGAACCTGGAACTGAGAATCCCGGGACCGCCCCTTCAGGCCAAGTCGAACCGATCGAGGTTCATGACCTTGTCCCAGGCGGCGATGAAGTCGTTGACGAATTTCTCCTCGGCGTCGCTCGAACCGTAGACCTCGGCCAGGGCTCGCAGCTCCGAGTGTGAGCCGAAGATCAGGTCGACCCTGCTCGCCGTTCCGCGGGGCTCGCCGCTGTCGCGATCGCGCCCCTCGAAGATTTCGTCTGAACCGTTGACCGCGGCCCACTCTGTTGCGGGGTTGAGCAGGTTGACAAAGAAGTCATTGCTCAGGTTGCCGGGACGGTCGGTGAGCACACCGTGCTGCGAGCCTCCGGCGTTGGCGTCCAACGCACGCATGCCGCCCACCAGCGCCGTCATCTCAGGCGCGGTCAGGGTGAGCATCTCGGCTCGTTCGATCAACAGTTCCTCGGCCCGGCCGCGACGCCAGGTCTGGAGATCCTGTCGCAGGTAGTTGCGGAAGCCGTCCGCCTTCGGTTCCAGGACCGCGAACGACTCGGAGTCAGTCCACTCTTCCGAGGCGTCGGTCCGGCCCGGCGAGAACGGCACCGTTACATCGTAGCCGGCGTCTCGGGCGGCCTGCTCGACGGCGGCGCAGCCGCCCAACACAACAAGGTCGGCCAGGGAGACGCGCTTGCCGTCGGTGCGTGAATCGTTGAATGACTCTTGGATGCCTTCGAGCGTCGAGAGCACTTCACCAAGTTGGGCGGGATCATTGACTGCCCAACTTCGCTGCGGCTCCACGCGGATTCGGGCGCCGTTGGCGCCTCCGCGCTTGTCGGTGCCACGGAACGACGACGCGGCGCCCCAGGCGGTCGCGACCAGTTGCGAACCTGACAGCCCGGAAGCGAGCACGTCTGCCTTGAGCGATGCAATCTCAGCATCGCCGATCAGTTCGTGGTCGACCTCGGGGACCGGATCCTGCCAGAGCAGCGGTTCGCTGGGGACCAGCGGACCCAGATAGCGGCTGCGCGGTCCCATGTCGCGGTGGATCAGCTTGAACCACGCGCGCGCGAAGGCATCTTCCAGTTCGGCCGGATACTCGAGGAAGCGACGCGTGATCGCTGCGTAAGCAGGGTCCTCGCGCATGGCGAGATCCGTGGTCAGCATCATCGGCGCGTGACGAATGTCAGGGTCGTGGGCGTCGGGCACGGTCGCGACTGCAGCCGCGTTCTTCGGAGCGAATTGATGCTTGCCTGCCGGGCTTTTGATCAGCTCCCACTCATGGTTGTACAGATTCTCCAGGAAGCCGTGGTCCCAGGTCGTTGGCTGATCGGTCCAGGCACCCTCGATGCCGCTGGTGATCGCGTCGGAGGCCGTGCCGGAGCCGTGGCTGCTGTCCCAGCCGATGCCCTGCCGCTCGATGTTGGCGCCTTCCGGGTCGGCTCCGACATGAGCTTCAGACGCCGCTCCGTGAGCCTTACCGAACGTGTGCCCGCCGACGATCAACGCGACCGTCTCCTCATCGTTCATGGCCATACGCATGAACGTGCGGCGAATGTATTCGGCCGCGAGACGCGGATTCGGTTCGCCGCCGGGGCCTTCGGGATTGACGTAGATCAGACCCATATGGTCGGCGCCGAATTGCTCGTTGAGTTCACCATCTGGATCGTGACGCTCGTCGCCCAGCCACTGCTCCTCCTGGCCCCAATCCGTCTCGTCTGCTTCCCAGGAGTCGGGACGGCCAAAGGCGAAGCCGAATGACTTGAACCCCATCGACTCGAGCGCGCAGTTGCCAGTGAAGATCAGCAGGTCGGCCCAGGAGAGACTTGAGCCGTACTTCTGCTTGATTGGCCAGAGCAGGCGGCGCGCCTTGTCCAGGTTGGCGTTGTCGGGCCAGCTGTTGAGCGGCGCGAAGCGTTGCTGTCCGGCGCCGCCGCCTCCGCGGCCATCCGAAATCCGATAGGTGCCGGCAGCGTGCCAGGTCATACGGATGAAGAGCGGACCGTAGTGGCC
>JAPPBN010000015.1:0-36302 GCA_026705025.1 Chloroflexota bacterium | reverse complement strand
CCGCCACCTGATGTTGCAGCGAGATCACTTCCTCCGAGACGACCGCGCCGTTGCGCTCGACCCGGACCCGCGGTCCGACGATCTGTTGGTCGAGAAAGTGCGTTTCGGCGTAGAGCAACTGGCCAGATGAGTGGTCGAACACCCGAAGCTCCGCGCCGTGTTCCCAGTACGCCGCCTGATGGACGCGGTAGCCGGCCGCGTGCACGGGTCCGTTGACCGTGACCTCACCGCCGCCGACCTCGCGCCCGCCCTCCGCGACCCGGACGAAGCTGCGGAAGTCCAGCGCCTGGCCGTTATCGGCGAAACGAGCCACCGCATCGTCGACGATCACCTGCACCTGTGCGCGGTCGTCGCCGGGAGGGAAGAGAATGTGGGACTCGCCCTCGGCGACCCAGAACTGGTACTCCTCGCCGGCGAACTTGGTCACCAGCGTCGCGCCCAGCAACAGCAGCAGCGCGAGATGCGTGACGAAGGTCGCCAGCTGCGCCCAGCCGTAGCGATCGGCGAAGAGCATCACTTCACCGTCGGTGGAACTCACCTCTTCGACGCGATAGCGCGCGGCGCGCAGCCGGGCCACCAACTGATCGCGGGCCGATTCCGGTTGCTCATCCTCTTCAATGGAGGCCGAGGCGCGATGCCGCGCCCGGTCGAAGTAGGCGGCGTTGACCCGCTTCGGCGGACGTCGGAACGTGCGCCAGATCGGCGGCGCTCGGCTGACGGTGCAGACCGAGATCGCGAGGGCGACCAGGGCCACGACAGCGTACCAGTAGGGCTGCTTGTAGAGGTTGAAGACGCCGCCGTTGGTCTCATAGAACCAGGGGAACTCGGCCAGGACGTCGGTGAACGCACCCCAGGTCGGGCGCTGCGCCTCGATATGGATCTCGACCTGCTCCGGGATGTCGGCCAGCTGCGGCGGGACCTGAGGAATGATGACGCCGACGGCCGAGAACAATGCCGCCGCAAGGATCAGTCCGATCGCCCACTTAACCGACGTCAGCCGACGCCAGATCCACCAGGCAGGGTCAGGCCATGTATCACGCCGCATGAATCTCAGCGTATCGGCGGCTGCTTCAATCCCGATCCGGTCAGCGGCACAAGCACACGCTCATCTTCGGCCAGCATTCCCCGCTCCAGCAGACGCCTCAGCGCGGCCAGCGAGACGGCCGAGGTTGGCTCGACGAACAGGCCGCGCTGCGAGATGGTCGTGCGCGCCAGTTCGATCTCCAACTCCGAGACCACGCCGGCTGCTCCACCGCTCTCGCCCACGGCTTCCAGCATCTGCGCCAGCCGCGGCGGGTTCGCGACGGCGATCCCGTCGGCGATCGTCGGCTCAGGATCGCGAGGCTCGTGGTTGCGGAAGGCGGACGCGACCGGACTGACATTCATCGCCTGGATCGCGTACAGCCGCGGCATTCGTTCGATCCGCTCAAGCTGGATGAGCTCCCGGAACCCTCGATACAACCCGATCAGCAGTGAACCGTTGCCGACTGGCAACACGATTGCGTCGGGCAGACCGTGATCCGCGATCTCCTCGGCCGCCGACTTCATGCCCTCGCTGAAGTACGGACTTTGGTTATGCGAGAGGTAGGGGATGCCCTGTTCTTGCGCGTACTGCTGGGCGGCCCGGGCAACCTCTTCGCGGTCACCGTGAACCTCGTGCAATGTGCCACCGACGGCGGTGATCTGCGATTTCTTGGTGTCCGGGGCGTCGGCAGGAACGAATATCTCGGCCGACATCCGGGCTGCAGCGGCATATGCGGCGAGCGCAGCCCCGGCGTTGCCGGACGAGTCCTCGACGAATGCGGACGCGCCGCCGCTCCACGCTGCGGAGACAAGCATCGCCGCGCCGCGATCCTTGAACGATCCGGTCGGGGAGAGGAACTCGAGCTTCAGCTCCAACCGCAAGCGCAGCGCGTCGGGCCAGTCGAAGCTGATCGTCGGCGTGCCACCCTGTCCCAGCGGTAACGGGGTCAACGGCAGGCGGATGCCCCCCTCCGGCAGTCGCGGATAGTCAATCTCGTACAGTCCGCCGCAGCTCTCGCAGGAGAGCTCCAACGAGGCCGGCGCCAGGGCGACACAGCCGAGACAACTCAAGTGGTGTCGGACCACGGGCATCAGGCGAAGAACTTTCGAATGTCGTCCAGCAACAGCTCCGGAACCTCCATCGCGGGGAAATGGCCGCCTTCCGGGAACTCGGTCCAATGCACCACATCAACAGCGCGCTCGCACCATGACCTGGGCGGCAACGGCGTACCACGCTTGAGCTTGATGAATCCGGTGGGGACTTCAGAGCGTTCGCCATCGCGCAGCCGCACCTGGCCGCCGATCTCGGCCTCAACGTCGGCAGGCGGACGTATCGCCTCGTGGTAGATCCGCATCGCCGAGGGCTGCGTCCGCGTGAACCAGTAGATCGCGACGGTCGCCAGCAGTTCGTCCTTCGTGAAGCGCCGATACAGGTCGCCGCCGCGCGGGGCTTCGTCATCTCGCATGACATCGGCCAGAATCCACCACTTGTCGACGATCCAGGCCAGCAGACCGACCGGCGAATCCTCGAGATGAAACGCCATCGTCTGGAACTTGGTCCCGTGGATGCCGCGATGCGCCGCGTCGTCGCGGACGTACGGCTCCTGCTTTTCGGCGAAGAACCGGCGTTCCTCTTCGGTCTGGGGAGCAGCCGTTGAACCGCCCGGAGGCAGCGCGGCCATCGTCATGTGCATGCGGAGGATCCGGTCGGGATGCCGCAGCGCCAGCTGCCCGCCGATCGCCGCGCCCCAGTCGCCGCCGTGATAGAGGAAATCGTCATAGCCCAATCGCGACATCAACTCGACCCAGATGTCGGCGATTGCGGGAGGTCCCAAACCAGCCCTCGTCGGAATGTCCGACCAGCCGTAGCCGGGCAACGACGGCGCGATGACATGGAACGCCGGCGCGTCCGGATCCGAAGGTTCGGCCAACTCGTCAACGATCTTGTGGAAGTCGTAGACGGTCGACGGCCAGCCGTGCTGGATCATCAGCGGACGCGCGTCAGCTCGCGGACTCCGCCGATGGATGAAGTGAATGCCCAGCGACTCGCCGTTCCAGGCGGTCAGCGACGTCTTGAACTGCGGGAATCCATTGAGCAGCGATTCGATGGCGCGCCAGTCGAAGTCGTCGGCCCAGTACGAAACAAGATCCCTGGTGAACTCAAGATCGATGCCGTAGAGCCAGCCGGAGCCGGGAACTTCCGAGAGCCAGCGGGTGTCGCGCAGGCGGCTGCGCAGCTGGGCAATCTCAGCGCCGGGGACGTGGATGTGAAAGGGTTGCATATGCGCCGCCTGGCCCTCACCCTAACCCTCTCCCAGAGGGAGAGGGGATCAAGCCAGAGACGTTCCGCACCTGCTCCCTCTCCTTCTGGGAGGGAGCCTGCCTCGCGAAGGCGGGGGGCTGGGGTGAGGGTTCCCGAACTACCGCAACGGACGGAAGAAGTCGCGGATGTCCTGGACGAGGAGGTCCGGCTCCTCAAGCGCAGCGAAGTGGCCGCCCTTGTCGTGCTCGGACCACTGGGTGATGTTGTAGCCCGGCTCGCACCAGCTGCGCGGCGCTGTGATGATTTCCTTGGGGAAGATCGAGAAACCGGTCGGCGTCTCGAGTCGGCCTGGGAGGAAGTTCTCGGCCTGGTTCTGACGCATCTCGTAGTAGTAGCGGGTCGACGAGTTGATCGTCTGGCCGAACCAGTAGATCGAGATGTTGGTCAGGATCTCGTCCTTGCTGAAGCGCTTCTCGATGTCGCCGTCGCAGTCCGACCAGGAACGCCACTTCTCCGTGATCCACGCGGCGAGGCCCGCCGGCGAGTCGGTCAGGCCGTAGGCCAGCGTCTGCGGCTTGGTGCCCTGGATCGCCTGGTAACCCGTCTCCTGGGCCTGCCAGTGCGCCATCTGCGCCGCGACCTCTCGTTCCCGGTCGGTCCACTCATCCTGCGGCTTGTCTTCCGGCGGACGACCGATCGGCATGTTGATCTGCGCGCCGATGCAGTGGTCGGGATCCTGATAGGCAACCTGCGCCGTCACGATCGCGCCCCAGTCGCCGCCCTGCGCGCCGTACTGCTCGTAGCCCAGCTGGGCCATGAGCGCGTTCCAGAGCAGCGCCGTGCGCTTCTGGCCGAACCCGCCCGAGGTCGGGATCTGCGAGAAGCCGTAGCCGGGAATCGACGGCGCGACCACGGTAAAGGCGTCGGCCGGGTCGCCGCCGTGGGCGGCAGGATCGGTCAGGGGACCCAGGATCTTGACCACCTCGTAGAACGTGCCCGGCCAGCCATGCGTGAAGACCAGTGGCAGCGGGTTCGGTCCGTTGCCTTCCTGATGGACGTAGTGAACGGTGTAGTCCTCGACGCCGTCGGCCGAGATCTGCGTCGTGAACTGCGGAATCCGGTTGAGATAGGTCTCCTGCACTCGCCAGTCATATTCGGTCCGCCAGTAGTCGCAAAGCTCCTGCATGTAGGCCAGGTTGGAGCCGTACTGCCAGCCGGAATCTGAGACTTCCGAGGGCCAACGGGTCTGCGCCAGCCGGCGCTTGAGGTCGCGGATGTCGGTGTCGGACACTTCGATCTTGAAAGGCTCGGGCATGGTTGGGTTCCTCTCGCTGCGGGCGAGTCACTCGTTGAAATGATCCGCGCGCAGTATCGCACGATGGCTAGCGCAACGGACGGAAGAACTCGCGGATGTCGCCGACCAGCAGGTCTGGCTCTTCCATGGCGGCGAAGTGGCCGCCGCGATCGTGCACCGACCACTGCTGCACGTTGTACTCGGCCTCGACCCAGTGCCGCGGCGGACCGAAGATTTCCTTTGGGAAGACCGAGAATCCGGCCGGCGTCTCCAGCCGACCCGGTAGGGAGTTCGCCTGATCGTGCTGTCGGCGCTCGTAGTAGTAGCGCGTGGCCGAGTTCATCGTCCTGGTGAACCAGTAGATCGAGATGTTGGTCAGGATCTCGTCCTTGCTGAATCGAGTCTCGATGTCACCGTCGCAGTCCGACCAGGAGCGCCACTTCTCGACAATCCAGGCAGCCAGGCCGGCTGGCGAGTCGGTCAATCCATAAGACAACGTCTGCGGTCGAGTGCCCTGAATCCACTGGTAGGCGGCTTCCTTCGATTGCCACTCCCTCATCCGAGCGAGGATGGCGCGCTCCTCGTCGCTCCATGCCTCCTCGGGATGGTCGGCCGGCACCGGACTATTGGGCATGTTGATCTGCGCTCCAATGCAGTGTTCGGGGTCTTCGTACGCGGTCAGCGCCGAGACCCGAGCGCCGATGTCGCCGCCCTGGGCTCCGTAGCGCTCAAATCCCAGCTCCGACATCAGAGCGACCCAGATGCGAGCAGCCCGCATGTGTCCGAATCCTCCCGCCTTCGGAATCTCCGAAAAGCCGTATCCGGGCAACGACGGGGCGACGACTGTGAAGGCGTCGGCCGGATCGCCGCCATGCGCGGCGGGGTCGGTGAGCGGTCCCAGAATCTTCGACACCTCAAAGAACGATCCCGGCCAGCCGTGCGTGAAGACCAGCGGCAGCGGATTGGGGCCGACGCCCTCTTGCAGGACAAAATGGACGGTGTAATCCTCGATCCCGTCGGCCGACACCCGAGTCGTGAACTGCGGCATCCGGTTCAACCGAGCCTGCTGAGCCGGCCAATTGAAGTCTGTGCGCCAGTACTCGCAGAGTTCCTGGATGTACGCCAGGTTCGAGCCGTATTGCCAGCCGGAGTCGGTCACCTCCGAAGGCCAGCGCGTCTGTCCAAGCCGCCGCTTGAGGTCGCGAATCTCGGAGTCTGCGATGTCGATCGTGAATGGCTCGGGCATAGGAAACCCTCCGGCAGCCGGCTTGCAAGACCAGACTAGAAGGAGTGAACCCTAACTCTCGACGACGTCTCCGGCGACCGGGTCGATGCGGACGCCCTTGTCAGCGACCCAGGCGAGGGCTCTATCGATCTCGTCGTGGTCGCCATCCAGTTCCAGCACGACCCAGCCGAAGTCATGCTCGACGTCGGCCATACGGATGTTGGTGACCACGTCGAACTCGTGCCCAACGAGATAGATCACCGGCTCCTTGACGGCGTCGCCCTCGAAGGTGAAGCGGACTCGTCGGGTCGCCATGTCTAGCCTCCCACGCCGACGGCTTGCGGCGCCTCGGCAAAGGCGTCTTCGAACGATTGCAGCGTACCTTCGACCGGGATTGGCTGGGTGACGTGCTCGACCACGGCGTCAGCCGTTTTCAGCCCGCCGCCGGTGATGAAGGCCACGGTGGTCTCGTCCGGATCAATCTGGCCGGTCTCAATCGCCTGGCGCAGTCCTGCGATCGTCACTCCGCCGGCGGTCTCGGCGAAGACGCCCTCGCACTCGGCCAGCATCCGAATCCCCTCGACGACTTCCGGATCAGTCACCGCCGTCGAACCGCCATCCGTGCGCTTCATCGTCTTCAGCGCGTAGTAGCCGTCGGCGGGATTGCCGATCGCCAGCGACTTGGCGATCGTGTTCGGTTTGACCGGCCGAATGTTGGTCGTCTCGTTGCGCCAGGCCGTCGTGATCGGCGAGCAGCCCTCGGCCTGCGCCCCGATCATGCGAACCGGCGTTTCCTCAATCAGTCCGTATTGCTGGAACTCCTGGAATCCCTTGTGGATCTTGGTGAAGAGCGAGCCCGACGCCATCGGCGCGACCACCTGGCGCGGTGCGCGCCAGCCGAGCTGCTCCGCCACCTCGTAGGCCAGGGTGCGAGAGCCCTCGGCGTAGTACGGACGCACATTGATGTTGACGAACGCCCAGTGCCGATTGTCGGCCAACTCCGAGCAGAGCCGGTTGACGTCGTCGTAGGAGCCGTTGACCGACACGATCGTCGGGTTGTAGACGGCCGAGCCGAGCACTTTGCCCGCCTCGAGGTCGTGGGGTATGAACACGATTGCTTCCATGCCGGCACGTGCGGCGTGCGCCGAAACCGAGTTCGCCAGATTGCCGGTCGAGGCGCAGGCCAACGTCTTGAACCCCATCTGCTTTGCACGCGAAGCGGCGACCGCCACGACGCGATCCTTGAACGACCAGGACGGATTACAGGTGTCGTTCTTGATCCATAGCTCCCGCATACCAAGCCGGTCGGCGAGTCGATCCGCCTTGAGCAGCGGCGTCCAGCCGACGTTCAGGTCGACAATGAAATCCTCGTCCACAGGCAGCAAGTCAATGTAGCGCCAGATCGAGCGCGGCCCTGACTCGATTCGCTCTCGCGAGATCTTCGATTGAATCCCGTCGTGGTCATAGTTGACTTCCAGGGGCCCGAAACAGAAGTCGCAGACGTGCAAGGCCTCCAGCGGGAACTCGCGGGCACACTCGCGACAGCCGAGGCAGGTGGCATAGGTCATGATCGGACGGGTCTTTCGCTAACAGGGGAGAGGCGTCGGAGCGGGAACGTGTCGGTCCTTCCCCGCCGCGCCTGTTCCAGGAGGCGCTAGCGAGGCAGGACCACGGGCATCGCCATGCGGCCCAGCATCATCACGTCAACAGTCACACGCGTCATCATCAACCGAATCTTACAACAGCCAGACTGCTCAATCCCAGACCCGCGACATATCGATAACAAGCCCGCTACAAACGTCCTCGCCGGAGAGCTCCGTCGGGTCATCCAACTCGTCGACCTTGCCGTTCGCCCGATAGATCCAGACTTTCCGCTCAAACGGATCGATCATCCACCCAAGCCGCACACCGCCCTCGATCCACTCCACCATCTTCTCCTGCCGCTGCCGAATCGATTGACCCGGGGACCGCACCTCCCAGACGAAATCGGGCACGACGGCGTGGGTCTCTCTTCGGGGCCGTGGTTCGCCGGGCATACGCTCGTCGGAGATCCACGAACCATCAGGGCGCTTGCGGAAGCCTTGTGGCAGGTCGTAGGCGGTTGCGCTGTCAAAGACTCCACCACCACCGCCACCGCGCGCCCAGAGAAACAGATACGCGCCCAGGCCGATTGTGATTTCGCCGCCTTCCATTGACACCATGACGCAGCGCAGCTTTCTGTTTGGCATCAACTCGACCCGGACGCCGCCGCTGGTTTCTCGAATCGCCTCCCACCAGTCTTCGCTGAACTCGAAGTCGTCGGGAATCGGAATCAGCAGCTGACCCTCGATCTCATCAGGGATCGTTGGCGACCAGCCGTAGACGGCCGTAGCTTCGCTTACCTCGGTCATGACGACTCCACCCGAACTCAGCCGTAGCGCTCCTCGAGCCACGGATCGCCGTGCATGTGGTAACCGTACATTTCCCAGAATCCCGGCGCGTCGCGGTTCATGAACTCCAGACCGCCCACCCACTTCGCCGACTTCCAGAAGTAGAGCGAGGGAATCACCGCCCGCACCGGTCCGCCGTGCATCGCGTCGAGCGGGCGGCCGTCATGCGCAATCGCCAGCATGGCGTGATCGTCTGCGCGGATGTCGGCCATTGGCACGTTCGACGTGTATCCGCCGTAGCAGTGGAACATGATGTGCGTGGCGGAATCCTTCACGCCCAGCGCCGCGAACAGGTCTGCCAGCAGCACGCCGTCCCAGGTGTTGTCGTATCGCGACCAGTGCGTCACGCAATGGATGTCGTTCTTCTTCTCCGAGACGCCAATCTGGGCGAACTGTTCGTACGACAGAATCCGTTCCTGCTCCACCTCGCCCCAGACCTGCAGATTCCAGTCCTGCAACTCCACCATCGGCGTGCCGCCGTAGGTCAACACCGGCCACTCGCGGATCAGGCGTTGTCCCGGCGGCAACCGATCGTGACCGGTCTCCTTACGTCGACGCTGCAACTCCGAAAACGGCACTCCAGCCTGAGTCCCGGTCACTATCTCGCTCACAAGCCTGCTCCCCCAAAGACGCCGCCACGCGGCGCACGACTCACCCAGATTATCCGAATCCCCGGGCCGCGAGTGTAATCTCGACGTATGGCGGAACGGACGCCCACCTCCACTGATGCTCCGCTCTCCCCGGCTGAGGGAGAGTTGGAAGGTTCCCTGGATTCTTCATTCCGGTCTACAGAAGTGGGGCCGCCAGACGCCAGCCCCTTGCTGGAACGAGCGGCAGAGGGAGGATCTCCACCGACGCACAAGCCCGGCCGCTCCCACCGTCGCTTCGTCCTACTGGCCGCGCTCGTAGTGATCTTCGACCAGGTCACGAAGGTCATCCTCCGGGAGACCCTGGAACTCGGCGACCGCGAGTGGCTGGCCGAGTTCTTCGCCTTCTCTCACGTCGCCAACGATGGCGGCGCGTTCGGCGTCTTCGGCGGCCAGAACACCGTGCTTGCCGTTTCAGCGGTCGTGGCGATTGGCGTGGTCGCGATCTACTACTTCTTCCCGCCGATGAACCATTGGCTGGTTCGCAGCGGGCTCGCCCTCATCCTCGGTGGGGCAATCGGCAACCTGCTTGACCGGATCTATCAGGGGCACGTCACCGACTTCATCGACTTCATTCACTTCCCCGCGTTCAATGTCGCCGATGCGGCGATCAATGTGGGCGTCGCGGCCATCGTCACCGCGCTCCTGTTCGGCGACCTGCTCAAACGCAATCCCCGATCGCCCAGATCGCCATGACAGAACATGCAACGCCCGCGCTGGAACTGATGGCCGACCAGGACGGTGAACGGCTCGACCAGTTTCTCGCTCGGCGACTCGACGGCGCCTCCCGCACACAGGCCAGACAGCTCATCGACGATGGTCTCGTACGCATCGACGGCTCGCTCGAGCGGCCTGCCTACAAGTTGCGCTTCGGCGAGTTGATCGCTGTCTATCCTCGAGCATCGAGCCCGGTCGAAGCGCCGATTGAGGTTGAGCTGTCGGTCGTCTACGAGGACGACCATCTCGCCGTCATCGACAAACCGGCCGACCTGACCGTGCATCCCGCTCCGGGAGAGACACAGCCGACTCTGATCGGGGCCATCCTGCATCGCTGGCCGGAAGTTTCGACGATCAGTGAGGACGATACCGAAGCCGACCCGCTCCGACCCGGCCTGGTTCACCGGCTCGATCGCGATACCACCGGCCTGCTGATGATCGCCAAAGACGCTCAAACGCTCGCGTCGCTCAGGGATCAACTGCGCGCGCGAACCATGGACAAGCGCTACCTCGCGGTGGTCGTCGGCGCGCCGGACCCGCCCACCGGACTGATCGACGCACCCATCGGTCGCGATCCCGCCGATCCCCGGCGCATGGCGATCCTCGACCGTGCCCGCCCCTCCCAGACCGGCTACGAGACTGTCGAGCAGTTCTCCGACGCCGCTTTGCTCGAATGCCGGTTAATCACCGGGCGTACCCATCAGATCCGCGTCCACCTCTCGGCCATGGGACATCCGATCGCCGGCGACACGATGTATGGGATGCCCACGCCGCTGATCAATCGACAGGCCCTGCACGCGACCAGACTCACGATCCGCCATCCCGTGAGCGATGAGCCGCTCACGCTCGAATCCGGACTGCCCGCAGATATTCGCAATCTGCTCAGCCACTTGCGCGAAGGCGAGCTCCTGCTCGGTGACCAGCCCATGCCCAGAACCCAGCGAGCCTCTGCAGATGCAGCCCATCGACGCTCCCGCTCCGGAAGTCGCGGTCGACGCCGTCGCACCCAGCGCATTCGCTAGCGTCAGTTCGGCAACATTGGCGCCTGCTTGTCACACGCCGCAGTCGAGTAGAGTCAGAACATATGCGCACTGCAACGCCGAATGCCGCCACGATGCCCCGGCCGACAACCCCGTCCAGGCCGCTCACGAGCCGCACACTGTCGTCCGGATGCCGTCCAAATCCGAACACAATCGTCCAGGACCGAACAAATCCGTCCAAATCCAGACATCCAACGCGACAAACCGGCGCCAAAACCATGCAAAACAGTGCAAGAACCATACCAAGATTGTCCAAAACTACCCACCCACGACGGACGATCTCCAGCAATTCACTGGATTTCCGCCCGAATCTGTCCGCAACAGAAAAATTCCTCGAATCACCATCCACGTTGGAGACCCAACCATGACAGTCCGCGTTCGCTACGGACCCTCACCGACCGGTGAACCGCACGTCGGCAATATCCGCACGGCCCTGTTCGACTGGCTGCTTGCCCGGCGTTTCGGCGGTCGATTCATCGTCCGCATCGAGGACACCGATCAATCCCGCGCCGTCGAGGGCGCCGAACAACTGATCCTCGACGCGCTCTCCTGGCTCGGACTCGATTGGGACGAGGGACCCGACGTTGGCGGCCCCCACGCTCCCTATCGCCAGTCCGAGCGGCTGCCGATGTACGTGGAAGCCGCCCGGCGATTGATCGACGAAGGCAAGGCCTATCGCTGCGTCTGCAGCCCCGAACGCCTCGACGCCCTACGAAAAGCCCAGCAGAAGGCCAAGCAGCCGCCCGGCTACGACCGTCTCTGCCGCGACCTGAACTGCTCCGCCGACGAACCACATGTCGTCCGGCTCGCCATGCCCCTGAGCGGCGACACGATCGTCAACGACTATCTACGCGGCGACGTCTCATTCCAGAACGCCCTCCTCGACGACCACGTCCTGCTCAAGCGTGACGGCTTCCCCACATACCACCTGGCCTCGGTGGTTGACGATCACTACATGGAGATCACTCACGTCATCCGCGGCGAAGAATGGCTTTCCTCCGCCCCCAGACACGTCCAGACGTATCTGGCGCTCGGCTGGGACCAACCGGCCTGGGTCCACATCCCCATCATCCGCGGACCCGACGGCGGCAAGCTCTCCAAGCGCCACGGCGCCACATCGATCCGGCAATACGCCGAGGAGGGATTTCTGCCGGAGGCCTTGCTCAACTTCCTCGCCCTGCTCGGCTGGTCGAAGGACGAGACCACCACGACCATGTCCTGCGAAGAGATCACCGAGGCGTTCGACCTCGACGGTCTCGGCCTCTCCTCGGCCATGTTCGACATCGAGCGCCTCAGCGAAATGAACGCCCGCTACATCCGCGACCTCGATCCCGCCGATTTCCTGCGCCGCGGCCGGCCGTACCTGGAGGATCGAGTCGGCAGACCCATCCCTGACGACGAACTCGATCGCCTGCTGACCATTGCGCCGGCGATCCAGGAACGCGTCAAACTCATGCCCGAGTTCGCCGACTACACCGACTTCTTCTTCACTGCGGGCCCGCTCGAGTACGCCAACGCCGACCTCATGGGCCGCGCCTACAAGAACAAACCCTGGGCCGCCCTGGAGTCGGTCGAAGCCTCGCTCCGGACCCTGCGCGGCGTTGACGAGACCGATTGGACGACGCCGGCCCTCGAGACTGCCCTTCGAGACCTCGCCGGAGAGCGAGGTGAGAAGCCCGGAGCTGTCTTCACACCGATTCGGGTCGCCGCCACAGGCAAGCGAATCGCCCCACCGCTCTTTGAAACGCTGGAAACACTCGGCCAGGAGTTGACGGTCGAACGCCTCAATGCCGCAGCCGAACGCCTCGCCCGACCAGACGACTAGAGTGATACGCTGAGGCTCCGTTGGGGATTGGTCTAGTGGTAGGACGGCTGACTCTGGATCAGTTAGCGGGGGTTCGAATCCTCCATCCCCAGCCAACCAAAGTCGTCAACCCCGTCGGTCCTATGGACCGACCGACGACGAAACGTGGGGCATTCGTCTAGCGGCCAAGGACACCGCCCTCTCAAGGCGGAGATCAGGGGTTCGAATCCCCTATGCCCTACCACCCGTGACAAAATCGAGAACCTTCTCGTTGAGATTCGCAGTGACCATCTGAGATTTGGCGTCCCCATCGGCCGGAGAGCAGTTCACCTCCTTGTTGACGAACCTCAGAGTGAGCAGTGCATCCGGGATCTGCGCAGGCTGAAGAGCGACCAAAGACCGGCTCCAAGCGAACAGGTTTACGCAGCGCGATTTGCCGACGCACAACCCGGTATCCGGGCTGCAGCCGCGCGCGTACAAGTCCCAAAGGAGGTCGCGCGGGCATTGGGCCCAAACCTCGCGAACCGTGGTCAGCCCCTTGACGCCGCGCTTCAGAGTCGCATGCGGATCCTCTCGTTCTGCGTAGCCTTCGGCCTCAATCAAATCCACGTCGACCACGAGTCAGTGCCAGTTGTCAGTCAGCAGATGCCCAAAGAACCAGAGCCTAGACCCCAGCTTGACTCCCTTTCGTTACAGGTGCCCCTCGGGATCGGTAGTCAATTCGTGCTTCACTCGGCGGCGGGCTTGTCCTGAAGTCCCAAGTTGGACTCGATCGTCTCGCGGAGGCGAATCCTCGTCGCGCGAGTAGTAGCGCAAATCAGCATTGAGCGGCGTCCCGTCGCCAGTGAACCGATCGGCAGGCAGCGGCGCCTACCTCATGGGCTCAAGACCTCCCGCATAAACTCCCGCGCCACGTCGCCTCTCTACAGCCCCTGAGGCTCCTTTTGAGAGTCGTCGGGTGGAACGGCCTGCCCTCGACTTTGAGCTCCAGGGGTCAGTGGTATGCCCAGTTGCTAGCAGGACCGGCGTCCTGAGCGGACTGTGTAGAGGGCACTCGAGAGACCCACCTTGAGCAGGTTCTGGGCAGGATCAAGGCCGGTGTCCTCAGGCGACGACCTTGTAGAACAACGGCGACATCCGACACTGAGCGGACACGGCCAAGAACCGGATCCGCGGCGTTTGGCCCTTCGGGTCAACGGTGTCCAGCATCAGTTCCACCTTGTGTGTCGCCTTCGGCTTGGCCTCGTTAGGAATCGGTGGAGTCTCGTACCTCGCCGTTCACTCTGAGGCACAGGACCAGCGCCGACTTTACGTCAGGAAGGCGCTCCACATCGTATCCAAACCGATTCTGATGTTGGTTTTCCCGATGGACCGTTTGTCATTTCACTGATATTGTGACAACACATCGGGTGAGGAAGCAAAGGAAACAGGAGGACAGAGGTGTCATCGGTCAACTTCTTCAAAGGCTTTAGTCTCTCGTTCCAAAATGCGGATGCGCAGCTGGATAGATTTGAGAATCGAGCTTACGTGGCACGCCAACTGATCCCCAGAGACAGCGAGCACTATTTCCTCGAAGAAGCGCGCTTCTGGGCTGCCCACTCATCCGCATCGATTGACGGAGGAGGTTTGGGAGAACGAGATGCACGGCGCGTCCTGCTTCAAGCCGACTCGCATTACCCGAAGGAGTTGGAGACGAAGAATTGCTTAGAGGCATATTCGTTCATCGAGCACTTGGCGAACGAACCGGCGCTCAAAGTGGACGAGGGTCTCATCCGGGTCCTGAACGCGATTTTGCTCAGAGAGTTGGAGGGTGAGGATGCCGCGCATCGCGGCATGTACAGAACGAGCGGGCGAATCTTTCAAGATCCGAGCACGAGAGCTGTTCTGTATAGCGCGCCGCCGCCGCGACAGCTTCCAGATCTGATGGAGGGATTCTTGGCGATGTTGGGGCAGTTGCTGGCGGAAGACCATCCCTTCAAGGCAGCAGCCGCAGCCCATTATGGCTTGATCTCGATTCAGCCGTTCTGGGACGGGAATGGTCGCACAGCAAGGTTGCTCGCCGACCTGATCCTCAACATGCGCGGCCTCGCGGCGGATGGAATGCTCTCCATCAACTCCAAGATTCTTGACCATCGATCGCAGTACTACGGCGTACTGCGCGAAGTCCAGGGTGAGAGCTTCAAGCCTGAGCTCCATATCAACCCCTTCCTAAAGTTCAGCCTCGACTTGATGAAGAAGGCCACCATCGACTTGGAGAACCGCGCGATCAACTTCTCCCGAGTGCGGGACGAGTTCAGCTCCACGCACAAGTTGGCGCTGGACATTAGGCAGATCATCGGCATGGTTTGTATGGCGGATGTCGGACCGCTTCAGACTGCGGCCTATGCCCAGTTGAACCGGTGTTCAATCCCCACGGCAAGGAGCGACCTTCGGCAGCTATGCAGGCAGGGATTGGTTGTTCAACAGGAGGTTGGGCGCCGAACCCAGTACATGGTCGACAAGCCTTGGTACGACTTCATCGTCGGACGGGCCGATTCTGACCGTCAAGAGACAGATGAAAACCAGAATGGAGCATGACTAAACGGCCCCCTCCGCGGCAACGGAGAGGGCCGTCGATTCGATGGGGCCGTAGCTCAACGGGAGAGCAATCGCTTAAGACGCGCAAGATGGGGGTTCGACTCCCCTCGGCTCCACCACACTCATAGTAGGGCAAGATGACACCACATAGCGCGAGGGCGTCCGCATGCATCCTGGTCAGTCTGCAAGGGACCTAAGCCGAAGACACAGGTGTGCGGGAGTGATGATCTGATTGAGCCACGGTCTGGTCTTCGTAACTGCCCCCACCCTGTGGATGGGTTCAGGTCTGCGGTGCACGTCTTTTGGCGGACTCAGAGAGTCGGAACCCCTTCGATGACGCGGTCAAGGAATGCGAGGTGGCTAATGACGGCGGCGAGCAGGGAGTCGTCGAGCGTCTGGTTCAACTCGGCGAACGGCTCGCTAGATGCGGTAACCAAGGAGGCGCGTTCTTCTAGCTCGGACAGGATCTGGAAGAGTAGTTCAGCGCCGCGCGGGCCGAGGCGGATGTAGGTGGGCTCATCCAGGCGTAGCAGCTCTAGCCCGCCGTATCGGGCTAAGCTGGCCGCCGGCCACGATGTCGAAGCCGGCGCGTCCCGACCACATCTCCAGCGAGCGGCCCGCATACGCGGTGGGTGGCGAATAGCAGGAGCCGCGGACCGGGATCTGTGCTGTGCGTTCGATCATGGCGCGCAGCACAACGGTCGGATCGAACAGCTGGTTACGTAGCGGGCGCAGCACCGCGAACTCCACATCCCCCATCTAGCCGATCTTGACCCGGCGCCCGACAGTGAAGCCTTGTCCAGGCGGTCGGCCCGGTCGCTGTCGCCGTGGCACGCCCGCTCACGAATAGGTAGCAGGTTAGTTTTCGCTCAACCCCCCTACATTTCCAACTCAATCACGCCTACGTCCCCCTCCCATTGAGAGAACCTCGACCCGTCGTTCTCGAACTCGCGCTGCATCTGGCGCCCTAATATCTCCTTCTGGCCGAAGCGGCCCAAGGCACAACACTAGCCTTCCAGCGAAGGGGCTCGGTCCACAGACGCTGGCGTCGCAACTGCCTCAGCCAGTACTGACGCAGCTGCAGCTCGTAGTCGCGGTGCACGTCGTCCCAGGGGGGAGGCGACCAGCGGCAGGGTTAGCCGGCACTCAGCCACCACCGGCAGCCCAGCATTGCCTCGGCCAAGACCTCGCCGCCGTCAGGCAAGGGTTCGTCCTCGACCATTGTCGGATGGGTGCGGGCAGGGGCCTAGGAGCCTCTGGACAGCTCCCGGCCCGAGCCCCGTCGGTAGCCCAGCCGACGCTCCAAGGCTCTCCGTTCAATCTCCACCTGCCCCAGGTCGCTGTCGAAGCATGCGACCCAATCGCTGTGCCCCCGCTCCAGCGTGGCGATGCGCCGTATCAGTTGCTGAATCGTCTCACCCCGCGTCTCTTCCCGGGGTGCGCGGCTTGGTTGGTCCTCAGACTCAGCCAACCGTTTAGCAGTCCTCCTATCGTGCTCATACAAGAGCGCCTCGGTTGTCTTGCGGCTCAGGTGTCCTGTTCGTCGGCCAGGGTCCGGCAGATAGTGCGCTCGCCCTCGGCAGCGCGCCGGCAACCGTGGCGCTCGGTTAGGCACCCTTCTGTCGGCCCCATAGCCCCAACGTCAAGGCCCGCAGCAGCCGGTGCAGACACCAGGTCGCCGGTAGCTGCCAGCGCAGCCGTCTCAGCGCCAGCCGCCGCCACTCCAGCTCCCGCTCGCGCCGCCGCTCGCCCCGTGGTACGTCGGCCGGGGGCGGGGTCAGTCCGAACACGCCGATCAGCCGAAGCTCCAGCTCCAATCGCCGCATCTCCGCCCGCAACCAATCCAGGGTGTAACGCGCCTGCTTGCGGTCCGCCCAGGCCTCGCGCCATTCGACGACCTCCTCGGCCGCCGCCCCGTAGACCTGCTCCTCGCCGGGCTCCAGATCTTCAGTGATCAGCTCGGCGAAGACGCGGCGGGGTGCGACCACAGACCGCCGGTGCTCAACCCCTTGTCCGGCATCCACATCGTCCACACTGACCCCGCCATCTCCGTGATCAGGCCCCCGTGAGACATGGCCCTCAACCGCCTCCATCCGTTCTAGCAGCGACGCCAGTTCGACCCGCAGCTCGTCCACCGCCCGCCGCCAGTCCTCCCCGGTTTCCTGTAGCCGGGCATCCTCCCCACCCTGCGGTTCATCCGGTGCCGCCCCGTCCAGCACAGAAGAACTCGCCTGCTCCTCCCGCTCAGTCTGCTCGCGCACGTGCTTCTCCAGCGCCTGGCGCATCCGCCGGCTAACGTGCCGCTCGTCGAGACACTTGGCCGCCGTGCGGTAGTTGACGCCTAGCCGGTCGCCCGCCTCGACGATGCCCTCGCTCGCAACCAGTCGGTCCAGCGCCTGAAGCAACACGTCGTCCGAAGGCGTCCCCTCGCGTCCCCGCCGGCTCATCCGACCCCTCCCCGTCTGTTGCCGTGAACACAGGCCACTCGTGTCCACGAGCTGGCCGCCACCCCGCCCCGCCCCCGGACAACCCGGCCAGAACCGCAATCTAAGTGCAATCCAAGTGCAATCTCACTGCAATCCGGGGGGAAGGAGCCCTTGCCCCCACAGCTTGCGATTCACGTCCGGTAGGAGGCACGAAGTCCAGCCCAGGACTGGAGATCCGGCCCCGATTGCACTCTGCAATCGAGTCCGGATTCCTGTACACGCCCCCGACTGCAATCAGGGCTCGGCGTCTGTCCACCCGGAGCGCGTGTGTCGGAGGCGACATTGGTGGCCTGGCCGGATCAATCACTTGCTGTACCGACGCCCGCGCCCTACTAAACGCCGAACGGGTGCGCTACGAAGAGAGGATAGCCGACCCAGGGTTGGAGGCCGAGCGATGACCAGATGAGCACCACCGGATACGCATCGTCGCGGACTCCGCGACTCAAATGAACGGACATGAGGATGAGATTCAACCCACGCAAACTGTTTCAACGGCGCCGGCCGAAGGGGCCGGCCTTGCTCGAAGTGACCCCGCCGCGCACCGGTGAACGCACCCTGCTCGGGATCGAGAACCTGCTCCAGTCGATCGCCGCGCCCGAGCCCTTCGCGCTCGAACTGGCCGGCCAGAGCTCGGGCGTCAGCCTGCTCGCCCGCTGCTCGGGCGACGACCTGGTCCGCGCCCAGATCGCGGCCCACTACCCCCAGGCCCGGGTGCGCGAACTGGACCCGGCCGAGGACCCGCTCAGGCTGGGAGAGGACGAGCAGGCCTGGTCGATCACGCTCCGCCCCTCCGGCCCTCCCTATGCGCCGCTGCGCGCCTTCCGCGACCGCGACCTGCTCGACCCCGGCTCCGACCCGCTGCTGGCCCTGGTCGGCGCGCTGGGCCGGGCCGGGGCGGGCGAGCGCCTGGTCGCTCGGCTGCGGCTGCGGGCGCTGAGACCGGACTGGTCCCAGCGCTACCTGGCTAAAGCGTACGAGCGGGAGGAGCGTGCCCAGGTCCGTCGCGAGGCTCCGGCTGGAACCCAACGGGGAGGCCTTGATCCCCTGGCGCTGACCGTGCTCGGCCTCGTCTTCGGCGGTGGGGCCCTGGGCCTCAAGTGGATTGAGGCAGGCGAGATTGTCAACGTCGTCGGACTCGGTCTCGGCGTCCTCGCCGCCTTCGCCGGGTTCACCTGGCTCAAAGTGCGCTGGAACCGCGGCCGCAACCGGGTCCTCGACCCCGTGCTGGTGCGCGAGAAGATCAGCCAGTCCGCCTTCCAGGCCGAGGTCGAGGTCGTCGCGATCCTGCCCGCAGGCGCGGACCGCGGACGGGCGAAGCAACTGTTGGAGCCGGTCGCCGACGCCTACCGCCGATACGACCATCCGGCCGGGGCCCGCTTCGAGGCAGGCAAGCTGCAGCGCTGGTGGCCGCAGACTCCGCTCTTGGCGCCTTCGCAGCCGGGCTGGTTCCGCTCGCCCGCGGTGCTGGGCGTGCGCGAATTGGCCGCGCTCTGGCATCCCCCCGGCGCGAACGATGAGGCCTACGAGGTTGGACGCTCAGGCGCCAAGGCGCTGCCGCCGCCGCACGAGCAGCTCAGGGAGGGCGCGCACGTGGGAGAAGCGGTCAGCGGACTCGCGCGGCCGATCCACTTCCCGCCCGACCTGATGCGCCGCCACCACCTCTACGTGGCCCGCACCCGGATGGGCAAGTCGACCCTGATGCGCCACCTGGTCGAGCACAAGCTCGGGGAGAAGGCCGAGGGCCGCGACCGCGACGCCATCGTAGTGATCGACCCCCACGCCGATCTGGTCGCAGCGATCCTCGAACGCGTGCCAGAGCAGCTGGTCTCCGAAGTGCGCTTGATCGACCTGGCCGACGAGCGCGGCGCGGTCGGGATCAACCTGCTCGACGCCGGCGTGTTCACGGACCGCGACCGGACCGCCGACGCAGTGGTGAGAGTCGCCCGCGGGCTGTGGGAGCAGTGGGGCCCACGGATGCAGTCGATCCTGGAGCAGACGGTCAAGACGCTGCACGAAGCCAACAACCATCCCGCGACCAGGGCCGAGGAGCAGTACACGATCCTGGACGGACTCAAGCTGCTGATCGACGAGTCGTTCCGTTTGGACGTGCTGACCAAGCTGCGCGACCCCTACTTGCTCCAGTGGTGGGCGAACGACTTCGGCAAGTGGCGGCGCGAGTACCGGTCCGACGCCCTCGCTCCGGTGCAAACGCGGCTCAACTACTACGCCTCCTCCACCCACGCCCGGGCGATCCTGGGCCAATCCCGTTCGACCGTCGACCTGCGCCGGACCATCCTCGAAGGCGGCGTCCTGCTGGTCTCGACCGCGCAAGGCTCGGTCGGCCGCGACGTGGCCGCGCTGGTCGGAGCCTCGCTGCTCAACCTCGTGGACTCGGTGATCCGCGAACAGGAGCGGTTGCCCCAGCACGAGCGCCGCGGCGCGCTGGTCGTGGTCGACGAGATGCAGACGATCCCTGGCGTCGAGTTCGAGTCTATGCTCTCCGAGCTGGGCAAGTACGGCGCTTCGTTCGTGCTCGCCACCCAGAGCCTGGCCAAGCTGGATCAGATCTCGCCCTCAATGCGTCACACGCTCTTGGCCAATGTCGGCTGCTTAGCCGTCTTCCAGGTCGCCGGCGACGATGCGCGCGAGCTGATCTGGGAGCTCAACCGTGAGCGGGTCTCGGAAGAGGACATCGTCTCCCAGCCCGTGCATCACTGCTACGTGCGCGCCACGGTCGGGACCGAGCGCACGCCCGTGTTCTCGATGCGGGTACGGGAGCCCGGGCTGGGCTCGCCCGAACGGGCCGCCGAGATCCGACAGGCCGCCTCCGAGTACCTCACGCCCGCGCACCGACTCGAGTCGCAGGAGATGGAGCTGAAGCGTCAGCTGGACCAGTACCAGGACGGTGCAGACGCGCTGCGCAACGGCAAGGGACCCAAGCCGCCGAAACCGGACCACCCGCCCAAGCCGAAACGGGAGGACCGTCAGGCCAAGCGTGACGGGGGCGCAGGCGAATGAGGCGCGACAGCGCGGCGGACAGCGTGCTCGGCTGGCTCAGCCGGGCGCCGCTGCTCGACCGGCTGGAGTTGGCCGCCCTCTCCGGTTGGTCGCGCAGCGCCGTCTACCGCGCGGTCGAGAAGCTCGAGCGCGAGCGGCTGGTCGAGCCGGTCGCGCACGCCTCGGAGCTGATCGCGCCGACCCGCCGCTACACGCTCACGGCCGCAGGGCTGCGCCGTCTGGCCGAGTCGGAAGGCATCAACGCCGAGTGTCTGCTGCGCGAGCGGCCTGTTTCGGAGCAGGCGCGGCGGCTGTTCCTCGGTCGGATCGACGCGCTCGCCGCGCACTACCGACTCTGCTGCACCGTGGCGGATCTCAGTTTCCCGATTCAGGCTCGCTGCTACCGAGCGCTGCCGGTCGATCTCTGTCTGCGGCTGGCGGACGATCGCACGATCGCGCTCGTGCGCCTGGGCAGGATCAACGAACGCCGGTCCCTCGCCAGGCGGCTCGCCCGCCTGCGCGACTGCCCGGCGTTCGCCGCGGTGCTGCTGCTCGCGCCCGACGAGACCCGGCTGCGCGAGACGGCCCGGAGGCTGCAGAGTTTCCCACAACCCTGCTTCCTCGCCCTCGACCGGGACGCAGTAGAAGCGGGGCCGGACTCGCTCATCTGGCGCGCGCCCTCGGTGGAAGTCGCGCTCAGCCTGCGCGAGGCCCTGGGCCTTGCCGGGCCCCAGAGGACCTGGCTGACCGAGCGCACGTTGGTTCGTGTCTCTGCGCCTGCGAAGGAATGCTCTGCCGGCAGGCCACCCAACTGGATGTTGCCCGCCCGCCTGGGCCCTTCGGAGAAGCGCGCTCTCGACCTGATCGCCGACTGGCCGTGGATCAGAGCGGACCATCTGGCCGCGCTGCTCGGCGTCAGCCGCACCCGGCTGCGCCAGCTGCTCCGCCGAGCCGGCGAGTTTGGGTTGATCGTCCGGCCGATCATCGCCGGCCGGCTCCGACTCGCGCTCTCGGACCGCGGTCTGGCTCTCCTGGCCCGCCGCGACCGCGCCTCGGTCGGCGAGCTGCGCAAGCGCTGGAGCTCCGAGTCGATTGCGCAGGCGAGCGACTCATCCTGGCGCAACGTCAAGGGAACCAGGAGCCGACAGCTGCTGCGCAACCTGACCCACACCGAGTCGGTCCACGGGTTCCTAGCGGCTCTGGCCAAACAGGCTCGCTCGGACGGCTGGAACTTGCTCCAGTTCGACCCTCCGCAACACGCGTCGCGCTACTTCCGCTTTGACGACCGCCTGCATTCGATACAGCCCGACGCGTTCGGCGTCCTCCACCGCGGCGGGCGGACGCAGCCATTCTTCTTGGAGTGGGAGCGTCGTGCCATACGGCCTTCAACGATGGCCGCCCGGCTCGCACCCTACCTGCGCTACTACAGCTCGAAGCGGCCCATCGAGGATCACGGCGCGCCGCCGCTCGTCATGGTCGCCTTCGACGATCAGATTGCTGCGGATCACTTCCGGAGTGTCGCCCAAGAACATACGGATCGCGCCGACATTGACTTGCCGTTGCTCGTGTCGGACCAGTGCCTGTTAGGCCAGTACAGTCCCTTCGGTCCTGTCTGGAAGACCGTTGAGGACTCGTGTACGGCGGTCGCCTTTGCCGTGGGCAGGTAAGTGGAGATTGCGCTGGGCGGTGACGACACACCGACGATCACCACGATTGTGCATGGTCACCGAGAGGTCAGATTGATCGCCAACACTCGTTCGTAGGCATGATTCCATGAGCGCGGTCAGATGTGCCATGATTCACGACGTGAGTGACGCCTCGTTTACTTGCTGACCAGCTCCCTGATCACAACCGAAGGAAGCCACGACGACGGACGAAGAGGCCCAGGAGGCGCTGCAACCGGCGGGCAATCCCGGCGAGCATGACTTGTCATACCAAGCTGTCGTCGGTGACGTCGCGATCATTGTTGCGTCAGCCAGAGACTCCGCAGCGCGTTCGGTCAATGCCGCCCTCACTGCCGCCTGTTGGTTGATCGGCCCGCGCATCATCGAGTTCGAGCAGTTCATTCGAGATCGGGCCGCCTACGGCGCCGCGCTGATCGAGCGGCTCGCGGACGATCTGACGGCCCGCTAGGGGCGGGACCTCTCGCGCCAGAATCTGTAGCACATGCACCACTTCGACCTGACCTGCCCGCTTCATCGGATTCGCCAGACGGTGTCTGGCGAATTGGCTCAAGCCCGCCCGCCCGAGATTCGTCAGCGAGACCCGATGGAAGACGTTTGGCAATCGATGCGGAGACACAAACTCCATGGCACATTAGAACTCGAGGTCCCGCATGGTGTACGTGCCGCGAAGCCGCTCTGGCCAGACGGTTCCTCAACCGCACACCGCGCTCCACAGGATTCACTGGCCGCCATCTACCCCTGCTGGTATCATGGGCACCCGAAAGGCGTCCCTATGTTCCGCTCTACCCAGTATCCGATATCCGACCTCTATGAATGGATCAAGGCAGGCACGCTGATCCTCCAACCAGACTTCCAACGCGGCAGCACATGGCAAGTCTCCGCCCAGAGCTATTTCATTGACACACTTATCAGGGAACTTCCCATACCTCCCATCTATATCCGTCTCATCGCGAATCGTGAAACGAAGACTTCGTATCGCGAGGTAGTGGACGGCCAGCAGAGACTGAACACGATCGTCAAGTTCATCGATGGACAACTTCGTCTTGATAAACGGTCAAAGGAGTTCGCTGGGCTAACTTATGACACCCTCGAGGAAGAAGATCAAGCTCGCTTCCTCAACTACCAAATTGGCGTGCAACAGCTCTATGATGCTGACGATGACACTGTACTTGATATCTTCCACCGCATCAACGCCTACGGAATCTCCCTTAACCGGCAAGAGCTTCGACATGGCAAGTTCCAAGGCGGTCAATTCAAGGGCGAGTTTAGGTGGGCCGTTATCCGATTGGCTGAACGCTGGGAAGTACTGTGGTCGAAGTACCATGTAGTCAATGTACGCAGTAGAGTCCGCTTGCAGCATCACGAGCTCGTTGCACAGCTTCTGGGCGTCTTGCTGGACGGTGTGACTGATGGCGGCCAACCGAAGATCGATAGGTTGTATGAGCGCTATGATCGTTCGGTACCCGATGGAGCCGAAGTCCACTTTGACCAGGCGTGCGCCTACATCGTAGAGCATTTTGCTGACGTCTTGGATACCAAGCTTGGCAGTGGACCACACTTCCTAATGCTCTTTGCTGCTGTGAGTCATGCTCTTTTCGGCATTCCCAATGGGGATATCGGAGATGGCGACCCTGGAATGCCGCCGCGGGGCACCGGAGCCCTAAAGGATCCTGCCATGGCCTTACAGAATCTACTGGTGCTCGCAGACATCTTTGACATGTCGGCGGAAGACGTACCAACACGACTCAATGGATTCAAAGTAGCGATAGCCGGAACAACGCAGAGGATGAAGAGTCGCCGTCCCAGGTTCCTCACACTCCACAAGGCTCTTCTGCCAGAGCCCATCTGATCAGCATGGCCACACAGTCACTTGAGGCGGTTGCGCGGAGCTTCGAAGTCGAGGCTGAGCGACTACACGATTCGTTCGTGAAGATGCGATCAGATACCGGCTGTTCCAACTGTGCAGCCGCCGCCTTTGGAGAAGCGATTCTGACTGCTTGGATTCAGACCGCATGGGGCGAATTCACACGCCACCTGACCGTGGCTTCAACGTTGGGCGGACAGAAGAGAGACGGCGCCCTGGTTGCGCCAGCTGGGACCGTGGCCACTCTCCAGGCTGCCGAAGAGGCCGTCAAGGAAGCGGCCAGACGAGTGGCGGAAAAGCAAGGCCTAGCGTTTCCTGTTTGGCACTCTCCGACGTTCGTCGTTGATATCGGGACTGAGCTAGGACTCGACAACCTCCAGGCCATCCAGTTCGCCATGGGTTCTACACCGGCACCGAATCAGATCACAACTTTGCGGAATGTTCTGGTGCACCCAGGTAAGAGAACCCAGGACAAGTATGAGGAACTGCAAGCGAAACTGGGAATGCTCAACATCGCCCCCGAGTACATGCCCAGGCAATTGTTGAACCCTGGCTTGCCGCTGTTTACTTGGTGGATCCGGGAGCTCCAGAGTGCAGCCTATGACTCAGTCAACTAAGCCCAGTCACTCACCGCGAATCCACGCCTACGCGGCAAGCTTTGGCGACGATTTGGCCCGAGAGGCCATCGCTGCATCCACGGAGGAAGGAGACTTGGTCCTTGACCCCTTCGTAGGCGCAGGGACAACGGTACTCCAATCGCTTCTGCTCAACCGCCATGCCATAGGAATCGACGTCGATCCAATCGCCACTAGGATCAGTCGTGTCATAACAGGCCGCTTTGACATTTCCTATCTGTCTGATGCAGTATCATCAGCCGCAGATCGACTCACCGAATACGAGACCCGTCTTGTAGCGAATCCCTCCCTCTATGAGGATCTCGTTCCTGGGAGTGCGTTCGACATCGGAGGCCAGACCTTTTCTGTGCCGAATGAAGAGGCAATTCGCTTCTGGTTTGATCCGAGCCACATGGCAATCTTAGCAATACTGAAATCACTGGCAAGTGGCGAACCTGACCCGCTAGTCAAAGAGTTCTTCGAGGTAGTCCTTTCGTCAACCATCATCAGGAAGTGGCCAAACACACTTTCGTATGCCATGGACATAGACCACTCTCGGCCGCATCGACCTCAGCTACTGAACGCCCAATCCACCGACAAGCAATTTTCCCTCGTTCGCCGCATTCTTCGTAGGGCGCTGGGTATCGTGCTGCGTGTGCAGGGTGAGCTACAGTGCACGGATACTGAGGCGACTATCTATGAGACTGATGCTGATCTCAAGTTACCTCAACTGAAACCGGATAGCGTCGATTTTGTGTTCACATCACCGCCCTATCTGAACGCGATAGACTATCCGAGAGCACACAAGTTCTCTCAGTGGTGGTTGGCACCACAACAACCGCCTTTGGGACGAGGTCGATACTTAGGTCTGCGGAGGAAACAGGTAGCTGAAGAAAGTCAGATCTCACCACTGTCGTCCGTCGCCAAGGTCCTGGTTGAGGACTTCGAAGACAGCGATAGGTACCAGGATATGTTGCGCTATGTGAGTGATCTCTCATCGATTGTTCAAGGGTTGCATCGGGTTGTCAAACCCGATGCAAGTATCGTGTTTGTAGTTGCTGACAACGTACTTCAGGGCAAGGTGTTTCCCGTATCTGGTATCGTATCCGAGTTGTTCTCCGCGAGCGGTATGAAAGGTGTAACATCGCAGCGGCGAGAGATAAAGAGTACAAGAAGACGATACCCTTTCGGCATCAACGGATTCAAGAGTACGATGAGAGACGAGTATCTAGTCACCGGACAAAAGTGAGTCTGTTTTGGAGTTGCGATGGCGACGATATTGTCCAGTGTAAGGGCAACGTGGCCTGTTCACTGCGTCGCGTGGACGGGACAGAGAGAGGATGCGACGGCGTGCGGCGTGGGCGACTAGATAGCGCGTTTGACGACGCCGAGGGAGGCGCAGTACGCGCACCAAAGGACTACCGCGGCGGTCCCCGGCGATCGCTTCACGATCCGTCAATGTCAGGAGCACGACTTCTTTCGGCTACTCGACTCTTGGATGTACGTCTGCCAACGGGCCCGTACCCGGCGCGAGCCGGATCGTCGGTTCAGCAACTGGCGTGCGATCTCCGTACGCCTCAACCGCTGGGCGAAGACCGGGGTACAGAAGCGCGTGTCGGGGGCCTTGTGACATGACGTGATCGTCGAGGTGAATGCGGACACGTTTTCGCAGGACAGCACGATCAGCCAACTGCACATGCATGGTTCGGACAAGGGCGAAGATAGGGCGTCAAGCAATCCGGCGATCGCGCTGCGGCCTGATGACCAAGCTTCACGCGGTGGTCGCCAACGATTGCATTCCGCAGGTCATCGCCCTTTCGCCTGCTCAGCGCCACATCGTGCCCTACGGCTGCGAACTCCCGCGTCAAGTCGGTAATGACCTTTAGCGTGGCGGTGCTGCGCAGCGCGTGTCTGATCAATCGCGGTGGAAGCCCGAGCCAGGCTCGAACTTCAGAGTCCGACCATTCTCCGTGACGGTCCGAACCACATGCTCCGAGGCACCATCGGGCAGAGTCGCCTCAATCTCGATTATCACCGTCACATCCGCGCCGGCCAAGCCGACTAGGTGCGCGACAACCTCCTGTGCGATCTGACCCGCATCGCGGCCGACCCTTGTCGGATCGAGGCGAACAGTGCCGTGGTACCGACGATGGAGCTGCGCAGTCGACTCCTCGGTGGATTCGTCGCTCGATCTTTCAGGACCTTCCTCGGACGCTGCCGGTTCATCGTCCTCGACTTCTTGCTTGAGCTGATTCTGGGCCGCTGCCGGTGTGACGATCATGCCGGGATCGTCCATCGACAGAGCAACTTGGGACCGTGCCAACAGTCCGCGATAGCGTCCATCTTGTTCATCGAGTGAGTCGGCGTAGGCGAATGTATCGGGGTCCCAAGTCAACGTCGCCACGCCAGTGCGCAGCGCCTCGATTAGGACGCCAGGACCCGCCAAGCGCGGCAGATAGAGCTGCTGCGCGTAATCGTCTACGAGAGTTCTGATCGCCACGTGGTCTTTGCCGCGCCACAGCGGGATGTCATCGAGCGCCTTACGCACAATGGTCGCGCCCAGCTTGCCGACGAGTTGCTCATCGCGGCTGAGCTTCCGGCTGGCCCGGACAGCGAGATGGTCGCTTCCGGTGAGGCGCGAGGCTTGCCACCGGACCTCGGCGCTGGGATTCGCTTGGGTTGGAACTACAACCCAGCAATAGGTCTCCGGGAGCCGCGCCTCGACGGAGCTGTTCGCAGCGTCCCTTTGATTCTCCGCTTGGCGCACCTGGTGCGGGTCGAGATTCAACTCCACTCGCTCGCTGAGTATTGACAGCCACGCCAAGTAGCGACGGATTGCCTCGTGAAGGTCCTGCCGACGGACCTTGTCGGCAGCGAGGAACGCGAGCGTGTTGCGGTAGAGACGCGGGCCGGACCCCCGTGATTCCAGGATCGTCTGAGCAGCGGCTTCTGCTTGGTTCCCGTCGCCTCGGGCATAGGCACGTTCCGGGTCGAGCACGACAAGACGCGTTTCCAGTTGATCGGGCACGTCGCCACCACTCTGAGGCATCAGATGGACGGCGAAGAAGTCTCCGCGCCGCTGTTCGTCACGGGGTTTGAGACCGAGGTCACTCGCCAGCCTTCTCTCCAGCTCGGCATGGACAGCGTCGGGGTCGCGTTCAAGCAGCTGGGCGCGGTCGTCCGCGAGCTTGGCGACAGTCGGCTGGGTCGCGTACCAGTAGCGGGGACCGTCCTGGTAGAGATAGGTTGCCCCGGCCGCGAGGCGACGCACGGCGTCTCCGAACACCTGCGGCGACTCCCCTGGCATGACGCAACCGAGCTTGACCCGCCGATCCTCGACACCACGCTGGCTCACATCGGACATCGGCGCCGAGCCGAGATAAATCGTGCGCGCAACCCGTCGTGTCGCGCTGAGCTTGCCGAGATTCGACACCTCGTTGTCGATTCGCATTGGCAGCGAGTTCGGGCCATCGACGTCACCGGCGATGATCGGCGTCCAGTTGTCCGAGAGGTACCTGGTAAGTTCCGACTGCACACGCGCATCGTCGATCGGGATCGTCGAGGGCAGAATCAGTGGGCTGCGGTCGCCAACCTCCCACAAGCTATGGATCACGGCGGCCATCAGTCGGAGGACGCCTCGCGTCCGCTGGAAGTTGACCAGCGTCGACCAGTCCTCATACAGCCGATCGAAAATCTCCGGGTGAATCGGGAACGCGGTCTGGATTCGGCGCTCGTATTCGGCCTGGCGGCACTCCAGCGGGAACTCGTCCCGGTCCGAGTTGTACAGCTCCGAGAATGCTCGCGCCGTAACATTGCGTGCCGTGTGCTCGTCGGGGCCGGCGATTGGCTCGAACAGCCGGCGACGCACAATCTCAAATCCTTCTTCGGCCGTCGCAGGCCGCCAGGACGACTCCACACGTCCAATCACATTACGCAGCCGCTCCAACGCGTCGCGACCGCGGATGCCGCCTACCTCGACATCGTCGGCCTGCGATTGGGGCGAGCTCGCCCCATCGGAGGCCGGCAGGGAAATCAACAACAGGCAGTTGTCCGACGAACGCGCCGCTTCCGTCAGCGCCTGGGCAAAGGTGAAGTGAGTCTCGAAGTCTCCGCCTGGGAGATCGGCGTCATCGTGCAACTGACGGGCGTAGGCGACCCATTCATCAATCAGGATCAGGCAAGGACCGTAGTCGTTGAACAGCTCGCGTAGCCTGTCGCCGGGATTGGTCGCCCGTTCGTCGTCTTCGGCGATGCGAGCGTAGGCGTCAGCGCCCCCGAGCTGCCAGGCGATCTCACCCCAGATGGTCCGTACCTCCGTGCCGTCATCCTTGCTGTCCGGACGGCCAGGCGAGATCTTGTTGCCCACTAGCACGACACGCCGCACCGAAGGCAACTCCGTCGCGCCGGAGTCCGTGAGCAGGGACTCGACTCCCGGCAGCGACGCCGGTCGGACGCCGGAGAAGAGGTGATAGAGCGCCAGCATCGAGTGCGTCTTGCCGCCGCCGAAGTTGGTCTGGAGTTGCACGACCGGGTCGCCGCCGCGTCCCGAGAGTCGCTCGATGCCGCCGACGAGCAGCTTGGTCAGGCTCTCGGTGAGGTACGTGCGGCGGAAGAACTCGACCGGATCGCGATACTCATCGCTGCCCTCGCCGAGATGAACCTGCCAGAGGTCCGCCGCAAACTCAGCCTGCTGGAAGCTGCCGCTGCGGACATCCTCGTGCGGGGTGACGACTTCTCGCCACGGCTTCAGCGACTCTGCTGCGGCCGGTTGAATCAACGAGCCGCCGGCCCGGCGCGTCGCATTGCGAGTCTGCTCATCGATGACGAGTCGGCGCAGCTCTTGCCGCATCTTCTCGACTTCGTCGGCCTGCTCTGCCGAAATGGCGGTCAACAGACGAGCGGCCGTGTCGAGCGTACGCTCCGCATCATCGCTGGAGAATCGCTCCTGATGCGCCCACTTGTTCCTGGCGTCGCGTAGCTCGCTAACATGCGACCGCTCGACGTAGCCCAACACCTGTGCGAACACATCGCCCCAGGCTCGGGTCGACATCAGACCGAGTAGCGAGGCGGCATCCCACTCGCGAATCGGCCGATCCGTGCGCAGTTGCCGGTCGTTGAAGTAGCTACGCGCCTGCTCATCGGCCCGCTTGCGGTGCACGCGGACAAACTCCCGCTCGACGAATGGCCCGAGGCCTTCCTTGAGCAAGTCAAGTGCCTTGCCGACACGGTCTCGATTTGTGATGGCCATGTTGCTGCTCTAGTTGATTGCGCCGCGGCGCGCAAACTCTGCGGCGACGAGATCGTAGATGGTTCCAGCCAGTCCGACCGCTCGACGGGCGTCTGCGTCCGTGGGAACCGGCAGTGCGTCGGGGTATCTCGCAGTCTCGACCAAGGTAGTGAGATAGTCGAGATCATCTCTGGAGACGGAAGAGACAGCCGGCGCCGGCCACAATCGTGCCATATTGTGCGTTTTCGAAGCCAGCGGCTGCCCCTCGAGTATGAGCGCCTTGAGCGCCTTCTCTGCTGACTGTTGGGCGTACCAGCAGGCATGACGCGGACTGAAGTCTGCGCGTTCTTGGAACATCCTCGCCGCGCGCAAGTCTTCCTCCGCGTAGCTGAGCCAGCTGTCGGGGTCCTCCGGTTCAGTCTCACTTCCGTTCATAGAGCTTGCGACTCTCGTTGAGATCGAAATGTGGCGGCACGTACCCATTTCCCCGATACCGCTCGAACCGCTCCGGCGTGATCACACGGAAGTACTGGTCGAATCCAGTCCTGGGCATAGCGCCCATGATTTCGGTGACCTTGTCCCGGTAGTCCCACTCGCCCTCAAGGACAACGAGGAAGTTGGCCTGGTGCCAGACCCGCTGGTCGCCGGACATCAAGACATCAAGCAGGTAGACCTTCTCAGGATCGAACTGCTCGACGAGTTCATCCACCATCTGCTGCATGGCGACTTCCGGTGATGACGTGGTGACCATGGCGCGGCTCTCCGTCTCGGCTAGCCCAATCCTACTCCTCCGCGAACTCCAGGCCGGCTTGGCGGGCGGTGGTTGAGGGGAGTTGGGCGAGGCGCATGATCTCCGACCAGGACTGGACCAGGGCGTTGTACTGGCGGGCGTCTTCGGCTCGCCTTTTGCGGTCGCTGACGACGTAGAGGCGATAGGCGAGGTCTCGGGCGGTCTCGGCCTGGGCGCCGAGCGAGGCAGCCAGCTCCGCCGCATCTTCCTCGCCTCCTGACTCCAATAGGCGGATCAGGTGATGTGTCATCTCCCAGACGGTGAGGCGCGAGTCGCTGGCGGCGTCCCAATCCTCGGCGAGTTCAGACGGTCGGTAGAGTCGGACCTTGCGGCGGCGCGACTCGATCACGCCGGCCTGAACGAGGCCGTCGGGGCTGGTGTTCTTGGCCTTTGAGAGCTGCTCGGCGTCGCCAAACTCGCCCTCGTCGAAGCCGTGCTGTTCGAACCAGGTCAGCGCCCAGCGCGAGTCGGCATCGAAGTCGCCCTCCTGCTCTGCCAGCACCTCGTCGAGCGTGGCATTGATCAACGCCAGCGCCTCACGGACGGTCATCTGCGAGCCGTCGGCGTTCAACACCTCTCGGTACCCGGTGAAGATGCGCATCCCTGGACCGATGGAGGCCTGGGCGAGGTCGACTGGGGCGATGTTGGAATGTTGAAGGTGAACAAGCGCGAGGGGAAACTCACTCCGGAGTCGATCTTGAAACTCCCTGCGCGTAGCAGTCGAGGCGCCTGAGTCCCGAGGTCGGCATACAAGCACGATGCTTGAAGCCAGAGCGCTCCTGTTTACCTTGAGGTTTCCTGTGTACTCGGTGCGCACCGGCCAAGTGCCTTGGATCGCAAACCCGGTGGCGATCACCGCTGCCAAGAAAGTCTCCCATCCGGTACTGGCGACGCCTTCGTTCGTCTTCTCTTCCGACTGTCTGAACGCGTAGAAGATAGACACCGGAACGCTCGGGTGCTGATTCTCTCGAATCGCGCTCAGGGCTTTACCCATTCCCTTGAGGAAGAACGAACGGGCCTCCTTCTTGTCATTGCTGTGACGGTGAGCAAACGCCACCAACTCAGAGGCCTTCGGTGTCGCTACCGTCGAAAAGAGCTCAGGATACGAAGCGTCAAGTGCTCGACGTAGCCAAACATAGAAGAAGTCAGACAGATCTGCGTAGGGCACGTTGTCGTAGTAGGGCGGATCTGTGGCGACAACTTTGCCCTGACTGATGGTCTGCACAGCCGCATCGGACTGCTGAGTACTGCCTGACCTTCCTAGTCCAACCGCATCGAGCAATTCCGCAGCCTGGCTGACTCCAAGAAGCAGGTTCCCGGACGAGTTGCTGAAGGGGTTAGCTTCGGTGAAATCCCAAACGATTGGAATCGCTTGACGACCAAAAGTGGAGACCAGTTTCTCGGCGCCATTGTGCCAAGCGCAAACAGCTGACCAATAGTTGGCTCCCTTATCCAACGCAAACGCCAAGTAGACCGCGACAGCTTCTGCGTAGGCGCCTGCTCCGACGCCTCCACCACGCAGCGGCTCTGGTTCATCGACCATCCCTGCCGTCAACGCATCACGATGAACTCTATCCTTCGCTGCCAACACCAAGTCTGAGAGCGTAGTCAGAGCTGTCAGTTGGCGGGCAGTGAACAGCTCAGCAAAGGTTTTCATTCCATAGGGTTTGACCCCCAGGTACTGCGTGCTGCCAGAGATTTCAACTTGAGGCTCCCAGGCCGGCTTCGCGCTTCTTGCAGAATCTTCGTGAACCTGTGAGGGACTCAGATAGAGACGCCTCCGATCTCCTTCAGCGACGATCGCCATGAGACGTGAGCCGATGCTTGCAGATTGTCCTTGCTGCTTGATGTAGTCGCCGGCAATAGGCGCAGCCGAGAGCAGGCACCTGAAATTCGCCCTATTGACCTTGGTGCCTCGTGTCGCTGACTCGGGCGGGACTCCCGACCGTACCTCAAACCGATAGTCTTGCCCCTCGATCACCGGCTCGACCCAAGCCTCCTTGCCCTTCTTCTTGGAGAGGATGAAGGTTGAGGCGAGTGGCACATCGACGTCGGCGAAAGCGGGGTTGGGGCTCTTAACGGTCCGCGCCCAGAGCCAGGCAATGACCGTCAGCTCGCGTCCGACGTAGGGTTCGAGGTCGGGGCGGTCGGCGGCAATCTCCTTGGTCACCAGCACCTTGGGGTAGAGGTGGCCGATGCGCCGCTCGGCCTCGTCGCGCATCCACTGTCCGTAGTAGCGCACATCCTCGGCCAGTCCTTCGGCCCCACGCCAGATCTCGTCGGTCAGCCGCGCTTCGCCGCGCGAATCAGGGTTGACCGGCGGCTTGCCTGCGAACTTGGGGGGAATCTCGATCATCGCCTTGTTGATCAGCACGGCAACCGGGTTGAGGTCGGAAGCGTGCGCCTCCAGCCCCAGCCGCTGCGCCTCCAGAGGAAGCGAACCGCCGCCGGCGAAGGGGTCGTGGAAGGCGGGCAGCTTGTCCCGGTTGAACAACTCGTCGGCGCGGGGATGGTCGGCGTTCTCGGCGCAGGTCCGCCGCCACGACTGCCAGATCTCCTGGCGCGCCTGCTCCAGCACCACCTCGTTGGTCGTGTTCTCCCACAGGACCAAGTCCTCGATGATCTTGAACAGCCGTTGCCGCTCTTTCTCCTGAGCCGCCTCGGTTGGGAACAGGTCGGGATTCGCCGAGGGGTCGTCCACCATCTGAGCAAAGATCACCGCCCGAGCCGCCGCCAGCGGTCGCCGAGCCCACCACAGGTGGAGCGTCGAAGGATGCCCATGCCGAATCGACTTCTCCCGAGCCGACGCCTTGTTGATGGCGTCTAGCGGTAGAGCAACCTCGATCAGCTTGCGACGGACTTTCATGTCTCGGCTCCAACCATCTTCTGCGTCCGCAGAATCATCCAGATCAGGCTAAACAGGCGCTGGAAGAGGTAGTCGACGTGCTCATTGGTTGCGAGGATCTCTTGAGTCGTCTCGGAGTGGCGGATGCGGAGTTTGTTGCCAATCGAAGTAAGTTCCATGGCCTCGTTCTCCAGTGCCTCTCGGAACCGGGGGGAGTTTGTTCCGGCAACCTTGTCGAGCATTGCTTCAGCCTGGACACCCTTGTGGGAACCAGGCCACATGGTCTTTAGTCGCTCCCATGCATCCCAGAGTGCCTCCAATGCCTCGCGGCGAACCTCTGGTCTTGGATCGAGGAACTTGGCTCGCGCGGTATCGAGAAGACGGTCTAGCTCGTCATCTGTGGTGTGAAACTCGGAATGTGACATTGCGGTATCAAACTCAGGAGGCAATGTGCGTTCAATGCGTCCTGAGTCGGTCAATCTGTAGGCGATGCCATTGCGTCGGAAGACATCCTCGACAGCCTCCCTGAAGTCCCGCCGCCCTGAGTCTCGGTCGAAGGACAGGTGAACGTGACCGAAGTACGGATGGTCGCGACCCTCGATCGGCTCAGCAACGTGTCTCCAGCAGAACTCGATAATGTCCAGAATCTGATTCGTAGTTGGGCCGTTTTCGTGGCCAGGTCCGCCGTACTCGCAGGAGCGGGGCCAGGAGGATGTACGAGGGACATTGGCGGAAAGCGCATACCAGAATCCGTCCTCATCGGTTCCAATCGCCATGGGTCCGTCGTCGCAATTCCACCGGAAGCTCTCGCCAAACGATCCGTCTTCAACTCGCGCTCTGATGAGGGCGCAGATCCCTCGCCGGGCCCGTCTGCTGATCACTGTGTCTGTTCGAGGAACATTCTCTCCCTCTCGTTCGCTGAAGTACTCCATTGAACGCCCACTTTCGTGCGGGGAAGGCGAGGGAAGCCCCTTGATGTAGTCCCACGCTTGGCTTTGAATCTGTCTGCGAGTAGAACTCTACGAGGGTTGGTTCCCGCGGACGAAAAGCTCGGCGAAATCGTAGTTGACGCTGGTCACCCCGAAGTCCGGCTTGCGATGGAAAGGCTGGCGGAGGTAGCGCACCTCGTGGCCTCCTTTCCCATCGAAGGACACCAACGCGAGGATGAAGTTGTCCGGCTGGTTGAGCGAGTAGAGGACCTCGTTCTTGGTCACGGTCACCGTGTCAGCGTCGGCGCGGCGTCCCTTGACCTCGATGAAGCGCAATCCCTGTCCGCCTGATGGATCTCGGCTCTCGATGTCGTAGCCGAGATGCTCGAACTCCCGGTCCTGCGGCTCAAAGCCAAGTCCGCGCTCGACTTCCATCACGATCTTGCGCGCCTCTGAGGCCACTGCCTGTGTATCGACGATCGGTGCCGGAGTCGCCTCCCCGGTCATCTCAGCAATCAAGCCAGCCGGCACGACCATCAGCCCGCCGATCACGACCGGCGGCGACGCGCTGATCGCCGACTCCCGCTCTAGTTCATCCAGCCGCTTGCGCAGCCGACCCTGCAGGTCGTCGGCCCGACGCCGCGCCTCGCCCGCGTTGAGCCGCGCGTTGGGCTTGCCCGCCGCTTCCTGATCCGCAAGCTGGGCCGCGCGGTAGTCCCAGTGGTTGATCTCCTTGACCAAGCGGTCCTTGACCGCGTCGCGAGTCTTGTCGATCCAGCGCACGCGCCGCCCGCGCACTTCGGCCAGGTGTTCCGGCGCAACCTCCGAGATCAGGTGCTGCATCGCCCGCTGTTCGAGCTCCCGCGTAGTCCAGCCGCACTCCTCCCGTTCAAGGAACGCTTCCACGTCCGGTTCGTCCTCGCGCAGCGGGCGAAGGTCCAGGTAAGGCGCGTAGTTGATGTGACGCGCGTTGTCCTCGGCATCGAGTTCGACGTAGAGCATCCGCTTGGAGATCGTCCGCCGGTCGCCGGAGGCCAGCACGCTTGAATCCTGGATCGCGTGCTCGGCATAGAAAAGCATCCGCGGCTCGGTACCGGGATCGCGGTCGTCAACGAGGATCGCGCCCCGCCGCAGCAGGTCGCGGTGTCGTTCGAGCGTGAGGTCCAGCGTCGCATCCAGCAGCGGATGTCCGGGACAGATGAACGCCGCCAGCGGCTTGCCTTGAGGCGAGATCAGGTCCTTCTCGAAGACCACCCGCTCGTAGCGCCGCAGGACCGGCTCGCCCAGTCCGATGATCCGGTCGCGGTCGCGAATCGGCGCGGGCACATTAGTGATCTGGTAGCGCCGCGACTCGCGCTCGCTCATCTTGCCGCCCAGCCGGCGGAAGGCCTCGCGGAAGAACTCCTCGATGTAGTGCGGCTGCAGCCGCCGTGCCTCAGCTCGCTCCATGTCTTCGCGCACGCTGGCGACGCGGCCGGCGTCCATGATCTCCGGCGCCAGCGCCTTGTCCTCCATGCGCTGTTCGAGGTGCGGCCGATCGATTGCGTTCTCGATGACCGTGTTGAGCCGGGCGCGAACCTCAGGCTGCTCCCCATGACGGATCGCCTCGATCAGCAGGTCGCGCAGCGGTCGGCCCTCGAAGTCAAGCTTGCCTAGCACGTCGAAGACCTGCCCGCCCAACGCCGTTCGCGCCTGCTCGATTTTCTCCAGCAGGGTCCGGTAGACATCGCCCTCGCGTGTCTCGTTGGCGACGAGGTTGAAGAGGTAGCAGATCTCGGTCTGCTTGATTCGGTGGATGCGGCCGAAGCGCTGCTCGATCCGGTTGGGATTCCAGGGCAGGTCGTAG